>NZ_CP053985.1:3865039-4509212 GCF_013267355.1 Achromobacter pestifer
CCAAGGCGCTCACCGATCCGGATCTGGCGCGGCGCTGCCTGGCGCCGCTGTTTGCGGACCCGGGCGTGGATGCCGTGCTCTATCCCATCACCTCCAACTACTCAGCCAGCACCGAGGGGTTGGTGCGCAACATGCTGGCGGTGGCGCAGGGCGGCGCCAAGGCTTTCGTGCCTGTCTGGATGAGCAGCCGCCGCGGACCGGCGCACGACCTGCTCATCCAGGAAGGATTCGCACCGGTCTACAGCCTGCGCAACGCCATGCAGGCGCTCAAGCGCGTCAGCGCGTACGCGGAGCAGGCCGCGGATGAGGTCCAGGATGCCCCGCCCGCGGGCTTGCCGGCTGCCGCGCCTGCCGTGCCGCTACCGTGCAACGAAGCGCAGGCAAAGGCGCTGCTGGCGCAGTACGGCGTGCGGGCACCCCGCGAATCCCAGGCTGCCACCGCCGAAGCGGCGGCTGCAGCCGCGCGCGCCATCGGCTTTCCGGTGGCGCTCAAGCTGGTGGCCGACGGCGTGCTGCACAAGAGCGAGATCGGCGGCGTGCAGCTACGGCTGCGCGATGAAGCCGAAGTGCGCCAGGCCTTCGCGAGCATCCTCGCGAACGCGGCGCGGCATCAGGTGCCGGCCGCCGCCATCCGTGGCGTATTGGTATCGGAAATGGTGGTGGACGGCGTGGAGATGTTGGTGGGCCTGCATCGCGACGAGGTCTTCGGTCCCGTGTTGAGCGTGGGCGCGGGCGGCGTGTGGGTAGAGGTCGAGGCCGATGTGGCGCGCTGCCATCTGCCGGCCAGCCGCAAGCAGATCGGGCGCGCGCTGGACCAGACGCGCATCGCGCGCCGCCTGGCCAGCCATCGCGGCCTGCCGGCGCGCGACAGGGCGGCCCTGGTGGACGCCGTGCAGCGCATCGCGGCCTTGTTCACCGCCCTGGGCGACGGCGTGCAATCGCTGGAAGTCAACCCGCTGGTGGTGCTGGACGAGGGCCGGGGTGTGGTGGCTCTGGACGCGGTCATCGAATAGCAAGCGGGCGCAGCCCACAAAAAAATACGGAGATTTCTGATGTTCGACAGCAAGATTGGAGGCGGCGACGCCCATACCATCCTGGTGCGTGGCCATGATCTGGTGCAAGACCTGTTCCAGCGCGACTTCATCGACGTGCTGGCCCTGGAGCTGCTGGGCGAGTTTCCCACGCCCCAGCTCAAGACCATGCTCAACCTGTTCCTGGTAAGCGCCACCGACCACGGCCTCACGCCCAGCGCCCTGTCGGCGCGGCTGACCCTGCACGGCGCGCCCGAGGCCATGCAGGGCGCCCTTGCAGCGGGCCTGCTGGGCGCCGGCAGCCGCTTTCTCGGCGTGATCGAATACGCCGCGCGCTTTCTGCGCGATGCGCTGCCCAAGCAGGACAGCTACACGGACGAGGAGCTGCGCCGCTATGCCGAGGAATGCGTCGCGGCCAACAAGGCGGCCAAGCGCAAGATCCCCGGCGTGGGGCATCCGATACACGTGGATGGCGATCCCCGTTGTGAAAAGATGTTCGAGATCGCCAGGGACTGCGGCTATTACGGCAATTATTCGCGCTTTGCCGTGGAGTTGGCCGCGGCGGCCGCTCGCCAGTCGGGCCGCAAGATTCCGCTGAATGCCACCGGGGCCAAGGGCGCCATCGTGCTGGACATGGGACTGACGCCTGAACTGGGCAAGGCCTTGACGATGATCGGCCGCTCCGTGGGCCTGATGGCCCACATCATCGAGGAACAGAAGAACCCCATCGCCCAGAAAGTATGGGACATGGCGGCCGGCAACGAGTGATGTGTCTGCCGGGCCGGGCTCAATCCCGGTCCGGAGCGCCCAGCGGGAACAGCGGCCGATACGGCCGCGCTTCTTCCACGGCCCGCGCGAACGATGGGCGCGCAAGCAGACGTGCCCGATAGGCGCGCAGCACCGGATATGTCTCGGCGATACGGTGCGTCCAGTCCCCATAGAACAGCGAGGGCGCGGCGGCGCAGTCCGCCAGCGTGAAGTCTGCGCCAGCGGCCCAGGTTCTGCCGGCCAGATGGCTCTCCAGCCAGGCGTAGGCGACTTCCAGCTTTTCGACGGCCAGCGCCAGCGCTTCCCGGCGCTTGGCCTCGTCGCCCGACAGTGCGCCGCCGACGGCATGTTGTGTCCAGTTCATGACGTGCAGGTCGAAGAACCGGTCCAGGAAGCGCACCTCCAGCGCCGCCTTGGGATCGGCCGGCAGCAGGGGCTGCGGGCCGGGGTGCTCCAGCTGCAGGTGCTCGATGATGATGCTGGTCTCGGCGACATTGCGGTCCCCGTCTTCCAGCAGCGGAAACTTGTGCAGGGGCCAGCGCCGCAGCCATTCGGCCGCGTGTTGCGGCGTGTCGGGGCCGATGCAGCGGAACTCGAACGGGGTGCCGTTTTCGTATAGCGCGATCAGCACCTTCTGCGTGTAGGAAGAGAAGGGATGACCGTAAAGCGCGAGCGACATGGCGGGGTCTCCAGGCGGGATGGCGACAGACGAGGCCTAGCATCGCCGAGACGAGAAACAATCGCAACAAAGAATTTCAAACCGCTTGTGTCAGCCGTTACGTTTTTTTTTGTGGCTGCCAGACTTGACGCGCCAGCAGGCCGCGCCATTGCTGGCGCTGCAGCCGTGTTTCGTGCCAGGCCGCTGGCGCGGGGCCGCAGCGGCTCGGAGCGGCCCTATCTGCGCCATGTTTCAGGCCTCAGGTAAACGTTGCGATCCAGCCCCAAGCCATTAGTATCCGCGCACAACAAACCGATCCCGCCTAACCCAAGGACCGCTCCATGACCCTGATGCGACCGCGACTAGCCTTGTCCGCCCTGACGCTCATGCTGGCTCTGTCGGGCTGCGCGCCCCACCCGTTCCTGAGCGCGGAGGGCACCCGGAACGATCCGCGCTATGCCCAGCTATTGGACCTGATCGACGCGGCGCTCAAGGACAACATGGCCGTGGTGCTGGTGGCCGATATCATGCCGCATCGTTCGCTGGGCGACGCGTTGGAAATGACCAAATGGACCTCGCGCGTCATCTGGATGTACGAAAAGGATCCGCGGATAACCTTCAGCCGAGGTTTCGAGACCAATTCGCTGCAGCGGGACAAGAAGACGACCTACCTGTTCCAGGCCTTCGAGGTGCATATCCTGCCGCCCGGAAAATACCTGTTGACCGGCGGTGACGATTACAAGTTGAATGCGCTGCTCGAGCAGGTCGGCGCCCAGGACGGCAAGGTCGGGTCGGGCCGAGGCGCCAACGGCACCGCCTACCTGTCGCCCGAGCTCTATCGCGAGTTCTACAGGGAAACCAACTGGCGCGACGCCACCTATGGCACCGAGACCAAGACGCGCAAGGTCTGCACCGCCGTGCACATGGCCTCGGGCGCCTGCGTGAGCTGGGGCGAGCAGCAGTACAGCGAGACCACGCAGCTCGGCGCCGCCGGCTACCGCGAAGAGACCGATTCCCGCGATATTCCCGCGATCAAGGTGCAGGCGCGCATCCCGCCGCAGCAGGCGCTGGCAAGCTTCACCCTCCAGGGCGGCCAACTGGTGCTGAGCCAGCGCATGCATCTGAAGACGCCAAGCTACAAATACCGGCAATCGGCCTGCCGCGCGGTCGATCCCAAGATGATCGAATGTCCGCTTGAAGACCTGACCGTCTACACTCGGCCGGCGCCCATGGAGTTCACGCAGAAGTACATCGAGCGGCTTGCGAACGTAAGCGCGGAACACCGTGAGCTGCTGTCCAAAATGATCCCCATGCAGATCACGCCCCTGGTCAAGCAGGGCATGGAGGATCCGGTCTGGGGCGTGCCGCTGTCGCTGCGCAAGGGCAAGTAGGCGACCAGCCGGGGCGCCGGAAAGTAGTGACCGTACTCCTGCCGCAGGCAGATTAGTCGATAGCCCCTTTTGGGGGTGAGGACAGGCCCCTGAGGATGTCGAGCAATTCCTTGACGGGATGACGCATTGCCTCCGGGCCGCTGCGCGCAATCAACGCCAATGGCGGCATGGTGGCGCCCGGCCTTACGTCAAGAATGACCATTTCCTTGTTCAGTCTGGTTTCTTCCAATGCGTGTTGTTCCCGCATTGGTCCGATGCCGCCCGGATCCAAACGAAGAAACGTCAACACCGTCAGCGTGGAAAGACATTCGATGCTGGGCTGAGGGGGCGTGACCCCCTCGGTCAGGCAGGCCGCTATGACCGCGCGTCGCAGCAGCGATCCGCGTGGCGGCAGGATCCAGTCCTCGTTGGCCAGTTGGGCCCAGGAGATTTTCTTCCGGCGTGCAAGCGGGTGCGTTCTGGCCGCCACCACGCTGAGGCGGTCGCTGGCCAGCAGATTGACCTGCAGCCTGTCCAGGCGTTCGTTGTTGAACTCGTCTGGCGCCAGCGCGCCAACGATGCAATCGAGCTCTCCCCGCAACAGCTCCGCGATCAACAGGTCTATCTGGAACTCGCGGATCTGAACCACGAGATTGGGCATGCGGCGGCGCAGTTCCACGATGCCGGAAGGCAGCATGTTGGAACCGGAGAACGTTCCGATCCGGATCAGCCCGGACCCGCCGGACCTCATGATGGCCGCCTCTTCCTGAGCCGCGCCGAGGCCGGCCATCAAGACGTCCGAACGGCGTATCAGCTCTGCCCCGATGTGGTTTGCGGCTATGCCGCGCGCCATGCGGTCAAAAAGAGGGCCGCCGAAGACCTCTTCTATCTCTTTGATCATCCGCGTCACGGCGGGTTGGGAGAGATGCATGCGTTCCGCCGCAGCATGCACCGTCGAAACTTCCCGCAAATGGCTGAGCAGTTCCAGGTGCCGGATCCTCAGGCGCTTGAGCAGGTTGGAATCAGCGTTTTCCATCATCTCCTCGATCCGTTTTTCGTATCGATGTATCAAATTAAATGAATGGTGGATTATTGATCAGATTCCTAGAATTTGGATCACTGCGTAGATGAGATGACACCGTGACCACTTTGCTAGCCTCCGTGCCCGCCACCGCCATCGTCGAACGGCTCGATGCAGGCGGATTCCACAAGATCGTGACCGTGCCCGACTTCGTGCAGCTCTCGGTCCATGACCTGATCGACAAGACGCCGAACTTCCAGGTTATCCGCTGCTCGGATGAAAACCAGGCGATCCATGTCGCGGGAGGTCTCCATATCGGAGGCCACAGAGTCGCCGTGCTGATACAGAACCAGGGCTTGCTCAATTGCCTCAACAGCCTGCGGGCGGTGGGCCTGGATGCGGGCCTGTCCATGCTGCTGATGATCGGCCAATTTGGCAGGGAGTATTCCAATGTCGGGAACGATCCCTCCCTGTCGCGGCGCCGCGTAGTCAACCTGGTGGAACCCGTCCTGGACGTCATGGGCATCGATCATTGGCGCCTGGACGGCCCGCAAGATTTGCCCAACATCGACATGGCAATCGAATCCTGCGCTGCCCGGTCGGGGCCTGCCGCGGTGCTGATCGGCCACTACACAGCCTGGAACTAGCCATGAGCATTTCAACGCAAGACGCCTGCAAGATAATTCGAGAAGCACGGGCTGATGCCATCGTGATCAGCACGATGTCGGCCATGCACAGCATGGACCAGATCGATCCAGAATACGCCTTCGGCCTTTCATCGGTCCCGCTGATGGGGGGGGCGGCCGGCCTGGGACTGGGCCTGGCGCTCTCTTGTCCAGAACGCAAAATCATCATTCTCGATGGCGACGCCAGTTTGCTCATGGAGCTTGGCGTGCTTGCCACGGTGGCGGGCATGCGGCCGTCGAATTTCTACCATTTCGTGTTCGCCAACGGCGTGCAGTTCAACGGCGGCGCAAACCTGGCGGTGGCGGGGGAAGGGAGGGTCGACTTCCGGGCGGCGGCCTTGGCTTCGGGCTACGCGGGCGCGATCCGGTTCAGGCAGGAGGACGAGCTTCGCGCTGGAATAGGCGCATGGCTTGCAGCGCCGGCGCCCGTGCTGATCGAGCTTGAGATTGAACCCATCCCGGCCCGATTCGGCCCGCAACTTGCGCAACCGGAACAAGGCGACGCGCGCTTCGCGCGCATGGGAACGGAAGCGCGGCGATTGATGCGCGCGCTGGGAACGGCATGATGGGTTCGCCAAAAATCGTAGACTATGTGGTGGTTGGAGGCGGGTCGGCAGGTTGCGCCGTTGCGGCCGGATTGGCCCGCTGCGGCAAGCACAGTGTCATGTTGTTGGAGGCCGGAAAGGCCGAGCGGAGCATCTGGATAAGAGTGCCCGCAGGGGTCGCCTACCTCATCCGTGACGAGCGGGTCGTGAGGAAGTTCTACACGCAGCCGGAGACCCGTCTCAAGGATCGCCCGATCTATTGGCCGCGCGGTCGCGTGCTGGGCGGATCGTCCGCGGTCAACGGCATGATCTGGGTACATGGCGATCCCAAGGAATACGACCGTTGGCGCGACGAGTACGGCCTTTCCGGCTGGGACGGTGATTCGTTCAAGACCTATCTGCGGCGCATTGAGAATTTCCGGGCTGGAGACCCTGCGATCCGCGGCCGGGGAGGTCCCGTCGTCGTCAGCGAGTATGGTCCTCGCCAGCCGCTCATGGATGCGTTCGTGGCCGCGTGTGTGCAAGCCGGCGTACCGGCGAATTCCGATTACAACGGGAAGGACTACGAGGGAGTCGGATATCTGCAGATGAACACCCGGCGAGGACTCCGGGTCAGCGCTCGCGACGCGTATCTCAAGTCGCTGCCGCGCGGGAGCGCGCTGCATGTGATTACAGGGGCGATGGTTGAGCAAATCCTGTTCGAAGGCAGTCGCGCATGCGGCGTCGAGTACCGCAAGGATGGGGCGCGTTGCCGAGTCCTTGCAGCCAAGGAAGTCATCCTGTCAGCGGGCGCGCTGCAATCGCCGCAATTGTTGGAGCTCTCAGGGATAGGCGACCCGCAGCGTCTCTCCGGGTTGGGGATTTCCGTCCGGCATCATGCGCAATTGGTGGGCGAGGGCTTGCGCGATCATCTTCATGTGCGGCTGACCTATGAATGCCGCAATGCGCGGACGCTCAACCAGATTGTGCCCAGTCCGTGGCGTAAGGCGCTGATGGCATTGCGGCTGGCGGCGAGCGGAGACGGTTTGATGAGCAGCGCAAGCGCCGTTGCTCATGCCTTGGTCCGGACCGATCCCGGACTGGATCAACCCGACGCCAAGTTGCAGTTGCACTATCTGTCCAGCGAGGATGCCAGAACCGCAGGCAAGCTGGTGCTCGACGACTTCCCCGGATTCTCGATCGGCACCTTCGCGCTGAGGCCGAAGTCACAAGGCTCGGTTCACATTACATCGAAGGATCCCAACGCCTCTCCCTCCATCCGTGGGAACTATCTCCATCATCCCGAAGATGTGCGTTCGACGCTGGGAGCGCTTCGGCTCGCGCGCCAGGTCGCCGAACAGCCCGCGTTGTCGAAATTCATCGTACGGGAGACGAGGCCGGGTCCTGGCTGCACTTCGGATGAAGCCTTGCTGGACTACGTCGGTGCGCTGGGCCAGACCTCATATCACCCGGTCGGCTCATGCCGTATGGGAACCGATGCGGAATCGGTCGTAGACGAACGCTTGCGCGTGCGGGGAGTCTCCTGCCTGCGGATAGCAGATGCTTCCGTCATGCCGACCATGCCGTCGGCAAATACCAACGCACCCTCGATCGCCATTGGGGAGAAGGCGGTTGACATGATTCTGGAAGATGCAGGCCACGCATAACAATTTTCGAGAAAAACCATGAAAAAACACATCAGAGGACTCATCGTTTTTGCATCACTTTGCTGCGTCACGGCTCCCGCCTGGGCGCAAAGTGATGCGGCCTTCCCCACGAAACCAATCAGACTGATTGTTCCGTCACCCGCGGGCGGAGAGCCGGACACGCTGGCAAGGCTGGTGGCGCAGCAGATGAGCGCCGATCTGCGGCAGCCTGTCATCGTGGAGAACAAGGCGGGGGCGGGCGGATTGATCGGAATCGCCGCCCTGGCCAATTCCAAGCCCGATGGCTACACGATAGGCGTTTCTTATCAGGCAGCCTTGTCGTTGTCGCCGCACCTGCTCGTGAAGAAGCTCTTCGACCCTTTGACGGACATTGCGGGCATCGGGCTGATTTCAGTTTCCGGCAATGCGCTGATGGTTCCCGCGAAGTCGCCCATTTCCTCCTATGCGGACTTGGTACAGCGCGCCAAGGCCAGTCCCGGAACGATGAACTTCGGCTCCTGGGGGGACGGCAGCGCCGGGCACATTAGCGGCGAGATCATGAAGCGGCACGCCAATATCAGCATTCAGCACGTCGCTTACAAGGGGTCGAGCGAGGCACTGATGGGAATGCTGGGCGGGGATCTGGACGCGACGTTCGGAGGCTGGGCGCTGGCCTCTGCGCAGGCGAAGGCGGGGGCTGTCCGGATCCTGGCCGTGACGTCTCCCGAGCGGGCCAGCATGTTCCCCGATGCGCCGACGTTCCTGGAACTCGGCATACCATTCGGCCTCAACTCCTGGTACGGCGTGATCGCGCCCGCTGGCGTACCCGCGCCGATTGTTCAGCGCCTGCAGGCGTCCGTGGAACGAGCGGTCGGCCAGGAGTCGGTGGCGGCAAGCCTGAAATCGATGGGGATGCAGCCACAGTCGTCCACTGCGGCAGAGTTGCAGCAGCGCATCAAGAACGATTATGAGGTATGGGGCAAGGAGATTTCCGCGGCGGGGATCAAGCCCCGCTAGCTGATAGGCCCGCTTCTGATCCAGAACGGAACTGGAATTAGCGTTATCCTGCCGCCAGACTAGATCGTCGGCTGCCATTCCCAGCGGGATGGCGCCGAGGCCGCAACCGGCGAGGACTGCGCACTTGAAGCAAATCCGGCACTACCTGCTTGGCATCATCGTCTCCCTCCTGCTGGCAGGATTGCTGGCATTCCTCGGCATCGTGTTCGTTTCCAGCCCCAACCTCGGCTGGGGCGCGCAGGCGCTGCTGGGCTATGGCGTGTTGTTCGGCGGACCGCTGGCCGTGACGCTGGCGCTGTGCTGGATCGTGTACATGGTGCGCGACAAGGGCCAGGTGCCGGGCCGCGTCCATGCGTTGCTGTTCGTGCCCTCGGTGCTTGCGTTGGCCATCGTGCCCGTCAGCGACTCCATCGAGCAGGGCAGGCAGGACCGCTTTCGGGAGTCACACCCCGCGATCGCGGAGACGCACATCAATCTGAGCGGCCGCACCGTCTGGCCGGACAGTCGCGGCGGGAGCCTGTCTTCCGGCGCATCGCCGTACCTGGAGCCCGGGTCGGCGGAGCAACGCATGTTTTCGCGCTTTCACCGCTATCCGAATCAGGGGCCAGCGGCCAGAGAGACGTTTCCCTACGACGGCGCGCGCCTGAAGGGCGGCGTGGACCGCTACGTGTACTCCAGCCAGGACGGAACGCCCGGCGCATCCGTGCCGCTGCAGCGCTTGCCATACCCGGATCTCGGCAAGCTGCCCTCGGCGTTCGCATATGGCGAGGCGGCGCTGGTGGTCTACCAGTACTACCACTATGCCGACCACGTCGAGGTTGCGCCGGGTATTGCGCGCTTCGCCGGCACGACCGAGGACCAGATGGAGGCTGCCGGGATTCCCGGCTTGGCGATATTCGGTCTGGAGAACCTGACGCCGCAGACCATCGCCAGGGTGGAGATCAACGGCCAGGCCTACGACATGGGTTCGTACGCGGCGCGCGGCGTGTTGCCGGGCCCTTGCGATCCGGCGCGCGGCGGCAGTCCGGTCCTGCTCGATCTGGAGCAGCCCTTGCGGGTGCGTTGGCAGACGATGGAAGCGCCCGGGACCTGGCGCGAGGCGATGGCGACCGTGCCGGCCTTCAGCGCGGCGAGCAGGAAAGATCCGGACAAGGGCCTGGTGCGCGTGCGCCTGTACTTCTTGCCCGATGAAACGGTGGCCGCCGAGCGCTACAGGGAGATCCGCGTGCGCGGAGAACTCTCCATCCGCTCCACCGGCCTGCCCGCCGCCGCGCAAGCCTATACGGGCTGCGGCGGCGCGTATTTCGGCTACAACCCGCAGACCGTGAAGCTGCTGGACAACTGAAGCCTGCGTGCGCCCTACAGGTCTTCGATGCGCTGCGACGGCGCCAAGGGCGTGCCCAGATCCAGCATGGCGTAGATCCGTTGCGTGAAACGCTGGCGCCGCGTGGGCCTGCCCATGCGCCAGCGGGTGTCCAGCCACAGCAGGGGCAGGGCGAAGCCCAGCCACACGATGAAGAAGAGCGCCAGCAGGAAGACCGCCAGTTCGGGCAAGTCCTGGAACGAGCCATCGCCGGGTTCGGCGAAAAACTGCAGGCCGACCACGAACAGCCACGCCGTCAGCAGCAGCCCGCCTATCAGCTTGAGCATGCGCGCGCGCTGGCTCATGCCTACGCGGATGGGCGTGTCCCTGCCTTGCTCGCCGCCGTAGTAGCGGTGGCACATATAGCAGCGGCCATCTTCCAGATTGCGTAGCGCATAGACGGCGCGCCGGCCATCCGGGTGGACGGGGGCCGCGCGCACCGCCAATTCGACGCGGTCGTCCTCGGCCAGGAAGGGCAGGGCGTCGCCGAATGCTTCCTGGGCAATCATCGCGTAGTCCACGCCGTTGACGGCGTAGCGGTAGATGCCGTAGTTGGGTCCTTTGTGGACCTGGCGCATTTCGTGCGTGAGGCCGGCAAGGTGGCCGCGGACATGCCCGATGGGCGGCTCGCCCTCGTCCTGCGCCGATAGCGGCTCCTGGCGGGGCGGCTGCGGCGGCGGGGCGGGCGTGCCGGCCGCCGGCCGTTGCTTGGGGTCGTAGAGCGCTTCGCTCGCCAGGATCAGCGGGCGGTGGCGGCGGTTGTGCCAAAGGCCATGCAAGGCCGATCCCGCCACCACCAGCGCCACCAGGGCGGCGACCAGCGAGAAGACCATCAGGAACACGCGTGTGAGACTGCCGATGCCGAGCAGCCACGCCAGCCACACGAACGCCGCGCCGACCGCGCCGCCGACGGCGACCTCGCGCCAGCCGCGCCGTTTCAGGGTCTGGTAGCAGCGCGGCGGGATGGGTTCTCCGCGCGCTGGAACGGCCCAGGAGAAGACCGCCAGTCCTTCTTCGCCGTCCATCACGCCCACGCGCGCGGAGATGCCTTGCTGATGCAAGCGATGCAGCTGGTTGATCTGCGGCGCCTCCAGCCCGGCGGCGATCACGGATTCTGCTCCGATGCGCAGGAACGCATCGCGCCGCACGAGCGGCACCGCGAGGCGGAGCTGATCGAAGGTTCCTTCGAGTACGCGGGCGGAGGGCTGCGCCATGACGGGATTCGGAATGAAAACCGTCAAGCATAGCGTAGCGGCCTGCGTGAGTTACCAAGCGTCCGGCATGTTGGCCGGCCCTTGATGCGTGGGGAAATGCGGAAGCACTTCTTCAGCCAGTTCCTGCAGTACTTCCGCGGCGGGCCGTTGCGAGAACTGGATTCCGATCGCGGCGTGATTGACGCCTGCCGCCTGCCATTCTTCCAGCAAGGCGATCAAGCCCTTCCTGCCCGTGCGCAGCACGAAGCCGTTGTGCAAGGGCGTGCGCGGATGGTCGGGGTCTTCGGCGAGGTCCAGCCATTCATTGGTCATGTGCGGACGGAAGCCGCCGTCGGGTATCTGGGCGCGCCAGGCGCGGATTTTTTCCCCCAGGCGTTTTGGTCCTATCGACGTATCGGTGGCGTCGGGATAGGTCAGCCAGCCATCGGCGTGTTCGGCAATCCACGCCAGCGACTGCCCCGATGAACCCGTGACGATGAGCGGAATGACGCCTGCGGCGGGCTTGGGCAGGAATTCCGCATTGCTGAAACGCCCCAGCGGCGAATCGATCTCAAGACGCCCTGGGCGTATCAACTGGCGGAAATACGAGACGGCTTCGGCGAAACGCGTGCCGCGGTCGTCATGCTGCAGTCCATAAGCGGGAAACTCGACAGGCCGGTCTCCCGAGGCGATTCCCAGCACCAGCCGGCCGCCCGACAGTTGGTCGATGGTGCTCGCCGCCTTGGCCAGATCGATGGGGTGGCGCAGGGAAAAGATCGCGCTGCCCGTCGCCAAGGCAATCTTCTTCGTTTGCGCCGCCAGAAAAGCCAGGTAGGTGAATGGATCGAAGACCTGGCCGGCATCGCCGAAGGACGGGGAATACAAGGGCACGTCGCGCACCCAGACGGCGGCAAAATCCTGCCGGTCAATCTGCCGCACCAGTTCCGCCTGGCCCGCAAGGACCGCCATGCTGCCTTCATAAAAGCGCAGCGGCAGGAAGATGCCCAGGGTCAGGCGTTCGGGCGCGAACATCCGCCGATAGCCGGGGTGCGCGGAAAAGGCGAAGTATGACGCTCCGGTCGCGCCGTGGAGAGAGTGGGTGGTATCCATTTCGACTGTCCTTGTTTCTTTCAAGCGCCCGTTGCCGGCGCGGGCAGCGTGATGCCTTTGGCGACCGCGGGCCGGGCCGCCACGCGTTCGTGCCATGCGCTCAGATGCTGGTGATGGCTGAAATCGAAATCGATGATCCGCGCGATGTGGCTCCAGCCGAAATGCGCGATGTCGGCGATGGAGTAGGTGTCGCCGGCAAGATAGGGATGTTCGGCCAGCCTGCGGTCCAGCACCGCGAGCGCATCCTCGGTCAGGCGTTGGTAGCGTTCGAGCGCGGCGGGGTTGCGCGCCTTGTCGAACACCTCGAAATTCACGCGCTGTCCGATGATGGGGCCGACGCTGCTGGAATGGAATTGCAGCCACTTGATCGCTTCCCACCGGCCCTGGGTGTCAGGGGGCAGCAGCTTCCCGGTTTTTTCCGCGAGATACAGCAGTATGGCCGCCGATTCGAACAGCGCGACGCCGGTGTCTTCGTCGGTCAGGGCCGGGATGCGGCCATGCGGGTTCAGGGCCAGGAAGTCGGGCTGGCGGTGTTCGCCCTGCGCGATGCGCACGTGATGCAGGCGATAGGGCAGTTCCAGTTCCTCGAGGGCGATCGTGGCCTTGTAGCCGTTCGGAGAACTATCGGTGTATAGATTCAGCATGCGCTTGCTCATTTGAGGTTGGCTAAATTTTCAGGATCCGCTGCGATCCAGAAATTCTCCTTCCCCCGCTAGAGCGAGTACAGCGATCATTTCTCGATGTTGAGTTTAGGAAATCTAAAATGACGCAGCGTTTCCCCTGCAAACGCTGCGCGCTATTTCCTACACCGCGACCGATCCTCCGATCTCGAAGCGCTGCGCTGCCTGCAACAGCAGGCGCTCGCTGTCCGCGCGGCCCAGCAGTTCCAGGCCGACGGGTATGCCGCTTTTCGTGAAACCGACAGGCACGCTCAAGGCCGGCAGTCCCGTCACCGCCGCGAGCAGGCCATTGCCGCCGCGCTGCGCTTCGCCCAGCAGTACCGGCGCGCCGCGCACGCTGGGATAGGCCAGCAGGTCCAGCTGGCCATGCTCCATGGCCGCCAACACCTCGTCGCGCAGCGTCTGGGCGCGTGCCAGTACCGCCAAGCGGCCGCTGCCATCGGGATCGCGCAGCGCATCGCGTTCGCGCAGCAACGGCGCGACTTCCGGGTGGGGATAGCCACCGTCCAGGATGTCGGTGAGGCTGCGCACGGACAGGCCGGCTTCGCGCAGGCAGCGCGCCAATGCATCGCGGAATTCATAGCCGGTGACGTTGGCGGCCGTCAGCCGCGCGTCTTCCAGAGCCAGCGCGACAGGCTGGATATGCGCACCGTCGGCCTCCCAGCAGGCGAGAACCGCCTGGGCATGCCGGGAGACTTCCTGTTCTGAGGAGGCGGAACCGAAGAACGCGTCCAGCGCGCCTACGCGCCAGCCTGGGTGCGCGCCGCGGCTGCTGTCGTGCTGACTGTCCAACGCTGCCATCACCGACCACAGGATTTCGAGATCCGCATGGCTGCGGGCCATGGGGCCGACAGTGTCCAGCGTTGGCGACAACGGCACCACGCCGGCATTGCTGTAGCGTCCGGCCGTGGGGCGCAGGCCCCATACCTGGTTGAAGGCCGCGGGGATGCGGATCGAGCCGCTGGTGTCCGTGCCTATCGTCGCCGCCGCGAAGCTGGACGCCACCGCAACGGCGCTGCCGCCGCTGGATCCGCCCGGCACGCGCGCGGCGTCGTAGGCGTTGCGCGTGCGGCCGGATAGTGAAGAAACGTTGGTGATGCCGCAAGCCAGTTCGTGCAGCGTGGTCTTGCCCAGCACGATGGCGCCTGCTTCGCGCAGCCGGTGCACGATGTCGGCATCGCGCCGCGGTCGGCGCCCGGCCAGCGCGAGCGAGCCTGCGGTGGCGGGCATGCCCGCGGCATCGATGTTGTCCTTGAGCAGGATGGGCATGCCGTGCAAGGGCCCCAGCGCCGCGCCGCGTTGCCGCTGCGCATCCCGCTCGGCGGCTTCGGCCAGCGCCCGGCCGTTCAAGGCGATGACCGCGTTGAGCGCCGGTCCGGCCTGATCGTGCGCCGCGATGCGCGCCAGGTAGGCGCGCACCAGGTCCATGGCGCTGAGCCTGCCGGCCGCCATGGACGCCCGCAGCTCGGCAATGCCGCGGCCAAAGACCGGGTCGCGGCCAGGCAAGGGGCCCGCCAGCAGGCGCGGCGCGCTCATCGGAAGTGGCACGCCACCCAATGCTGCCCGGCTTCCGAGCCGCCCGGCCGCTGCGTCAGGACCGGCTGCTTCTCTTTGCACAGGGGCTGCGCCAGCGGGCAGCGCGTGTGGAAGCGGCAGCCGCTGGGCGGATTCGCCGGACTGGGCGGGTCGCCCTGCAGCAGCTTGCGCTGCGCGGGCTTGTGTGGATCCGGGACCGGCACCGCGGACAGCAGGATCTCGGTGTAGGGATGCAGTGGACGAGAGAACAGCGTGTCGCGGTCGGCGACCTCGACGATGCGGCCCAGGTACATCACCGCGACCCGATGGCTGATGTGCCGCACCACGGCGAGGTCATGCGCCACGAACAGGTAGGCGATGCCCATTTCTTCCTGCAGATCCATCAGCAGGTTGATCACCTGCGCCTGCACCGACACGTCCAGCGCGGACACGGGCTCGTCGCACACGATCAGCTTGGGCCGCAGGGCCAGCGCGCGCGCGATGCCCAGGCGCTGCCGCTGGCCGCCGGAGAACTCATGGGGGAACTTCTTCATCGCTTCCGGACGCAGGCCTACCTTGGCGAACAGCCAGGCGATCTCGTCCGCGCGCGAACGGCCGCCCGAGGCTGGGAAGTTCTCCAGCGGCTCGCCGACGATGTCGCCGGCGGTCAGGCGGGGATTCAGCGAGGCATACGGATCCTGGAAGATGATCTGCATGTCGCGCCGACGGTTGCGCATCTGCTCGGGTGTCAGCGCCAGGATCTCTTCGCCTTCCAGCCGCACCGATCCCGAGGTCGGCTGGATCAGCCTCAGCACGGACTTGCCGGTGGTGGTCTTGCCGCAGCCGGACTCGCCCACCAGCGCCAGGGTCTCGCCCTTGGACACGGAAAAGGATACGCCGTCCACGGCCTGGATCACCTTGCGGCGCGGCTTGAACCAGCCGCCCGCGCCGGCGTAATGCATCTTCAGGTCGCGCACGTCCAGCAAAGGCGTGGCCGGGGCGGCGGGCTCGTTGCGGGCGCTCATGCTTGGACTCCAGTGAGGGCGGCGCCAGGCGTCGCGGCAGCCGCCGCCTGCGGGGCCGGTTGCGCGGCGACACGCGCCGCTTCGTGACAGGCCACCATGTGGTCGCTGCCATGTTCCATCAGCTGCGGCGCTTCGGCGCGGCAGCGGTCGGTGGCGTAGACGCAGCGCGGCGCGAAGCTGCAGCCTTTGCCCAGCTCGCTGGGCGCGGGCACCATGCCGGGGATTTCGGCCAGCCGCTGCGTCGAGGTGTTCATCGAGGGCATCGACGCCATCAGCGCGCGCGTGTACGGGTGCAAGGGGCGGTCGAACAACTCGGTGACGGGCGCTTCCTCGACCTTGCGGCCGGCATACATCACCGCCACGCGGTCACAGCATTCGGCCACCACGCCCAGATCATGCGTGATCAGCACGATGCCCATGCCCAGGCTCTGCTGCAGGCTGCGCAGCAGGTCCACGATCTGCGCCTGGATGGTGACGTCCAGCGCCGTCGTCGGCTCGTCGGCGATCAGCACCTCGGGGTTACAGGCCAGGGCCAGCGCGATCATCACGCGCTGCCGCATGCCGCCGGACAGCTGGTACGGATATTCGTGCACGCGCCGCTCGGGCTCGGCGATCTGAACCAGGCGCAGCATTTCCTCGGCGCGGCGGTAGGCGTCGCGGCGGCCGAGCTTCTGGTGCAGCATGACCGTTTCCGCGATCTGGCGGCCCACCGTCAGCACCGGGTTCAGCGAGGTCATCGGCTCCTGGAAAATCATCGAGATCCGGTTGCCGCGGATCTGGCGCATCTGCTTTTCGGTCAGGCCCAGCAGGTCGGTGCCGCGGTAGCGGATCTGGCCGCCGGCATAGCGTCCGGGGGGAGTCGGGATCAGCCGCAGGATGGACAGCGCCGTGACGCTCTTGCCGCATCCGGATTCACCGACCACGCCCAGCGTGCGGCCGGCCCGCACCTGGTAGGACACGCCGTCCACCGAACGCACGGTGCCGGACACGGTATCGAAGTAGGTGCGCAGGTTGTCGACTTCGAGCAGCACGTCGCCAGGGGCGACGGCGGCGGGGGATATTGCCATGGCGTGCTCCTAGCGCTGGTTGGCCAGACGTGG
This sequence comes from Achromobacter pestifer, assembly GCF_013267355.1. Classification (NCBI taxonomy): domain Bacteria; kingdom Pseudomonadati; phylum Pseudomonadota; class Betaproteobacteria; order Burkholderiales; family Alcaligenaceae; genus Achromobacter; species Achromobacter pestifer. The sequence continues at coordinate 3,881,747 of NZ_CP053985.1, forward strand.
GTCGAGCGCATCGCGCAGGCCGTCGCCCATCAGGTTGATTGCCAGCACGGTGATGGCCAGCATGATGCCGGGATACAGGATGGTGTAGAACGCCACCGCAACGTAGTTGCGGGCGTCGGCCATCATGTTGCCCCAGCTGGGAACCTGGGCCGGCACGCCGACGCCCAGGAACGACAACACGGCCTCGGTCAGCACCGCGGTGGCGGCGATGAACGTGGCCTGCACCACCAGCGGCGTGACCATATTGGGCAGCACGTGGCGGCGCAGGATGACGGGCAGCCGCGTGCCTACGGCATGGGCGGCTTCGACGTACAGCTGTTCGCGCAGCGTCAACGCCAGGGAACGCACCAGCCGCACCATGCGGGGCACCTGCGGAATCGCGATCGCGATGATCACCGTGGTCAGGCTGGCGCGGATCACCGCCATCAGGGCGATCGCCAGCAAGATGTCGGGGATGGCCATCATGCCGTCCATGATGCGCATGATGATGGCGTCGGCCCAGCGCACGAAGCCCGCCAGCAGGCCAAGCACCACGCCGACCGCGGTGGCGATCAGCGCCACCACGATGGCGACCACGAGGGACACGCGGCCGCCCCAGACCACGCGGCTGAAAACGTCGCGGCCCAGCGCGTCGGTGCCGAAGTAATGTTCGGCCGACGGCGGCTTCATGCGTTGCAGGGGATTGATGGTGATGGGGTTGTGCGTGGCGATCCAGGGCGCGGCGGCCGCCAGGCCCGCCACGATCAGCAGCAGCAGCAGGCCCAGGATCAGGGTGGGGTGCTTGCGTATCCAGCGCCAGCGGCGGCCGCTGGCGCTCAGCGCCTCGTGCAGCACGATGGGCGAGCCTGGCGCGTTGGTGGAAATCGAACTTTCAGACATGGTTTTTTCCTGCGCGGCTCAGTAGCGGATGCGAGGATCGAACAGCCGGTAGCTGAGGTCGATCAGCAGATTGATCAGCACGTAGGTGCCCGCCGATAGCAGCAGCACGCTCTGGATCACCGGATAGTCGTGGTGTTGGACCGCGTCGATGACCAGCCGGCCAATGCCGGGGATGGCGAACACCGTCTCGGTCACGACCACGCCGCCGATCAGCAGCGCGATGCCCACGCCCACCGTGGTGGCGATGGGAATGGCGGCGTTGCGCAGCGCGTGTTCCAGCACCGGCAGCACCGCCAGCCCCTTGGCGCGCGCCGTGCGGATGTAGTCCTCGTGCAGCACTTCCACCACGGTTGCGCGGGTCATGCGGGTGATCAGCGCGATGTACACCAATGCCAGGTTGATACAGGGCAAGGTCAGGTTGCGCAGCCAGGGGATCACGCCCTCGGCCAGGCTGACGTAGCCCTGCACCGGCAGCCATTGCAGCTTGATGGCGAAGCCGTAGATGAGCAGGTAGCCGACCAGGAACACCGGCACCGAGAAGGCCAGCACCGCGAACAGCATGACCAGGCGGTCGATCCAGGTGCCGGCCCGGTAGGCCGCCAGCACGCCTAGCGGCACCGCCACGGCGATGGACACCAGCATCGTGAGCGCGGCGATGGACAAGGTGGGCTCCACCCGCTGCGCCAGCAGCTGCGTCACGGGCACTTGGGTGAAGATGGACGTGCCCAGGTCGCCCTGCAGCAGCTTGCCCGCCCACAGCCCGAACTGCCGCCACAGCGGCTCGTCCAGGCCCAGCGCCACGCGCAGCTTGGCGATGTCGTCCGCTGAAGCGAAGTCCCCGGCGATGAGCGCCGCCGGGTCTCCGGGCGACAGGTGGATCAGCAGGAAGACGATTACCGCCACCACTGCCATGACTGGCACGATGGCTAGCACTCGCCGGATGATGTAACCCATGGTCGTCTCGCGTATCGATTAGGCTGGCGGCGGACTACTTGTCCAGCACCCACAGGTTGGGCAGGCTCCAGATCTTGTCCGCGTTCTTCAGGCTGTTGTGTGAGGCGAACGCGCGCGAATACTGACCCACCGAGATTGCGGGGAAGGCTTCATAGGCGCGCTCCTGGAACAGGTCGAGGACGCGCTTGCGCTCGTCCGAACTGGTGGCCGCGATCCATTGGGCGCGCAGTTCGTCCAGCTTCTTGTCGCAGGGCCAGCCGGGCAGGCTGTTGCCGCACACCGCGCCCAGGTAGGTGTTGCTGATGGGCGAGTCGACGTTGAATTCGGAAGCGGCCGACAGGAAGATGTTCCAGCCGCCCTTGTCGATGGGCTCCTTGCGGGCGCGGCGGGCGGTCAGCGTGGCCCAGTCCATGGACTGGATGTCGAGGTTCACGCCGATATCCTGCAGCGCCTGGATGGCGACCAGCGTGGCGGAGTTCAGGTAGGCCAGGTCCGTGGGCAACAGGATCGCGACCTTCTCGCCCTTGTATCCGGCCTCGGCCAGCAGCTTCTTGGCCAGGGCGGGATCGGGCTTGGCGTAGGGCGCCGCGCCGGCGGTGGTGTCATAAGGACCGCCGCAGATGAAGACCGTGGCGCAATACTTCATGCGCAGATCGTCGGGGTAGCCCATGGCGGCGGTGAACTTGTCCTGGTCCACCAGATGGGCGACGGCCTGGCGCGCCTTTTCATTGTTGAAGGGCGGCATGGACTGGTTCAGGATGATGTAACCCTGGGCGCGCTCCATCACGCCGATCTTGACGTTCTTGTTGCCGCGCAAGGCGTCGATGTAGTCCGCCGGCGCTTGTTCGATCATGTCGACTTCGCCGTTGGTCAGCGCGGCCGTCGCGCTGTTGGAGTCGGGCAGCACGCGCCATTCCACGCGCGGGATATGCGGAGTCTTGTTGCCCGCCAGGCCGTCGGCCTGCGCCTTGGGGCCAAGGTAGTTCGGATTCTGCTCGAACACGATCTTGCTGCCGGGCACCCATTCGGCACGCTTGAAGACGTAGGGGCCGGAGCCAACGACCTCGGTCAGCGGACGGTCGGCAGGAAGCGAAGCCAGGCGCTGAGGCAGGATGAATGCGGGGTAGCTGGAGACCTTGGCCAGCCCGTCGAGCACCAGATCGAACGGCTGGTCCAGCGTCAGCTTGAAGGTGCTGCCGTCCACGGCTTCCCACTTGCCGCCGGCGCGCGTGATGGCCTGGCCGATATTGTCGCGCGCGGACCAGCGCTGCAGGGACGCGATCACGTCGGCCGTGGTCAACGCCTGGCCGTCACTGAATTTCAGGCCGGGCAGCAGCGTGAAGGTCCAGGTCTTCTTGTCATCGCTGGCCGAGTACTTCTCGACCATCTGCGGCTGCGGCTTGCTGTGCGAGTCCATCGCGAACAGCGTGTCGTAAACCATGTAGCCGAAGTTGCGCGTGATGTAGGCGGTGGTGAAAGTCGGGTCCAGCACTTTCAGGTCGGCGTGCGGCACGATGCGCAGGGTCTTGGCCTGCTGCGCGTGCGCCGGCGCGGCGCCAAGGGTAAAGGCCAGGCCGAGCGTGGCCGTCGAGAACAGGCAAAGCAGGCGTTTTTTCATCGCGCTAGGCTCCCATCGTGTTGGTGGATACGCCGGCGTCCGCGCGCCGGCAGGGTCTTACAGCGGCCACTTGGGCAGCCGGATATTGCGGTACGTGAGCGTCTTCCAGTCGGGCGTGGCGACGCCTTTGCCGCCGACATAGATGATGTGGCGCGCGACTTTCGAGAATGAGGCATGGAAATGCTGGGCGGACTTGACCACCACGATCTTCTTGGAAGAAAGATCGCAGCCCAGTTGCGTGAACAGGTCCATGTTGATGGCCTGGTTGCGCAGCGAGGTCAGCACGATCTCGATGCCCTGGGTCTCGACCAGGGCGCAATCGCCCATGGCCGCCGGTGCGCCGGACAGGCCCGTCATGATCATGTCGGCCTTGATGGCCTTGACCGTGCAGCGCAGGTCCAGCGGATCGCCGGACAGCGGGCCGACCTTGCCGCCGATGCGCAGGTCCAGCTCGGCGCCGGGGCCGGCGTCGAAGGCGATGCGCGCCGCCACCGGATCCCACATGGGGCCTAGCGCCGCGTTCGTCACGCCTCGTTCCAGCATGCGGCTCAGGACAAAGGTGGCGTCGCCGGGCGCGCCGCTGCCGGGATTGTCGGGCCGGTCGGCCAGCACCACCGGACCGTCGCCGAAGGCCAGGGCTTCATCCAGCGCCTGGTCCACGCTGCGGTAGGGCACCATGAGCTGTTCGCGCATGCCGATGAGCTCATCGGCCAGGCGGCGCGCCAGCGTTTGTGCAAGAGTGGCATCGCCATCGGCGTAGACCAGCACCTTGGTGCCCATTTCCGGCACGTCGCCGGTGGCGAAGCCCTGCGCCGCCGAGATCGACAGGATGCCGTCGCGGCCTTCCTGCGCCTTGATGCGGCTGACGAAGCCCTGCGCCGGTTCGCGCGTGGTGTGCATGGGCACGATCATTTCGCAGTCGATCAATGCCGCGACGGGCCGCGTGCGGCCGGCCTGCGCGTCCAGGCACAAGGCCAGCAGGTCTTCCGCGCGTTCGCGGATGTCGGTGTGCGGATATTCCTTGAACAGCACCAGCACCGTAGCCTGTTCCACCATCAGCGGACTCAGGTGCGCATGGGGGTCCAGTTCCGCACCCACCACGACGCCGGGGCCGACGATCTCGCGCACGCGGCGCAGGAGGTCGCCTTCGCAATCGTCGTAGCCGTCGGCCACCATGGCACCGTGCAAGCCCAGCAGCACCATGTCCACCGGCAGCGCCGCGCGCAGGTCGGCCAGGATCTGGTCGCGCAGCGTCTCAAAGGCGGCGCGCGTGGTCGTGCCGCCGGGCTGCGCGGAGGTGACCAGGCCTTCGGCCAGCGTCCAGCCGGCTTCGCGGCCGCGTTGGCGCGCCACGTATAGCGGCGCGCCTGCAAAGGTCACCGTGTCCGGATGCGTGCCGGCCGGATAGTAGTCGCGGTCCTGGAAGGAGGCGAGGCTGGTGGGCATGGGCGCGAAGGTGTTGGTTTCCGTGCCCAGGCCGGCGCTGAAGATCTTCATGGCCGGGCCCCCGGACAGGCTGCTGCATGCGCCGCGGCGCGCGCGGCGTTCCAGGTCGACGACATCGTTTTCCCCTTGTATGGATCGGAAATTCGTCACTGCCGCCACATGAAAGGGGGCCTTGCGTTCCGTACCGCGGATCATCGGTGGCACACAAGCGCGGCACAAATAGCTAACGTGCGCCCATGGATAACCCAAGGTTATGGTGTGCGGTTTTTCGGGGGAAATCGCGGTGAAAAGCACGCAGATCGGCGGCTTTTAAGGGAAAACGATAGGGCGGCCGGAAGCCTTTGCGCGCGCATATGAAAGGTTATGGACAGTTCACGATTTGGAATTTGTAGGCTTGCGCAGGCCGGACCAGAATCAAACCCTGATCCGGGCCGCATGCCTAGCGCGGCCCCTTGTCTTTCCATCCCTGAGCGGCGCGGCGCGCCGCGCCCTGGAGCCGCTCCCATGCGCATATTCACCGGCGCCCTTGCCACGGAAACCAACACGTTCTCGCCCTTGCCGACCGGACTTGCCGCGTTCAAGTCGCGGGAGTATCTGCCCGGCGGCACCCATCCCGACCACATGACGTTCTACGCGGGGCCGCTGTGGGCCGCGCGCCAGCGCGCCCGGGACGGCGGGTGGACGCTGATCGAAGGATTGGTGGCGTCCGCGCAGCCCGGCGGCACGACCACGCGCGCCGCCTATGAAACGCTGCGCGACGAACTCCTTGCCGACCTGCGCGCGGCGCTGCCGGTGGACATGGTGCTGCTGGGCTTGCACGGCGCCATGGTGGCCGACGGCTACGACGATTGCGAAGGCGACCTCCTGCGCCGCGTGCGCGAGATCGTCGGCCCCGGCGTGGTGGTGGGCGCCGAACTGGATCCCCATGCGCACCTGAGTCCGCTGATGGTCGAGCAGGCTACGGTGCTGGTCTTGTTCAAGGAGTATCCCCACATCGACGTGCTGGAACGCGCCGAAGACCTGCTGGCCTTGTGCCTGGACGCGCAGGCCGGCCGCACGCGGCCCGTCGCGGCATTGATCGACTGCGAAATGATCGTGCCCATGCACACCACGCGCGAACCGGCGCAGGGCTTCGTCAGCCGCATCAAGGCGCTGGAAGGCCGCGACGGCATCCTGTCGGTCTCGGCGGCGCAGGGTTTCGCCACCGGCGACGTGCCGGAAATGGGCACCAAGGTGCTGGTCTACGCCGATGGCGACGCGGCCCGCGCGCAAGCGCTGGCGCGCCAATTGGCCGATGAACTCATCGCGATGCGCGAACAGTTGATGGTGCCGTACCGCGGCGTGGACCAGGCGCTGGACGAAGCCCTGGCCTACGGCGACGGTCCCGTGGTGCTGGCGGACCGTTCGGACAACCCCGGCAGCGGCGCGGCCGGCGACTCTACCTATCTGCTGGCCAGGATGCGCGAGCGCGGCATGCGCAATGCCGCCATCGGTCCCATGTGGGATCCGGTGGCGGCGCGCATCGCCTTCGACGCCGGCCCCGGTGCGACGCTGGACCTGCGCATCGGCGGCAAGGTCGGTCCGCTGTCCGGCAGCCCGGTGGATGCGCGCTGCGTGGTGGTGTCCACGCATGCGGACATGTTCATGACGGGCAACTCCAACACCCGCATCGCCTTGGGCGACTGTGCGCTGGTCGACGTGGATGGCATCCTGGTCGCGCTGGTCTCGCTGCGTACCCAGGCCTATCACACGGACCTGTTCACCCAGCTGGGCTGCGATCTGACTGCGCAGCGCCTGATCGTGGTGAAGTCCGCGCATCACTTCCATGCCAAGTACGCGCCGCTGGCCAAGGCAGTGCTGTATGTGGCCGCGCCCGGTTCCGCCAGCCCGGATTGGCGCAGCCTGCCGTACCGCAAGGCCAGGCTGCCGAAATGGCCGATCGCGTAGCGGCGGGTCCGGCCGCGGCCGTTGAACTCGAGCGACCCGGGTCACCACCTGTGCTGGTAGGTCAGCGTCAGCACGGAGCCGGCTGCGGGGAGCCGGCTGGTATTGGTGTTGCTGCGCAATAGCTGGCTGTACTGCGGGTAGTAGTCGCGGTTGAAGAGGTTTTCGATGCCGAGGATGAAGGTGTTGCGCGGGTTGGGCTGATAGCGGCCCATGAGGTCCACGGTGAAGTAGCTGCTGACGTCCCGGCGGCCGAAGCTGTCCTTGCCGTCCAGGCGGTAGTCCTTGGCGCCGAAGTAATTGGCCTGCAGCCGGCCGCTCCAGCGCTCGTTCGGCCGGTATTGCAGATAGGCCGTCAGCTTGAGCGGCGGAATGCGGTAGCCGGTCATGCCTTGCCAGTTGCCGCCATCCGGCTGCTCGCGGCCCTTCATCCAGGTGAAGGTGCCGCCGGCGCCCCACTTTTCGTCGTCGGTGGTGGTGTCGATGGTGCCTTCGACGCCGTAGATACGTTCCTCGGTGCGCGTGAGGATCAGTCCATTGTTGAAGCTCTGCACGTCGCCGAGTTTCGAGGTGGTGTAGAACACGGCCAGCGACGCCGAGGTGTTGCCCGCGCCGCCGCGCCAGCCCAGCTCGTAGTTGTTGGTCTTGACCGGCTGCAGGTCCGACGAGCCGATGTCGAAGCCGGGGCGCGCATTGCGCATCTGGACCCCGATGTCGGGCAGCTGAAAGCCCTGGCTGAAGTTGGCGTAGAACTCCTGGCCGCGCACCGGAGCGTACGCGATGCCGAAATTCCACAGCAAGGCGTCATAGTTGACGGTGCCTCCCTGGACCGTGCCGGGGGAGGGTACGCGCAGCTGCGACAAGGGCACGAAGTCGCCGAACCGCGCGGAGGCGTATTCGTAGCGCGCGCCGCCCTGTACCGACCATTGCTCGTTGAAACGGTGTTCAAGCTGCGCGAAGAGGCCGGTGCTGCGGGTCGTCAATTCGGGCATGTAGGTGAGGCTGCCGATCCTGTTGAACACCCGTCCGCCGCTGCGATCGTAGGCCGCCGGATCGAAGATGTCGATCGGCATGTCGCTGCGTTCCTGGTTGAAGTCCGCGCCCCATAGCACCTTGGATTGCTCGCCCAGCGGCGTATCCACGGTCAGCCGGCTGCCGAATACCTTGGTGTTCTGTGTGACCTGGTCCACGTTGTTGCCGCGCGTGACGACGGCGCGCGCGTCGAAGGGTGTGAAGCGGGTGAAGTAGTCGCGGTAATACATCTGGGCCGTGACCTTGCTGCCCAGTACGTTCAGATGCTCGTATTCCAGGTTCAACAGCGTGTTGCGGATCTGGTTCTGATCGGCCAATTGCAGGCCGTTCATCGGCAGGGCGCGGGCCGAACCCGGCGGCAGGCGCCCGACGGAGGGATCCGAGGTGTAGTCGGAGTCCTGGTCCGCGTTGTAGTAGCTGGCGGACAGTTGCAGGCGCTGCTGGTCGTCGATGCGCAATCCCAGCTTGCCGCCCAGGCTGTATATGTTGGAGTCGAACAGGTCGCCCTGGCTGGGCTCGGGCGCGATGCGCCTGCCTTGCGCGTCATACGAGGCGCCGTTGTGGCGCGCGCCCAGGTCCAGGGCATAGTCCAGTTTGCCCTGGCTGCCCGCGAAGTGCTGCTGCAGCTGCCCGCCCAGGCCGTCGGCGCGCAGGCGGCTCAGGGGGCTGACTGCCGTCACCGTGGTTTCGGATACCGGCTCGCCGCCGGCGGGCCGGGTGGTGATGGAAACGATGCCGCCCGTCGCGCCAGCGCCGTAGATCGAGCTGCTGCCGCGCAGCACTTCGACCCGTTCGATGGTGGCAGGGTTGATGTTCGCCAGATTGCGCGACGAGTCCCGGTTCGTGTTGAGCGGGATTCCGTCCACCAGCACCAGCACGCCCCGGCCGCGCAGGGTCTGGCCGTAGTCCGTCATGGTGCGGCTGGAGTCGGCCATGCCGGGCACGGTCTTGGAGAGCACGGTGGCCAGGCTGTCGGAGCCCGTGCGCAGCTCCTGCAAGGCGTCGCGCTCCAGCACGATGGTCTGCTGCACCGGGCTGACCAGATTGCTGGCTGTGCGCGAGGCGGAGACTTCGATGGGCGCCATGACCTGGGGCTGGCCCGCGCTTTCCGGTTCGATGATGGTCGCGGCGCCGTCCTGGCGCACGCGCAGGGACCGGCCCTTCAGCAGTTCGGACAACGCCTGCTGCGGCGTCATCGTTCCGGAGACGGCCGGCGCCTGTATGCCCGCGACGGTCTGCGGCGCATAGAAGATCTGCAATCCGTGGGTCTGGGCCAGGGTGCGCAAGGCCTGATCCAGCGATTGCGCGGGCATGTCGATCGCCACTGGCGCGGCCTGTGCCCGAACGCCTGCCGCTGCCGTCATCAGCAAGGCGGCAAGCGCCGTCGTTGCCAGGCCCCGCATCCGCGCGCGGCTTCCCCATTTTTTGCGATCCACTTCCTGTGCTCCCGAATCATGTTGGCGGGCACCATGCCTGCCTGGTTATCAGGAAGAAGACGCAATACGCGAAAAATACCTGAATGCCGCGGCGGCTTTTTTTGTAACAGCGTCCGGATGCCCGCGTCAGCGGGCGACGATCTCGGCCTGGCCGTCTGGCAAGCGCCGGACCGCGACAGGCAGGATGTGCGGCAACGCCGTCAGGAAGGCGTCCGTATCCGTGGTCTGGAACACGCTGGTCAGCCGCAGCGTTTCCAGTCCCTGGCGCGGCGCCAGGGTGATGGCTTGCGGCCGGTGGCGCGAGACTTCGCGCACGGCGCTGGCCAGGTCGGTGTCCGTGAATACGATCTGGCCTTTGCGCCAGGCGAGCGCGGCGGCGATGGGATAGGCCTGGACCTGGCCGGCGTGCCCGCTGCCGTCGATGCGGACCGCATTGCCCGCCGTGACGGGCACCGCGTTTTGGTCTTTGACGCCGGCCACGTCGACCGAGCCGGACTCCACCATGATGCGCAACTGTTCGGGGTCGCGGCGCACGTCGAAACGGGTGCCGGTTACTTTGGCGTTGCCCAGTCCCGCATCGACGATGAAGGGCCGGGCGGCATCCTTTTCGACCGCGAACAGGGCTTCTCCTTCTTGCAGGAGGACCAAGCGCCGGGCGCCGTCGAAACGGACCTCGATCCGGCTGCGGCTGTTCAATTCGGCGGTGGATCCGTCGGGCAGCGTGACGCTGCGTCGTTCCCCGGCAGCCGTGCGGTACTCCAAAACGGGATCGGCGCGTTGCCAGAGGCCTACCGCAATCGCGGCCGCCAGCACGCACAGGCCCAGTCCCAATGCCCGCCGCCGTGCGGGGCGGGCGGCGCGCCGGGGTTCCTCCGTCAGCGCGCGCAGCCGTTCCTCGGGAACGTTGGCGGCAGCATGCCAGATCGATTCCAGCATCCGGTATTCGGCGGCGTGGCGCGGATCCGCGGCAAGCCAGGCATCGCGCTCGGCCTGGGCGGCGGCCGTCCATTCGCCGGAATGCGCGCGCGCGAACCACCGCGCCGCTTCATGGCGGACGGGGTCGGCGCTGACGTCGGGCGCCTGGAGCGGACTGTCAGTTCGGGGCATAGGCTCCCAGCCGTTCGCGCAGATGCAACGCGGTGCGAATCATGTACTTCTCGACCATGTTCTTGCTCAGGCCCATGCGCTCCGCGATTTCGGCTTGCGTCAGGCCTTCCAGGCGCTGCCAGATAAATACCTGGCGGCATTTGAGCGGCAGCTCGGCCAGCGCCGTTTCCAAAGCCAGGCTCAGTTGTTCGGTGCGGACCTGGGCCAGGGGATCGCCCCAGGTGCTGGGATGGCCGGCTATGGTATCAAGCGGCACCCATTCTTGCCCGTCCGTCCGCCGGAAGTTGTCCACGGCCATGTTGCGCGCGGCCTGATGCAGATAGGCGCGGGGCTGTGTCACGCGGTCGGGATCGGCTTCCAGGCATTTGACCAGGGCGTCGTGCGCGAGATCACGCGCGGCATCGCGGCAGCCCAACTTCCGGGTCCAGACCGCAAGCAGCTCTTCGTAATAGGCCAGGAAGCCTTGCGAACGGGGGGGACGTGATGACATGGCGCGGGGTCGGCAGGGCTCTCATGATAATGCTTTTTATTTTCATTGAAAAGCGAACCGGCGGCGGCGCCCCGGTCGTCGACAATTCGCGATCGGTGGCGGGACGGACGACCTACGACGTGGGCGCGCGCTACGCCACCCGAGTGGCCGACCGCCTCAGGCTTCTATCGTCACGATATCCCCGGCGTGCCGCGCATACTCCAGCGCATACGCCATTTCGCCGCGGGTCTGCGCGTGCAGATAGAGCCAGGGCTGGCCGCGCGCGACTTCGTCGCCCAGCCGCGCATGCAGCGACACGCCGGCGGCGGGCCGTTCCGGCGCACCGGCCAGCTTGGCCAGGCGCGACAGCTTGCGGTTGTCGATATGGGTGAGGCGGCCGGCCTGCGGCGCGACCAGGGGTTCGATGTGAGCGGCCCGCGGCGGTTCGCGCAGCCCGCCCTGGGCGGCGCAGATACGAGCGAACTTCTCCCAGGCCCTGCCGCTGTCCAGGGTTCGCAGGGCAAGCGCGGTGCCTTGTCCAGGCGGCGCCGCGCCGCCAATTTCCAGCACGGCGCCCGCGACCAGCGCGGCGCGTTCGCGCAGATCCTGCGGCTGATCGACGTCGTTGCGCAGCACCGCCAGCACGTCGCGGGCCTCCAGCGCGGGTCCGATGCCGCGGCCGACGGGCTGGCTGCCGTCGGTGTACAGGCAGCGCAGCGTCAGGCCGAAATGCGCGGCCGTTTCCATCAGATGGCCGGCGAGGCGCTCGGCGGCCTCGCGGCTGCGTATCTTGGCGGTGGGTCCGACCGGGATGTCGATCACCACGTGCGTGGCGCCCGCCGCGATCTTCTTGGACAGTACCGAGGCGATCAACTGGCCTTCGGTGTCGATGTCCAACTCCCGCTCGACCCGCACGAAGATGTCGTCGGCCGGGCTCAGGTGCATGGCGCCGCCCCAGGCGATGCAGCCGCCCTCGGTCTGTACCACCCGTTGCAGCTGTTCGATGCCCAGGTCCACCGGGGCCAGCATCTCCATGGCGTCGGCGGTGCCGGCGGGCGAGGTGATGGCGCGCGATGAGGTCTTGGGCATGATCAGGCCATTGGCCGCGGCGATGGCGACCACCAGCGGCGTGGTGCGGTTGCCGGGCAGGCCGCCCACGCAATGCTTGTCCACCACGATGGGCGCCTGCCAGCTCAGGCGGTCGCCGACCTCGACCATGGCCTGGGTCAGGAAGATGGTTTCGTCGATGCTCAGCGGCAGCGTGGCCGTGGCGGTCAGGAAGGCCGACAGGTGCACGTCGGTGTAACGGCCGCGCACCACGTCGCGGACGATGGCGGCGAGGTCTTCCTGCCCCAGGCGGCGGCCGTAGATGCGCTGGCGCACGCCGGCCAGGGATTCCAGCACGGGCGGGTGTCTGACGTGCACGCTATCGCCGTCGCGGATGCCCAGGGCATCCCAGGCTTCCTCGGACAAGGCCACTTCGTCGAGCGCGAGCAGGTCGCTGTCGATCTGGTACAGCTGCGCCTGCACCTCGTGGCCGTTCGAGACGATCAGCACCTGGGAGCGCGATGCCAGCCCTTCGGAGCGGCAGACGTGGCAGTCGGCGCGCATCAGCGCGATGGGCTGGTGCTGCGCATGCAGGCGCATGCGCGTGGCGCGCAGCGCGGGCGGCTTCAGTTCGGGAACGCTGCTCACAGCTCGTACCTCTGGTCCTGCAGCGGCACGGTGACGTGCCAGCCGAGCTCCCGTTCGATGCGTTCGCGCAGCGCTTCGGAGGCCTCGGGTTCGCCATGGACGATGAAAACGCGCCGCGGCGCTTCATGAAAGCCCGACAGCCAGCGCATCAACTCGTCGCAATCGGCGTGCGCCGACAGCATGGGCAGTTCGGCCACTTCGGCGTTGATGGGCGTCCACTGGCCATAGATCTTGGTCTCGGTCGCGCCATTGAGCAGCTTGCGGCCGCGCGTGCCGGCGGCTTGAAAGCCCGAGAAGAGCAGGGTGTTGCGGTGGTCGCTGCCGAAGGCCGCAATGTGGTGCAGCACCCGGCCGCCGGTGGCCATGCCGCTGGCCGAGATGATGACCTTGGGGTAGCGGTTGGCCGACAGCGCCTTGGATTCCTCGACGTCGCGCACGTAGGTCACGGCGGAGCACGCGGCCTCGTACTCGCGCGGGGACAGCTTGTGCTCGCCGGCATGGCGGTCCAGCAGCTCGGTGGCGCTGGTCGCCATGGGGCTGTCCAGGTAGACCGGGACATTCCGCAGCCGGCCGGCCTGGCGCAGTTGCCACAGCGCATGGATCAGGGTCTGCGCCCGCCCCACGGCAAAGGCGGGGATGACGACCGTGCCGCCGCGCTGCACCGTGCGTTCGATCACGGCGCCCAGGGCTTCGACGGGATCGGCGGGGTCGTGGCGCCGGTTGCCATAGGTGGACTCGATGACGATGTAGTCGGCGAGCGGAGCGGGTTCGGGATCGTGCATCACCGGATCGTCGTAGCGCCCCAGATCGCCCGAGAACACCACGCGCATGCCGCCGATGTCGATCTGCGCGGTGGTCGCGCCCAGGATGTGGCCGGCGCGGCGCAGGGTCAGCTTCGCGCCGCCGGGCAGGGCGGTTTCCTGGTGCAGCGCGACGTCGGAAAAGCGCGTCAGCGCGCGCTCGGCGTCGACCACGCGGTAGAGCGGCAGCGCGGGTTTGTGTTTGGAGTAGCCCTTGCGGTTGGCGAAGTCGGCGTCCTTTTCCTGCAAGTTGGCGCTGTCCAGCAGGATCAGCTTGGCGACGTCGCGGGTCGCGGGCGTGGCGTGGATCTTGCCCTTGAAGCCCTCGGCCACCAGCCGCGGCAGGTAGCCGCAGTGATCCAGGTGGGCGTGGGTCAACACCACCGCGTCGATATCGGCCGGCGACAGGGGCAGGCGCTGCCAGTTGAGTTCCCGCAGGTTCTTCAGGCCCTGGAACAGGCCGCAGTCGATCAGCAGATGGGTATCTCCGTGGCTCAGGAGATGCTTGGATCCGGTGACGGTTCCGGCTCCGCCCAGGCAGGTCAGTGTGAGCATGGTTTCCTTGTGCTGCATCAGGATGGGTAGTCGAGATCGGCGGGATTGCCTTTGCCCGCGATGGCTTGCCGCCGCGGCGCGTCGAGCACGTCTTCGCGGCGCCAGCCGGCCACGGCGTCGACCGCGTGCGCCCAGGTGCAGCGGTTGGCGTACAGCATGCCGGGCACGTCCAGCGTGCCGCCACGGCTGATGTAGCCCAGCGCCCGGGTGCGGGCCGGGCCGTCGTCCAGCCGGCGCAGCACACCCAGCATGGGTTCGGGGCGCGTGTGGCACAGCAGCACGCGCGGCAGGCCAGGTGGGAAAAGCGCGTGGACGGTTTCGTCGGACAGGACAAAGGCGGATTCGAGCTGGTCGCGCGGCGCGCGCAGTCGGCCGGGTTCCAGCACCACGGACACGCAGCACTCGAGTCCCTGCCGTGCCAGATGAGCGCGGGCCTTCAACGCCTCTTCGAGCTGGTAGGCGCCGATGGCGACGAATTGCAGCGCGCTGGTCTTCGGATCGCCCGCGACATGGGCCGCGCCCTGTTCGACCAGGGCCTGGGCGGCCAGCGCGTCAAAGCGCTGCGCGCCGTCGCGCTTGGACACGACCAGGCAGGCCACCTGGGCGCGCTGCGCATAGACCGCGCGCAGCGCCGCCGCGGCGCTGTTGCCGTCCACGGGGAAGAGCACGCGGGAAGTGTCGGACATTTCGCCCAGCAGGGCTTCGCCTATGGTGGGGTCCTGGTGCGATTGCTCGTTCTTGGCGTTTTCCCAGGTGTGGGACGTGACCACCAGCGGCACCGACAGCCAGCCTGGCGTCTGCCCCAGCTCCTTCTGGCGGCGCGCGAAGATGATCTCCTGGCGCAGCAGGCCCAGCATCTTCACCGCGAACGCCTCGTAGCTGACGATGAGGTTCAGGCCGCCCTTGTTCGCGAGCGCGGCGGCGGCCACCGCTTCCTCGTTCAGGGCCGTGATGACGGCGCCGTGCTGGTCTTCGGCGACGCCGGCCTCGGGATGGTCGACGCGGTGCTTCAGCAAGGCCAGCGTGCCGCCCATCTTGTTGCTGGCCAGTTCGTCCGGGTTGCCGATGCGCACGCGCAGGCGCGGATTGGCCCGCACCAGTTCCACGAACCAGCGGTCCAGCGCCGCCATGGCGCTGCCCTGGCTGCCGGTGGCTTCCCAGGCCGGCTCGGGCAGCGCAGGCGCCTCGGGATGCCGGTGCGCCATGGGATGCCTGCTTTCCAGCGGGCGCTGCTGGGCGCGGTGGTTGGCCAGCGCGGCGAGCGCCGCGTCCAGTTCCGGTCCGGGCACGAACAGCCGGGCGGCGCTGGCATTGAAAGCGTCGCGGGCCGCGCTGTCGGTGTGCGGGTTTCCGCCCAGCGGCAGATTGTGCGCGGCGTTGGTGCCGGCCCCCGGAAAGCCGTAGCCTTTTTCGGTTTCGGCGATGACGTAGGGCAGCCGGGCCGGGTACTGGAAGTCCGGCGCCGCCAGGCTTGCGGCCAGCGCTTCCTCGGCCTCGAGAATGGCCCAGGCGATGGCAGCAGGGTCGCGGCCGTCGACGATGAGCGGATCGAAGCCGTTGTGGCGCAGGTCCTCGGCCAGCCAATGCGCGCCGCCTTCCTGCACGATCTGCGTGCGCTGCTCGATGCGGCGGCCGTTGAGGATCATGACCGGCACGGCCTGGCCGCAATCCTCGGCGCGCCACCAGCGCGTGGCCCAGTCGGAGCCGCGCTGTTCCTCGAACGCGCCGTCGCTCAGGAAGGCCACCAGGCTTTCGCCCGGTAGAGGCATGTGCACGTACTGCAGGCCGGCGAAGCCCAGGTAGCCGCCTTCCGATACCGCGCCCGCCGTGTTGGGGCCGGCATGGCTGCCCAGCGGCACGGCAGGCAATCCCTGGGCGTCGATGGCGTAGGAATAGAAGTCCGTGGTCAGGCGTCTCAGTCCGGCCTCGCTGCGGTCGTAGCGGCCGCGCTGGGCCGGCGAGACGTCGCCGGTCAGGGCGTTGACGGCTTCGATGGCGGCCACGCAATGGCCCTGTCCCATCAGCCAGCCGCGGGTCTTGCCGCTCAACGCATTGGCCAGCAGATAGGCGACGAAGGCCGGCACCATGTTCAGCGAGCCGCCCGTATGGCCTTCGGGGTTGGGCTTGAAGTCTCCGGCGGCCAGAGGCGCGCCGTTCAGGTCGATGCGGCGGGCATAGGTCATGTGCGCCACCACGTTCATGGCGGCGCAGCTGAGGCGGTCGGCCGCGGCCAGCATGGCGTAGGCATCGTCCGCGCGGGCGAGGCGGCCGCTGGCCGCCAGGCGCCGCACCAGCGCGTCGATGCGCTCGACGGTTTCAGCGCGGTGTTGGATGGGGCCGTGGCCGGATAGCCAATGCTCGCGTAGCGTCATCGCGGGTTCCTTTCAAATCGGGTGGTCAATCGCGCAGATCGCGCAGAAGTGCGTTGGCCAGCAGAGGCGCGAGTTCGATGCGGTTGCTGGGGTGGGGCACCGCGTCGGTGGAAACGACGCGTTCAAAACAGGCGGATACCTGCGTCCAGGCATCCTCGGCGAAGAGCGCATGCACCACCACGCATTGCGGCGGCCTCATGCCGGCGAGCTTGCCGGCAGCCACCACCAGTGTGCGGCCGGACGAGGCGATGTCGTCCACCAGCACCGGCGTGCGGTCGCGCCAGGGGGATAGGTCGGGCACCTCGATGTCGACCTGCCGGTCGCCGTGGCGGGTCTTGCGCAGCACCACGTGCGGCGCGCCGATGCGGGCGGCGATGGAGCCTGCCCATTGCTCGCTTTCCTCGTCCGGGCCGACGATCAGCGGCGACTGCACGTTGCTGGCGATCCAGCTGGCCAGCCGCGGCGCCGCATGCAGCGTGGTGGTCGGGATGGTGTACAGCGCCGACAGCGACGGATGCCGGTGCAGATGCGGATCGACCGTCAGCAGGCGGTCGAAGGTCGAGGACACCAGGCGCGCGAACGACAGCGAACTCACGCTTTCGCCGTCCTGGAAACGCTTGTCCTGGCGCATATAGGCCAGATAGGGCGCAATCAGATTGACTTCGGCGGCGCCCAGGTCGCGCGCGGTGTCGGCCGCGAAGATCAGGCCGAGGAAGCTGGGGTCGGGCCGGGCCAATGTGCAGACGATGTCGACGGCGCGGCCGCGCGGGTCGCCATGCAGCCGCACATAGCTTTCGCCGTCAGGAAAGCGGCGGGTTTCGACGGCGCCGAGTTCGCCTTGGCACAGGGCGGCAAGACGCTTGGCGAATCCTTCGTTGCCGGGTAGCGGGAGGATAAGTCTTTGCATGAATGCCGGGTCCGCCTGATCGAGGTTAGGGAAACCGAAGAGGCCGGGTGGGCCTCGCGCGGTCCATGTGGGACCGCTGCATTTTGATTATGGCGCAGGGGCGGCGCTTTCCGGCGTCGTTCGCCGGTCAAACCTTGATGTAACTCAAAGGTTTTATGCGTGGCGCTGGGCCAGCCAGATGTTCGCGCCGCCGCAGGTCCTGTCGGCTTGTACGTGGCGTATCACTTTGAAGCCGGCCCCGCGCAACAGCTCACGGTACTCCGCGCTGTCCAGGCTGCCGTGATAGAGCGGCTGGCCTTCGAACTGGCCTATGGCTTCGCCTAGATGGGTGCCGCTGGTGAACATCAGCGCCGCGTCCGGCGCGGCAAGGCGTTCGAAGGTTTTGAACATGGGCCGCTGGTCTTCAGGCCGCAGGTGAAAGAAGCTGTGCCAGGCGATCAGCCCCTGGAAGGGGCGCAAGGGCGGCAGGCTGCGCATGTCCGCTTCAATCCAGTCATGCCCCGGGAACGAGGCTCTTGCCCGCGCCAGCAGCGCGTCCGAGGCGTCCACGCCGGTCAGCCTGCAGCCGCGTTCTATCAGATGGCGGCCGATGGGGCTGCCAGTGCCGCAGCCTAGGTCCAGCACCTCGGGAGCGGAGCCGGGCAGCAGCTCCAGGAACGCTTCCAGCCAGGCGCGTTCGACCAGCTGCGTGCCGCGCAGTTTCTCGAAGGCGTCGGCATGCTCGCGATACAGCGCAATCACGTTGTCGGCGGCGGAGGTGGACATCGTGGCGTTCCCTAGTAGAGTTGCAAATCCCGATAAACGAGCAACGCCCGCGTTGCACAAGGACTTCCATGAGCAAGATCGAGCGCCTGCGCCTTCCCGATGACGATCCGGTCTTTGGCGGCAACCGCATCTTCGACCTGTTCCAGTACTCGCCCGCGGTCACGGCCAACGGGCTGGCGTTCATCGCCGGGCAGATCGGATTGCGCGCCGACGGTTCCCTGCCCGAATCGGCCGCGGAGCAGGCGGACCTGGCGTTCCAGCGCATTGCCGCCGTGCTCGGCCATCTGGGCCTTGATTTTACCGACGTGGTCGAACTGGTCTCGTATCACGTCGACGTTGGCGCCGACCTGGCGGGGTTCCGGGCGGTGAAGGAAAAGTACATGCGTTCCGACTTTCCGGCGTGGACCATACTGGGCGTCGCGGCGCTGGCGCGGCCCGGATTGGCGGTGGAGATCAAGGTGGTCGCGGCGGTGCGTGATTCGAAATAGGGCGGGCGGGGAGCGGCGACTCGTCAGCCAGGATGGTTGATTCGTCATCTTGGACTTGTACGGCGGTTGGCGAACGGCGACTTTCTCAATTTGCCCATTTCTGTCGCCGCCGCCATGACTCCCCTGCAAGATTTTTCCAAGCCTGGCCGCCATGGCTTGCGGCTCACCTGGTTGGCGCTGCTGCTGCAGGCGGGGATTTCCACCCTCTATGTATTCGGACGTCCGGCATTGGCGCAGACGGCGCCGCTGGCCTATCAACTGCGCGGCGCCGACGGCACCTGCTGTTCCAGCGGCAGCCACCCCGACAATGGCCATGATGGGCAATGGGGGCAGCGCGACTTCGTGCAGACGGACAGCAATCAACGCATCAGCGCCAATGCGCCGGGCCAGACCGGCATCCTGATCGACGTCAGTGGTGGCAAGGGCGGTAACGGCAGGGACGCGGACCCCAACCATTGGGGAGGCAATGGCGGCGGCGGGCGGATCATCGATTACACCTTGTCGGCCAGCACGGTCAACGCCGCCGGCCGCGGGATCGACCTGTACTCCGCGGGAGGCAACGGCGGCCTGTGGGGCAACGCTGACGGGGCCAATGGCGGCTACGGGATAGGCGGCGATGGACACCAGGCGCGAGCCACGCTGAACAACGCCAACGTGGTCGGCACCGGTTTCGGTGTCGCCGCCCAATCCTGGGGCGGATCGGGGACTGACAGCGCCATCGCAAAGGGCTTCAGCGGCGCGTACACATCCGGCCACGGCGGCAATGGCGGCGTCGCGTCCGTGATCCTGCAAGGCGCGACATCGGTGACCGCGCGCGGGCCGGGGCCGGACAACGTCAGCGCAGCGGTGGGCTTGATATCGTCGGGTGGCAACGGCGGCGCTGCCGAACACACGGGCGATTTTGGCGGGCATAGCGATTCAGGCCGGGGCGGTGATGCTTCCAATGTCGTCTTTGCAGCGTCGGCAGGGTCTTCCGTTAACGGGCTGGGCGATGGCGTGTATGGCGTGATCGCCCGTTCCATCGGCGGGAATGCGTCGACCGCCAATGGCACCGACACCAAAGCCGCCGCGGGCGGCAACTCGGGCTCTGTCACCATCGCCAATGGCGGAACCCTCAAAACCAATGGCAATCGCGGAATCGGCGTCTATGTCCTGGCCCAGGGCGGCAACGGCGGCAATGGCGGCCGCGGATCATGGATCGAGGGACACAATGGCGGCGCGGGCGGATCGCCCGGCGCGGTCACGATCACCAACACCGGCACGATCGCGACCGGAACCAACAGCACCGTCGGCGCGAAGGGCATCGTGGCCAGCGTGTTGGGCGGGGAAGGCGGTACGGCGGGCGCCAGCGGCGCGTTCGGACAAGGCGGCAACGGTGGCGCGGGCGCGCTTGCGGGCCAGGCGATCACCATCACGAACGCAGGTGTCATCAGCACCCTCGGCAACGATGCGGCCGCCGTCATTGCCAACAGCGCGGGCGGCGGCGGCGGGCTGGCTTCGTCCAGCAACGGCATCATTGCCGTGGGCGGCGGGCACGGCGGCACGGGCGGTGCGGGCGGCGGCATCGCCATGGCCAATAGCGGCGGCATCGACACCTCGGGCGACAACAGCGCGGCGGTGCTGCTGCAGAGCATCGGCGGCGGCGGCGGGGTGGGCGGCGACGCCAACAGCACCGGCGTGATCACCTCGGTCGCCATCGGCGGCACGGGCGGCGCGGCGGGCAACGGCGGCTTGGTCCAGTTTTCCTCGCAAGGCAAGGTCCAGACCCGGGCCGGCAATGCATCGGGCGTGATTCTTCAGAGCATAGGCGGCGGAGGCGGCAGCGGCGGGTCGGCGAACGCGGTCGGCGTGGGCGTGGGGCTCAACGTGACGGTAGCGACCGGTGGCAAGGGCGGCAGCGGGGGCTCGGGCAGCACGGTGTCGTTCACGCAGGCCAGCCAGGGCACGATCACGACGCTGGGCGCGCACAGCAATGGCGTGCTGGCGCAAAGCATAGGCGGGGGCGGCGGCAGCGGCGGGCTCGCCAACTCGCGCGCCATCACGATCGCGCCGCAACTAGGCGACAACCCGAGCGGCACGGTCACGCTTGCGGTGTCCAACGGCGGCGCCGGACAAGGAGCCGGCGACGGCGGCACGGCCATGTTCACGAATGCCGGAGGCATTCACACTGCCGCCGCGCAAAGCAATGGGGCGGTGGTCCAGAGCATAGGGGGAGGGGGCGGCAACGGCGGTGGAGTGCTGGCGCCGGTCAAGATCCCGACCATCGGCAGCTCGCTGGTCGATCTGCAACTGAGCGTGCGCCATGGCGGGCAGGGCGGCCAGGGCGGCAGCGGCGGCCGGGTGCAGGCGGACAATGCCGCCACCGGCGTCATCGCCACGCAGGGCACCGGTTCCGCCGGCGTCGTCGCGCAAAGCATAGGCGGCGGCGGGGGCAACGGCGGCATCGTCCAGGCGCACGACGCCAAGTCGTTCAACGACATCCTGGGTTCGCCCGCCAACCTGGCCGGCTTGCTGGACAAGGCGGCCAATTGGCTGGAGCAGGCGCCGCAGCTGAAGTTCAGCAAGGCCGTCAACCTGTCCGTCGGCGTCACGACCGGCGGCAGTGGCGGCGCCGGGAACGGCGCCAGCGCTTTCGATGTGCGCAATGACGGCGCCATTTCAACGGCGGGCGATCACGCGCCCGGCATCCTGGCGCAAAGCATCGGCGGCGGCGGCGGCAACGCCGGGATGATAGATTCGGCGGGGGCGTCCAGCCTGCTGTCCAGCATCGACGCGCTGATCAAGGCCGCCGAGTCCGGCGCGCAGAACCTTTTTACCGTCGCGCTGCCGCAGACCAGCATTACCCACCAGACCGGAGGCAACGGCGGCGCGGCGGGCGCCGGCGGCGGCTCCGCTTCAGACCCCGCCATCGTCACGAACGCGGGAACGATCGCCACCCAAGGCAGCGGTTCGGCGGGCATCGTCGCCCAGAGCATCGGCGGGGGCGGCGGCCGCAGCGCGGCCAGCGGCCAGGATCTGCAGTCGGTGGTGTCGGCCGGCGCCGGCAGCCAGGCGCCCGAGATCATCGACAAGATCACCCGCATCGTTGGCATCCTGGGAACCAAGGGCGGATCGCTGCTGGGATCCCTGATCAATGTGCGCAACGGCGGCGTGGCCGGGGCCAGCGGCTCGGGCGGCGCGGTCACGGTCGACGCCGGCGTCTCGGCCAGCCGGATCACCACGCAGGGCTATCAGGCGCCGGGCATTCTTGCCCAGAGCGTGGGCGGAGGCGGCGGCATATCGATGGTCGACCAGCCGCTGTTCCTGTGGAGCCAGACCGCCGCGACCATCGCGCTGGGCGCCACGGGCGACCAGGGGCAGAGCATGACGACGAGTACGGGCGGCGCGGTCAACGTCATCCATGGCGGGACGCTTGCGACTGGCGCGGGCGGCTCCGCCGGGATCATGGCGCAGAGCGTGGGCGGCGGGGGCGGCGTCAGCACGCTCGCCTTGCGCAACGCCAGCCTTGCCGCCATCCAGCAGAACGCGTCCCTGTCGATCGCCTTGGGCGGCGATTATCCGTCGAACAACGCCAGCGGATTCGGCCTGGCCCAAGTTGCCAGCGGCACGGTCAGCGCCGCCAACAACATCGGCCGCATCGCCACGCAGGGGTGGTTTGCGCCGGGGATCCTGGCGCAAAGCGTGGGCGGCGGGGGCGGCATGGCGGCGGTGTCGTCCAGCGCGGCGCTCGGCAGCGTCGATATCCGGCTGGGAAGCGCGTCGACCGATGCGGGCGGCCCCTTTTCGAGCAGCGTGAACGGCGCGGGCGGCACTGTTGCCGTGTCGAACTTGGGAGGCAGCATCGCGACCCGCGGCGCGCTTTCCTTCGGCGTGCTGGCGCAGAGCGTGGGCGGCGGCGGCGGCCTGGTGACGATGGACGACGGCACGGGGCCTGTCTCGAGCGCGGCGAACATCACGTTCGGTTCCAGCGCGCCGATGACCGGCCCCGGGGGAACGGTCAGCGTGACGCAGGACGTGGGCGGCAGCATCGTCACGGCGGGCACCAATTCGCATGGCATCGTCGCGCAAAGCGTGGGCGGCGGCGGCGGCATCGCCGGCCTGGCCATCCGGCCCGGCCTGACGGCCCTGAAGCCGGTCGCGTCCCCCGCGCAAGGTGGCGACGGCAACGCCGTCAAGCTGTCCATTTCGGGCTGGGTCGGTACCTCGGGCAATGGCGCTGCCGGCATCCTGGCGCAGAGCGTGGGCGGCGGCGGCGGGTTGACGGGAGACCAGTCATCCGCGCACTACACGACCGGTCTCATACAGAACGCCGGCCTCACCGGCGGCATGGGCAATGGCGGGGCCGTCAACGTGGCCATCGGCACGGGGGGCACGGTCCAGACTTCCGGCGCGAACGCGCCCGCGATCCTGGCGATGAGCGTGGGCGGGGGCGGCGTGTTCAAGGACGGCGTCCTCTACCAATACAGCACGCCTGGCAACGATCTGGCCTACGGAGGCCAGGTAAGCATAGATATCGGCCATGCGGCGCAGGTCGTCGCCACCGGGGCCAATTCGCCAGCCGTGGTTGCCATCAGCAATGGCGCTTACGGCGGAGGCCGGGCCATTTCGGTCAACCTGGGCCAGAACGCGCTGGTCAGCGCAAGCAGCGTGTCGGGAACCGGCATCATGGCTGTCACGCCACTTGCCAGCACCACCATCACCAACGCCGGCGTCATCCAGGCGAAGACGGCCATCGACGTGGCTGGCCAAACCGTCGTCAACAACAATGGAACCGTGGCGGGCGACGTGCTGATGGGCAGCGGCAGCATTTTCCACAACAACGCTGGCGGCTCGCTATACAGCGGCCCCCGCTTCCAGGGCGATCTGGACAGCGCCGGCGTCCTGAATCCCGGCGGGCCGGGGGTATATGCGTCCACGCGCGTCACGGGCGGGCTGAACCATACGGGAACCTATCGGCCAGACCTGGATTTCGGCGTTCACAACAGCGACTTCATTTCGGTGTCGGGCGCGTCGACCTTCGCGGGTACCGTCAAACCGGTGCTGCGCAATCCCGTGAAGAATGTATGGCTGGGGATAGGCCATTTCGATGCCGCGCAAAACAGCGTGCCCACGACCGCAAGCGACAGTCCCCTGTTCAGCTACGCGCTGAAGAACAATGGCGCAGGCGGCCTGCGCGATCCGCTGATTGCCGTCGACGCGGACTTCACGCCGTCGGCGTTCCCGCTCACCGCGGATCGCGCGAGGGTCGCGGCTTCCCTGCAGACGCTGTGGGACCAGGGGAAACAGAGCGATGCGGCCACCTTCGACAAGTTCACGGGCGTGCAGACCGCCGGGCAGTACCGCGACGCCTTGAACCGCATCGCCCACGATGGCCAGTTCGCCCGCGCCGCCAACCAGATGCATGCCTCCTACGCGTCGATGAACCGGATGATGAGCTGCCCCGCGTTCGTGGGCGAAAGCACGATCCTGCGCGAGGGCGATTGCGTCTGGACCCGCCTGGACACGAACTGGACCCAGCGCAAGGCCACGTCAGACGACGAAGGCTACCGTGTGCGCCAGAGCACGCTCACGCTGGGCGCGCAGCGCGAGGTCGCCACCAACTGGTTCCTGGGCGGTTCGCTCAGCTACGCCTACGGCAAGACCACGTCGGCCGCCGACCTTTCGGGCAATAGCGATACCTACGCGGGCGGCCTGGCGCTGAAGTACAACAACGCGCCGTGGCAGGTTGCGCTGGCCGTGCATGGCGGCGTGGAGAAGAGCAGGATGTCGCGCGGCACGCTGGACGGCACGGCCAAAAGCAAGCCCGAGTCTTCCTTTCTCGGGGCCAGGCTGCGCACCGCCTACGAGTTCAGCCAGCCGTCCTGGTACCTGCGGCCCTACGTGGATCTGGACGTGAACTACGTCCGGCAGGACGGCTACGGCGAACAGGGGGCGGGGGCCCTCAATCTGAAAGTGCGCGGCAACCACACGACCTCGTTCATGGCCTCGCCCATGGTGGAGCTGGGCGGGCGCAAGGACCTGGCAAACGGCGCGATCTTGCGCTCATACGTGGCGGGCGGGATGAGCTTTCTGAGCGGCGGCGACGTGGTCACCACCATGCAGCTCAGTGGACCGGGCGCGACGCCGTTCACGCTGCGGTCCGGCATGCCCAGGACCTACGGCAACCTGTCGGCCGGCCTGGAATACGTCACGCCCAAGGGCGTGGAGCTGAAGACGGAGTACGCCTTGCGCGGCAACGGGGAATACCGCGACCAGTCCCTGACCCTGCGCGCCGCCTACCGCTTCTGAACCGGCGGCGCGGCAGGCCGGCTACTTGCGGACCCAGCGGCCCAGGCCGTTGTCGTCGTAGAACTTGATGTCGAAACCCTGGGCCCGCCCCTGGTCCATCTTGAAGACGATGGACGCCAGCGAGGCGACCAGTTCGGCTTCGCCGGCGGGCGAAAAGGCGTAGGTGTCGCCGTCCCAGTGCCGCAAGGGGAAACGCATGCCCTTGGGGCCCAGCACCAGGGTCAGCGCGCCGTTGGCCTCCTGGATTTCGGCGGGGCCATAGTACGGGTTGTCGAACCTGCCAGTGTATTGCGACAGGGCTTTCGGCGAGGCCGGCTTGGCGGGATCGGCCTGTCCGGACAAATCGGCCTGGGGTTCGAAGAACGCCTTCATGGCGCCGTTGTAGGCCGCGAACCAGTCGCGCGTGGGCTTGCCGTACAGCGCCGTGTCCATGAACGATGCCGCGACGGATTCGGCCGCGCCCACCGGGGCGCCATTGGTCAGCACCACGATGCCGATGCCGGCGGAAGGAACGATGCGGAAGGTCGTTCCGGTGCCCATGAGGAAAGCGCCGGAATGTCCCATCGACGGACGTCCGCCCAGTTCCGTGTTGACGTTGAAGCCATAGCCGTAGAAGCCAGAGCGCGAGTCCAGGTCATGCGCACGGGCGCTGAATGCCTGGGGCGACAGCGCGGGCAGCAAGGCGTTTGGGGCGATCATGGCCTTGCCCTGGTATTGCCCGTCGGCGAGCAGCAGCTTCAGCCATTCCGCCAGGTCGACGACGGTGGAGGACACGCCGCCCGCGGGCGCCTGCTGGTCGGCGTCGCGCTGCCCCGAGGGCACGAACCGGCCTTTCTGGTATGCGTGCAGCACGGCGCGATTGCCGCGCGCCTCGAAGTCGCCGTAGCGGTAGCTGGTCGATGCCATGCCCAGCGGCTTGAACAGCTGTTCGTCGGCCAACTGCTCCCAGGGGCGTCCGGCGGCCTTGGCCACCGCTTGCGCGCCTATGGTGGTGCTGAAGTTGGCGTAGTGGTAGGACGTGCGGAACGCGTCCAGCGGCAGCAGACGCAGGCGGGCGATCACGTCGCCGCGGCTGAAACCCAGGTCTTCGAGATCATCGCCCGCCGTGCCCGGCAAGCCGGAACGGTGCGCGAAGAAATCGCCGATCGTGGCGCGTTCGGACACATAGGCGTTGCCCAGCTTGAAGTCCGGCAGATAGCGCGAGACCGGATCGTCCCAGGCAGCCTTGCCCTGGGATACTTCGATGGCCGCCACCGTTGCCGACAGCGACTTGGAGATCGATGCGATCTGGAACACGGTCTGCGCATCCACCGGAGCCTGTTTGCCCGCCTCTCGCGTGCCGTAGCCCTGTGCCAGCACGGTCTTGCCATCGATGACCACGGCCACGGCCATGCCCGGCACCTGGCTGCGCTTCATGATGTCCGCCACGATTTGCGGCAGTTCTTGCACGGCGCGTTCCTTGCTGCCAGCGGGAATGGCCACCGCGTCGGCGGGCGGATTCGGCGCGCTGGCGATGGGTACGGGCTGCGACCAGGCTGCCGCGGCGCCGCCCAGCGCAAGAACGGTTACGGCGGTGATGAGCGTGCGTTTGCTGTTCATGATGGCCTCAGAATCCTGCTTGGTAAGCGATGCGGAAAACGCCCTGGTTGATGCGCAGGGCCTGGTCGCGCTGATGCGTGAGCCCGGCCTGCACGATGAAGCCGATGGGCGTGACATAGGTGACCGCGCCTGAAATGCCCCAATCCGTGTCGTCTTGCAGACCGTGTTGCGCCAGTTTCCGGCCGCTGCCGGACAGCTTGCGCACCGCCGCCGTCGCGGTCAGTTGCCAGCGGTCGCGAGACAAGGACACCGACGTCACGCCGTTGCCATTGGACACGGGAGCGCCGCGGAAGGCGCTGGAATAAGTGGCTTCGTTGAACCAGCTCAGGTTCCATGAGTTGGCCAACGGCGCGTCGTAGCGCAATCGGGCCGACACTGTGTTGGCGCTTTTCCCTTGCCCCGGGTCCAGATGCAGCCGGCCCGCGTCCAGCCCGCCCGACAATCCTTCCAGCCCAGGCAGGTCGCGGAAATCGTAGGAGAGGATGAAGGACTTCAACTGGTCGCTGAACATCGGCGGCTGATCGGGCCCGATGAGGCCGCCGTCCAGACTGAACCGGCGGTTCATCGCGGTGTTGTCGCGCTTGAACAGGATGGCGGCGACGGAGTGCGTTCCCCGGCCCGTGGTATCGAGCGTGTAGCGTCCGCCCAGCCCGATCGAGCCGCGGAACTCCGAGTTCTCGTTGAACCCCGTGTACAAGCCATCGACCACGTGCCAGGCGTCGCCGAAGCCCAGGTCCATCTTGCCGCCGTACAGGGCGTAGTTGTCCGCGGTATAGGCGGCGAACAGATTGTCCAGGTCCACGCCCAGATCGGAAAACGCGTTGTCCTTGGTGTCGTTGGTGGACGAGTTGAACGTTGCCTTGGTGCGGATCGAAAACTCACGCGTCAGCTGCAACACCAAAGCGGCTTCCGCCGTGGGCTGCACGCTGCTCCAGTGCGAGCGGGGCAGCTGGCCGTTGTCGTCCTGCACGCCGAAGAAGCCGGTGTAGCCTGTCATCAGCAGGAACCGGCCGTTCAGCCGCGGATAGGACTCGCCGCCGTCGCCCAGTTCGCTGTAGGGCGTGAGGAAAATTTCCGTCTTGAAGATATCCCTGGCTTCCTGCGCGCACGCGCCTTGCGCGGCCACGGCCAGCAGCGCGGCCGCCGCGGCCTGGCGCAGCGCAGGGCTGGCACCGTTCACCGCGCCAACTCGGCCGCCAGTTCACGCACCTGGGAATGGATGTTGTTGAACATGGCGAAGTTCACGCGGCTGGCGACGACGAACACGCCCAGCCCCCGGTTGGGCGACAGCACGGCGTAAGACATGAAGCCGCCCAGGCCGCCGCTCTTGCCCAGCAGCAGCGGCGCGCCGTTGCGCGGCAGGGTCACTACCCAGCCCAGGCCCATGCCGTCGGCGTCGGTGACCTCCGTGCCCACCACGGACTTCAACCCGTCATACGGCAGCCACATGGTGTGCGCCAACAGGGACGCCTGCTTCGATTGCCTGGCGCCGTCCAGGTGCCAGCGCATCCAGCGCGCCATGTCGTCGGCGGTGGAGTAGACGCCGGCGCTGGCGTACATCACGTCGGGCACCGGGGCATTCGGGTCGGGTTTGTCGAAGGGATCCAGGCCCGTCATCAGGCGCTTTTTCTGCGCGTCGTTGAGCGCATTGGTGGTGTCGGTCATGCCGGCGGGCTTCAGGACCTCGTCGGCCAGCACGGTGGAGTAGTCCGCGCCGCCGGCCTTGGCCAGCGCATCGCCCAGCAGGCCGAAGCCCAGGTTGGAGTACAGCGTGGTGGTGCCGGGGACATAGGCCGGCTTGTGGCTGCCGATCCACTTCCAGTAGTAGGCGCGGTCGAACGCGGCGAACGGATTGTCGGAAGGCTTGGCGTCGGGGTCGGGCAGTTCACGCGGCAGGCCGGCCGAATGCGTGGCCAGGTCCAGCAGCGTCAGCGGACGGCCGTTGGTTTCGACCTTGGCGTTTTGCGGCGCATATTTCGCCAGGGGATCGGTCAGTTGGAGCTTGTTCTTGGCCGCCAGCGCCGCCAGCACGTCGCCCGCGAACACCTTGGATACTGAAGCGATCCTGAAAACGGAGCGGCCGTCCGGTTCCACGCCGCTGCCGGGCGCGGTTTCGCCATAGCCTTGGATCACGACCTCATCGCCGCGCACCGCCGCGATGATCAGTCCCGGTGCGCCCGAGTTCAGGTACAGCTGCATGCCGGCCATGGAGACCGCGTCCTGCAGCGCCAGGTCGGCCGCGCGGACCTGGCTTGCGCCCAGTGCGCAGGCGGCGCTCAAGGCTAGGGTAGTGATGCGCGGCAGGAGGCGGGACGTCAGCATGCGGTTCTCTCTGGGTGGCTCGAGGAACGGGTGTTCCTCTGCATGCGCGATGATCCCAAAAACTCGATGCGCGGCCACTTCCGCCAGGACGAAACAACATGCCGGCGTGACGAACTGCATATTGCGGGGGGGCGGCCGGCCTTAGATTCCCATGCGTTCGCGCAGCGGCTTGCGGTAGGAGCGGGACACCGGCCAGGTCTCGTCCACGGCCCGCATCCTGATCAACCACTTGTCCACGCTTCTGCGATCCACGTCCATGACATGCAACGCGTTCGCAATGGCGGTGCGGTGCACCCGGAAGAAGGTCTGTTCCGGCAACAAGGTCGACCATATGCCGAGCGCGCGCGAGTCCAGCACCATCGACCCGTCCTCCAGCCAGATTTCGCTGTAGTTGCCCGCTGAACGCACGCCCACGATGGCTTCGGGCTGCACGCCGCGGACCACGCCGCGCATGCTGAGATAGATCACCGACGTGACGCTGTCGTAGCGCGGCGCGCGGCCGCGGTCGCGGCCGTTGCCGTACTTGGCCTGACCGATGAGATTCGCGCATTGGTACAGGGCGCCGACCTCGGCGGCGGACCAGCTGCGGTGCCGCAGGGTAGTGTCGAAGCCGATGATGCCGTAGAGCTTCTTGTCATGGAAAACCGGCACGCTCAGCACGCTCTTGTTGCCCTGGCGTTGGAATTCGACCTGGATGGCGCGCGCGGTGCGGGGCAGGTCGTTGACGTCATGGATGGCCACCGCCTGGCCTTTGACCATGAACTTGTGCAGCCAGGCGATCAGCGTGGTCGGCACGTCCTGGAGTTCGGCCACGAAGGGCTCGGTCCGACCCCGGCACCACTCATGGGTATTGCGCAGGCGCAGCATGTCCGGGCGGTACTCGATCATCCAGGACCGGTCGACGTCGGAGGTTTCGCCCATGTAGGCCAGCTGTTCGGAGATCGCGTCGTCGGCCGGGAGCTTGAGCAGGCTCATCGCGCAGTGGTAGAGCCAGTCTGATGAGGGGGCCGGTTCAAGCAGGGTGGCGGTGTGCGTCTGGTACTGGCCTGCATCCTTCACTTGCGGTTCCCCCGGCAGCTTCATTGCGCTTCAGGCGCGCTGGCTGGGCCGCGCGGCTTGCCGGAATTTTCTCTCCGGTAACGAGGGATGACAATATCGCGAGGATATAAACCCCGTTACCCCGATACGAATCACGGCAATAACCATGAGATACCCGTGGGATTGCTGCAACACCCAAGGGTTACTACTGACCGATATGCCGATAAGCCGCGGCCTTACGCGCGGCTGTCTGGCGGCGCCTAGCGGGCGCCCGATACGCCCAGGTTCGTCCCGGACACGTAGCTGGCTGCCGGCGAGAGCAGCCACATGACCGAGGCGGCGGCTTCGATGGCGGTGCCGGGCCGCTTCATGGGCAATTGAGGCCCGATCTGCGCCAGCCGTTCCCGCGTATGGATGTCGGTATCGATGACGCCTGGCGAGACGGTATTGACACGGATTCCCTCGTCGGCCACCTCCTGGGCGAGGCCGAAGGTCAAGGCTTCGAGGGCGCGCTTGCTTGCGGCGTAGTGCACGTTGCGTCCCGCCGCGCCCAGCCTGGCCGCTGCCGAAGACATGTTGATGATGCTTCCGCCGTTGCCGCCGTGGCGTGTCGACATCCGGCGAACGGCCTCGCCGCAGCAAAGAAAACTGCCCACCACGTTCAGCGCGAAGATGGCTTGCAAGTCTGGCGCCGAGATCGCATCGACCCGCCCGATGTATCCACTTGTGCCCGCGTTATTGACCAGCGCGGTCAAGGCGCCCAAATCCAGGTCGGTCTTGCGGAACATGTCGGAGATCTGCGCGGCGTCGGCGATGTCCGCCTGAACGGTCAAGGCCTTGCGGCCATGGCTGCGCACCTTTTCGGCAACTGCCTGAGCCTGCTGCTCATTGTTGCGATAATTGATGCAGACGTCGTAACCCTCGCGCGCTGCCAGCTCGCAGATCGCGGCGCCGATCCCGCGGCTGCCGCCAGTGACCAGGATGACGCCGCGATGGGCCGTGTTGGGAGTTTCTCTCATTGCGTGTCCTTTTCCCCGCATCGGGGCATGGAGTTGAATCCCGGTTTTTCAGCGGACCTGCGCGAGATCCGGATTGTCCTTCGCCAGTTGCTTCCATGAACGCACGTCGCTGGCGACAAGTTCAGCCAGTTGCTCGGGCGTGCTGGACTGTATGGTCAAACCATCGTTCGCCAGCCGCGCCAGCGAAGGATCGTCCAAAGCCGCCTTGGTGGCTTTGGACAGGCGGTCGATTACGGCGGCCGGCGTTCCTTTCGGCACGAACACGCCGTTCCAGGTCACGAGTTCCAGCGCGGGGACGCCGGACTCGGCGAACGTCCTGACTTCAGGCAGCGCCGCGATCCGCTCTTTCGACAGCACCGCTATGGGTTTCAACGCGCCATTCCGGATGAAGGGCAGCAGCACGGGCGGCTGCCCCATGACCAGATTGGTGCGTCCGCCTATCGTGTCCGTCACCGCGGGCGCTCCCCCCTTGTAAGGCACGTGCAGCAGTTCGATGCCGGCCTGGGCGCCCAGTACGTTGACATACAGCTGCAACTGCGCCGAGGCGATGCTGATGCCCTTGGGCTTGGCCCGGGCGGCCTCGATCAGTTCTTCGGGAGAGGAGAATTTCTGGTCGGGGTTGCCCGCGATCATCTGTGGCGAGGTCAGGATCAGGCTGACAGGCGCCAGGGCCGCGGTCGGATCGATGGCGGGGAACGGCCCGAATGTCACGGTCTGGGTCATCTGCCCAGTGCTGTACAACAGGGTATAGCCATCGGGATCGGCATCGGCGACCAGCCTGTTGCCGATATTGGTTGACGCGCCAGGCTTGTTCTCGACCACGACGGACTGTTTCAATTCGCGCCCCAGCAGCTCGGCATACTGGCGCGCGACCAGGTCGGTCGTGCCGCCGACCGCATACGGGACGATCATGCGGATGGGCCGGGATGGATACTCCGTTGCCGCGCTGGCGGTCACGGCGGGGTAGACGGCCAAGAGTACCGACATGGCGGCGCTCAATGCACGCAACGTATTTCCCATGTTTGCTCTCCTTCGGTAGGCACGCGATGGTGCGGCGGAAAATCCAGGCGGCGGCTACCGGTTCAGGGCGTCCAGGGTAAGGGCGCCAGGGCTTGCGGATCGGTGACGACGTCTATGACGACAGGTAGTTCGCTCGCGCTTGCCTGCTCGAACGCGGCCGCGAACTCGGCCGGCTGGGTCACTCGTATGCCGACGCATCCCATGGCCTGCGCGATGGCGGCGAAATTCATCGGCCGGTAGTGGTAGATTTCCTCGCGCTTGCCGTCCGATCCTTCGTACGCGCCGAGAATCGAACGCGTACCCTGGGCCAGGCAATGGTTGTTGTTGACCACCGTGATGGTCTTCAGCCCCCAGCGCAGTGCGGTCTCCAGTTCCGGCAGGTGATACATGAATCCGCCATCGCCGGTAAAGCAGACGACCGTCGCCTCGGGAGCGGCGAACTTCGCGCCCAGCGAGGCTGGAAAGCCCCATCCCAAGGAACCCGCCGCCCGCAGGTACCGTTGCCCTTCGTGACGCAGTTGCACGTAGGTGCCGGTCCATTGCGACGAATATCCCGTGTCCGAAACCAGGATCGCGTCCGGCGGCAGGACCGCGCTCAGTTCGGCGCACAGCCGTTCCGGACGGATGGGGACGGAATCGCTGGCACAGGCCACGGCGGCCGCGTCATTCCACTGCCGCACAAATCCCTGGACGCGATCCAGCCAGGCAGACCGGCGGGCCGGCCGGCAGGCCTGGGCCAGCTGTTCGAGAATGCTGCGGGCGTCTCCCGGCAAGCCCAGCGAGCCGGGGTAGTTCCGGCCCAATTGGGCGGGATCGGCATCTATCTGTATGACCGGCACATCCTGCCGTGGCAACGTCCAGTTGTGGCTGACATGGTCGCCGATGACGCTGCCGGCAAAGATCACCAGATCGGCGGCGTTCACGATCTGGTTGGCGCAGGCGCGCGAATAGGTGCCGGCAACACCGCCGTTCAAAGGGTGCGTTTCGGGCAAGACGGCTTTGGCATCCAGCGACGTCACCACGGGAATCGAGACTTGTTCGGCGAACAGTCGCAAGGCCTGCTGCGCGCCCGATGTGCAGATCCCCTGGTCAGCCACGATGACCGGCCGCTCGGCTTGCGCGACCCGCCGTGCCGCCGCTTCGATGAGCCGACTTTCGGCCGGGGGGCGAAAGCCCGGCAGTGCCGAAAAAGGCTGCACGGCCTGCGGGTAGCCGTCAAGCGTCGCGGCGGCGATGGCGTCTCCGGTATGGCCGGCGACATCGATGTGCACGGGGCCTGGGCGGCCCGTGACGGCTTCGCGGAATGCCTGTTGCAATACGTGCGGCAGTTGTTCGATATCATCCACGCGCATGCTGTTCTTGGCCGTGGACCGAAACATCGGCTCATGCGGCAGTTCCTGGTAGGCATTGCGGTATTGCATGGCCGCGGGCTGCCGGCCGGTCAGGGCAATGATCGGGGTCTGGGCCAGACAGGCGTCCTGCAGGCCCGATGCAAGGTTGGCGGCGCCCACGGACTGGGCCATGCAGACGGCAGGCTTGCCCTTCACGCGCGCATAGCCGTCCGCCATATAGGCTGCGGCGATTTCCGAGTGCGCCAGGATGCGGCGGATGCCTAATTTCTCCATTTCGACCAGGGCGCGCCGTAGTATGGCGTCCATGAAGAACACGTGCTCCACGCCGTGCGCTTGAAGTATTTCCGCAATGATGCGACCGCCTGTGAGGGGAGTAGACATACGCTTCCTTGTGTAGTGAGTTTCCGGTGATGCTCAAGAAGCTTCGGCGAAAGGCGTGTCGCACATCCCCGAGACTCCTGTGTTCACGGCAAAAAGCGCGCCAGCCAGCGGCTGCTCGCGTAGCGCTTGCTCAGTCAGCCCCTGCGTAGCGGTGGTGATGAAGAGCGTTTCGCACCGATCGCCGCCAAAGGCGCATGAGGTGACGCCGGTGACAGGCAGCTGGATGATCCGGTCCAGACGCCCCTGCGGCGTGTAGCGAACCACCTGGCCCGCGTGGATGTGAGCGCTCCACAGGCATCCTTCGGTGTCGACGGTTGCGCCATCGGGGCGGCCGGCATGGCTGGACATGTCGAGAAATGTGCGGGGGTTGTACGGCACGCCGTCGTCCGTGTCGAAGTCGAAGACCTGGATGGATTTCGCTGGCGTATCGGCGAAATACATCTTTTTGCCGTCGGGACTCCAGGCCAGGGAGTTCGGGATGGTGATGCCGGAAAGATGGCCGATGGACTTGCCGTTGCCCAGCACGGAATACAGCGTGCCGGTGGGAATCCGGTCGCCATCGTTCATGCTGCCTACCCAGAATCTTCCTTGCCTGTCGCACTTGCCGTCGTTCAGGCGATTGTTTGGCAGGCCCGGTTCGAGGTCGAACCAGGCTTGCAGTCCTCCGGTTTCCAGATCGAGGAAATGCAGGCCGGACTTGAGCGCGAGCATCAGTCTGCCCTTGCTGGTTTCACAAAAGCTGCCTATCGAGGCGGGCAGGGGAAAGGTCCGCACTGCTGCGCTGCCGGGAGTGTAGGCATGGAGCGCAGGCTTGTGGACATCGATCCAGAACAACGACTTGCGCGAAGGCGACCACAGCGGGACTTCTCCCAGCCGGTTTGCGCTTTCCACAACGACATGGACTACGCTCATTTTTTTCCCTCGAGATGCGCGGCAACGTCTCTCCACATGGCCTGTTCGGTCTGGAGGTATTGGGAAAAGTCCTGCGTGTCCAGGAACGCGGCCTGCGCATCCGCGGCGCTCAGCGATGCCTGCACATCCGGCCTGGATACGATTTCCCGGACGCTGTCAGATAGCCGCCGGATGATTTCCGCGGGCGTGCCGGCGGGGGCATGCAAGCCAAACCACGAGGTCACGATGGCCTTGGGATAGCCTTGCTCGGCCATAGTCGGAATCGCCGGCGTATTGGGGCTGCGTTTTTCGCCGAACGTCGCCAGGCCTTTCAGTTTTCCTGATTGGATCAGCGCGGTCACATTGGCGGAGGCCAGCACTGCCATGGATACGCGGCCGCTTACCAGGTCCGGGATGATGGGAGGAGCGCCCTTGTACTGGATCGGTTCGACGTTCAGGCCCGCCTGGCCCAGGAACAGTTCGGCCGCCATGCGTTGCGTCGATCCGGTCCCGGGGCTTCCATACTGCAAGGGAGGATTGGACTGGCTGCGGGCAAATGCCACATAGCCCGCGAGATTCTGATAGGGAGCGGTGGCGGGGACTACCAGCAGATTGTCCGTGAGCGCGAAGCGTGCCACCGGCGCCAGGCTGGCAGGCTCCCAGCGTCTGCCGGTCTCTACATATTGGTTGATCGCGAACCATGGGCTGGTTACCAACAGAGTGTAGCCATCGGGCTTGGCTCGGGCTACCCATTCCGCCGCAATGTTCGAGTTTGCGCCGGGCTTGGATTCCGCGATGAACGGTTGGCCCAGCGTCCGGGCCAGTTCGTTCAGCACGACTCTGGTGACCACATCGGCGGCGCCGCCAGCAGGATAGGCGATGACGACGGTTACGGGCCGTTCCGGCCATGCCTGAGCGGCGTGGCCCGATCCTGGCAATGCATACGATGCCGCCAGGATCAAACCGGCGAACATCCGTTTGATACTCACCATCACCTGTCTCCTCGATCTTGCCCGCTGCGCTTCTGTCGAGCGCATCGCGAGCAGTGCGTGCTACTTCATGCCGGATTCCGGTTCGTCATTGGTTGGCTGGCGGTGCGCGGACGCGTCCTGTTTCTCTTCCAGCAGGCGCAGCGCAAAATTCTTCGAGGCGGCCATGATGTGCTGGGCCGCGACTTCCGCCGCCTGCGGATCTCGGCTGAGCAAGGCCCGACCCAGATCGTGCCAGTAGCGGTTGGCGTCCTGGCGGCTCGCATACGAGGAAATGCCCATGTAGCAGTAGTGCCAGAGCATCTTCTGGCGCAGATTGTCGATAAAGGCGCGGGTGTAGCGGTTCTGGATCAGCGCATACATCTGCGAACTGATGGCGTTGGTCATTTCCTTGTATTCGCGCTCATCGCAGCCGGCGTCGGTTTGCTTGATCAGTTCATCGATGTCGGCCTCGATCTTCTTCAGCAAGCCCGGTTCGCCGTTCGAGGCAGCGTGCCTGACGCACAGCCCAAACATGTCGGCCCGAGCTTCGAACAGGTCCCTGATCTCTTCAAGAGTGGGTTCGACGATGCGCACGCCGCGCCAAGGCAGGATCTCGATCAGGCCATCGCGTTC
This sequence comes from Achromobacter pestifer, assembly GCF_013267355.1. Lineage (NCBI taxonomy): Bacteria > Pseudomonadati > Pseudomonadota > Betaproteobacteria > Burkholderiales > Alcaligenaceae > Achromobacter > Achromobacter pestifer. Next base: position 3,917,728 of record NZ_CP053985.1, read on the forward strand.
CAAGACGCGGAAGGCTTCCCGTAGAGGCGCGCGGCTGGTCCCCATCTTGAGCGCCAACTCTTGCTCTTTGAGCCGCTGACCGGGCAGGTAGACGCCTTTCAGGATGTCTTCGGTCAGCCTGGTGACGATCTGGTCGGGAAGGGAAAGAAACTGTACTTGGCCCACGTTTGATACTCCGTTCATGCCGAGGCGCGCTGTTGCCGGCGCGCATACGATGGCCCGAATTCCCGCGTCGTCCCGAACACTTCGGGCAGCGGACGACTGTTTTCCAAGGTCAACCAAAGTCGGTAAAGGTGCCGGCGCAGTTCCGGCTCGTCGTGATCCACATACTTCGTGCGCGAATGCAGGATCGAGTAGTTGTTGCCGATCTGGATGTCGCCGGGCTGCATGCTGAACGACAACTGCAAGGCAGGATCGGCGCAAAGCCGATCGAAGATGTCCAGGGCTTCGGTCTGCTGCGGCGTCAGGCGCGGAATATCCGGGAAGCGCTGCGCGGTCACGATATAGCGCCGCTTGTAGAGCACGTTCAGATATCCCAAGTGTTCCGTGAAGATGGGAACGACCTGGACCTTGTTTTCGTTCAGGTTCTGGGCACGGGAGTCGAAGTAGAAGGGCTGCTGCAGCACCGCCGCAAGGTCGGGGCGCTCTTTCAGGATGGCATTGAACAGCGCGGCCGCGCTGACTAGTTTGCTGATCCCGCCTTCCTTGGCCGTGCGCAGGCAAAGCAGCATGAAGACGTCGCCGCCGTCATTGTGGAACTTTAGTTCGTCGTCGGTTTCGTATCCGCGCGCGGTATCGCTGTTGGCAATGGTCTTGCCGGTGTTCGTCACGCTGTGCAGCAGGCTGCCCGAGCGGTCTTGCGGTTCGGGCGTACCCAGATACTGAGCCAGTCCCCAGATCACGCGCTTGCATGATTCCGCACCGAGGCTGCCCGGGTCCAGGCCGCGCAGTACGGTGAAGCCGCGCCCGCCTTCGAGTTCCTGTTGGATGCGCTGGAAGCGCTCTGCCAGCGCCGTCAGCGGGAAGTCGTCCCGGGTGATCTCGAACAACGGAATGTTCCGGCTCTCGCAACGGCGCGCGGCGTCGGCGACCTCCTGAATCTCCGTGTCCGTGAGCTGCTGGCACCAACTTGCCTGAGCGCCGAGCTCTTCACTGCGCCAAACGCCGGGTCCTTCGAGTTTCGTCAGAAGCATTTCGGGTCTCCTATCCGCTACACGGTTTGTTCTTTTGTGAGATTGTCGACAATCAAACAATTGAACGATATAGGTGAAAACCCGCGTCGTCGACGCACGTCCTGCGCGCAGCGTTTATCTGTTGGGTCCGATGGGCTCCAGCCCATTCCTGGCGAGCACCTGGCCCACCTCGGGGGAGGCGGCAAGAAGCTCCAGCAATGCCCGCGCGCCTCGAGGGTTTCTGGCGCCTGTCGAGATTCCGGCCGAGAAGACCGTGTAGCGCTGAATCGATTCAGGCAGCTTGCCGACCAAGACGATGCCGGGAACGGCCAGCAGTTCGCTGACTTGCTGTATGCCGATTTCGGCCTCTCCCCGCGCCACGACGGCGCCGACCTTTTCGCCGGAGATCTTGCGGCTCTTGGGCAGCACCTGATCCTCGATGCCCATTTTCTTGAGCATCTCGGTTTCATAGTAGGTGCCGCTAAGGCTGGAAGAATACGCAATGGAGTCCGCCCGCTGCAGCATCGCCGCGGTCTGTGCCTGGGTGGCGATCTCCGGTATCGGGCTGCCGCTGCGAACGGCGACGCCCAAAGCGGATTTCATTATGTCCACCTGGCTGTCGGGCACGATCAATCCCTGCGCGGCTAGCTTTTCCAGCGTGTCCTTCGAGGTCAGCACCAGGTCGGCATGCTCGCCGCGTTCCAGGCGGCGCGGCACCGAAGTGGGCACGGAGTACAAAGCGGAGCCGAAGCTGGCGATGACCTCCAGGCCCAGCGCTTTCCGGTAGTAGGGATCGAGTTGGCCGTTGACCGCGGAAAAGGCGCCGGAGGCCAGCATGCTGACCGAGCCGTTGCGCGGCGCTTCGGCAGGCTGCTCGGCCGCGCGCGACGAGGCGGCAGAGAAGGCCAGGGGCCAGCAAAGGGCCATCCAGAATGCGACAGCGTTCTTGTTCACGGGGTCTCCTTGCGCCTGATCGCCGCGTGGCCTATTGCAGGCTGATGTTTGTTTTCTTGATGATGTCCTCGTAGCTCCGCCTTTCGGTCTCCACCAGTTTGGCGAGACTCTCGGGCGAGCCGGGAGTAGGGCGATGGCCGGAGGACTCCAGCTGCTTGCGCACGGCGTCATCTTCGAGCGTGGCCGTGAACGCCGCGTTCAGCTTCCGGACGAGGGGGGCGGGCGTGTTCGGCGGTGCGAAGATGCCGAACCAGTTGTTCGCGGAAAAGTCCGGCCAGCCGCTTTCGGCGATCGTGGGAACGTCAGGAAACGACGGCTCCCTGCTGCTGCCGGTGACGGCGAGTATCTTGATTTTCCCACTCTGAATCTGGGGCAGCACCACGGGTATGGAATCGAATAGGACGTCGATGTTGCCGGCGATCAGGTCGGTCATGGCGGGAGCCGTTCCCTTGTAGGGGATGTGGCGCAGCTGCGCGCCCGTGCCGACGACGAACGACATTGCGACAAGATGGGTATTGGACGCGATGCCGGCGGACCCGACGGTCAGCCCGTCGGGGCGAGATTTCGAGAGTTCGACCAGCCGGGCGACGGAATCCGCGTCCAGGGTTTTACGCACCATCAAGGCGTAGCTGATGCGCGCCAAGGGACTGACTGGCGTGAATTTGCCGGGGTCATAGGCGAGCTTGGGCTGAAGAATGGGATTGATGATCATGCTGCCGGGGCTGCCCAGCATGATGGTGTAGCCGTCGGCGTCGGCCCGCGCCAGGGTCCTGGCCGCCAGGCTTCCTCCCGCGCCCGCCTGATTCTCGACGATGATCTGTTGCCCGAGTTTGCCCGAGACCTGCTGCGCGACCATCCGCGCCAGCGTGTCGCTCGCGCCTCCGGGCGCGAAGCCCACTATCAGTTTGATCGGCTTGTCCGGATAGCCGGCCGCCCGCGCCGTGCCGGCCGCTGCCAAGACCCCGAATGCCAGCGCGGCCGCAATCTTTATCCCTGTTTTCCTCATGATCCTGTTTCCTGTCGTGTTTCGGTGGCTCATTCCATGCGGATGCCGGCGGCGTTGATGACTTGCGTCCAGAGCCTGCGCTGATCCGCGGCATGGCGCCTGAAATCGTCTCCCTTCATGGGCGTGGGAATCGCGCCCATGGCAAGGAGCTTGTCGCGTACCGCGGGAACCGCCAGGGCGCGCTCCAGCGCTTGTTCCAGGCGCCGCGCGGATTCATCGGGCATGCCGGCCGGGGCCACCAGGCCTTGCCAGGAATCCGCCACGAAACCCGCCGCGCCGGCTTCCTGCAAGGTCGGCAGCCCGGGCAGCTCCGGCAGCCGTTGACGGGTGGCCGCGCCCAAAGGTTTGACATTGCCGGCGCGTATCTGGGCCAGTCCTCCGGGCAGTCCTATCATCAGCAGGTCCACCTGGTTGCCGACGACATCCTGCATGGCTGGCGCGACTCCCCGGTAGGGCACGTGCGTCAGGCGTGCGCCGGTTTTCTGTTGCAGCATCTCCATGGCGAGATGCTGGGGCGAGCCGGTGCCCGCGGAGGCATAGGTGTACTTGCCCGGATGCTTGATGGCGTCCTGCAGCAGGGCTTGGAAGGAATCGACGGGCAGTTTCGACCTGGCAACCAGGATCATCGGCATGCTGACCATGCCGCCCAGGTAGGTGAAGCTGCGCTCGGGATCGTAGGGCAGCTTGGGATAGAGGCTGCTGTTGTATGCCAGCGTTCCGCCGTCTGCCGACATCACCGCGTGACCATCGGGCGGCAGGGAGAGCAGCGCCTGCGTGCCGATGAGAGTGCCCGCGCCGGCCTTGTTCTCCACGATGATGGTTTGTCCAAGCTGCTTGCGCATTTCGTCCGCGATGGTACGCGCGATGGTGTCGGTGCCGCCTCCGGCGGGGTAAGGCACGATCCAGCGGATCGGCGCCTGTTGGGCGCCGGCGGCCGCGGCGGCGGCGGCCAGCGCCGCACCGCCGAGCAGACGGTATAGGGTATGCAGCATGGTTGTCTCCATTCTCGTTATTGTGAGTCTCGCGCGGCGCAACCGGCAGGCGCAGTCCGCGCGCAGGCTTCACGGACCGGCGCCGCCCGCGCAGAGCATGCCGTAGCCGATGCCGTATTCCAGTGTTGGCGCATAGAGGCTGGCGTGGGGCATGCGTCCATCGGCGGCCTTGTAGGCTTCTCCAGCCGCGACCCAGGCCAGCAATTCCATGGCGCCTATGCCGGCGGTTTCGATCACGTTCCCGGCCTCCCAGGACCGGGTTCGTTCAAAGTCCAGATTCATCGCCATGTCCAGGAACTCCGCGTCGAACTCCGGATTCAGCTTGATGTCCGCGCGAGTGCGTCGGCCGTCCACCAGCATGGCGGCGCCTTCCTCGTGCATATCGCGCAGGCGGGAAAACCATTCTTCCCTGCTCATGCTGCCGCCGAGTTCCGCGTGCATTTGCCACGCCTGTACTTCGGGGGTGGCGGTGCCGCTCAGGGGGTAGTAGCGGGTCGGGTGATGCGAAAGGCCGCCTGAACCCAGATAGAGCGTCTTGAGGCCGCGCTGCGCCATGGCCAGGCCGATGGCCGTGCCCAGCTCGCGGATCCTGGCGAAGGTGGGCAGGGGCGGCGCGATGGCGTTCAGGAAAACCGGGATGACCGGACGCGTGTCCAGGCCGCCGAGCAGGCGGTGGATGGGCTGCGAGAACGCGTGGTCCACCGTCATGCCGTGCGAGGCTGCAGGATCGAAGCCGGCCCGCTGCAGCGATTCGATCAGCCGCAGCGCTTCCTGGACGGGTACGTCCAGGTTGCCGCCGAAGCCGCCCACGTCATGCTCCGCGCGGGCCTGCAACCCGATGCAGTAGGACGGCATCATGTCCAGGTGGAAGCCCGAGTAATGGTCCGAGCCGAAGACCACCACCACGTCAGGATCGTAGCGCTCGATCTCGGCGACGCACTGCTGGTAGAGCCGGGATATTTCGGGCTCTTCCCGTGGCGCCTTTGCGCGGATCATGATGATGGGCGAGTGCGATACGCATACAAGCATGCTTTGTGTCATGGAGGGCTGCTCCTGAAAGGCCGGGCGGAGATGGGCGGCATGGCTACGGTGTCCTTTCCACGTGATTGCTCAGCGTGCCCAGCCCGGATATGGCCACCGAAACGACGCCGCCCAACTCCGCCAGGTTGACGTTCTGCACCGCCATGCCACCGCCGGAGCGGCGCAGCGCCGTGCCCAGCGAGATGATGTCGCCGGGCATGAGCGTCATGTACGAGGACAGGAATTCGATGACCTCGGGCAGCTTGAAGAAAAGATTGGCGGTGTTGTCCTGGGTGATCAGACGGCCGTCGTGGCTGCAGGAAACGTCCAGCGCGTGGGGGTCCTCGATGTCGTCGGAGGTGACCAGCCAGGGGCCGACCGCCGAGAACGTGTCGCTGCATTTGTAGCGGCCCGGATAGCTGACATGCGTGTCGACGTATTCGATCTGCTCGGGATCTCCGGCGCTCGGGTGTATGGCGCGGTAGTGGAACGTGTCCTCGGCGCGCATGGTCGGCGAGGTGAAGTCGTTGTGTATCGTGTAGCCGAAGACATGGTTCATGGCCTCGGCGGCGGAGACATCCTTGGCGCGGGCGCCGATCACAACGGCCAGTTCCGGTTCCGGGTGCACGCGTCCGTAGACGGGCCGGATCCGCAGCGCCGTGTGGTTGCCGGTCATCGCGGTCCAGGGTTTTACGAACACCGCCGGGTGCTTGGGGCCGGACAGGATGCGTTCGCTGTTGGCGCTGTTGTTCAGAGCCAGGCAGCAGAGCTTGGACGGCCGGCGTACGGGCGGGTGCCAGGTGATTTCGCCGGGCGAGAACTTGAGGGTGGCGCGCTGTCCGGACCCGTAGAGACTGTGCAGGTCGCGCAAGGCGGGCCACCAGGACCCGAGTTCGGTTTCGAGCAGCGGCAGCAGATCGGCCCGGATATCGGCCAGTTGCGGCATGCCCTGGCTGGTCGCCGCCGCGGCGATGTCGACTACGTTGCCGTCCGCGTCCTCGAATCCGATCCTGTCGCGCCCTGCTGCCCAAAAGCTGGCGAGCTTCATCCTGTTGCTCCTGGAAATGATGAAGCCTCAAGATAAACAAGCCGCGCCGCCATGCGTAGTCCGGCGCAGGCGCTTTCCGCCAGGCGGAAAGCGCTGGGGCCTCAACCCAGCTGGATGGCCTCCGCCAGGTCATTGCAGACTTCCCGCAGCGGCAGCAGCTGGCTCTTGATGAAGGCTGGCGTCATGATGGAACCGAAGGAGGTCAGCGAGACGCAGGCCGCGAGCTCATCGGCGACCATCAGCGGCACGGCCAACGTGGCGGTTTCGCGGGGCCCCGCCGCAAGCCTCAGCCCGTACCCCTGGCGTCGAGTCCGGTCGATCGCGTCAGCCAGGAGCAGTCCGGATTCGGTGCCGCCTGCGTCCTTGAGCAGCACTTGCAGGGCGGCTGAGCGCTCGGCCTCGGAGCAGAAGGACAGGTAGGCCAGGCCAGCCGCGGTCCTGTCCAGGGGCAGCCGATGGCCGTAGGTGCTGGGCTGGGACGCCAGCGGGCTGTAGGGCATGGTGCTGAAACGCACGACCATGGCATCCACGTCCAGCGTCGAAATCGCCAGCGGCCATTTCAAGACCTTGGTGGCCCGGATCAGCATGGGCATGGCCATGTCGACCACGCGCTGCCGGTCGCCGCAGCCAGCGCTCAACTCCATGACTTTGGCCGTCAGGCAGTAGATGCCGACAACTCCAGTCCCGCGCACATAGCCTTCCTGGCGCAGCGTCTCCAGCATCCGATGCAAGGTTGCCTTGGGCTGGCCCGTGGCCGCGTGCAGATCCTGCAACGAGGCTTCCGGCTTTTCATTCAGGACCCGAAGCAACTGCAATACCCGGGATACGCTGCGTATGTTCTCCATATGTCTGACCTGGTTTTCCGATGGAGCCGGCCTTCAGGCGGCCCTGTCCGAAGCAAAGCTCTCAGCTATCAATGTGCGCAGCCAGCGGTTGGCCGGGTCATGGTGTACCCGTTCGTGCCAGTACATCACGACATCGAAGGGGTCGATGCCGAGCGGACAGGGCAGTACTTCAAGCCCGCACCTACCCTTGACGAATCGGGCCAGGGCCGAAGGCGCAACCAGCACGCAGTCGGTTTCGCTGGCGATCATGGCGCTCAGTAGAAAGCTGGGCGAAGTGAGTTTCACCGCACTGGCGGGCAGCATGCCCAGCAGCGCCTGTTCGGCGCGGCCGTGGATGTGGCCGAGCACGCCGGCCGAAACCACGATGTGCGAGGCTTCGAGAAACCTGGCCTGAGTCAGCGGACTCGAGAGGATCGGGTTTCCCGAACGGACCAGGCAGACATACTGCTCGGTGTAGAGCCGGCGACAGCGTATGGCATTTTCCAATGCCGGAAAGGCTCCCACGGCGACGTCGACGGCGCCGGATTTCAGTTCTTCCGGGAGGGATTTGATGGACAGGCGCTGGGCGTTGAAACGCAGGCCCGGCCAGGCTGTGCAGGTTCTCATGAGTTCCGGAATCAGCACCAGCTCTCCTACGTCGGACGCCGCGATGGAAAACTGCCGGTCGCTGGTTTCAGGATCGAACGGTACGGTCGGCAGCAGGCGTTCTGCGGCCAGTTCCACGATTTCAGTGACGGGCGCCACGCAGTCATGCGCCCGTGGCGTCGGCTCCACGCCCCTTGCCGTCGGAATAAACAGCGGGTCATCAAACGCGAGGCGCAGCTTGGCCAGCCCTCGGCTCATGGCTGCCTGGGATATTCCCAGTTCCTCGGACGCCTTGCGCAGGTTCTTCTGTTCGTAGAGAACCAGGAAGGCGTGCAGCAGCCGCAAGTCCAGATCGGGAAGGCGCATGAAGTCTCCTGGCTGTGCCTGATTCGATATCCGATCCATAGCGATTCGCGTAGCGGCATTGCTGCGCGCCGGGACCCATCCTCATACTGGAATCACCGCATCGACACTTGATTTCGGCTGATCGCCGATGGCAAACCTTATCAAAGAGGACGCCCAGGAGACAAGCGGAACGAACGATTCCATCGAGGAGGCTACATGAGAGACGAGCAGATTCTTGGCCTGCACCACATCACGCTGTGCACGAGAAGCGCGCAGGAAGACGTGGATTTTTTCGTCAAGGTTTTGGGGCAGCGCTTCATCAAGCGAACGCTTTTTTTCGACGGACGGATTCCGATCTATCACCTGTATTTTTCCGACGAGGCGGGAACGCCCGGCACGGTGATGACGACATTCCCGATGCTGCGCACCGGCCTGCTCGGCAGAAAGGGATCGGGCCAGTTCACGGCGATCGCCTATTCCATTCCCGCGGGGTCATTGGATTTCTGGCGTGAGCACCTGGGGCGAAGCAAGGTGCAAGTCGCGGGAGAGTCCGAGCGGTTCGGAGAGAAGTACATCCGTTTCGTCCATGCCGGCATCGATTTCGAACTCGTCGAGGATCCCACGGATTTGCGCCCGGTGTGGAAGTCGGAGTATGTGCCGCGGCAGTATGCCGTGCGCGGCTTCCACAACTGGACAGCAGCGGTCCGGGAGCTCGAGGGCATGGAGGATTTCCTCAAGGCGGCGTGGAAATTCCGCCTGACCCGCTCGGACGGAAAGTTCAAACGCTACGAGGCGGTCGACGGCGGGCCCGGGAAGCGGATCGACATCGCGCATGAGCCCGACATGCGCCAGGGAACCTGGACCCTGGGGCAGGGGATCGTGCATCACGGCGCCTTCGACGTCGCGGACTATGACGCTCAAGCCAGCGTCAAGTTCGACATCGAAGGCATGGGATACACCGACTTTTCCGACAGGAAGAACCGGGGCTATTTCGAATCCGTCTATGTGCGCACACCTGGTGGCGTGATGTTCGAAGCCACCAAGTCGCTGGGTTTCAAGATGGACGAAGACGAGGACAGCCTGGGTAGCGAGTTGATGATTGCGCCGGAGTTGGCGGCAAGATATTCGCGCGACGAAGTCCTGGCGCTGATGCAGCGGGACGATCCGATTCACATTTGATGCTGGCCGACGTGGTCATGGCAACCGAGACTCAACAATGAAATCCTATAAATTGATCGGGAACGGCTTGCAGAAGGTGCTGCTGTTTCCCGGTTTGCTCGGAACGCAGAATGCGTTCGACGAGGCCCTCCATTACGCCGATGTTGAACGCTACCAGTATGCAGTGGTGGACTACCGGGGGTACGGCGCGTCGAAGAACCTGGCGGGCCTGTTCACATTGTGCGAAGCTGTCATCGACGCTTGCAAGCTGGTGGAATTCCTTGGTTGGCAGAAGTTCTCGGTCGGAGGGCATTCGATGGGCGCGTTGACCGCGCAGATGGTGGCGATCGCCATGCCTCGACGGGTCGCGTCCATCATCTCCATTGCGGGCGTGAGCGCGAAGGGAACGAAGCCCGATGCTGAGCGGGCGGCGCTGTTGAAGGATGCGGCGCGCGACCCCAAAAGCCGCGAGAAACTTGTCGTTGCGGGAACGGCGGATCGATACACGGAGGGCTTCGCGCGCGCGATGGTCGCGGCGACTTTCGACCAGATAGCTCCGGACGCATTCGCGTCCTATGCCAAGGATGCCAGCCGTACCGATGTCAGTGACGATGCCAGGATCCTGGCCTTGCCCATGCTGGCGCTGGTCGGGCAATTCGATCCTGCTTGCGGTGAGCAGGTCGCCCGGGAAAAGATATCGGCCATTTACGCGGAGACTGTCATAGAGGTCGTTCAAGGCGCGGGGCACTATCCGCATGTCGAGGCGCCGGCGGCCACGGTCTCCGCCGTTGAGAGATTTCTTGCGGCGAGCGGTGGATAGTCCGCCCGCCGGCTCGCGAGCCGGCGAGGTTCGCCAGTGACCCCGGCGCCAGGAACTCGTCGCGCGTTCGCGCCGCCTACCGCAGCTGGGTCGGCGTGGCCGCCTGCGACGCCTGCGTCGGCATGCGGCCCACGCTGAGCGAGCCTGGATCTTCGACGGAGGGCCGCAATACCGCCGCCTGGTTGGCGTCGTTGGCGCCGAGCTTGGGCAGGTCGATGGGGCGCGCGGCCACGGTTTCGAAGGGACCGCCGCCGGCGGACGGCACGCCCTCGAGGGTCAAGCCGCGGGTCCAGTTGCCTTCGCGGCGCGACAGCACCTCGTAGCGCTGCGGGCCGCCGGTGGCGCGGGCGACGATGTAAAGCGTGCCGTTGACCAGGTTGAGCGCGGGCGGCGAGGCGGCCTGGGCGTCCAGCTTGGCCGGCCTGCCGTGCTCCACCAGCCAGAGCTGTCCGCCGGCGCGTTCCAGCAGCGCGACCATGACGTTGCCGCTGGCATCGGCGCCGATGGCCGGGCGGCCGATGTAGGGCACGCCCATGTCGGTCGGGGAGCCCCAGTCCATGTCGAGATCGGTGGTGTCGCCGGTCTCCATCAGCCGGGTCAGATGGTTGCTGCCGCGCTGGCGGAAATAGAGTTCGACGCGGTTCTGGTGATTGCGGATCGCCGCCAGGCCGCCGGCGGCCTGGGGCGCGGGCACGCGGCGCCAGTCCTGCCATTCGGGTCGCTGGCTCTTGGCGGCAGGCAGTTGGCGGGTGTAATAGAGTTCGCCGGCCGCGGTGATGGCGAAGATGACGTAGCGCCCGTCGCCGCCCAGCGCCGCGGCCGGGGAGCCGGTCACGCCTTCCAGCGGCGGCAGGTCCTGCCAGGTGCTCCAGCTGCCGTCGACGCCGGACGGCCTGATCCAGTGCAGCAGGCCGTCGTAGCCCAGCGCCACGGCGGCGGCTTCGCCGCGCGGCGCGACGGCCGGGATCTGGGTCACGCGCAGGCCGCCCAGGGCTTGCCAGCCTTGCCAGGTGCCGTCATGGCGCTGCTTGTTCGCCCACACGCCGCCCAACGGGTCGCGCGCCATCAGGCCGGCCGTGCCGTCGGCATGGGTGAACGAGACCAGCGGGCCGCTGGTGCGTCCGCCCAGGCTTTGCCAGCGGCGCTGGCTCGCGTCCCAGCGGTTGACGGCGCCATTGGTTTCGCCGGCGGCGAACACCACCATGCCGCCGCGCCCGTCCGGGTAGAGCTGCGGCGCGATGTCCTGGCGCGACACGTAATAGGCGCGCTGCACCCAGGCCGCGGCGGGGCCGGCCGGCTCCTTGCAGCCCGTGGGGCCGGCGCAGTAGTGGTAGTCGTTCCAGGCGTAGTGTTGGAAGATCAGCGACTTGCTGGCGATCTCGGCCTGGGTCAGGTTGGTGGCGCGTTCCTGGCTGGGGTAATCGACATAGCCCATCTCGGCGTAGTTGCCGGGCGCGCGCAGCATGGCTTCGCGCGCCAGCCGCGCGCTGGCGATATGGTCGGGATGTCCGTGGCCGGCGCAGCGCCAGCACAGCTGCGTATAGGGCACGGCGATGGTGTCGTCGAGGTGGCGCACCGTGGTCGGCGCGTACTGGCGGATCAGGTCGGCCAGGGTGTCGATCAACTGTTCGCGCGTATAGGACTCTGGATAGGGGCCCAGCGTATCGACGTTCTGGCCGGGCACGGATTCGGTGCGGCTCAGCGGCGTCAGGCTGCCCCAGCCATTGCCCAGCCAGGGATCTTTCAGGCGCATGTGCCACAGCTGCACGCGCGGATTGCCTTTCAGGGTGAAGCGCGCGATGCGCCGGCCGCCCGCGGTGCCAGCGTCCTCTTTCCATTCGTCCGGTTGATGCGCCATATAGGCGTAGGCGGAGCGCACGCCGCGCTCGCGGCTCAGCATGTAGCCTTCGCCTTCGCCGGCATCGCTGGCGGTCAGGTAGACCAGCCGCACGCAGCCGCCCGCCTGGATGTTGGAGGCGATGTCGGGGTTCATGAACAGCAGATCGTCGTCCAGGTGGGCGACGAAGGCCATATCCTTGATGCCGTGGCATTGCGCCAGCGTCGGCGGAGCGGCGAACGCGTGGGCGGAGAGCAGGGAGGCGACGGTACAGAATAGCGCCCGGCCAACGGGGCGCAGCAAGGCCAACAAGACGGACATAACAGGGCGCAGCAGAAAAGGCGCGGCGCGTAAGGGGTATTGAGGTGGGACCAGTATAGCGGCGCGGGATCGCGATAATTGGGGGCGGTACAGACCGCGCCTGTGGCGCGGTTGGCCCCGTGCGCTAGCGGCCTGGCGTGGTCGCGGCCTTCTCGCCCTGGTACGGGCTGAGATCCAGCCCCGCCCGCTGAAAGCGCTGCACGATTGCCGGCAGCTGTTTGCTCTGGCTTGCGCCGTCGACCGCCTGGATGGCCAGGCGGCATTTCCCGATGTCCTTCGGACAGCCGTGGCCGGGCGCCAGCAGACTGGCGTACACCGATATGTTGACGGCCAACTGGGACACCTGCACGGTGGCCGGCTTGCCCAGGTAGAAGTCGGCGAGGTCGCGCTTCAAGCGGGCGGCTTCCTTCTTGCCGGCCACGGCGCCGTCGCGGCAATCCATGAAGGTGGGGGAACCGTCGACCAACTCCATGCGGCTGCATGCCAAGGCCAAGCGTTGGGCGGGCAGGAGGCCCGCGGGCAACTGGGCCCGGACTGTCGGGGATCCGGAGGTGGCGAACGACACGATCTGTCCGTCCTTGCTCCTGCCGGCGTCGACCGGGCCCGCGATCAGCATGGTTACGTCCAGCGAGGCGGGAAAGCGCGCGGTCGGGCCGTTGGCATAGGCTTGGGACACGGTTTCGGCGGTCGCGATGGGCAGGCCGAGGCGCGCGCCGATGAGGCTGCTGCCACCCTGCATGTAGGTGTCGAGCTCGTCGCGCAGCACCGCTTCGAGCACCGCAGTCTCGGTGGCGGAAAGACTGTAGGCGGCGCTGGCCAGCGCGGGGACCAGCAGGCCCAGCATCGCGCAGAGTTTTTTCATGGATACGTTTCGGCGGTGTGGTTCGGCGCGCCAGGGTAACCGGTTTCGGAATTCTGCTTGCGCGTGGAAGATGTCAGCCGGCGTCCGCGCTGGCCAGCAGCCAGTCACGCAAGCGTTCGTGCGCGGCGTCGGCGCGGACCGCATCCCTACGCAGGCACAGGCTGAAGGCTGCACCGCTTTCCACGAAGTCCAGCGGGGCGGCCAGCCTGCCCCGGTGCAGCTCGGACTCCACCAGCACCGCGGGGGCGATGGCCACGCCCAGGCCAGCGGCGGCGGCTTCCAGCATGTGGCCCAGGTGGTCGAATTCGCGCCCCGCCTGCCGCGGGGCCAGCGCGATGCCCTGGCGCGCCGCCCAATCCTTCCAGGCGTCGGGCCGTGAACTGGTGTGCAGCAGCGGCATAGCCAGCACGTCGGCCGCGCCGCGGATACGCGCGGCCAGGGTCGGGGTGCAGACAGGTCCTATGGTTTCGGCGAAGAGCGGCGTGACGTCCCATTCCCGCGGCCAGGCGCGCCCGGCCAGGATCAGCGCGTCCACGCGCTGCGTGTTGAGCAAGGCGGCGTCGGCGGCGGTCTGCAGCCTGACGCGGATGTCCGGATGCAGCGCTTCGAAACGTTCGAGCCGCGGGATCAGCCAGTTGGAAAGAAAACTGGCTGGCGCACCCACCGCCAGTTCCGCCGGCTGCGTGCTGCGCTTGAGCGCATCGCAGCGGCGCTCAAGCAGGTCGAAGGCGTCATGGGCGGCGCGTTGCAGGTCCAGGCCCGCCGCGGTCAGATGGACGCGTCCGGCACGGCGCTCGAACAAGGCGCAGCCCAGCCACTCTTCGAGCTGCCGGATCTGCTGGCTGACCGCGCTGTGGGTCACGCAAAGTTCCTTGGCCGCCAGCGTGAAACTCGCCTGGCGAGCCGCGCTGTCGAAGAAGCGCAGAGCATTGAGGGAGGGCAGTCGTCTCATGATTGTTAGCTGAACTTACATTAATGATAAACAAATCATTGATTCAAATAAGTATTTTGTGAAGATAGCATAAGGAAAATTCTTTCCATCCTGTCACGGAAAACTTGCCCATGCCATCCGCCATTCATCCGGCCGCACCCGACAGCCGGGGCCAATTCGGCCCCTACGGTGGGCGCTACATGCCCGAAACGCTGGTCCCCGCCCTGGACGAACTCGAACGCCAGTTCAACGCGGCGCTGTCGGACGAGGACTTCTGGCAGACCTACCGCGGCATGCTGGCCGACTATGTGGGCCGGCCTAGCCCGCTGTTCCTGGCCCAGGGCGTTACGGAGGAACTCGGGGGCGCGCAGGTCTACCTCAAACGCGAAGACCTCAACCACACCGGCGCGCACAAGATCAACAACTGTCTGGGCCAGATCCTGCTGGCCCGCCGCATGGGCAAGCGCCGCATCATCGCCGAGACCGGCGCGGGACAACATGGCGTGGCCACCGCCACCGTCTGCGCCCTGTTCGGCCTGCAGTGCGTGGTCTACATGGGCGCCGAGGACATGGAGCGGCAGTCCGTCAACGTGCGCCGCATGCGCATGCTGGGCGCCGAGGTACGGGCCGTGCATGCCGGCACCGCCACGCTGAAGGACGCGATGAACGAGGCCTTGCGCGACTGGATCGCCGACCCCGCCGACACGTACTACCTGCTGGGCACGGGCGCCGGCCCGCACCCTTATCCCTGGCTGGTGCGCGAGTTCCAGAAGGTGATCGGAGAGGAGACGCGCCTGCAGATCGCGGCCAAGACCGGCCGCATGCCTGATGTCATGGTGGCCTGCGTGGGCGGAGGCTCCAACGCGATGGGGTTCTTCTATCCTTTCCTGGAATTCGCGGGCGTGCGCCTGTATGGCGTCGAGGCCGGCGGGCTGGGCCTGGCCAGCGGGGCGCATGCGGCCAGCATCAGCGCGGGCCATGAGGGCGTGCTGCACGGCTGCCGCAGCTACTACCTGCAGGACGACGACGGCCAGATCGTCAATGCGCATTCGATATCGGCCGGCCTCGACTACCCGGGCGTGGGCCCTGAACACGCCTTGCTGCATGACCGAAAACGCGTGGACTATGTGTCCGTCACGGATGCCGAAGCCGTCTCGGCCTTCCATTGGCTGACGCGCAAGGAAGGCATCCTGCCCGCGCTGGAAAGCGCGCATGCGCTGGCCTACGTGCGCAAGCTGGCGCCGCGGATGGCGCGCAACGAGATCCTGGTCGTGTGCCTGAGTGGGCGCGGCGACAAGGACATGGACACGGTGACCCAATTTGGCGAGGTGGCGGCATGACCCGGCTTGATCACACTCTTGTAGCGCTGCGCCAGGCCGGACGCAGCGGCCTGGTGACCTATTTCGCGGCGGGCGATCCCGATCCCGCCGCATGCCTGGATCTGTTGCGCGGCTTGCGCGCGGCGGGCGCCGACCTGATCGAACTCGGCATGCCGTTCAGCGATCCGGTCGCGGACGGTCCCGTGCTGCAGCAGGCCAACGTCCGCGCGCTGGCCGGCGGCCAGACCTTGAAGCGCACGCTGGCCCTGGTGCGCGAGTTCCGCAAGGCGGACGCGCACACGCCCGTGGTGTTGATGGGCTATCTGAATCCCATCTTGCGACATGGCGTTGAAGGCTTTATCGAGGACGCGGCGGCGGCAGGCGTGGACGGCCTGATCATCATCGACCTGCCACTCGAGCATGCCGACGATATCGGCCGCGCGGCGCGCACGCATGGCCTGCATTTGATCCGCATGTCCGCGCCGACTTCCGAGGACACGCGGCTGGCGGGCTTGCTGCGCGACGCCAGCGGCTTCGTCTATCACATCATGCTGGCGGGCACGACGGGCGCGGACCTGCCCGACGAGGGCCGCATCGCCCAGGACCTGGAGCGGCTGCGTTCGCATACCCGGCTGCCGGTGGCTGCGGGGTTTGGCGTGCGTACGCCGGACGAAGCCCGGCTCGTGGCGCGGCATGCCGATCTGGTGGTGGTCGGTTCACGGCTTGCGCAAGTGCTGGCGGAGCAGGGCGTGGCGGGCGCGCTCGAAGAGGTGCGCGGGCTGGCGGCGGCGCTTCGGCAGTGAGTGCGAGCCAGGGCTACTGCACGGTGATGCCCTGGCTCTTGATCACGCCGCCCCAGCGTTCCCCCTCTTCGCGATTGAATTGCCCGAACGCCTCGGCATCCTGATATCCCGGAACCAATCCCATGGCGTTTACTTTCTTGCGGGTCTCCGGCTCATCGCTGATCGCCTTCAGGTCATCCGCGATCTGTTTGCGCACATTTTCCGGCGTGGCGGCGGGCAGATAGAAGCCGAACCAGCTGCTGGAAATCACGTCCTTCAATCCGCCCGCTTCATTGACGGTGGGCAGATCAGGGCGCTCGGCCAGGCGCTGGCTGGAGGCGACTCCCAAGGCGCGGATCTTGCCGGCGTCGGCATAGCCCATGGATTGCATGGTGTCGAAATAGGCATTGACCTGGCCGCCCAGGAAGTCGGCGATGGCGGCGCCGGTTCCCTTGTACGGCACTTGCAGCACGTCGATGTTCGCCCGGTTCGCAAACAGCTCGGCCGCCAGATGCGGGCTGGACCCCACGCCCGACGACGCGAAGCTGATCTTGCCCGGGTTGGCGCGCGCGTAGGCAATCAATTCACCGACGGTCTTGGCCGGCACCGACGGGTGGACATACAGCACGTTGGGCGCCAGCGCGACGCGGCTGAGGGGCGCCAGGGCATTGGGCGCGTAGGGCATGCTCTTGAGCATGTAGGGATTGGTGACCATGCCCACGCTGCCGATCAACAGCGTATAGCCGTCGGCCGCGGCGCGCGATACATAGGCGGCGCCCAGGGATGCCCCCGCGCCAGGCTTGTTTTCCACCACGACGGGCTGCTTCCAGTGCGCGGCCAGGCGTTCGGCGTACAGGCGCGCAATATTGTCGGTCAACCCGCCGGGTGAATACGGCACGACGATCTGCACGGGTTTTTCGGGAAAGGCCGCGGCCGAGGCGGTCTGGCCCAGCAGGGCGATGCATAAGGTGGTCACGATGCGGTGCATATTGTTGTCTCCTGTGTTTTCATGATTCTGGACCCAATCCCGGCGCGAGCCGCAGCGGGGGTCAACGTCCCTTGAATACCGCCGCGCGCTTTTCGCGGAATGCGTGCTGGGCCTCCTGCGCGTCCTCGGTCCTGGCAATGGCGGCGGTCATGTCCTGCTCGTAGCGGTATCCATCTCGCAGGCTCATTTCCTCGATGGCGTTCAGCGTCTGTTTGGCCAGACGCGTTCCCAAAGGGCTCTTGGACGCGATTTCACGGGCAATCTCCAGGCCCGTCTCCAACACCAATTCGACCGGCACGCTGGCCTCGACCACGCCCAGGCGATACAGTTCGTCGCCATCGATGCGCATGCCGGTCAGCATCATGCGGCGCAGGCGGGAGTGGCTGAACAGCCGCATGCCGTGACGGCCGCCTCCCAGCAGCCCGACGTCGATTTCCGGCAGCCCCACCCGGGCGGAGGTAGCGGCCACCAGCACGTCGCACGATGCCATGATGGCCAGGCCGGCGCCAAGCGCCGCGCCATTGATGGCGCCAACCACGGGTTTTGCGCATTCTCGTATCGAATGAAAACACTCGCGCGTGTACCGCGAGTGTTGCGGCAGGTCGCCCGGCCCCTTGATCACGTCGCCGCGTCCTTTCAAGTCCGCGCCCGCGCAAAAAACCTTTCCTTCACCCGAAAGCAGCACGGCGCGGATGGAATCCGTTTCCGAGATCACGTCCAGCACGCGCGTCAGCTCCAACGTCATGCCGCGGCTGAGAGCATTCACGGGAGGATTGTTCAGCAGGATGATTGCGACGTGGCCATCGACGCGCACGGTCAGGTGTTGATAGTTATCGGGGGGAAAGTTCTCGCTCATGTTGTCTCCATTTTCATCGTTGGTATGGACTGCCGCTGCCAAGAGCGGCTGGCCCGGCTACAGCACGGCGCGCACACGCAGCGCGTCGATCTCGTCCGGGGAATAGCCAAGCTCCCGCAGGATTTCGGCGGTATGTTGGCCTAGCAGCGGCGGCGCGATGGTGCTGTGGGCCGGGGCGTCCGAGAACCGCAGCGGCGACGCGATCTGAGGCACCTCGCCTGCCAGTGGATGGGGCAAGTAGCGCAGCATTTCGCGTTGGCGCACCTGCGGCTCTTCAAATACCTCCGGCACGGAGTTGATCGAACCCGCCGGCACGCCCGCATCCGCCAAGGCCGCCAGCCAATGCGCGCGGGTACGCTGTATCAGGATGGCGTCGAGTATCGGATCCAGCGCCGCCTGGTGAGACACGCGCTGGCCGTTGGTGGCAAAGCGGGGATCCTCGGCCAAGTCGGGAACCCCCAGCACTTTGCAGAAGGCGGCAAACTGGCCGTCGTTGCCCACGACCAGGACAATCTGGCCGTCCTGACAGTCGAAGGTGCGCTGCGGCTGGATGTTGGGGTGGGCGGTCCCCGTGCGCCGGGGGACCTTGCCCGCCAGCAGATAGTTCATTCCTTGGTTGCACAGCAGTCCGACCTGCACGTCCAGCATGGCCAGGTCGATGTGCTGGCCGCGGCCGGTCTGGGTCCGGCCGGCAAGGGCGGCCAGAATGCCGACGGCCCCATAGACGCCGGTCACCATGTCCACGATGGGTACGCCGACCTTCTGCGGTCCGCCGCCGGGCTGGTCGTCCCTTCCGCCGGTAACGCTCATCAAGCCGCCCATGGCCTGCACCAGAAAGTCGTAGGCGGGCTCTGCCCGGCGGGGGCCAGTCTGGCCAAACCCGGTGACCGAGCAATAGATCAAGGCCGGATTGACGGCCGCAAGGTCTTCGTAGCCCAGGCCCAGGCGGGGCAAAGTGCCTACCTTGTAATTCTCGATCACCACGTCGGCCTCGGCCGCCATTTTTTTGACGATGGCCTGGCCTTCCGGCGTTTGCAGATCCAGCGTGATGGAGCGTTTGCCCCGGTTCGCGGCCAGGAAGTAGCCGCCCTCGCGCGTATCGCTGCCATCACTGTTCTTGAGGAAGGGAGGCCCCCAGGCGCGGGTGTCGTCGCCGCGGCCGGGGCGTTCCACCTTGATCACGTGCGCGCCCAGATCCGCGAGGATCTGGCTGGACCACGGGCCGGCCAGCACGCGGCTCAGGTCCAGGACTTTGATGTGGGCTAGCAAAGGGGTCAACACGGTCTCCTGCTGCTGTCCGGGCCATGCCGGCCCGGACCTTGTTCTGATGGCCCCAGTCTAAGGAAAGGAGAAAGCGCGCACCATGGGCCTGCTTGTATTTCAGGTTTGCCTTTTTTCGCATCTCTGCGCTGGCGCCACGCGGGCATGGCAGTCATTCAGGCGACTTCGCCAAAAGGCATAGCTGGATTGCCGCTGGCGCCATGCTCCGGCCGGGGACGTTCTCGTAGACTCGATCGCCAGGATGCAGTCAAAACATGGAGACCGGAATGAACATACGCACAGAACAGGACATCGATCGGGAGGAGACCACTCGCGCCTTTCGGGACAGCGCCCGCGCCTTCCTGGCAGCCGCGAGTCCGATGGCTCGCCTACGCGCCTTGCGCGGCGCACAGCCAGGATACGAACGCGACGTGTGGGAAAAAATGGCGCAGGCAGGATGGACCGGCTTGTGCGTGCCTGAATCGCTGGATGGCTTGGGGCTGGGCCTGCGCGAGATGGCCGCCATCGTGGGAGAGATCGGGCGCCATCCCTTGCCCGAACCGCTGCTGGGCGGCGCGTTCCTGAGCGCGGCGGCTCTGCTGAACCTGCCGTCCGTATCCGGGCGCGATGCGCTGCTGCGCGACATTGCCGGCGGCGGCGCGGTCATCGGCCTTGCATGGCAGGAGCAGCCGGGCCAGCAGCACGCCGGGAAACCCGCTGTTTCCGCGGAGCGTGCTTCAGGGGAGGTGCTGCTGCATGGCGAAAAGCGGTGGGCTTATCCCGCCGGCGCCGATGCCTGGCTGGTGAACGCCAGCATGGGCGCAACGACCGTGCTTTGCCTGGTACCCGCTGCCAGCCCGGAATTGGCCGCGGCAACGCGGGAGCGGGTGGACGGCAGCATGAGCGTGAACCTGTCGTTCAACGGCGTCCGGATCCCGGCCGCGAACGTGATTGCGCAAGGTGAACTGGCGGACGCGGCCGTGGCGCGCGCGCTGGAAAATGCCAGGTTGATGCAAGCTGCCGAACTGCTGGGCATCGCGCACAGAACGTATGACGACACCCTGGCATACCTGAAAACCCGCACGCAGTTCGGCAAGCCCATCGGCGCCAATCAGGCTCTGCAGCACCGGATGGTGGATGCCCTGCTGCAGATAGAGCTTGCGCGCGCCACGCTGGACCAGTTCCTGGGCGAGTTTGGCGAGACAGGGCTGGACGCCTCCGATCCGGCGACGGTGCAAGCGCACTACGGCGCGCGTTGCGCGCGCGTCAAGGCGCGTTGTTGCCACGCCGCGCTGCACATGTCGCGATTGGCCATCCAATTCCACGGCGCCATCGGCTACACAGACGAGCTCGATATCGGCCTGTATTTGAAACGCGCCTTGCACCTGGCGGCGTGGCTCGGGGGAGTGCGCGAGAACCGGCTCCTGGCCGAACCGCTGTCGCTTGCTCAGGCTGAAGGCGATAGTGCCGATCCTGATGGCGCGGCGTTGCCGCCTGCTGCTTCTGGCACGGATTGGAACGCCCTTCCGGAAGCCGATTTCCGCCGCATGGTGCGCAAGTTCGTCCAGGAAAACTATCCCGGGGACCTGCGCAATCCGCCGCGGCGCCTGCATTGGCCGGAATTGCGCGACTGGTACATGTCGCTGTCGCGGCAGGGTTGGATCGCGCCGGCATGGCCACGCGAGCATGGCGGCATGGCGCTGGAGCCGGACAAGCTGATTGCGTTCATGGAAGAGATGGAGGCGTACGGCGTGGCCCGCGCGCCGGACCAGGGCATCATCAATATCGGGCCAGTGCTCATCAAGTATGGCACTGCCGAGCAACGGGACTACTACCTTCCTCGCATCGTGTCCGGCGACCACGTCTGGTGCCAGGGCTATTCGGAGCCGAACGCCGGTTCGGACCTGGCCTCGCTGCGCACCGAGGCGGTGATCGATGGCGATGATTTTGTCGTGACGGGCCAGAAAATCTGGACCACGCTGGCGCAGGACGCCAACCACATCTTCATGCTGGTGCGTACCGACAAGACGGCCAAGAAGCAGGCGGGAATCAGCTTCCTGCTTACCGAACTGGATCGTCCAGGCATCACCGTCCGGCCCATCGTCAACATCGGCGGCGAGGAAGAGTTCTGCGAGGTGTTCTTCGACCATGTCCGTGTGCCGCGCAGGAATTTGGTGGGCGAGATGAATCAGGGCTGGACCATCGCCAAGGCCTTGCTGGATTTCGAGCGCCTGTTCGTCGGCAGCCCGAGCCAATCGCTATATGCGCTGAATCAATTGCGGTTGTTGGGCGAAATGAAGGGGGCGTTCGGCTCGCTGGCGCAAGCAGGGGAAAACGATAGGGCGTTCGTCGAAAGCTACAACGAGGCCGCGCTGGACGTATTCGATCTACAGGCGTTATTTGCCGACTATGCGGCCATCGTCAAACATGGAGGCACGCTCCCGCCCAGCGTGTCGCTATTGAAGATATGGGCGTCCGAGACCTATTCTCGCCTGGCGATGATGTGCGTGGAGGCCGCCGGGGAACAAGGCGGCGACGCGGATCCCTTGAATTGGCAAGGCGCGGCCATTTCTCCAGCGAACCGCTTGTACAACTCGTCGATCACGACGATCTATGGCGGCAGCAATGAGATCCAGCGCAACATACTGGCCAAGGCAGTGCTAGGCTTGCCCAGCTGAGTCGGTCCCGCGCGCTTTGCTCTTGGCGCCCGCCGGCGCGCGGGGGCCTTCGCCATGCATGGCGCGCGTCACGGCCGCGCTGCGGTAGAGACTGCGGATGGCGCCGGCCACGGTGCGTACCGCCAGCGACGAAGGCCGCACGACGGTGGTGGCCAGCACCACGCGCCGCTCGATGACGGGGGCCACCAGGTTGGCCGCTTGCAGCCTGTTGCTGGCGAGTTCGGCAGCGACCGGGTGGCGCGGCAGGACGGTGTATGCCTCTCCCGACTCGACGATGGCCTTCTGCAGCTGGGTGGAGTCGGCTTCCACAATGACGTTCAGGGTGATATTGGCGCGCTTGGCCAATTGATCGAGCAACATGCGCACGCCGCTGGGCGCGCTGGGCAGGATCAGGGGCAGGCGGTCCAGCTTGGCGAAAGGCAGTTCGGCCGCCTGGGTAAGGGTATCGCCGGCGGGGCCGATCAGGCAGGAGGTAAAGGTAAGCAAAGTATCGGCATCGCTGGGATTCGGCTTGCCGTAGCGATAGGGCATGCCTATGTCTATGTGCCCGGACACCAGCCATTGGTCGATCTGGCCGCCCGATCCCTCGAAGATATGCAGCTTGATGCCTGGATGGCTGCGCCGCATCTTCAGGATCAGCGGAACGATGATGGTCAGATAATGCGATGGCAATGCCCCGATGCGCACGTCCCCGAAGGGGATGCCCGAGGATTCCGTGATTTCCTGCGAGAGCGCATTGGCTTCGGCCAGCAGGTGCTCGACGCGCGGAAACACGCGCGCGCCCAACTCCGTCAGCGTCATTCCCCGGCCCGTGCGGCCAAACAGCCGGCCATTGCACTGGGTTTCCAGCTTGCCGATATGCCGGCTGATAGCCGGCTGCGGAATGCCCAGTGTGGCCGCGGCCGATTTCAGGCTGCCAGTGCGGGCGACTGTCACGAAAGACAGCAGATGGGTCATGTCCCACGTGGCGGGAGAGATCTTCGGCATAGGCATGCAGGCGCGTGGAATGAGCGGATTTCGAGTCTATACCAGCCTGCGCCAGTCCGTGGCCTAGAGCGTTACGCCGCCATCCACCGTGATTTCCGCGCCAGTCATGTAGGAGCTGTCGTCGGACAGCAGGAAAAGCACCATCGCGGCGACTTCGCCCGCCGTGCCCATGCGGCCCAGCGGAACGCGCTTGACGCGTTCGGCCAATTGGTCGGCGGAGCGCACCTTCAGCATGTCCGTGTCTATCGGGCCGGGGTACACCGCGTTCACGCGTATCCCATGCGCCGCCAGGCTTGCCGCCGCGGACAGTGTCATGCCGCGCAGGCCCCATTTGGTCGCGCTGTAGGCAAACGATCCGGGAGAAGCGCGCAGCCCGGCGGTGGACGAAATATTGACGATGGACCCGCCGCCGGCGCGGGTCATCGCGTGCGCCCCGTGCTTCATACCCAGAAAGCTGCCGCGCAGGTTTATCTGCATGTGCCGGTCGAAGGATTCGACCGAGGTCTGCTCCAAGGGCTGTGGCTGGTAGATCGCCGCATTGTTGACCAGTCCGCTCAAGGGGCCTCGGCTTTCGATGGCAGTCATCGCTGCGGCCCAGCCGTCCTCGTTCGAGACATCCAGGTGCAGATATTCCGCGTTGGCGCCCAGCATCGCGGCCAGTGCCTGCCCCGCGCCGTCGTCCACATCGGCAATGAAGACAAAGCCGCCGTCATCGACCCAGCGCCGGGCTTCTTCCGCGCCCTGGCCGCGGGCCGCCCCGGTTATCAGCACGATCCTGTTGTCGAAGCGCCCCATGGTCCCCCTCCTTTTTTGGGTTGTGTGTTTTCCAGCTTAGCGCAGGGGGCTGGCGGTGGGCCGCCTCTGCTTACTGCCAATTTCGGCAATTCAGGTATGCGTTTTCACGGTGCGCGCAGCCAGGAGAGCTTGCATAAGATACGGCGAACGGAGCGCGGATGATGACCCGCCTTATCCGGATAACAAAACAACGGTGCCGCGCCAGGCGGGCCGCGCCAGCCAAGGAGACAACACAATGAACATGCGGCGCAAAGTATGTGTCGGATTGGGCGCCTGGGCGGCGCTCGCTCAGACCGGGCTACCCTCGATCGGGCGAGCGGCCGGGGCTTGGAGGCCGGAGCGCCCGGTCCGCTTCATCGTTCCCTTCGCCGCGGGCGGCGCGTCCGATGTGTTCGCCAGGTTGGTCAGCGAACCAGCCACGCGCTTGCTGGGTCAAACCATGATCGTCGAGAACAAACCAGGCGGCGGAGGCGTGATCGCGGCCGACTTCGTGGCCAAGGCCACGCCGGACGGCTATACGCTGCTGATGGCCACGCCTGGCACGCAGCTGACCAATCCCTATCTTTTCAAGTCCTTGCCCTACAACCCCGACACCTTCGTGCCGGCGGGGCCATTGTTCGAGGCGCCGAACGTGCTGGTGGTGCATCCCGATGTGCCGGCCAGGACTGTCGCCGAACTGATCGCGCTGGCAAAGAAGGAGCCTCGCCAATTGAATTTCTCCAGTTCCGGACTGGGTTCCAGTTCGCATCTGTCGGGCGAGATGTTCAAGATGATGGCGGGGGTGGAGATGACCCACGTGCCATATCGCGGCAGCGCGCCCGCCATGGCGGACCTGATCGCTGGCCGGGTTCAGCTGACCATCGACACGATATCCACCGTGCTGCCGCACATCCGGTCGGGCGCATTGCGCGTCCTGGGTACGGGCAGCGCCGAGCCGCATCCGGTGTTGCCGGGTGTTCCCACCATCGCGGCGTCATTGCCGGGGTTTGAATCTGGCGCGATCAACTACGTGCTCGCGCCCGCCGGCACCCCGCCGCAGGTCGCTGCGGGGCTGGCCGACGTTTTCCGGGCGGCGCTGGCCGAACCCGCAACGCAGGCCCGCATCGTCGAAATGGGATACACCGTGCTGACCGATACGCCTGATGAATTGCGGGCGCGGATCGCGCGTGAACAGAAGAAATGGAAGCACGTGATCGAAGCCGCGGGCGTGACGCTGTGAGGGCGCTTGCGCGCGCGGCGTAGTCGAGGACATACTGGGCGTCCCCGGCGGGAGGGCGGCAGCGCGTAGCCTTGCCCGCCGCCATTCCGGTCTGCTTGCGGGCCAACGTCCACGGGAGCGGTCCTCGGCATGCTTGCCCTGCGGTTTCGTCCACAACCCGGCGCACCCCTGCCCGTCGCGCTCGCCTGTGCGTTGCTGGCCGTCTCCTGGAGCGCGCCATCGCTGGCCGCGGACCTGGACGTGCAGGCGCAAGCTTGGGCAGCCGCCTGCCTCACCTGTCATGCGCCCGCTACGCGGTCGGCGGCGGCAATCCCACCGCTGGAGGGGCGCCCTGCCGACTGGATCGCTACACGCATGCGCGCGCTCGCGGAAACGGCGTCCGACGGCAGCGTCATGGGCCAGATCGCGCGAGGCTATAGCGACGCCGAGATTGTCCGCATCGCCGGCTGGTTCGCCGCGCAACCCAAGGCGGCGACCCCATGAAGCGGCGCAGCATCTTGCTGGGCGCGGCGATGGGCGCAGCCCTGGCCGCGGCGCCCATCGCGCGCGCCGCCAAGCCGCATGTGGTGGTGGTGGGCGGGGGCTATGGCGGCGCCACCGCTGCGCGCTACTTGCGCTTGCTGGGCGCGGGTGCCGTCGACGTCACGCTGGTCGATGAGAACCCGGCTTTTGTCTCCTGTCCGCTATCGAATCTGGTGCTGGGCGGCAGCAAGTCCATGGCCGATATCACGGTTGCGCGGGACGGATTGTCGCGCCACGGGGTACGCCTGCTGCGCGACCGGGCCCTCACCATCGATGCCGCGGCCCGGCAGGTCCGCCTGGCGAGCGGCGAGCGGCTGTCGTATGACCGGCTGATACTCTCGCCCGGCGTGGACATGCAGTGGCAGCGGATCGAAGGCATGGACGCGCCAGGCGCGCGAGAACTCGTGTTGCATGCCTGGAAGGCGGGCGCGCAGACCGAGGCCTTGCGGCGCCAGCTGGAGGCGATGCCGGACGGGGGTATCTACGTGCTGACCATCCCGCTGGCGCCTTACCGCTGCCCGCCCGCCCCGTACGAGCGAGCCTGCCAGGTGGCGTGGTACTTCAAGCGGCACAAGCCGCGTTCCAAGGTGTTGGTCTTCGACGCCAATGCCGACATCACGTCCAAGGCTGCGCTGTTCCGCCGCGCCTGGGCCGATTCCTACGCGAACTACATCGAATACACCCCGCAGTTCGAGGCGGTCGCGGTGGATGCCGCGGGCTTGAGCGTGCAGTTCGAACTGGGCGAGACCGTGCGGGCGGACGTGCTGAACGTGGTGCCGCCGATGCGCGCCGCGGCCATCGCCGCGGACTCCGGCCTGGCTACGGCCAATGGCGCCTGGTGCGAGGTGGATTTCCTGACATTCGAATCGCTGGCCGTGCCGGGCATCCATGTGCTGGGCGATGCGATCCAGGTTGCCCCGGCCATGCCCAAGTCCGGTCACATGGCCAACCAGCATGGCAAGACCTGCGCCGCGGCCGTGCTGGCCTTGCTTACCGGCGGCAGCGTCAATCCGCTGCCGCTGTATGCCAACACCTGCTACAGCTACACCTCCGACCGCGAGGTCATGCACGTGGCCAGCGTGCACCGCTACGACGCCGCGGCGAAGACCATGTTGCCGGTTGCCGGGGCCGGCGGATTGTCGGCTGAACCCAACGCTAGGGAAACTCCTGATGCTCAGGCCTGGGCCCAGGCAATCTGGGGCGACATGCTGGGCTGATTGCCCCGTTTGACCGTGCAGCCGCCGCCAGGTGTTGCGGCGCAGCGTGCCAATCGGCTTCTTTATGTGCAAAGATAATTTGCATATAACTACAAAAAATATAGAAGCCGGGCGACGCCCACGGAGGAGAAAGGTGGATCGAGAGGCAAAAGTGGGGCGCCTGCGCAAGGCGCCCGAGAATTTCGTGTCCGCCGATCTGGCACAGGACATCGCCCGTAATGGCCTGGACGACGCCCGGCGAGGTTTCTTGCTGCGCAGCTTCCAGACGGCGGGCGCCGCGTTGGCCGCCGGCTTGACGGGCAATGCGCTGGCCCAGAAGGCCAGCGGCGGCGACGAGATGATCTTGACGCCGCGGCCCTGGACGATGTCGCTGGGGCAGCCGGTCGCCGCGCTGCCCTATGGCGTGCCGTCGAAATACGAAGCGAACCTGCAGCGGCGCCAGTCGCCGGGCCTGACCCGGGTGCCGGCCTCCTCGGTCGCCTTTGCTCCCTTGCAGGGCCTGTT
The DNA here is from genome assembly GCF_013267355.1 of Achromobacter pestifer. Classification (NCBI taxonomy): domain Bacteria; kingdom Pseudomonadati; phylum Pseudomonadota; class Betaproteobacteria; order Burkholderiales; family Alcaligenaceae; genus Achromobacter; species Achromobacter pestifer. Next base: position 3,944,751 of record NZ_CP053985.1, read on the forward strand.
CGGCATCATCACGCCCAACGGGCTGCATTTCGAGCGCCACCATCAGGGCTGGGTGGACATCGACCCGGCGCAGCACCGCTTCATGATCAATGGCCTGGTGGCGAAGCCGAAGGTCTACACCATGGACGACCTGATGCGCCTGCCGTCCGTATCGCGCATCCACTTCATCGAATGCGGCGCCAATAGCGGCCCGGAATGGGGCAATGCGGCGGTTCCGACGGTGCAGTACACCCACGGCATGCTGTCCTGTTGCGAGTTCACCGGCGTGCCGCTTTCCGCGCTGCTGGACGACTGCGGCGCCGACCTCAAGCGCGGCAAGTTTGTGCTGGCCGAAGGCGCAGATGGCTCCAGCATGACGCGCACCATCTCGATGGAGGCGGCGCTGGACGACGTGATCGTGGCCTGGGGCATGAACGGCGAAATGTTGCGGCCCGAGAACGGCTACCCGCTGCGCCTGGTGGTGCCGGGCGTGCAGGGCGTGTCGTGGGTCAAATGGCTGCGCCGCATCGAAGTCGGCGACCAGCCCTGGAACGCCAAGGACGAGACCATCCACTACGTGGACCTGATCCCCGGGGGGCAGCACCGCCAGTACACCTCGATCCAGGAGTGCAAGTCCGTCATCACCACGCCGTCGGGCGGACAGGTGTTGCTGGACAAAGGCTTCTGCAATATCTCCGGCCTGGCCTGGTCGGGTCGCGGCAAGGTCAAGCAGGTCGACGTGTCCGTCGATGGCGGACGCAACTGGCGCACGGCGCGGCTGGAAGGGCCGGTCCTGACCAAGAGTCTGACGCGCTTCAACATCGACTGGGTCTGGGACGGCTCGCCCGTCATCCTGCAAAGCCGCGCCCAGGACGAGACCGGCTACGTCCAGCCGCGTTCGGGCCAGCTGCGCGAAGTGCGCGGCACGCGCTCCATCTATCACAACAACGGCATTCAATCGTGGCGGGTGGCCGAGAGCGGAGAGGTGAGCAATGTCCACGTTGAATAGCCTGCGTGCCGCATTGGCCTGTACGGGCCTGGGGCTGGCGATGCTGGCCCCGGGCGCAGGCGCGGCGGAGAAATTCCCGGGCGTGGGCCGCGATGCCACCGTGGCGGAAGTGGCGGCCTGGGATATCGACGTGCGGCCGGATTTCAAGGGCCTGCCGCCTGGCAGCGGCACGGTGTTGCGCGGCGGCGATATCTGGGAAGGCAAGTGCGCGTCCTGCCATGGCAGTTTTGGCGAAAGCAACGAGGTCTTCACGCCCATCGTCGGAGGCACTACCGCCGATGACATCCGCAGCGGGCGCGTGGCGGCGCTGGCCGGCAATTCCCAGCCGCAGCGCACCACGTTGATGAAGGTCAGCACCGTCTCCACGCTGTGGGACTACATCCATCGCGCCATGCCTTGGGACCAGCCCAAGACCCTGTCGCCGGACGAGGTCTATGCCGTCACGGCCTACCTGCTGAACCTGGGCGAAATCGTGCCCGAGGATTTCGAGCTGTCCGACAAGAACATCGCCGAAGTGCAGGCGCGCATGCCCAACCGCAACGGCATGACGCGCGAGCATGGCATGTGGCTGCCTGGGGATAAGCCCGATACGCAGAACACGGCGTGCATGAGCAATTGCGTCGAGACCGTCAAGGTCACGTCCGAACTGCCGGACTACGCGCGCAACGCCCATGGCGACATCGCGGCGCAGAACCGCCTGATCGGCCCGGTGCGAGGCGCCAACACGCTGGCGCCACCCTTGGCCGGAGCCGCGGGCAGCAATGCCGACGCCGTGCGCCTGCACGCCAGCCAGACCATCGCTTCGTCGGCCGTCGAGGCGCCGCCAGCGGCCGCGCCTGCGCCGGCCAAGCCGGCGGGCGCGGACCTGGCGGGCGCGCGCCTGGCCACGTCGGGCACCTGCGTCGCCTGCCACGCCGCCGATCGCAAGATGATCGGGCCGAGCTATCGCGACGTGGCGGCCAAGTACGGCGGCAATGCCGACGCGCACGCCATGCTGGCGCAGAAGATCCGCAAGGGCGGCGGCGGCGTCTGGGGCGCCATGCCGATGCCGCCGAACCCGGGCGTGAGCGACGACGACCTGAAACGCATCGTGGACTGGATTCTGGCCGGCGCACCCGCGCCGGGTTGAAAACTCAGGGAGAGAGGAGACGGCTATGACGCAACAACACATCGATCGGCAGCGACGCAAGGTGGTCGGCCTGGGCACGGTGCTCAGCCTGGCCGTTGCGGCGGGCCTGCTGAGGCCCAGTCAGGCCTGGGCGGTGCAGGCCGATTGGAACAAGCAGGCCTTCGACGCCAAGAGCATGCAGGACGTGATCAAGGCGCTGGGCGGAGGCGACGCCGTCGCCAGCGACCAGATCACACTGGTGGCCCCCGATATCGCCGAGAACGGCGCGGTGGTGCCGGTGGGGGCGGTCAGCAAGCTGCCCAACACCGAGCAGATCTCCATCCTGGTCACCAAGAACCCGAACGCCCTGGCCGCCAGTTTCACGCTCCCCGCGGGCACCGAACCCGAGGTGGCGACCCGCGTGAAGATGGGCCAGACCTCGGACGTGTACGCGCTGGTCAAGGCCGACGGCAAGTACTACACGGCGCACAAGGAAATCAAGGTGACCCTGGGCGGCTGCGGCGGTTGATGCGCGCACCGGCTACGAGCAATCAAGGAGACAGCACATGGAAGCAAGGCCGATGCGGATCCGCGCCGCGGAGAAAGACGGCGTGATCGAGGTGAAGGTCCTGATGAGCCACATCATGGAAACCGGGCAGCGCAAGGACGCCGAAGGCAAAGTGGTGCCGGCGCATTTCATCCAGGACGTCGTGGTGAAAAACGGCGACAAGGTGGTGCTCGCGGCGCAATGGGGGCCGGCGGTGTCGCGCGACCCGTTCCTGTCGTTCAAGTTCAAGGGCGGCGCCAAGGGCGACAAGGTCAGCGTGACGTGGAAAGACAGTGAAGGCGCGACCCGCACGGACACCACCACGGTGACTTAGCGTTTCGGATGTGTGAAGGAAGGCGGACAAACAATAAACGCCCGTCGGCACGCAAGGCCGGCAGGGCAACCGCGTGAGGAGACATACATGGATAGGAAACGCATGGCCGCCGCTTGTGCGCTGGCCGGTTTCGCGCTGGCTGGTGCGAAGTTCGCCGCGGCCGCGACCGAGCAGGACACGGCGCAGGGCATTGCGCAGTACCGCGAAATGCTGGCCGACGGCAATCCGGCCGAGCTGATCGAGATGACGGGGGAGGACCTGTGGAAGGAAAGCCGCGGGCCTAAGAACGCCTCGCTGGAAAAATGCGACCTGGGCCAGGGCGCCGGCGTGGTCAAGGGGGCGTATGCCCAGCTGCCGCGCTACTTCGAGGATGCCGGGCGCGTCATGGACCTGGAGAGCCGCCTGGTCTATTGCATGGTGCAGCTGCAAGGCATGGAAGCCGCCGATGTCACCAAGAAACCATTTTCGGGCGACGGGCAATACTCCACCGATATCGAGGCGCTGGTGGCGTATGTGGCCGGCATGTCGCGCGGCATGAAGATCGCCGTGCCGCAGACCCATCCCAAGGAGCAGGCGGCCTACGCGCGCGGCCGCGACATCTTCTACTACCGCGGCGGTCCGTACGACTTCTCCTGTGCGTCCTGTCACACCGGCGACAACAAGCGCATCCGGCTGCAGGACCTGCCCAACCTGACCAAGCAGGAGCCCGCGCGCGCGGCTTTCGCCAGCTGGCCGGCCTATCGCGTGTCGCAAGGTGCATTGCGGTCGATGCAATGGCGCCTGCAGGACTGCTTCCGCCAGCAGCGCATGCCGTTGCTGAAATACGGTTCGGACGCGTCGGTGGACCTGACCGTATTCCTGGGTGTCAACGCCAACGGCGGCCAGATGATGGCCCCGGCCATCAAACGGTAAAGGGGGAATCATGCGCAAGATACGCACGACCCGGCCCGGCCTGGCGGCCTTGGGCTTGTTCCTGGCGGCGAACGCCGCAGCGCAGCAGCCGGCGCCGAAGGCGGTTGTCGATCACCAGGCGCTGGTGGCCGAGCTGAAGGATTCCTTCGTCGAGCGCGGCCTCGCCAAGCTGGACCGGATCGATCAGTCGACCATGCAGCGGGCCTGTTCGATCGCTGATGCAGGCGGCGAGATGCCCGCGGAAACGGCCCTGAAGATCACGCAGGAAGCCGCCGCCAACGTCAAGCCGCCTGCCGACGGCAACTACATCGGCGATTGGCGGCAGGGCGAGAAAGTGGCCCAGAACGGCCGCGGCTTGCAGTTCTCGGATACGGCCAAGACGATCAATGGCGGCAATTGCTATGCCTGCCACCAGATGACCAAGGCTGAGATTTCGTTTGGCAACATCGGCCCGTCGCTCTACCAGTACGGCAAGCTGCGCGGCAATGGCAAGGAAATGGTCGCCTACACCTGGAACAAGATCTACGACTCGCACGCCACCATGCCTTGTTCCAACATGCCGCGCTTCGGCGCGGCCGGCATTCTGACGGAACAGCAGCTCAAGGACGTGATGGCGCTGCTGCTGGATCCGCAATCCGCCGTCAACGACGACCAGGCCAAGCCTTGAACCCTGCCACGCGCGGAGGACGCATGAACGCTGTTTCCAGATACGGCCGCTTGCTGCTGGCCGCGGGCATGCTGGCCGCGGCGGCGGCCCATGCCCAGGCGCCGCCCAAGGTGGGGGACAAGCTGGTGATGCCGGACGTGCAGCTGCTGGACGGCACCCGGCTGTCCACCACCGATTTCGCGGGCAAGCCGCTGGTGGTGGAGTACTGGGCTTCCTGGTGTCCCTACTGCGCGCGGCAGAATCCGCATCTGCAGAAGCTCACCGACGCGGCGCGCGACAAGGGCCTGCGCATCCTGACGGTCAGCATCGACCGGGATGAGCAGGCCGCGCGCGACTACATCGCCAAGCATGGCTACACCTTTGGCGTGGCCATGGACAACGAGGCGCTGCGGGCGGTATTCGGCAAGCGCCGCGTCATTCCAGAGATCTTCGTGCTGGACGCGAACGGCAAGCTGCTCGAGGCCATACCCGGCGAGATGTTCGAGGAAGACGTGCTCGAACTGCTGCGCCACGCCACGCCGCGCTCCTGAGCGCATCCCTCCCTCTTCCACGGTTGGACCGATGATCAATCGACGCGAGTTTCTTCAGATGCTGGCGGTCGCCTCCGCCGGCGGCATGGGCCTGTCGCACCATCCGCGAGCGGCGGCGCAGGCGGCGCAGGCGTTCTACGACACGCCCGCCTTCGGCAATGTGCACTTCCTGCATTTCACCGATTGCCATGCGCAGCTCATGCCGCTCTATTTCCGCGAGCCCAGCGTCAATCTGGGCATCGGGCAGTCTGCGGGACGCGCGCCGCATCTGGTGGGCGAACATCTGCTCAAGGCCTATGGCATCGCGCCGGGCTCGGCCCAGGCCTATGCCTTCACCTGCCTGGACTTCGCCCAGGCCGCGGGACAGTACGGGAAGGTCGGCGGCTTCGCCCACTTGGCCACGCTGATCAAGCGGCTGAAGGCCACGCGGCCGGGCGCGTTGCTGCTGGACGGCGGTGATACCTGGCAAGGGTCGGGCACCGCGCTCTGGACCCGCGGGCAGGACATGGTGGATGCCTGCCTGCTGCTGGGCGTGGACATGATGACGGCGCATTGGGAATTCACGCTGGGCGCCGACCGCGTGCAGGAAGTCCTGGAGAAGGACCTGAAAGGCAAGGTCGAGTTCCTGGCGCAGAACGTCGAGACCAGCGATTTCGGCGACGCGGTGTTCGCTCCTTATTCCATGCGTGAAATGAACGGCGTGCCGCTGGCCGTGATCGGCCAGGCCTTTCCCTATACGCCGATCGCCAACCCGCGCTACATGGTGCCGGATTGGACCTTCGGCATCCAGGAACAGCGGCTGCAGGAAACCATAGACGAGGTGCGCGGCAAGGGCGCGCAGGCCGTGGTGCTGTTGTCGCACAACGGCATGGATGTGGACCTGAAGCTGGCGTCCCGCGTGCGCGGCCTGGACGCGATCCTGGGCGGCCATACGCATGACGGCGTGCCCGCGCCGGTGGCGGTGCAGAACGCCGGCGGCAAGACGCTGGTCACCAATGCCGGCAGCAACGGAAAATTCCTCGGCGTGCTGGATTTCGATGTAAAGGACGGCAAGGTGGCCGACTTCCGCTACACGCTGATGCCGGTGTTCGCCCAGTATCTGCCGGCGGACCCCGCCATGGCGGAGCTGGTCGAGCGCATCCGCGCGCCCTATGCGCAAAAGCTGTCACAGCCTTTGGCCACCACCGAGGAAACCCTCTACCGGCGCGGCAATTTCAACGGCACCTTCGACCAGGTGATCCTGGATGCGCTGATGCAGGTCAAGGGCGCGGAGATCGCCTTTTCGCCCGGATTCCGCTGGGGCACCAGCCTGCTGCCGGGCCAGGCGATCACGATGGAAAACGTGCTGGACCAGACCGCCATCACCTATCCCCATACCACCGTGACGCAGATGAGCGGCGCCACCCTCAAGACCATCCTGGAGGACGTGGCCGACAATCTGTTCAACCCGGATCCGTACTACCAGCAGGGCGGAGACATGGTGCGCGTGGGCGGTTTGCAATATGCGATCGATCCGGCGGGCGCGGCGGGGGCGCGGATCAGCGACATGCGCCTGGGCGGCTCGCCGGTCCAGGCCGACAAGCAGTACAAGGTGGCAGGCTGGGCGCCGGTGGCTGAAGGTGCCAATGGCGAGCCCATTTGGGATGTGGTGGCGACCTACCTGCGTGACCGCAAGACGATAGGCCAGGTAAGTCCCAATCAGCCCTCGGTCAAGGGCGTGGCCGGCAATCAGGGCTTGATGTAGGCGTAGCCTTCCTGTTGCAGGCGGGTGATGCGGACCACGCCGGACGGCGTGAAGTCCGCTTCCATCACGAAGGTATCCTTGCCCAGCTTGCGGTTCTTGAGCGTGATCTCGCAGACTTCGAAGGCCACGCCGCGCGCGGCCAAGGCCGAGATCAGCGGGCCGACCTGGGCCGCGTCCTTGTAGTCCGTCATCAGGAAGTCGACGCCGTCGGCATGGGCCACCAGCTTGATGGTGGTGTCAGGCGCGGTGTCCAGCTGGTTGCGCATGTTGCGCAGCGCGGAAAGTGCTTGGGAAGCCGAGTCGTTGACGTGATAGACGACCTTGTCGGCGGCCAGCGCCGCGCCCGCCGCGCCCATCAATGCCAAGCCCAACACCAATGCCAGCAGTTTCTTCAACATACTTGCCTCCCTGGGGGCGGCCGCGGTGCCGCGGCGCATGGTCATGATATCAGCGCATGCGCCCCATGGGGTATCCGAGTTTTGGTCTCAGGCCGCTTGTGGCGTATCGCTGCCCGATGCGCCGCGGCCGCGCGATTTGCCATACAGCATGCGCGCGCACAAGAAGGCGCTGAGCGCGCCGGGCGCGGCGCCTACGGTCAAGGGGAAGCCGAATTCTTCCTGCCATGGCCGGTTGTGGGAGATGAAGCCGAGCAGGAAGACGACGCCATAGACGGCGCCGACCAGCGCCATCCCGGCGCAGGCGCGCCAGGACGGATGCGCCGGCCGCAGCGCGCCAGCCACGATGCCGCACAGCAGGGCGGGCACGAAGCCGAAAATGTAGAACCAGGGCAAGGCGTAGACCAGCATGAGCAGGGTCTCGGGATCTCGGGTCAGGGCGGTCAGGGTTATGACAACGCCTGCGCCGCCGATTGGCGGCGCGGCCACGCCGTAAAGCGCGCCGCCCGCGACCAGATCGCTGCCGATGCGCCGGCCGGCAGTGTCCATCGTGCGCTGCCGCTTCCTGCGGTAGGCGATGGCGGCGAAAACGCCTAGTAGCAGAATGCCGGTCGAGATGTACGGGTTCATCGCGTTATGCAGGATGTGGGCTGGGCATGCATGGCTGGCTGCAGCTGGGGCGCGGTGCGCATGCGCGGCGATAAAGCTTCATGATACCGTGGCCGCAGCATCACTGCGCTGCCCATAATATGGTCAGAACCGTGCTCTACGTTTGAGGTGGAAGATTCCTTGGTCTGAAATTTGCATGCGCGCATTGCGCATTGCAGAGGTTCTAAATGACTGAACAGATCAAGAACTCCGTCCGCACGGAGCGTGTGGGTGATGTATGGCTGATGCAGATCGACAATCCTCCAGTGAACGCCACCTCGCATGAGGTGCGCATCGCTTTGGCCGAAGCCGTGCAGCAGCTCGATGCGGATCCCACGCTGGTTGGCGGGGTGCTCGCCGGCAGCGGTAAGACTTTCGTGGCCGGCGCGGATATACGCGAATTCGGCGATCAGGTTTCCCGTCAGCCTCTGTTGGGCGTCGTGATAGACGGATTGGCCCAGTGCCGCAAGCCCATTGTGGCGGCCTTGCATGGGTTCGCTCTGGGAGGCGGCTTCGAACTGGCGTTGGGTTGCGACGCTCGGATAGCCAAGGCAGGCACCATCGTCGGCCTGCCCGAGGTGACGCTGGGCATACTTCCGGCCGCAGGCGGCACGCAACGCCTGCCTCGACGTACCGGCCTGGCCCGGGCGATCAAGCTCATCTGCAACGGAGAGCGGTTTTCAGCCGCCCAGGCATTGGAATGGGGGCTGGTCGATGAAGTCGTGGAGGACGGGCTCATAGACCGGGCGGTGGCGCTGGCCCGCAGCATGCGCGGACGCAAGCGGGATCTCCTGGATGAGCCCTTGCCCACCGAGGACGCCGCGGCCGTCGAGGCTGCCGCGCAGGCCGCCATGCGGACTGGCAAGGCGCGGCCGGCAGTGGTCGCCGCGATCGAGTCGATCAGGAACGCGGCCCGGTTGCCCGCGCGGGATGCGCTGGCCGCCGAGCGTCGCTATTTCCAGGAACTCCGGCTTACGCCCGATGCCTTCGGGCTGCGCCACCAGTTCTTTGCGGAACGGGAGTCGATGAAAGTGCCCGAACTGGCCTCTGTCCAGGCAAGGCCGGTGGGTACGGTGGCAGTGGTTGGCGCTGGGACGATGGGAGTGGGCATCGCGATCAGCGCGCTGGAGGCGGGTTTGAATGTCATCCTGCTGGAGCGCGACGAGGCCGCGTTGCAGCGCGGCAGCACGCGCATCCGGACGCACTATGCGGAACGCGTCGCGGCGGGAAAGGCTTTGCCGGCTCACGGCGAGCGCATGCTCGCGCTGCTGGAGACCACGCTGGATTGGACTCGCCTCGCGGCCGCGGATCTGGTGATCGAGGCGGTGTTCGAGCAGTTGGACGTCAAGCAGGAGGTGTTCCGGATAATCGACCAGCATGCGCGCCCCGGCGCGGTGCTGGCGACGAACACGTCCTATCTGGATGTGGACAAGATCGCTCAGGCCACTTCCCGTCCGGCGGACGTGCTGGGCCTGCACTTCTTCAGCCCGGCCAATGTCATGAAGCTGCTGGAGGTGGTGCGCGGCAGCGCGACCGCGGCTGACGTGCTCGCAACCGGCATGAGCCTGGGAAAGCGTCTGAAAAAGTCGCCTGTGCTTTGCGGCAACGCCTTCGGCTTCATAGGCAATCGCATCTACAACGTGTACCGCCAGCAGTGCGAAATGATGCTGGAAGACGGCGCTTGGCCTGAAACGGTGGACACGGCGCTGGAGCGCTTGGGCTTTGCGATGGGACCGTTCTCGGTAGGCGATCTAGCTGGGCTGGACATTCCATGGGCGATGCGCAAGTCGCAAGCCGCCACCAGGGACGCCCGCGTGCGCTATATCGACGTCCTGGACAAGCTGTGCGAGCTTGGGCGTCATGGCAGGAAAACAGGCGCCGGTTATTACCGGCATGACGAGGCCAAGGCGCCGCGTGTGAGCGACGAAACGGTGCGCTCCATCATCCAGGACGCCTCCGATCGGCGAGGCATATCGCGGCGTGAACTGGGCGACGAAGAAATTCAGCGCCGCTCCATGCTGGCCATGGTGAACGAAGCCGCCTGGGTCATGCATGAACGCATCGCCATGCGCGCCAGCGATATCGATGTGGTCATGGTGCTCGGTTATGGCTTCCCGCGTTGGCTGGGCGGGCCCGTGCACTGGGCCCGGCGGCAGGATCGCGCGCGGCTCGTCGAGGATTTGCAAGAGATTGCCCGTTCCACCGGCCACGGCTTTGACGTGGCTGATCTTTCGCCCATTCTGGATCAGTGAAAACCATGAACCATGCATTTATTTGCGACGCCATTCGTACTCCCATCGGCCGTTACGGCGGGTCTCTAGCGGGCGTGCGCGCCGATGACCTGGGCGCAGTGCCGCTGCGGGCCCTGATCGAGCGCAATCCGGGGGTCGACTGGAATGAGGTCAGCGACCTGATCTATGGCTGCGCCAACCAGGCCGGCGAAGATACGCGCAACGTCGCCCATATGGCCAGCCTGCTTGCCGGCCTGCCCGTGGAACTGCCGGGCGTGACCGTGAACCGCCTGTGCGGTTCCGGCCTGGAAGCGGTAGGCCAGGCGGCCCGCGCCATCCGCTGCCAGGAGGCCGGGCTGGTTATCGCGGGCGGCGTCGAAAGCATGACCCGCGCCCCATTCGTGATGGCGAAAGCGGACTCGGCCTTCAGCCGCAGCTGCGGAGTATGGGACACCACGATGGGCGCGCGCTTCATCAATCCGCGCATGAAGGCCATGTACGGCGCGGACTCGATGCCAGAAACGGCGGAGAACGTGGCCGCGCAGTTCGGCATTTCGCGTGAAGCGCAGGACCGCTTTGCATTGTCCAGCCAGGTCAGGGCGGTGGCCGCGCAGCGCTCCGGCCACCTGGCGCGCGAAATCGCGCCCGTGGTGATCCCGCGCAAGAAAGGAGACCCGACGGTTTTCGACAAGGATGAACACCCGCGCGAAACGTCTTTGGAAGCGCTGGCAGGCCTGAGGGGCGTGGTGCGGCCGGACGGCACCGTGACCGCAGGCAATGCCAGTGGCCTGAACGATGGCGCTTGCGCGCTGTTGCTTGCCGATGAAAGTAGCGCCGCCCGCAATGGGCTGGCGCCGCGCGCCCGCATCGTGGCCATGGCGGTCGCGGGCGTGCCGCCGCGCATCATGGGGATGGGGCCGGTGCCGGCGGTGCAGAAGGTGCTGGCGCTGACCGGACTCACTTTGGAACAGATGGATGTGATCGAGCTCAACGAGGCCTTCGCCGCGCAAGGCTTGGGCGTTTTGCGCGAATTGGGCCTGCCCGACGATGACGAGCGCGTCAATGCCTGGGGCGGCGCGATTGCCCTGGGCCATCCTCTGGGCGCGTCTGGCGCCCGGCTGGCCACGACCGCGGTCAATCGGCTGCACGCGACGGGCGGGCGTTATGCCCTGTGCACCATGTGCATCGGCATGGGTCAGGGCATTGCGTTGGTGCTCGAAAAGGTCTGACCGGGCGCGCGGGCGTGCAGGGGCGTGGCCGCGCGCCCCTGTCCTGCCTAGTTGGCCTTGATGTTGTTGTCCCGGATGACCTTGGTCCAGCGGGCATAGTCGCTCTTGATGATTTCCGAGAATTCCGCCGGCGTGGTGCCCGTCAGCTTGATGCCGTAGGTCTGCATCCGCTGCCGGAAATCAGGCTGTTTCAGCACGGCGTTGAGATCGCGCGAGAACTTGTCGACCACCTCAGGAGGCGTCTTGGCCGGTAGCAGCAGACCATACCAGCCTATGCTCTCCAGTCCGACACCGCTGTAGCCGGCTTCGGCGAACGAGGGAACTTCGGGCAATTGCGCCGTCCTGGATTCGCCCGTCACGGCCAGGGCGCGGATTTTGCCGGCGTCGGCCATGGGCTTGGCGCCAGGCACCGACACGATGGCGCCGGATATCTGCCCGCCGATCAAGTCCTGCAGCGTGGGTGTCTCGCCCTTGTAGGGAACGTGGATCAACCGGATCTTGGCCGCGTCCTGCAGCAGCTCCAGATACAGATGGCCCGCGGAGCCGATGCCGAACGAACCGTAGCTGACATCGTTGGGCTTGGCCCGTGCGGCAGCGATGAATTCGCCCAGTGTCTTGATCGGCGAGGCCGCGCTGACGACGAAGGCGAGCGGCATCGTGCCTACCTGGGATACCGGCGCGAAGTCCTTGATCGGGTCGTAGCTGGGCTTCTCGTAGAGGGACGGCGTTTGTACCAGGGCGGTCACCGTCAGCAGGGCGGTATAGCCGTCCGGGTCTGCCTTCGCCACGGCGTCAGCTGCCAGAATGCCGGATGCTCCCGTGCGGTTTTCCACGATGACCGGCTGCTTCCAGGTCTTGCGTAGATCTTCGGCGATTTGCCGGGCCAGCACATCCGACGCGCCGCCCGGCGAGAAGGGGAGGATGATTTTGACGGGTTTTTGCGGGAAGCTGGTTTGCGCGGCCGCGGCGCCCGCAACGAGCGCCGAGGTTGCGGTCAGGAACGCTGCGGCTGCAGCGGAACGGATCGCTCGAATTGCCATGGTTGTCTCCTGGTTATAGTTCGTCGTGCGAATTTCCCTCCACCCCAGCCTATTCGTTCTTGATCCAGGCGGCCGGCGCAGAGAGGGGAAAATCGAGCAGCATCTGGGCGAAGCTCTTGCCCAGGGGGTCCGAACGCAAGCTTGCGGCGCCGCCGCCGCCCAGCGCTTGCTTCATGACGAAGTTGAAGGCGTCGAGCCCGGGAACTTCATGGCGCTCGACTTCGCCGCGCACGAGGTGCGAGAACCATGCCCGCACGGCCTGGGGCGTCAGCTGCTCGCGCAGCAACGGCAGGAAGCGCGCTTCGCGGGCGATGACTCCAATGTTCTCGTCGTCGCCTTTGTCGCCGCTGCGGGCCCAGGCCAGCGCAACCAGCGGCACTTCCGTGCGGGCGCCATCGGCCGGGGAGGCCGGCTGTGCCGGCGCCAGCGGCGCGGGCGGAGGCAGGTCGCCGATCTCGGCCGCCACTGCCAGCACTGCTTCGCGCCCAGCCATGCGCACGGTCAGAGGCACATCGGCCTTGGGGACGAGGAACGAAAACACCTTGACGACCTGCTGGATGTCAGCGCGACCGAACAGCGTGGCCCGGGTGCCCGCCGCCATGGACGTTCCCGAGGACGCGCATTCACGCTGCAGGAACAGCAGTGCCTTGGGATCGGGATGCCTGGCCGCCAGCCGCAGCAGCACCTCGCGCGTCGGCAATGCGCGCGCGTGCGGGCCGTATAGCGCTTCGCAGCCGATAAGCTCGATGCTGGTTTCGCTGTAGTCCTGGTAACCGTGTTCGGCCATCATGCGCCGCGTCCGCTCGAGCAGGGCCTGGGCTGTGCGCTCGGCTTTGGCCGGGGCGTCGATGCCTCGGATGGCCATGGCGAGCGCAATCTGATGGCCGTCCAGCCAGGTGCCGTTGCACTTGTAGTGGGCGCCGGGAGCGCGTCCGCGCGCGCCGCTGATCCGGACGTGCCCCGCATCGATGGCCTGCGTGCGCACTTGCCGGAAGTCGCAAGTGACGTCCGGCATCAGATAGGCCGCGGGGTCGCCGATTTCGTATAGCACCTGTTCCGCGACCGCGGCCGGGTGTATCAGGCCGCCAGTGCCTTCCGGCTTGGACAGGACGAAACTGCCGTCGTTGGCGCAGTCGATGACCGGGTAGCCCATGCGGTCCCAGTCCTTGACGAGCTGCCAGTCCGTGAACAGGCCGCCCGTCGCCTGGGCCCCGCATTCGATCACATGGCCGGCCAGGGTGGCGCTGGCGAGCTTGTCCCAGTCAGTCCAGGACCAGCCGAACTCGTATGCCAGCGGACCCACCACGACCGCGCTGTCCACGCAGCGTCCGGCGATGACGATGTCGGCACCCCAGGCCAGCGCTCGCGCGATACCCTGGGCGCCGACGTAGGCGTTGGCTGACATGAGGCTGTCCGGCGGGGCTTCGCCCGTGTGCATGTCGCTCAGACCGGCCGTTTGCCAGCCGGGCATCGCGTGCAGGATGTCATCACCGGTCACCACCGCGACCCGGGGTTGCAAGCCTTGCTTCGCGGCGGCCGCCAGCAAGGCGTCCGCGCAGGCCTGAGGGTTGAGTCCGCCGGCATTGGCCACCACGCGGATGCCGCGCGCGAGAATCACGGCCAGGTGCGGCGCCATGGCGGCGGTCACGAAATCGGTGGCGTAGCCGCCCGCCGGATTCCTGGCCCTGGCTCGCGACATGATGGACATGGTCGTCTCGGCCAGATAGTCGTAGACCAGATACTGCAGGCCGGGTACTTCCAGCAACTGCGGCGTGGCGGTGGCGGAGTCGCCCCAGAAGCCGCTGGCCCCGCCGATGCGGATGGTTCGAGCGTCGCTCATGTCTGTTCCTCCAGAACTTCTTCCACCACCTGGACCAGCTTCGCGCCAACCCGCGCCTGGCCTCCTACCTGGGCCGCCATCTCCGCTATCCTGCCGCCAAACGGGGCGCACAGGCTGTGTTCCATCTTCATCGCCTCCAGCACCACCAGTACCTGGCCGCTCTGCACGGCATCTCCGACCTGCGCATGCACGGCGGCAATGCGTCCGGCCAGCGGCGCAAGCAACGCGCCGTCTCCGCCCTCGGTGGCGCGCGCACGGCGCGCATCGACGGCCTGGAAGCGCCAGGTTCGGCCTTGCATGAACAGGTGGATTTCGCCGGACTGCAGCGCATGCCTGGCATGGAGGGCGACGCCGTTGCACTCCACCCGGGACGCGCCATCTGGCGAGGCATCCAGCAACCGTATGCGCACGGTGTCGACGTCGCCATCTGGGCCATGCACCATGGCGCGGATGCCGCCGTCCGCGGGTTGCAGGCGGACGTTCCAGCGCGCCCGGTCCAGCTCCAGCTCTATTCCGTACTCATGTCCGCCGAGCCGGCTCGCGTCGTCCGACGGCCAGCCCGAGAGGTGCAGCGCTGCGGTGGCGATGGTGGCAGGGTCCGGTTTGTGCCGCGCGAGGGCATTGGCCATGTGCTGCGCGATGAAGCCGGTATGCACGTCGCCGCTGGCGAAAGCCGGATGGGCCAGGCAATCCGCCAGGAACCCCTGGTTGCTTGCAATGCCGAGCAGAGCACAATTCCTCAAGCCCAGGCTCAGCTTGTGGCGCGCTTCGTCGCGCGTGCTGCCATGCGCTACCAGCTTGGCGACCATGGAGTCGTAGTAAGGCGGCACCGAGCCGCCCTCGTACAGTCCGTGATCCACGCGCAATCCGTACTCCGGCCCAGGCGGCGACCAGCGCAGGACTGGACCGCTCTGGGGAAGGAAGCCGGCCTCGACATCTTCGGCGGTCAGGCGCACTTCGATGGCATGACCGCTCAGGGAGACGGCCTCTTGCGCGAGCGGTAACGGCTCTCCCGCCGCTACGCGCAACTGCCATTCGACCAGGTCTAGACCGGTGATCGCCTCGGTTACGGCATGTTCTACCTGAAGGCGCGTGTTCATCTCCATGAAGTAGAAGGCGCCGCTGCGGTCGAGTAGGAACTCCATCGTGCCTGCCCCTACGTATCGGATCGATCTGGCCGCGGCAACGGCGGCTTCGCCCATGCGCGCGCGCAGGGGCGCGTCCACGGCAGGCGAGGGCGCTTCCTCGATCAGCTTCTGGTGCCGCCGTTGCACGGAACAGTCCCGTTCGCCGAGATGGATAACATTGCCGTGATGGTCGGCGAAAACCTGGATTTCTATGTGGCGCGGCTCGATCACGGCGCGCTCCAGGATCAGTTCACCGGAGCCGAACGCGCTCTGGGCCTCGGAACGTGCGCTGGCCAGAGCCGCCGGCAGCTCCTGGACGCTGTGCACCAGGCGCATGCCGCGTCCGCCGCCGCCTGCCGTGGCTTTGACCATGATGGGAAAGCCGATGTCACGCGCAGCGGCTTCCAGGGTTTCGTCACTCTGATCCTCGCCTTGATAGCCCGGCACGCAGGGCATGCCCGCGGCCAGCATCAGCCGCTTGGCCTCGGCCTTGTTGCCCATTGCGCGTATCGCATCGGGCATGGGACCGACGAACACCAATCCGGCCTGCTGGACGGCTTGCGCGAAATCGGCGTTCTCGGCCAGGAATCCGTAGCCCGGGTGCACGGCTCCGGCGCCGGTCCGCCGTGCCGCCGCGATGATGGCGTCGACGTTCAGGTAGGAGTCGCGCGGCGCCGCGCCGCCCACGCACACCGCGACATCGGCCTGCGCGACATGCAGGCTGCCGCGGTCCGCCTCCGAGTAGATGGCGACGGTGCGCAGGCCGCGGCGCCGGGCGGTGCGTATGATGCGGATGGCGATTTCCCCGCGGTTGGCGATCAGCAGGGTGTCGAACGGCCGGAATGGTGTAGTCATGCAGGTGAATCCTTCAGGCAAACGCTATTGAGGGGTGGCGCTTACGCTGTGCGCCTCACGGACCGTGACGGTCTCGAAATGGACGCGCCAGCGGGGCGCTCGCTTTTCTCTGAACGCCAGGGTTCCTTCGCCGCCCTCGTCGCGCAGACAGCGCGCGAACGCCAGGGCGGCATCGTCGAGCAGGCTGGAATTGGGTTCGGTGGCGCAACGGTTGACCAGGTTTTTGAACTGGCGGTTGGCCCTGGGGCCGCAGCGGAAGACGCGAGTCAGCCATTCGGCCTCCAAGGCATCCAGCGTTGCGCTGTCCGGGGCTAGATCGTCCGCCAAACCCAGCGCCAGTGCCTGGGCGCCATAGACGCGCTGACCAGTCAGGCCCAGCCTGCGCGTCGCCGAATGGCCGATGCGGGCCACGACGAACGGCGCGATCTGCGCGGCGATGACGCCCAGCGTGGTTTCCGAAAGGGCGAAGCGCGCATCTTCGGTGGCAAGCACCAGATCGGCCGCGCACGCCAGTCCCATGCCGCCGCCCATTGCCGCGCCTTCGACCATCGCCAGCACCGGCACCGGCAAGGATGACAGGCGCTGCATGAAGTGGCCGAACTGCCGGTTGCGGGCAGCGATAGGATCGCCATCGGCACCTTCAGCGTGCAGTACTTCGCGGAATCCGCCGATGTTGCCGCCTGCGCAGAACATGCCGCCTGCCCCCCGCAGCGCCAGGGCCCTGACGTTTGCGTCTTGTTCGGCGCAGGTCATGACCTGCGCCAGCTCCCGCGTCACTTCCGCGCCGAGCGCGTTACGCGTATCGGGCTGGTTCAGCGTCGCAAACAGGACGTCGTCGTGGCGGCGCACGACCAGGGTTTGAAATCCTTGTAGCGTTTCCATGCGGCGACGTCCTTCAGTTCCGGCTCATCAAGCCCATCTGTTTGGCGATCACCTGCATCATTACTTCGTCCGCGCCGCCGCCGATGGAACCGAGGCGGAAGTCGCGGTAGGCGCGCGATACGAAGTTGTCCCAGGTATAGCCCATGCCCCCTTGGAACTGCATGCACCATTCGGCGATTTCGCGCGACAGGCGGCCCGCCTTCAACTTGGCCATGGAGGCCAGTTCGACCACGTCGCCGCCATTGATGTAGGTTTGCGTTGCCATATAGACCAGGCCGCGCAAGGCCTCAAGTTCGGTTTTCAGTTCGGCCAGCTTGAATTGGATGAACTGGTTGTCGAGCAAAGGCTTGCCGAAGGCGACCCGCTGGCGCAGATAGTCGGCGGTTTCTTCGATAAGCTGGATGGCCGCCAGGCGGCGGGCGGCGGCGCCCAGGCGCTCCTCCTGGAACTGCTTCATCTGGTAGATGAAGCCCATGCCTTCTTCGCCGATCCGGTTGCGGACCGGCACACGGACTTCATCCAGGAAGATCTGGGCTGTGTCGGAGCACCACATGCCGAATTTCTTGATCTTCTGGACTTCCACGCCCTTGGTGCGCCTGCCGTTCTCCCGTAAGGGCACAATGATGAGCGATTTGTTCTTGTGGGACTGTCCTTCCGAGGTATTGCAAAGCAAGCAGATCCAGTCTGCCTGAGTGCCGTTGGTGATCCACATCTTGGAGCCGGAGATCACGTAGTCGTCGCCGTCGCGGCGCGCGCGCGTCTTCAACGAGGCCACATCGGAACCCGCTCCCTGTTCCGAAACGCCGATCGAAACTACAACGTCGCCGGCGATGGCGGGCGCAAGAAACTCTCGCTTGAGCGCATCGGAACCGAAAGAAGCCAGGGCAGGCGTGGCCATGTCCGTCTGCACCCCGGCGCCCATGCTGACGCCCTGCGCGCGTACATAGCCCATGGCCTCGCCCGCTGCCACGCCATAGGAGAAATCCAGGCCGAGACCGCCGTATTCGGTGGGTTTGGTAATACCCAGGAAGCCGAGATCTCCCATCTTCTTGAACAGTTCGTGCGCGGGGAAAATCTCTGCCGCCTCCCATTCGTCCACGAACGGATCCACTTCGCTGGCCAGGAAGCGGCGGATGCTGGTCATGATGCTGCGGTGTTCTTCGGTATACATAGGGTTCGTCGAGAATGAGTGAGTCAGAAACGGGCCACGCCGAACTGGACGGGGTGCAAGGGGCGATCCTGGCCATCACGCACGGTGGCCAGTACGAACGCAAGGACGGCCCGGGTATCGCGCGGGTCGATGATTCCGTCGTCGAGCATGAGGCCGCTGGTGATGAAGGCGCCGGACTGGCGTTCGAAGTTGGCGATGATTTCGGCCTTCTGCGCGGCGAGCGCCGCTTCATCCACGGTCTTGCCACGCCGATGGGCCTGCTGGCGCGCGACGATTTCCATGGTGGTGGCCGCCTGTTCTCCGCCCATGACGGCGGTCTTGGCGTTAGGCCAGGAGAAGCTGAAGCGGGGCCGGAATGACTGGCCGCACATGCCGTAGTTGCCCGCGCCGAACGACGCGCCGCAGTAGAGCGTGATGTGCGGCACGAGGGAGTTCGACAAGGCCTGGATCATCTTTGATCCGTGCTTGATCATCCCGGCTTCTTCGGACATGCGTCCCACGATGAAGCCAGTCGTGTTCTGCATGAAGAGGATCGGAGTTCCCGACTGGTTGCAAAGCTGTATGAACTGCGCGGCCTTGGTCGCGCCGCCGGGATCGATCGGCCCGTTGTTGGTGACGATGCCTATGGATTGGCCTTCGACGCGTGCATGGCCGCAAAGCGTGGCCGGACCATAATCGGGCTTGAACGGCAGCCAGGCTGAGTCGTCCACGATGCGCGCGATGATTTCCTGCATGTCCACGGGCTTTTTGACGTCCAGGGGCATGACACCAGCTAGTTCCTCCGCGTCGAGCAGGGGAGGGTTCGCTGGCAGCCTCGGCACGGAGGGCCGCCAATCCAGCGCGGCGACGATGTCGCGCGCGATGGCGATGGCATGGGCGTCGTCCTCGCCCACGTACTCGGCCAGGCCGCTGGTTTGCGAGTGCATGTCGGCGCCGCCGAGTTCCTCATCGGTGGCGACTTCTCCGGTGGCGGCTTTCAGCAAGGGCGGACCCGCGAGGAAGGCGCGAGCGCGTTCGCGCACCATGACCACATAGTCGGACAGGCCGGGCATGTAGGCGCCGCCCGCGGTGGACGAGCCGTGGACGACCGTGATGACGGGCAGGCCGGCGGCGGAGAGGCGCGCGAGGTTGTAGAAGAGGGTGCCGCCGCGGATGAAACGCTCGACACGGTACGCCCGGAGGTTGGCTCCAGCGGACTCGACCAGGTGGATGAAGGGCAGCCGGTTTTGCAGGGCAATGTCCTGCGCGCGCAGCAGCTTTCTGCTGCCGGCGTCGACGTAGGCGCCGGCGTTGATGGCCGAGTCGGAAGCCGCGATGACGCAGCGTACGCCGCTGACAAAGCCGATGCCGGTGATCTGGCCGCCTCCCGGAATCGAGGTTGCCGGGTCTTCGCCCTCGGCGCAATAGCCGGCCATGTTGCCGAGTTCAAGGAAAGGCGTTGCCGGGTCCAGCAGGCGCGCAATGCGCTCACGCGGCAGCAACTGTCCTCGCTTCTCGAACAGGGGCTTGGCGCGGGCGGAGGTGTCGCGGGCCCGTTGCTCCAGCTCGTGCAGGCGTTCCACCAGGGAAAGCATTCCGCGCCGTTGCTCGTCGTATGCGGGGTGATGGGCATCAATGCGGGAATCGATGGGAGTCATGGTGTGGCTTACTCAGTCGTGGTCAGCAACAGCGCGTCCAGGGCGACGGCGCCTTGGCCTTTCGCCTTGATCAGCAGGGGATTGATTTCAAGCTCGTTCAGGGCCGGGCCTGCGGCCATCGCCGCGCGCGAAACAGCGGCTATGGCGCGGGCAGCGGCGGGAATGTCGGCCGCCGGCTTGCCGCGAAAGCCCTGCAGCAGGGGGGCTGAACGTAGCTCGGTCAGCATTTCCCTGGCCATTTCCTCATCCACCGGAAGCAGCCGGTGGGCCACGTCCTGAAAGAGTTCGGTCATGATCCCGCCCAATCCGACTGTCATGACGAGACCGAATACCGGATCGCGCGTGACACCTACAATCAGTTCGCCCACGCCGCTTTCCATGGGCTGTATCAGCAGGCCCCGCAGGCGAGCTTTGGGCTGGGCTGCAGCGACCGCGTCGAGCATGTCGCGGGCCGCGTCTCGCACCTCGGCGGGTCGGACATTCAGGCGCACGCCGCCGACCTCTGTCTTGTGCGCAATGTCGGGGCTGAGGATCTTTACGGCGACCGGGCCACCGAGGCGCCGCGCGATCGCTTCGGCCTGGCCGGGATCCGCTGCTGCTTCGACTTTCCCTACGGGCACGCCGAATCCGTGCAGCCATTGCTTGACCTGATGTTCGTCTGCGCACAAGGGCGCCGAGCCGGCAAGAGTCCGGTGGGCGTCCTCGGCTTCTCTCAGCGCGTGCCAGCGGCTTGCGCGGCGCAGATTCTCCGCGCGCCTGGCGGCGGTTCCCAAAGCTTCGCAGGCGCGGGCCGCGTCCGGAAACACCGGAATTCCGGCTGCCTCCAGCCGCTGCCGCGTTTCCGGCGTGCCCGAGGTGGCGACGACCGTCACCAGGCAACTGCTGCCGGCCGCCACCTCGATCAGCTCGGGCGCGATACGCTCGAATAGCGAACCCGTCGCGTACACCAGCAGGACGTTGGCGGCCGCATCCTGCAGCAGGGTTTGCAGGACTTCCGTCGCGAGGCGCGGGCGGCTGAACAGCTGCCCCGTCATGTCGACCGGATTGCAGACCATCGCGATGCCGGGGACCGTTTCCATGAGCCGCGACTGGCTGGCCTGGGAAAGCACGGGAAGTTCCAGGCCTTGGGCGCTCAAGAGGTCGGCGGTCACCGCGCCCATTGCGCCGGAAATGGAGGCGACAACCACCTTGCGTCCGACGCTATCCATGCGTGGGAAACCGGACAGGTAGGCCAGATCCGTGAGGTGCACGGTGTGGCGGGCCTGCATCACGCCCAGCTGGGCAAAGGCCGCCCGGTAGACTGCCCGATTCCCGGCGAGGGCGGCGGTGTGGGATTGCGTCACTTCGGAGCCGCGCTCGCTTTCGCCCGCTTTCAGCAGAACCAGGGGCTTTCCAGCCTGCAGCATTTGCCGCGCGGCGGCGACGAATTTCGGGCCGTCGCGCAATCCTTCGACGTAACCGGCAATGATCTGGGTTCCCTGGTCCGTCACCAGATAATCCAGGTAGTCCGCGAAATCCACGCAGGCTTCGTTGCCGGTATTGATGAAGTGGCGAAAGCGCATGTTCATCATCCAGCCGGTCACGTAGAGGTCGGAGCACATGCTGCCGCTCTGGGTCACCAAGCTGATTCCGCCCTTGCGTTCGTCCGGGGGAAACAGTCTGAACGTCGGCGCAAAACAGGTGATTGCCCGCGTCTCCAGTTGCGCCAGGCCCATGCAGTTCGGGCCGATGATGTGCATGCCGGTGCGCCGCGAGAACTCAAGCAGCGCCTCCTGTCGGCTCGATCCTTCGCCGCCGATTTCGGCAAACCCCGCCGCGTAGACGATGGCTGAGGGTATACCCTTGGCGTGGCAGCGCTCCAGCATCGGCGCGACATCTTCCACGGGCAAGGCCAACACGGCAACGTCAGGCGCGATGGGCAGCGATTCCACGTCTGGATAACAGCGAAAGCCTGCAAGCTCCGGGTACTTTGGATTGACGGGGAAAACCTGCCCGCGGAAGCCGAAGCGCGAGAGATGGTCCAGCGCGATGCCGCCAATGCGGCCGGGATCTCCCGAAGCGCCGATGATGGCGATGGAAGAGGGGTTCAGTGCAACTTCAAGCCGATGCGTCGTTGCCGACATGCGAGCGTCTCCAAGTGTTCTAGTTTTGATTGCGACGATTTCAGGAGAAAGCCGACCCGCCCGCAACGAAGATTCCGGTGTTTGTCCAGATTATGGATAGCGGTTTGAACGCCCGCTGGGCGCGGGGCAGGGCTGCGCGGGTTAACCGCCTATCTGGGAGCGGACTTCCTGGACGATCAGGTCGCCGATTTCGTGGCGCCGGGCCAAGGGCATGCGTGTGCGGGAGGCGAACACGCTGATGGCAGCCTGTCCTGGCGCCACGTCGAACGCGTGGCCGGCGCCGGCGACACCTTCGCCGGCGGCGATCGAGTAGCCCAGACGGCGCGTGCGTTCGACTCCCGTGATCAGGCGTCCCAGGCTCAAGTTATGAACCGAGTACTGGCCTTGGTGGCGTTCGTAGTGCTGGTTGATTTCGGCATCGCTCATCATCGACAGCAGCGACAGGCTTCCGACGCCCAATCCGAGCAATCGCGTAGCGCCCACCAGACTTTGCAATGCAGCGCTGCGCGTGGATATCTGTTCGTGGTGGATGTTGTAACTGTAGTCACCGATGCGAACGATCATGAACACGCCCTCGCCGGTGCGGTGGGCGAGGCGCCGCATGATGTTGATGAACTGCGTCACCAGCGGCGGACGGGACATGGTACGCATGCCCAGCAGCATGGCCGCGGATCCCAGGCGGTAGGCGTGGGTCTTTGCGTCCTGTTCCACGTAATGCGTGCGCATCAGATACGAGAGCATGCGGTGGACGGTCGGGCGGCTGAGCCCCGTGAGATGGACGACCTGGCGTATGGGTAAGCCGAAATCGTGATGTTGCGCGAGCAGGGCCAGCAGCCCAAAGGCGCGCTCCAGGCTTTGCACGCCGCTTGGCGCGGCGGTTTCGGATTCCATTTTTTGTCTCCTTGGTTTGTTTTTTGTGCCCATATTATGGGCATTTTTCGTTTTCCGATTGTTGAGCGCCGGCCCTCCCTATGAAATAGCGGCGGTCGCATCAATCGAGGTCAATGATGAGTTCGACGAAATTGGAAAGCGAGTTCCAGGGCTTCCTGGAGCAGGGTCGCTTCATGTTGCAGCGTTCGCGCGGCAGCGGTGAGCACGTCTTCTATCCGCGCGTGGTAGCGCCACGCACCGGCGCACGCGATCTGGAGTGGGTCGAGGCGTCCGGAATGGGGACCGTTAATGCCACGACGGTCGTGCGCAAGCGTGAACCGGAGGCGGATTACAACGTGGCGCTTATCGACCTGAAGGAAGGGCCGAGGATCATGAGCCGAGTTGAAGGCATTGCGCCCGACGCGGTGCGCATCGGCATGCGCGTGCGTGCGCGGATCGCCGATGACGGTGGCAAGTCGCTACTGGTGTTCGATGCATTGCTGGAGACACCATGATGAAGAATGGATTTCCCCGCGGCAGGAGCGCGGTAGTCGCCGCGGCAACCCATGGCATGGGGGAAGCGCCCGGCATGAGTTCCATGGATCTGGCGGCGGCCGCCAGCGTGAAGGCATTGGACCAGATCGGTCTCAGGCCAGCGGACGTGGATGGGGTCTTCGTTGCCTTGCCGGATGATTTCATGTCCGGTTTGGGGCTGGCCGAGTATCTGGGGATTTCGCCGCGCGTCACCGACAATAACCGCACCGGCGGATCTGCGTTCATGACGCACGCGATGCTGGCGGCGTTGGCATTGGACGCTGGCGAGTGCGATGTCGCGCTCATCGCCTATGGCAGCAATCAGCGCAGCGCCGCTGGAAGCTTGATCAAGTCGATGCGCGAAAGTCCATACGAGTCGCGCTACCGCTTGCCTAGGCCTGTAGGTGCCTATGCGCTGGCGGCATCGCGCTATTGCCATGAGTACGGGCTCAAGCGTGAACAGCTGGGCGAAGTGGCGCTGGCCGCACGCGCCTGGGCGCAGCGCAATCCTGACGCCTTCGCGCGCGATTCCTTGACGATGGATGCTTACCTTTCGGCGCGCATGATTGCCGATCCCCTGAGCGTGCGGGACTGCTGTCTGGTCACGGACGGAGCCGCCGCGCTCGTAATGGTGCGCGCCGACAGGGCCAGGGATCTGGCGCGAAAACCGGTGTACCTGCTGGGCGCGGCCGCAGCCACGGAACATCGCGAAATCACGGGGATGCCGGACCTCACGCGCACGGCGGCCCGTCTTTCCGGTCCCCGCGCGCTGGCACAGGCCGGCGTGCGGGCGAGCGACATCGATGTGGTGCAGTTGTACGACGCCTTCACCATCAACACCCTGCTGTTTCTGGAAGATCTGGGTTTCTGCGGAAAAGGCGAGGCCGGCGGCTTCGTTGAAGGCGGCCGCATCGGCCCGGGCGGATCGCTGCCGGTCAATACCAATGGCGGCGGACTGTCTTGCGTGCATCCTGGCATGTATGGCCTTTTCGCCATGGTGGAAGCCGTCGAGCAGTTGATGGGAAGGGCTGACGGACGGCAGGTGGAAGACGCGCAGCTGGCGCTGGCGCATGGCAACGGAGGAGAGTTCTCCAGCCAGGCCACCGTGATTTTCGGTACCGAAGAAACGCTCTAGATAGAGGGGAATGACCCATGGACCTTAGATTCACGGAATCCGAGCAGGCCTTTCGAGAAGAAGTGCGGGCCTTCGTACACGCGGAGCTGCCGCCATCCACGCGCGACAAGGTGCTGGGCCATCGGCGCTTGCACGCCGAGGACTATGTGCAATGGCACCGCATCCTGCATCGGCGCGGATGGGGAGCGCCGGCCTGGCCCGAGGAGTTCGGAGGGACGGGCTGGAATGCGCTGCAGCGCATGATCTTCGAGATCGAATGTTATAGCGGCGGCGCGCCCAGGCTGGTGCCGTTCGGCCTTTCCATGATCGGGCCAGTGCTGATCAAGTTCGCCAGCCCCGCGATGCAGCAGCGCTTCCTGCCGCGCATTCCCTCAATGGACGATTTTTGGTGCCAGGGGTACTCGGAGCCGGGTGCTGGATCCGACCTGGCTTCGCTCAAGACCCGCGCGGTGCGCGATGGCGGCGAGTATGTCGTCAACGGTCAGAAGACCTGGACCACCATGGGGCACTATGCGGACTGGATGTTCTGCCTGGTTCGCACCGATCCGCAGGCCAAAGTCCAGGATGGCATATCGCTGCTCCTGATCGACATGAAATCCCCCGGAATCGTGGTGCGCCCGATTGTCACCCTGGACGGCGGGAGGGAGATCAACGAAGTATGGCTGGAGGAAGTGAGAGTGCCGGCCGATAACCTGGTCGGCGTGGAGAACCGGGGATGGACGTACGCGAAGTACCTGCTGGGCCACGAACGCACGGGTATTGCCGGCATTGGCACTTGCCATCGAGAACTGAGGATCTTGAAAGCGCTGGCGTCGCGCACTCCGCGAGGCAGCGGATCCATGCTGGACGAGCCGCGCATGCGCGACAAGATCGCCCTCGTGGAAATGGAGGTGATGGCGCTGGAGATGTTGATGCTGCGCGTTGCGGCCGAGAGCGCGGGCAGGGGGCCTGGGCCGGAGGCGTCCATCATGAAGATTCGAGGTTCCGAAATCCAGCAGGATCTGCTGATGCTGCAGATGGAGTTGGCGGGACCGCAGGCGTGGCCATTCGACCCGGCCTGGATCGAGGCCGGAGGAGAACCCCCGCTGGATGCGCCGTCCTGGGCGGCGCCGGCGGTCGGGGCATATATGGATATGCGCAAGACCTCCATCTATGGCGGCACGACCGAGGTGCAGAAGAACATTATCGCCAAGATGATTCTTGGATTCTGAGGAGTCTATTCATGGATTTCGAGTTGAGCGACGAGCAGCGCATGCTGGCCGACAGCCTGCGGCGCTACCTCCAGGACGAGTACGGCTTCGAGCGCAGGCGGCGCATCGCGCGGCAAGAGCATGGCTTCAACCGGGACGTGTGGACAGCTCTTGCGGAAATGGGAGTGCTGGGGCTGACCATCGCGCAGGAGTACGGCGGCTTCGGGGAAGGGGCTGCCAGTCAGTTGGTGGTGCAACGTGAGCTCGGCCGGGCTCTGGTGCTGGAGCCTGTCACGCCTTGCGCGGTGATCGCAGCCGCGGTCCTTGCAAAGCATGGGAATGCGGATCAAAAGACCCGATACCTACCCCCGATGGCACAAGGTTTGCGCATTGTCGTTCCGGCCTGGCTGGAGCCTGGGACCCGATATGCCGAGGATGGCGTGGCCGCGTCGGCCAGGCGCGTGGCCGATGGCTATGTCCTGTCAGGCAGGAAAACCCTGGTGTGGCACGCGGACGTCGCCGATGCGCTGCTGGTGACGGCCCTGGTGGAAGGAGACGAAACGCCAACGATGTTCCTGGTCGAGACCTCCCTGGCTGGAGTGGGGGTCGCCAGTTATCCGACGCTGGATGGCATGCGCGCGGGCGATGTGACGCTGGATGGGGTGGCGGTCGCGTCACAGGATCGTATCGGACTCGAGGGCGCGGGGCAGCAGGCCATGCGTTGGGGAGAGGATCACGGCATCGCGGCCTTGTGCGCGGAGGCGGGCGGCGCGATGGAGCGGCTCATCGAGATGACCAGCGAGTACCTGAGCGCGCGCCGCCAGTTTGGCAAGGCGCTGGGGTCTTTCCAGGCGTTGCAGCACCGCATGGCGGACATGGTCATACAGAAGGAGCTGGCCGTATCCATGGCCTACGTGGCCGCGCAGGCGCTCGACGAGAGCGATGCCGGAACGCGATGCCGGAAGTTGGCCGCGGCCAAGTTCATGATGGCAAAGGCGGCGCGTTTTGTCGGCCAGCAGGCTGTGCAACTGCATGGCGGGATGGGAATGACGGACGAACTCGCGGTGGGCGACTATTTCAAGCGTCTGACCATGCTGGATCCCTTGCTGGGAGACAGCGACCACCATCTGGACCGCTATGGCAGGCTGCTCGCGGCCTGAGGCCGCGAACCGCCGTGGCGGGTGAGCCGCAGCGACACGGGATTTGGCGAAACCATGAAGACACGCGTTACGGAAAAGCTGGGAATACGCTACCCCATTCTGCAGGGCGGAATGCAGTGGGTTGGGCGGGCAGAACTTGCGGCGGCGGTGTCCAATGCCGGCGGCTTGGGCATATTGACCGCGCTTACCCAGGCTTCGCCCGCCGACCTGGCGCGGGAAATTGAGCGGACCCGCCGTATGACGGACCGGCCATTCGGTGTGAATCTCACGATCCTGCCGTCGATCAGTCCGCCGCCCTACGGCGACTATCTTCAGGCCATCATCGACAGCGGCGTGAAAGTGGTCGAGACCGCGGGAAGCAGTCCCGCCGAATTCATCGAGCGGATGAAGGCGCGGGACATCACCATCGTGCACAAATGCACTTCGGTGCGTCACGCGCTCTCGGCCCAGCGCAATGGCGTGGATATGGTGAGCATCGATGGATTCGAATGCGCAGGCCACCCAGGCGAAGACGATATTCCCGGGCTGGTCTTGATTCCGCTGGCGGCGCGCAAGCTGGGCATTCCCGTCATTGCCTCCGGTGGCATTGCGGACGGGCGCGGGCTGGCCGCGGCGTTGGCGCTCGGGGCGGAGGGCGTAAACATGGGCACCCGCTTTCTGGCCACGCGCGAAGCGCCTGTGCACGACAATATCAAGCGGGCGCTGCTGGATGCTACCGAGCGCGACACCCGCTTGATGTTTCGCACGTTGACGAACACGGCGCGAGTGCTGCGCAATGCCATCTCGGAGGAGGTCATTGCCGCCGAGAAGCGGCCCGGCGGCTGTTCCTTCGAGGAAATCCGCCATCTGGTCGCTGGCGCGCGTGGACGTGCGGCGCTCGAGAGCGGCGGCGTCGACGATGGTGTGATCTCGACCGGCGTCGCCGTGGGTTTGATCGATGACCTTCCGTCATGCGCCCAACTGATCGAACGCATGGTGCGTGAATGCCGGGATCAGCTCCAGCAGGCGTGCCGTCTGGCTGGTGCCTGAACAACGCGGCGCGTAATCAAGCCTGATTGGCGGTGCCGGGGGGGCGGTCAGTTTGTGGGCCAGCCTCTACCGCGCCGGGATCGCCAGTAGCGGTGCCCATGCGCGCGCCGTCGGCCTCGCCAGCCTCGCGCTGTTGTTCCGTGCGCCGCATCAGCCGCTTGCTCACCATGGCGGCGACGAAAGCATTGCGTTGGGCCGCGTCGTAACCCGGGTGGCTGAGTTCGCGTACGTATTCGTTGATGACGGGTTTCATGGGAGTCCTCTAGTCTTGATGCCAGGCCAGGGCCGGGCGTGTAGGCTTGCGTCGGCGCGGACGGCTTGCAGCAGGCGCGCCATGGTGACTTCGGCGCCGCCTTCGGCAGCCGGGAAAGCGCGGCTCCAGGGGCGGGCAGGGTGTTCCGGCGCGGCGGCCGGAAACTGGACCACGAGGCGCAGCCGCCTCAGGAATGCGCTGTCCAGGTTGGACTTCAGGGCGGCGGCCCGCGACGCCAGGCCGCGGTACGACTGCATGGGTTGCAGCAGATAGCTGACCTCGATATTGGCGTAGCGGTCATGGCTGTCCTTGACGTTTGTGCGTTTGCCGAAGAGCGCGTCGGCTTCGTCGAAGAACAGGATGGCGCCGCGCTGCTCGATCGACTGGAACAGACGGTCCAGGTTTTTCTCGGTTTCGGCGATGTACTCGCTGACGATCTGCGACAGGTCGATGCGATACAGCTCCAGCCCTGTCTCGCGCGCCAGCGCTTCGGCGGCCTCGGAGGCCTGCGCCAGCGCACGCGGGCGGCTCTGGCTGCCGCTGTCCCACAAGGCCAGGATGCGTGGTTCGGCAGGCGCGTTCACGGCTGTTGTCCTTGCGTCTGGCCGGCGCGTTGCTGGATGCGGATGACCACGAATTCCGCTGGCCTGAGCGGAGCGAATCCCACCAGGATGTTGACTACGCCATGGTCCCTGTCCTGCAACGTGGTGGTTTCGCCATCGCACTTGACCAGATAGGCGTCGCGCGGCGTGGCGCCCTGGAACGCGCCCTGCCGGAACAGCGCGTTCATGAAGGCGCCGAGGTTCAAGCGGATCTGCGCCCAGAGCACTTCGTCGTTGGGCTCGAACGCCGCCCACTGCGTGCCGCGGTAGAGCGATTGTTCCAGGTAGAGCGCCAGCCGGCGCACCGGCACGTACTTGTATTCCGAGGCGAAATGGTCCGCGCCTTGCAGGGTCCGCGCGCCCCAGCAGACCGTGCCGCGTCCGGGGAACGTGCGCAGGCAATTGACGCCCAGCGTGTTCAGGTTGCGGCTTTCGTCGTCGCTGACCGTGACGGCCAGGGACAGCACGCCAGCGAGGCTGGTGTCAATGCCGGCCGGCGCTTTCCAGACGCCGCGATTGCCGTCGGTGCGCGCATACAGGCCGGCGATCGTGCCGCAGGGCGGCGTCAATCGGGACTGGCCGATACGCAGCGGGTCAGTAGCCTGAATCCAGGGGAAGTACACCGCGGCATGATCGGACCTGGGCAGCGCCGTGCCCATGACCGCCGTCGCCATGGCGGCGGCATCGGCCGCCTGCGGCGGCGCATCGATGATCATGAAGGCGCGCCGCTCCTTGCAGTAGGACACCGCATCGGCGAGCACGCTGGCGTGCGTGATGCCGGGCAGGCACAGCAGGTTGAAGGGATCTGCATCGTCCAGCGCATGGAGGCCCAGGCGCTGCGCGCGCTGGCCGATGAAGGCGGCATGCGCGTCTTGCGCGCCGTTCTGTCCAGTCGGCTCCACGCGCACCACGCAGGCCTCGGCGCCGCCGTTGAGGAAGAACTGAAGCACCGCGTAGCCGAGTTCGCAGCCTTCGGCCAGACCGCCGAACTCGCGTTCGTAGCCGGCGAAATCCAGGACCCGGACCGGTTGGTTGAGCGGTCCGCGCATGGCCGTGCCCAGGAACGCGGCCACCGAGGTCGGCACACCGGCAATGGTGCGCGCGCCGGCTGGCGCTTCCTGGACATACACCCCGGGATGATTCAGGGCAGGGGCCATGAACTGCTCCTTTCCACGGCTACTTGGCGACGTGTGCTTGCAGCAGGAGAGTCTTCGTGGGACGGCCAGGACGCCGCGGACTGGGGCCCGGGCCTGGGCGCAACGCGCGGGAATACTGGCGTGTGGCGGGCGTCGCGCCGCGCTTCTAGTTGGATTGCAGCGGAAAGGCAATCGGGCAAAAGTAGCAGCCCTGGTGAGATGTTTTATAGAAGGTCTGATAAAAGCGGGCAATAGCTTTTCAGCGGTGTTAACGTTCTGTTGCTTATTCAGAAGCCGGCCCATGCAGGACGCCTTGCAGAGAGGCCGGCAGACGCATGGCCCGTAGCGGCGGCGCTGCGGGAAATCAGAGTGGCCGGGTGCCCGACTGGCGGCTGCGGCCCTCAACGAGGAGCGCGAGATGTATAGCCTGACCCGACTGTGGCGCGTGCATGATTTCTCGACAACGCCGTCCGTGCCCGCGGGCCCGCCGGGCCGTCTTTCACGCCTTGCTCTCGCTCTGGCCGTGGCCGGCATGGCTGCCGGCGCGAGCCTGATGCCCATCGGCGCGGCGCAGGCCCAAGCGCAGGGACAGACCCCGACGCAAACGGCGCCCGCCCAATCCGACGCCCAGGAGGAGGCGGCGCGCTCCTTGCAATGGCCGCGCAGCTTCGAGGGCGCCGACGGTACGCGGGTGGAACTCTATCAACCGCAGATCGATACCTGGACCGCCGACCGTATTTCGGGCCGCATGGCGGTCGCGGTTGGCGCGGCCAAGGGCAATCCGACTTATGGCGTGGCCGAATTTTCCGCCCGGGCCGAGGTCAACAAGCCGGCGGGCCTGGTGCATCTGTCGGACATCCGGATCGAGCGCGTGCAGGTGCCTACCTCACCTGAGGCCGCCGCCAAGCTGCGCAGCCAGCTCGAAGCCCGCCTGCCTGCCAAGGGTGTGGTCACGCGGCTTGATGCGCTGCAACTGAGCTACACGCTGTCCCAGAACAACCCGGCCACCAAGACCGTCCCGGTCGACAACGCGCCGCCGCGCATCATCTACCGCACGGTGCCCACGGTGCTGGTGCTGATCGACGGCGGACCCGTCCTGGCCGAGGTGCCGGACGCGGCGGGCTGGCGCCGGGTGGTCAACACGCGCGCGCTGATGCTGGCCAATGGCGCCGGCCGCTATTTCCTGCAGGCGGCCGGCCATTGGTACGAAGCGGCCAGCGCCACCGGACCGTGGACGGACCTGCCGCAGCCGCCTGCCGCATTGCTGGCCGCTGCCGAGGCGGCGCGCCGCAAGGCCGCGCCCGATCCCTTGCTGCCGCATGGCGGCAAGCCGCCGCACCGAGCGCCCGCCATCGCGGTGTCCACCGCGCCGGCGGAGTTGCTGGTGACCGTGGGCCAGCCCGAAATGCGGCCCGTGCCGGGAACCTCGTTGCTGTCGGTGGCCAATGCCGATCACGCCCTGTTCATGAATCCCGGCGACAACCGCTACTACCTGCTGGTGTCCGGCCGCTGGTTCCGCGGCGCCAGCCTGGACGGCCCCTGGTCCTACGTGCCGGGCAAGCAGCTGCCGCGCGACTTCGCCCGGATTCCGGCCAAGGATCCGCAGTCTGGCGTGCTGGCCTCGGTGCCGGGCACGCCGCAGGCCAAGGAGGCGCTCATCGCCTCCACCATCCCGCAGACCGCCACGGTGTCGCGCAGCGCGGCGAAACTGCAGGTCGAGTATGCCGGCGGCTCGCCGACGCTGCGGCCGATAGAGGGCACGGCGCTGTACTACGCCGCCAATTCGCAGGTACCAGTGATCCAGGCCGAAGGCCGCTACTACGCCTTGTCGCGCGCGGTATGGTTCGTGTCGGATTCGCCGCGGGGCCCATGGCGCGTGGCCGACCATGTGCCGGCGGTCATCTACGCCATACCCGTCAGTTCGCCGTTGCACTACGTGACCTACGTGCAGGTGTACGGCTCCACCGCGCAGAGCGTGGTGTTCGGCTACACCCCGGGTTACATGGGCGTGGTCGCCAGCCCGGATGGCACCGTGGTGTACGGTACGGGCTACGCGTACCCGCCCGTCATCGTGCAGGACACCTGGGTCGGCTATCCGCCCAGTTATGGCTACGACGCGGCTTTCGCCACCGCGACCGGCTTTGCCTTCGGCTTCGTCGCGGGCGAGACCTGGGGGGGCGCCGCGCCCTATTGGGGGCCTTATTGGGGCGCGCCCTACTGGGGAGGCGTCAACGTCAACCAGGTCGACGTCTACGGCGCCTGGGGCGGTTCCGGCGTGGTCACGCACGCCGCCGGCTGGAATGGCTGGACCGGCACGGAATGGCAGGGCACCCATGCCGAGGGCTACAACCCGCAGACCGGCGCAGCCTTCGAAGGCACGCGCGGCGCGGCCTACAACGAGTACACCGGCAATGCGGCCGCCGGGCGGCGCGACGCCTATACCAATCCGACGACGGGTGCCTCCGGCGCCGGCCGGGCGGGCGTGGTCGCCAATGATGACGGCCAATGGGCGGCGGGCCGCCAGGATGCGCGCACGAATACGAACACGGGCCGCACGACCGTCTCGTCCGCCACGGCGACCGGCACGGCCGGCGACGGCGTCAGCAGCGTGGACAGGCGCGGCGCCACGTACGACCGCAACACGAACAGCGGCATGGCGTGGAACAACGGCAACGTATACGCCGATCACAACGGCAATGTCTACGAGCACAATGACAACGGCTGGCAGCAGCACACCAGTTCCGGATGGCAGCCGGTGCAGCCCAGCGCCCAGGCTAGCGGCAACTACCTGAACGGCCAGCGCCAGGCGCGCGACTATTCCGGCGACCGCATGGGCGGCACGGAGAGTGGCGGCTGGCAGGATCGTGGCATGCAGGGTGAAGGCTGGCGCGACCGCGGCGGCATGGGCGGCGCGGAAGGCGGCGGCTGGCAGGGGCGCAGCATGGGCGGCCGCGGAGGCTGGGGCGGAGGCTTCGGTGGATTCCACGGCGGAGGGTTCCGCCGCTGAGCGTGGCGCCGCCCCGCCGGGCGGTCCGGAGGGGCACGGCGCCTTTGCGGGCCGGCCCTCGCATCCGGGCGCATTTGCGCGGCCCTGCCGCCGCGGACTAGACTGGCCGCTTTCCCTCCTTTCACGCACTTCGCCATGGCGCTGCATAGCTGGCTCATCTACCTGGTCGCGGTCATCGGGCTGTCGATAACCCCGGGGCCGAACACGCTGCTTGCGCTGACGCACGGCGCCTTGCATGGACATCGCAAGGCGCTGTGCACCATCGCCGGCGGCGCGGTGGGTTTCGTCGCGCTGATCGCCTTGTCGATGCTGGGCATCAGCGCCTTGCTCAAGGCCTGGGGGCCGGCGCTGACGGTATTGAAGTGGGCGGGCGGGGCCTATCTGATCTGGCTCGGCATCCAGCTCTGGCGCGCGCCGGGCGTGCAATTGCAGCCCGCCCCGGACATGCCGCGCATCCGCGGCATGCGCATGTTCAGCCAGGGTCTCCTGTCGGCGATCTCCAATCCCAAGGCGCTGCTGTTCTACGGCGCCTTCCTGCCGCAGTTCATCGATCCGGCCCGCAGCCTGTATACGCAGTTCGCAATCATGGCGGGGACCTTCGTGGTGGTGGAGTTCCTGGTCGAGTACGTGCTGGCGCGGCTGGCGCATCGCGTGCGCCCCTGGCTGGAGCGCGCCGGCCGGCGCTTCAACAAGGTGTGCGGCGGCTTGTTTGCCGCCATGGGCGCGGCGCTGCCGGGGTCTTGATCGCCGGCTGCCTGCTGCCAGGCCGACTGCCGTCTCGGGTCGCGCACGATCGGTTTCCATCGGCCCGCGCGGCCAAGTCCATGCCTCCCGTCAGCCTGAGCGAGGGCGAGCGCCTCGATCAGCGAATTCCGGGGGTATCGATCAGCTGAGTTTTTCGCATGTTGGACCGTTCACAGCCCACTTGGCCTGGATGCGGGAGGTATCGTTGGATACTATTCCCGGCTGACAAATGCTATTCGGCAGAGTTCAAGAAAACTAGCTGTTCAAAGCATCGTCCGCAAGGGCGGGAGGCAAAGTGAGCGTAGCGTTTCGGCAGGTCGGGTTTATCGGACTGGGCGTCATGGGCCAGCATATGTGCCGCAATCTGTGCCGCAAGGCTGCGCTGCCCGTCCATGTTCATGACATCAACAAACAGGCGATGGAACAGGCGCTGGAAGACGGTGCGGTGGCGCACACGTCCGTCCGTGATCTGGCCGCGCATGCCGAGGTGGTCTTCCTGTCCCTGCCCAGCATCGACCATGTCGAGCAGGTCTGCCTGGGGGACGGCGGTCTGCTGTCCGGCGAACGCAGGCCGCGCCTGATAGTGGATACCAGCACGAGCGACGTAGCCCGTACGCGGGCCCTGGCAGCCCGGCTCGCCGAACAGGATGTGCGGTTCCTGGATGCGCCCGTGGCGCGCATGCCCGAAGCGGCGCGCGACGGCACCTTGCTGATCATGGTCGGAGGAGCGCCGGAAGATCTCGATGCCGCGCGGCCGCTGCTGGATTGCATGGGCAGCGACGTGGTGCATTGCGGCGGCACCGGATGCGGGCAGATCGTCAAGATCGCCAACAACATGGTGTTGATGATGAATGTGGCCGTGTTGGCCGAGACCTTGCTCATCTGCGAGCGTGCCGGCATAGACGGCGGGCAGCTGCTGAACGTACTGGCCACTGGATCCGCAGCCAGCCAGGCGCTGAACGTCGTTGGCATCCGTGCCCTGGCGCCGCGCGAATTCTCGCAGGGCCGGTTCTCCACCGCTTATGCGCTCAAGGACGTATCGCTGGCCGCGTCGCTGGCGGAAGCGTCGGGCGTTGACGCCGCGATTCTTGCGCGCACGCGCGACTTGCTGCAAAGCGCGGTGGCGCAAGGCGACGGGCAGGTCTATTTTCCGGTCCTGATCAATCAGATCGCGACGACCTGACGCTGCCGCCAGAAAGCGTGCAAAAGCACGCTCCAGAACCAGGAATATTGCAAGCAGAGCCAGTCCAAACTCTGGGCCGACGTGATCGCGCGCGCCGGTATCAGTCAGCAGGACCACCGAATGCATCCGCGCCGCGATGTGCGGGGAGCAAGCAGAGGAGACCATAATCATGTCGAAGCACGCCATGGAATATCCGCGGCTGGCGCTGTACATCAACGGCGAATGGCTGGAAGGGGCGGGGCGAGCGCAAAGCGATGTCGTCGATCCCGCGACGGAATCGTCGCTGGGTGCGCTACCCCATGCCACCGATGCCGACGTCGACGCCGCCCTGTGGGCTGCCGACGCCGCGTTTCCCGCCTGGCGCCGCACTGCGCCGATGCAGCGCGCGGCGTTTCTGCGCAATGCGGCGCAATTGCTGCGTGAGCGCGCGGAGGCGCTCAGTTGGATTATTACCCGCGAACAGGGCAAGCCGCTGACGGAGTCCCGGGTTGAAGTGGAAAAGGCGGCGGAGTTGTTCGATTGGTCGGCCGAGGAGAGTCGCCGCATCTATGGCCGCATCATCCCCGCGCGAGTACCGCGCATGCGGCAGATGGTCATTCCTGAGCCCATTGGTCCCGTGGCGGCATTTTCAGGGTGGAACGCGCCGGCGATCACACCTAGTCGAAAAATTGCCAGCGCGCTTGCGGCCGGCTGCACGGTGGTGATCAAGCCGGCGGAGGAAACGCCCGCCACGGCCCTGTTCCTGGCCCAGGTGCTGCATGATAGCGGCTTGCCCGCCGGCGTGCTCAACATGGTGTTCGGCGATCCGGGCAGGGTGTCTGACCGGATTATCCAATCGCCGGTGATCCGCGCCGTGACCTTCACTGGGTCGACCGAGATCGGCACGAAGGTGGGCCTGATGGCGGCTGCGGGCCTCAAGCGCAGCGTGTTGGAGCTGGGCGGCCATGCGCCTGTGCTGGTGTTCGGGGACGTGGATCCCGAAGCCGCGGCCCACACCCTGATCCAGGCCAAGTTGCGCAATGCCGGACAGATCTGCGTCTCGCCAACGCGCATGATCGTTCATGAATCCATTGCCGAGCCGTTTGCGCGGAGCCTGGCCGATCACGCGCGCCGCTGGCGCGTCGGTCCCGGGCTGGAAGAGGGTGTGCAGATGGGGCCGCTGGCCAACGTGCGCAGGCTCGAGGCCATCCAGTCCATGGTGGAGGATTGCCGCGAGCGCGGCGGCCGGATACTGGCGGGCGGCGAGCGCATCGGCGACCGGGGCTACTTCTTTCAGCCCACCGTTGTGCAAGGTTACGACGATACGTGGCGCGCCGCGAACGTGGAGCCCTTCGGGCCCCTGGCCATCCTCGGTACCTTCTCGACTTTCGATCAAGCCATCGCCGAGGCGAACCGGCTGCCATTCGGCCTGGCGGCCTACGTGTTCACCAAGCAAGCGGACACGATTGCCGATGCGACGGACGCCATTGAAAGCGGAGCGGTCTGCGTGAACCACTGCCAGCATTCGCTTGCCGAGACGCCGTTCGGCGGCATCAAGCAAAGCGGGCTGGGCAAGGAAGGGGGCGTGGAAGGCCTGTCCGAGTTCACGCAGTTCAAGTATGTGGCACAGTGTTGAACCGATCCGCCGCGCTAGCCAGGCAGCCACATGCCGGCTTGCGCGGCGGCGCTGCCAGGGGCAGGCCTACTTGCCCGGGTCGCGCTCCAGCCTGGCCTGGATTTCCTGGACTGCGTTTTTCAGGACCTTGACCTTCGCGTCCAGCGGCGTGTCGTTAAGCCGATGCTTCAGGGCGGAAATGCTCAGGGCGCCGACAGGCCGTCCCGTCGCGCCCAGGATGGGCATGGCAAGAGCGCGCACGTCCTCGACTTCCAGCACGTCATTCAGCAGATGGCCATCTTGACGGGCCCGGCCGATGCGTTGCCACATGCCGTCCAGATTGAAGTTCGGGAACTGCTGCATCGTCCGTTCGCGATTGGCGAGCCAGATGCGTTCGATCTCGTCGTCGGGCAGCGCGCTGAGGTAAGCCTGTGCGCTGGCGCCGATGTTAAGCGGGCGACGGCGGCCGACGTCCAGGACGAAGACCTTGATGGGGTAGGCGCCCTCGGCTCTTGCGATGCACACGCCATCCAGGCCTGACCGGATGGTGAGGAAGACGGTGTCGCCAGTCTCATGGGCGACACGCTGCAGATACGGTTGGCAGATGTCGCGCAGGTCGTGAGGAGGCGACGCGGCCACGCCCATTTCGTAGACAAGACCACCCAGGAAATAGCGCTTGGACTTCTCGTCCTGACGGATGAAACCTTCCGCGACGAGCGCCTGGAGGATGCGGTGGGTGGTCGGGCGGGTGAGGCCCACGCCCTGGTAGAGATCGACCAGGCGCATGCCGGTG
This sequence comes from Achromobacter pestifer, assembly GCF_013267355.1. Taxonomy (NCBI): domain Bacteria; kingdom Pseudomonadati; phylum Pseudomonadota; class Betaproteobacteria; order Burkholderiales; family Alcaligenaceae; genus Achromobacter; species Achromobacter pestifer. The sequence goes on from NZ_CP053985.1 coordinate 3,981,989, forward strand.
CGCTGGTGGGTCGTGATGAGGCGCAGCAGCGTTGCGCAGCGATGGATGGTCTGGGTGCCGCTCTTGCCGATTTCCTGATCGTCGCTCATTTAATCTCGCTATGTGGACCTTTGATGTGGTCTTTCTAGGTCTTTCCAGATAATTTAGCTGGGGAGAGCTTATCTGACTCTTGATGGATAGTCCACATATAGGGAGATTGGGACGGTGGCGGATTTGAATGGAAAGGGCACTGCCGGAGTCGCGGCGATTGCCGGCGTGGGCCATACGGATTGGGTGGAAGACTATCGCCGGGTGCGCAATGGCGAAAAGCCGTTCGATTCCTACGGCTATGCGACCTTGGCGTTCAAGCGCGCCCTGGATGACGCGGGCTTGCGGCGCGAGGACATCGATGGCCTGATCGTCGGGCCGACGACGGCCTATGAACGCATGGGCGAAGTGCTGAACATCGATCCGCGCTGGGGCGGACAGGCCGATGCCGTGCAGGCGGTGTTCCAGGCCGTGATGGCAATCAAGTCGGGATTGGCGGAAGTGGTGGCGCTGGTCTATGGCAATGACCAGCGCTCGGCCGCGGTGCAGTACGGCGGTCCGGAAGCGATGGGCGGCGGAGCCTTCCTGTCCTACGTCTATCACAGCCCCTGGGGGCTGACGTCGCAAGGCGCGCTCTATGCGCTGATGTTCCAGCGCTACAAGGAACTGTGGCAGGCCAGCGAACGGGACCTGGGCCAGGTCGCGGTGGGCCAGCGCCAGTGGGCCAGCCTCAATCCGAACGCGATCATGCGCAAGCCGATCACGCTGGAGGACTACATGGCAGCCGACTATATCGCGCAACCGCTGCGTCTGAACGATTACTGCCTGATCAACGACGGCGGGGTGGCGCTCATAGTGATGGAGGCCAGCAGGGCGCGCAAGACCGCCGCCCAGCCTGTGTTCATCGAAGGGATGGGTCGGTCCGACCTGAACCACCACGCAACCAGCCTGGGGCCGCGCCTGATGGACTTCTATCGTCCGGCGCAGCAGCGCACCGCCGAGCAGGTGTACGCAGCGGCGGGGGTGGGTCCCAAGGATATCGATGCCTTGCTGGTGTATGACAGCTTCAGCCCGCACATCCTGTTCGCGTTGGAGGGCTTTGGATTTTGCGGGCAAGGAGAGGCAGGGCGCTTCATCGCCGAGCAGGGCATCGGGGTGGGCGGCAAGCTGCCGGTCAATACCAGCGGCGGGCATCTGTCGGAGTCCTACATGCAGGGCTGGAATCACCAAGTGGAGGCGGTGCGGCAGTTGCGCGGCGGCCTGGGAGAACGCCAGGTGCCGGATTGCCGCCATGTCCAGTACGTGTCGGACGTTGCCGGCAAGGCCATGTCCATCATCTACGGCCGATAACCCAACCTGCAAGGAATCAAATCATGAGCGCAACCCCCCGCCTGTATTCACCCTACGACGCGCCGATGTGGCAGAGCATCAACCAAGGACAGATGCGCCTGCAACGCTGCACGGACAACGGCGTGTTCCGCTATCCGCCCGGACCCGCCTGCCCGGAATCGCTGAGCCTGGACTACGAATGGGCGCCGATCTCGGGCAAGGCGAAAATCCTCTCCTGGACGGTGTTCCATCGCAAGTACCTGCCGGCCTATCCGGCGCCCCATGTCGTGGTCGCGGTGCAGTTGGAAGAAGGCCCGATCATGGTGTCGTACATGGACCATGGCGAGCTGGACGGCATCAAGCTGGATGCCGAGGTGCGCATGGTCTATGCCGACCATCCCGACGGCTATCGGGTACCCAAGTTCACGCTGGCCGCTTGAGCGGTATAAGGCCGGCGGGGCGGGATGCCGCGCCGGCGTTCGATCGTGGGTTGTTCAATCGCCGGGCACCAAGGCCATCAATGCCCTGACGGGCATCCGTTCCAGGCGCAAGGCCTGGGCGAAGAAGGCCTCCCCATCGGCGGGGCGCAGGCCGCCGTGCTGTAGGCAGTCGCGCCACTTTTCGCGCAACGCATCCTCGCTCAAGGGGAGATCGTTGGAGCCGCGCAGCTGGCGGACCTCCTTTTCCAAGATCTGGCCGCCGCGCAGGCGCACCAGCAGGCGATTCCAACGCGCGGTGGTGGGCTGCTCATCCTCATGGCGCGTGATGCGCGGCATCAGGTCCTGGATGGCGGGTCTCTGCACGGCCTCGTCCTTGAAACTGGCGAAGTTGATCTTGCCGTCGAGCAGCGCGGCCGAGATCGCGTAAGGCATGCTGAACTTGGCCTCAAGGCCGGTGGCCGGACGGTCGTGGATGAGCGGAACCATGCCCCGATGGTTGGACACGATATGCACCGCTTCGACGTCTTGCGCAGTCAGGCCGTGTTCGCGCCTGAGATCCAGGATGCCATCCAGGCTGCGGTGCGTGGCATAGCACAAGGGATACTTCTTGATTTCGATGCCGCTGCTGGCGAGTTCGGGCGGTTCAATGCCCAGGCCTGCCAGCACCGGAGCAAGCGGTTCGTGCTGGCCGTAAAGGCGCATGAAGCCCTGTGATCCATCCAGGGCGTCGATGGCGGCATCCATGCCCAGTTCGGCCAGCAGGGCGGCGCGCAGTCCGGACGCCGCGCAATGTCCGGCCTGGAAGGACTTTGCCATGGTGCCGAAGTTGCCGCGCGTGCCCGCCGCCTGGCCCACGGCGATGCCGATGGCGTGCACGGTCTGCATTTCGCTCAAGCCAAGAAGACGGGCGCAAGCCACCGCCGCCGCCACGGTGCCGAGCGTCGTGGTGGCATGCCAGCCTTTGGCGTAATGCTCATGCACCATGGCGCGTGCCAGCTTCACAAGGATCTCGAAGCCGACGACATAAGCGTCGACCAGCTGCGCGCCCGGCAGGTCGCGCGCCTGGGCCAGCGCCACCAGCGGCGGCAGCAGGGCTATGCTGGGATGGCCGCGCAGAGGCGAGCTGACGTCGTCGTAATCCAGGACGTGGCCCGCGACGCCGTTGTAGAAGGCGGCGGCTTGCGGCGGCAGCGGATCCCGCCTGCCCCAAGCCTGGGCGGTGGCTGTTGCGCCCGCGCCGGCTCCGTATTTCAGGGCGATGGCGGACACCGGCTCGAGGCGGCCGGCAACGGCAACGCCCACGGTATCGATCAGAGCCCGGGCTACCTCCAGCGAGAGGTGGGCATAGGTACCCGTCGCGGGGTGTGCCGTGGCATATCGGGCAATGGTGAGGGCGGCGGCAATCATCAAGTTTCCTGAGTATGGGGGATCCTGGCCCCAGGGCGCTCAGAGCGCCTGGCGCAGCAGGTCGGCAAGGCGGTCCCGGTGCCGGGACAGCTCCCGCTCGCGGTCCGCATTGAAGTTGAACATTGCGGCATCGATGACCGCGGCCATGCCGTCGGCCGGCACGGAGAGGTCGCTCAACCGCGCCGGCAAGCCCAGGGGCCGCAATAGTTCGTCGATGGCGGCCACGAGCCGTGAAGGATCGGCGACGGCCGATGCTGGCAGGCCGAGCATGGCGCTCATTTCCTGGACCGCCTCCGGACACAGATCGCCAAAGCAGAGGATGGCGGGGCCGGTCAGGATGGCATGGGTCGCGCCCTGGTCCAGATGGGCATAGCGGTTGAACAGCGCGGCGCCCAGTGCATAGACCACCCGCGCGATCCAGTGGGCGTCGAACGGACGGCCGCCGTCGTCTTCGTCACGGTTTTGCAGCAGCGCGGCGGCGCACATGTCCAGCCGGGCTTGGGCGTCGCGCGGGTCATGCAGCCGCGGCAGCGCCTGGCGGGCCAGCGCATAGGCGTGCAGCCGCGAGGCCTGCACCAAGGGGTTGGCGCCGCGGATCGCGCCCGCATTCATCAACGAGCGCCAGAAAACCGCGACGCCAGTGGACGCCGCCAGCGATGGCGGCGCGGTCAGCAGGGCCTCGCTGTCCCAGAAGATGGCGGCGGGACGGGTCTTGGGGTCGAAGAATTCCAGGCGCGCGCCGCCGTCGGCTGCCCGCAGGGCGGCGCCGGACCGGTTCTGGGCCGAAGTGGCCGCCGTCAGCACGTTAATGAGCGGCAGCTTGGGCTTGAGCAGTCGCGGACTGACGGGAGGCATTCCCACGGCGTACTGCGTCGCCAGGCTGAGCGGATCGCCGGACTCCGCAAGCAGGATGGCGGCCACGCGCGCCGCCTTCAGCACGCTGCCGGCGCCCACGGCAATCAGCAGGTCCGCCTCGCTGGCGCGCGCGGCGTCCACAGCGGCCAGCACATCCTGCAGCGGCGCATCCTTGCCGATGCGCGTGTAGGCGCCCGCGCAGGACGCGCCGAGCAACTCGCGCAGCCTGTGCAGCAAAGGGGTGCGCGTGGCCACACTCTGGCCGCACAGGATGAAGGCGCGCCGCGCATTCAACCTGCCGAGCTCCCGAGGCAGGTGCTTGAGTGCATCGGCGCCCGCGTGCAAGCGCAATGAGTGGGAAATCGAGCTGTAGGAGTCCATGTCGATGTGGCTGTGGGCCAGGCCCTTACGCCGACGGCAGGCCGTTGCGCAGCAAGTCCCGCGCAATGATCCAGCGGTGCACTTCGCTGGGACCTTCGACGATGCGCATGACGCGGCACATGCGGGAGATGTACTCCAGCGGCAGTTCCTTGGACACGCCCATGCCGCCGAAAAGCTGGATGGCGCGGTCCACCACGCGCGTGATCATCTCCGTGCCCTGCACCTTGACCAGCGATCCATCGCGGCGCACGTCGGCATCGCCTTGATCCATTTTCCAGGCCATGCGATAGACCATCAGCCGCAGCATTTCGATTTCCTGGTAGCTGTCGGCGATCCACCACTGGACGGCCTGGCGGTCGGCCAGGGGGGCGCCGAACGTGTGGCGGGTATTGGCCTGCTCGATCATCATTTCCAGGCAGCGCGTTGCCAGGCCCAGGCAGCGCGAGGCGATTTCCAGGCGCCTCACGCCCAGGCGCTTGGAAATCGGCGCGAAGCCGCCACCTACTTCGCCCAGCACCTGGCTGTCGTCGAGTTCGACGTTGTCGAGCACCACTTCATAAGGATGGTATTCGCCGATCATCGGAAACGAGGTCGGGATGGTCAGCCCCGGCGTGCCCTTGTCGACCAGGAAGGCGGTGTAGGCGCCGCTCTTGCCCGCGGCGGGATCCGTCAACGCCATCACGATCATGAAGTCTGAACGGCGCGCGTTGCTGATCCACAGCTTGGTGCCGTTGAGCAGCCACTTGCCGTTCTTGCGTTCCGCCCGCGTCTTGATGGCGGCGGCGTCCGATCCGGCGCCCGGCTCGGACAGGGCCAGGCAGCTTTTCTTTTCGCCGCGGGAATAGGGCAGCAGGTAGCGGTCGACCTGATCGCCCCGGCACAGTTCCTTGAGCAGGAAGAGATTGGGGCTTTCAGGGGGAAGGACGAAAGGCACGACGCTGTGCTTGAGCTGCTCCACGACCAGGCACTTGGTCAGCATGCCCAGGTCCTGGCCGCCAAATTCCTCGGGGACGTCGATGCCCCACAGGCCGATGCTTCTGGCCTTGTCCTGCAAGGTGGCCTCGAGCTCCGGCGGAATGATGGGGGTATCGCTGAAGCCGCGTTCGGATTCGCGGCGGATGATCAAGGCTTCGTGCGGAATCAGTTCTTCCTTGACGAAGCGGGCGACGGTGTCCCGTACCATGCGGGACTCTTCGGGCAACTCGAAATCCATGCGGGTTCCTTTTCTCGTGTTTCGGCGCGGCGCCGGCGGCGCGCGCATGATGAATGGCTGGGGTTCAGCGGCCGCGATAGACGGGCGAGCGCTTTTCCTGGAAGGCCTTGCGGCCTTCTATCCGGTCTTCGGTGTCGCGCAACAGTCCGAACACATAGCGCTCGGCGTCGATGGCCGCGGGCAGCGGCATGTCCAGGCCGCTATGGACCAGGCGCTTGATGGCGCGCACCGACAAGGGCGCATTGCCCGCGATGCGCGCGGCAATTGCCAGTGCCGCGGGCAGCAGCTCGGCCTGCGGCACCACCTTGCTGACCAGACCGATGCGCAGCGCCTCGGCCGCGTCGACACGGTCGCCGGTCAGCAGCATGAGCATGGCGTTGGAGGTGCCGATGGCACGCGGCAGGCGCTGCGTGCCGCCGGCGCCCGGAATGCTGCCCAGCCGGACTTCGGACAGGGCGAACTGCGCGTTCTCGGAGGCGATGCGGATATCGCAAGCCAGGGCCAATTCCAGGCCGCCGCCCATGGCATAACCGTTGATTGCGCAAATGAGCGGCTTGTCTGTGTCCAGGTCTGCCAACAAGTGGTCGGAGCTGGCCTGCCCGAAACTCTGCTGCGCGAAGCTCTCCTTCGGCGGCATGGTCTTCTTCAGGTCGGAGCCAGTGCAGAAGGCTTTCTCGCCGGCGCCGGTCAGCACCGCCACGCGGATGTTGTCGTCTTCCTTGATCCGGCGCCAGGCGCCACGCAATTCCGCGCGCGTTTCGGGGTCGATGCTGTTCAGGGCTTCGGGCCGGTTCAGCGTGATGGTCGCCACGTGGTTCGCGACGTCTATGAGTAGTGCCATGTCGGCTCTCCTGCAGGTTCGGGTAGGGATCGCGTCAGGCGAGTACGCCGTCACGGGTCAGTTGATCGATAGCCGGGTCGTCCAGGCCGAGCAGCTCGCGGCACACTTCCCGGGTGTGCTGTCCCAGCAGCGGCGCGGGTGAGGTCGGCGTAGAGCAGGCCTGGGAATAGCGGTAGGGCGCGCTGTTGTAGGTGCTGGGGCCGACTTCGGGGTGATCCAGCGTGACCCAGTGGCCGCGCGCCGCCAGTTGCGGATCCCGCTCCAGGACGTCGCGCGCGTCTTGGACCATGCCCGCGGCGATGCCGCGAGCCTGCAGGACCGCGGCCAGATCGCAGGCATCCCAAGCGCAGGTGGCAACCTGGATCGCGGCATCGATGGCGTCATGTTCGGCAAGCCGTCCGGGCAACCCGTTCCATTGGGGCGGCGCTTGCAGGCGCAAGGCGTCCGCCAAGGCCAGCCATTGTTCATCGGAGCAGACGCTCAGGGCGATCCAGCGGTCCGCGCCCGCACAGCGGTAAACGCCCTGGGGCGCGCGTTCGGGATGCCGATTGCCTCGCCGCGTTTGCACGACGCCATTGGCGAAGTAGTCCATCAGGTCTGGGCCCATCATGGATTGGGTGGACTCTACTTGCGCCAGGTCGATGAACTGTCCCTGGCCCGTGCGCCGCTGGTGCCGCAGCGCCGCGAGTATGGCGAAAGCCGTATGCCCGGGATTGGGGATGTGGTCGGGGTAGTTGGTGCCAGTCCCCGCAGGTTCGCGGCCGGGCAAGCCGGTCATGTGCAGCAGGCCCGTTACAGCCGCAATGGTCAGGCCGTAGCCAAGCGCATTCTTGTCGGGGCCTTCGGCGCCCTGCACGGACATGGATGCATAGACCAGGCTGGGATTCACGTTGCGCAAAGCCTCGTAGCCGAGGCCGAGCTTGTCCATGACGCCGGGCGTGAAGTTGTTCGTGACCAGGTGCGCATCGGCCGCGAGGCGCTTGGCCAAGGCCAGGCCCTCCGGGTGCTTGGCGTTCAGCGTGATGCTGCGCTTGCTGGAGTTGCGGTCGGCGAAGTAGCCGCTGCGGTTGACGCCTGATATGCCGTCCTTGAACGGCTTGGTGAGACGCAGGGTATCGAGCCGGGCCGCGGTCTCGATCTTGATGACGTCGGCGCCCAGGTCAGCCAGGATCTTGGTGGTGTAGGAGCCCGCTCCGATCCAGGAGAAATCGATGACCCGGACGTCCTTCAACAAGCGCTTCATTGCACAACCCCCTGAGCGATAAGCTGTTCTTGCTCGGCGGCCGCCAGGCCTGCTCGCGACAGGATTTCGCGCGTGTGTTCTCCCAGGCCGGGCGCGCGGCGATACAGCCGCCATGGCGTTTCACTCAGCAGATAGGGCGCGCCGGGCATGCGCAGCGGGGTGCCGTCGACGCCAGCCACGTCCTCGAAATAGTTTCGGTACTCGCGCTGGACGTTGCCCGCGATGTCGCTCGCGTCGCAGATGGGCGCGATTGGAATGCGGTGCTCGCGGCCCATCCGTTCCAGTTGCGCCTTGCTGCGGGTCCGCACATAGGGCGTGAACACCTGGTCGAAAATCGACTTGGCCTCGTCCGTGGCCAGGAATGCCTGATCGGTCCAGCGCGCCTCGCGGAACTGCTTGGAGCCAGCCACGCCTTCGCCGATCAGCCATTCGGTGGTGACAGACCAGAACCGGTTGCTGCCGATGCCGCCCGCCATCATGTAGACATAGCCGTCGGCGCAGGCGAACGCGCCCGTTCCCGCCAGGCGTTGCGTGCCGGCATTGCGCTTGCGCACGGTGCCTTCCAGGTCGTAGAACTGCACGGCGTTTTCCATGCCGAGCACCACGCATTCCTGCATCGATACGTCGACATGCTGCCCGCTGCCGCCATTCTCCGCGTCATGCAGGGCAGCCATCGAAGCGACGGCGGCAAACAGGTTGGCCGCGCCGACAGCCTGCTCGCCGCAGGCCACCATGGGCGCGGTGTCGGGATAGCCGGCCAGGTACAGCATGCCGCCCATGGCCATGGCCGTGAGATCGGTCGCCTGCCAGTGCGCATACGGCCCATCCTGTCCGAAGGCGGTAATGCTGGCCATCACCAGACCGGTACGTTCGCGGGCCAAGGATGCATGGTCCAGGCCGCGGCGCTGCATGACGCCAGGCTGCTCGCTTTCGATGACGAGGTGGCTGATGCCGGCAAGCCTGCGGAAGACGGCCTGGCCGCTGGCCGAATCCAGGTCAATGGCGATGCTGCGCTTGCTGGTGTTCTGGTATTGGAAGGTGAGGCTGGCGTCGGGCTGTCCCTGCCTGCCAGTCACATAGGGGCCTGTCCGCCGGGTAGGCGCGCCAGTCAAGGGTTCGACCAGGATCACGTCGGCGCCCATGTCGGCGTATAGCTTGCCGCAGTAGTTGCCCAGCGGGCCCGCAAGGTCGAGCACGGCCAGGCCTGCCAGCGCGGCCGGGTTTGAAGCGTTTGATATAGGCATGAAACAACCAACAGGATGGCGCCCGCCGAGGAGTGGTTCGGGCGCGGTCTACAAGGAAGCGGATGCGCGTCCGCTCCGGAATGCGTCATTGCTGCTGATAGACGCCAGCCTTCTTGGCGAGCTCGCGCCATTTCGGGATGTTGAGCTCGACGCTCTTCTGCATGGCTTCGGGGCTGCTGGCGACGATGGTATAGCCCTGGGCTTCCAGGCTCGCGCGATGTTGCTGCAATGCCTTCACGATGGCGGCGTTGAGCGTCTTGACCACGGCGGGGTCGGCCTGCGCCGGCATGTTGAAGCCGTACCAGGTGTCGGAGTCGTAGCCCTTGAGCCCGATCTCGTCGAAAGTACGGACCTCGGGCAGGATGTCGCTGCGCTTCGGACTGCCTATGCCGAGCAGGCGCAGCTTGCCTTTTTCGGTCAGCTCCTTGGCGGAGGCGGTCTGCACGAACATCATGTCGATATGGCCGCCCAGCAAGTCGACCATGGCGGGGGCGCCGCCGCGGTAGGGAACGTGCGTGATCTTCACGTCGGCCAGGTCCGCGAGCAGCGCGCCGGCCATATGCTGTGAGCTGCCCACGCCCGCGGAGCCATAGCTCAACTTGCCGGGATAGTCGCGGGCATAGGCGATCAGGTCTTCCGCCGTCTTGAAGGGCGAGTCCAGCGTCACCGCCAGCACCAGCGGCACGGCGACCGCCACCGACAAGGGGCTGAAGTCCTTCAGCGGGTCATAGGCCAGCGTCTGGTACATGGCGGGGTTGACCGAGAGGATGCCGTCCGTCGTCAACATGAAGGTGTAGCCATCGGGCTTTTGCCGCTTGACGAAATCGGCCGCCAGCACGCCGCCGGAGCCGGCCTTGTTTTCGACCACGACCGGCTGCTTGAGCGTTTCCGACATTTCCTTGCCGACGACCCGCGCCAACGCATCGGTGCTGGCGCCGGCGGCGTAGGGAACGATCAGCTTGATCGGGCCGGAGGGATAGGCCTCCGAGGCGTGAGCGGCCCACGCCGTCGAGGCCATGACCGCGCATAACGCAATGCGCGCATGCATCTTGTGAATAAACCCTTGTGGCAACACCGCCGTCTCCTAAATTGGTTTTCGAGTGCCGGACGGTTGTGCGGGCGTCCATCCAGGCCGGCTCCGAGCACGCCAGGGCGGGACGCACGGGCGTGCTGCAGCCAACAAATGGTATGGGCGCCGGTAAACTCAGGTCAATGAGATAGGTCCATATATTGAGATATGTGATGCCGGAAAATGTAGCGGCGAGTTGCTCGGATTGGAAATGACGGTCGATTTCCGCGATCCTATTGACACTTAATAGAATCGGAATTTTGCTGAAATGATGGGAGGCGGTGTTCGAACGGAGCGTACTTCATCGAAGCGGCTTGTTTGAATTTAAGTCCATTATTTGGACTTTTTGAAGTGTGTCCTTGAGATAAAGATGTGGCACGGCGATGGGCTGATCTGTTCAAACAGCCGCCTGCCACCTTCCCGATGCCGGATCGACCACTGCCCGCGCTCCGTCCACGCGTAGCTGCTCCTCGTCCAGCCGCGCGGCGGTGGCCGGATCGGCATCGAATTCGATGCCGAGCGCATCTGCGACGCGAGGATCTTCGACGGGCAGTTCCCAGGTCAGGAACAATTGCGCCAGGTCCAGGCCGGCGGCGAAGTCGGCCTCGTGAAAGCCCGTGCCGCGGCGCAGGATGACGCCATGCGGCTGGCCGGTGTCGAAGATCATGGCCGTGCCGCGCACCAGGGGAATGCGCAGGCCGGTAGCCGGGAAGTGCACGTCCAGGCCGCGGTCGTCGCTCAGGAACAGATTGCAGAAGGCGGCACTGCCATATTGCCCGCCGTCATGGTGGTAGCGGGCGCCGCGGCAAGCCATGAGGGCGATGTCGGCGGATGCCAGCACGCCGGGCAGTCCCAGGCCGAGCATCCAGTCGCCCATGGCTTGCAGGCACAGACCGTACTCAGGCCAGCGCGCCTGTGTGCGGGCCAGGGGCATCTGCTCCACGTCCCCGGGTTCCAGGAACAGGCGCGTGGCCATCTCGCGCTCCCAGTCCGCCAGCAGGCGGGCGGGCGGCGCGGGCAGGTCCAGCGTGCCGGTCAGCACGGTGCCGCTGACGCTGCGGCTGCGCATGGCGTCGCCGTTCCAGTAATAGGAGGTCAGGCGGTTGGGCGGGTGCGGGACGTGGATCATCGGGCTTGGAGGATCCTGGCGGGCGCGGTTGCGCCGCGCCGGGACCCGCAAGGGAAAGCGGCTGTGGAAAACCGCTATGTTAATGGCCCCTTGTTTAACGGCCGTATTCGATGACCCTGTATCGGCGCCGCGTCTGGCGGGGGTATGACTGGGACGCTAGTCTCGCATCAGCGCGGCCAGCCGTTCGACCTCGACCGCCAGGCGGTAGGCGCGCTTCAGGTAAAGCTGGGCATCGTGCTCCCACGAGAAGCCTATGCCGCCATGCACCTGGATGGAGAGCTTCACGGCGCGCCGCGAGGCGCTGGCGGCCAGGCGGGCGGACAATGCGGCAAGCTCCGGGTCGGCCGAATCGCGCGCGGCCAGCAAGGCCTCCACGGCGTAGCGGCTGTTGTCCAATCCGGTCCAGGCGTCGACCAGGGCGTGCTTGATCGCCTGGAATTGTCCGATGGGCCGGCCGAACTGTTCGCGTTCCTTGGCGTAGGCGATGGCCAGGTCCAGCGAGGCGCTGGCGGTGCCAACCAACTGCGCCAGCAGGAAGGCCAGATGGTTCTGCAGTGCGGGTAAAGCCTGCGCAGACGGCAGAGCAGCTTGCGCTACCGCTGATCCGCGCAGGCGGGCCAGCGCCACGGTGGGATCCAGGCCCTGCACGGATTCGAGCATCGCCGGGTCGTAGCGCGCCAGCCGCCAGCCTTCGTCCTGGCGGCTCAGACGCAGGTACTGGGCCGTGGGGCCGTAGGCGTCGATCCAGCCTTGCTCGTCGCCGGCGCGGTCGCAGCGGATGCTGGCCGGATGCGCCGCCAGGTCCAGCACGACTTCCGACAGGGCGGGCGTTTGCTCCAGCAGCGCGCTGGCAAGAAACGCCGAGGCGCCATAGGGCAGGGTAAGCAGGGCGCGTCCGGCCCATTCGCCCATGAGTTGCGTGCCGGGGCCGTATTCGGCCTGGAAGGCTTCCGATCCTGCTTCAAGCCAGCCGCCTTCGGCCAGTTCCTTCCACAGGGCGCGCTGGGCGCCGTCGTCCGCGGGTAGCGCGCGTCGGGCGTAAGCGGCGGGATGCTGTTGCTCCAGCAGGCGGCCGAAGGTGGAGGACAGCAGTGTCCTGATTTCGCTATGCATGTTGTCCCCTGTCCTTGGGCAGGCCGAGCAGGCGTTCGCCCACGATATTGCGTTGGATTTCCGAGGTGCCGGCCACAATGGTCTCGGCGCGTGACCACAGGAATTCGCGCAGCACGCTGGCCGTGCCGGCATGGGGCGCGCCGGCCTGCGGGCCGAGCAGGGCGGCCTCGCCCAGCAGTTCCACGCGCTGTTCCCAGATGCGTTGGCGGGTTTCGCTCCACAGCAGCTTGAGCATGGCGCCGTCGATGCCGGGCGTGTCGCCCGCGGCCACCTGGCGCAGCACGCGATCCACGCGCCAGCGTATGACCTGGCACAGATCCGCCAGGTCGCGCGCGCGCCGCGCCTGCACGGCGCGTTCGTCCGCGTCCAGCGTGGCCTGCGCCAGCGCCCCGGTGAGTTGCCGCAGTTCGTCTTCCAGCTGGATGACGCGCGGCATGAAGTAGATGCCGCGCTCGTACTCGGCGGCGGCCATGGCGATGCGCCAGCCTTCGCCGGGTGCGCCCAGGATGCGGCCCTCGGGAACCGGCGTGGCGTCGAACAGCACTTCGTTGTAGTCGGCCTCGCCCGTCATCTGGCGTATGGGCTCGACCCGCACGCCCTCGGCCTGCATGTCGATGAGCATGAAGCTCAGGCCGCGGTGGGCCTGGCTGTCGGGATCGGTGCGCACCAGCGCGAAGCACCATTTGGCCAGATGCGCCTGGGTGGTCCAGATCTTGCGGCCGCTGACGCGCCAGCCGGCCGCATCCGGTTTGGCGCGGGTACGCACGGAAGAAAGGTCCGAACCGGTCTGGGGCTCGGAGTAGCCCTGGCACCAGATCTCGCTGCCATTGCGGATGCCGGGCAGGAATTGCGCCTTCTGCGCGGGCGTGCCGAAGCGCAGGAGGGTGGGCGCCAGGATCGCATGCGCGATGCTGTTGATGGGCTGCGGCGCATGCAGGCGCGCGCACAGTTCATGGAAGGCGATCAGCGTGGCGGTGCTGAGTTCGCGGCCGCCGTACTCGCGCGGCCAGGTGAGCGCGATGAGGTCGGCCGCGCACAGCATGCGGTTCCAGGCCTGGCGGCATTCCTGGCTGTGCGAGGCAGTGACCGGATACTGTTCGCGCAGCTGGGCCAGCGCGGTGCGCAGCCAGGCCTCGGCGTCTTCGAGAAAATGTTCGGTGCGTATCATGGTTGAGAGCGATCAGGAGTTGGGATGCAGGACGCGCGGTGCGTCCGCGATGCGCACGGGCGCGTCGATCCAGCGGTGCAGTTCGGAGGGCGGCAGGCCGACTACCAGGGCCAGCGGCACGAAGGCCCCATCGCGCACGTCGAAGATGCCGATGTCGGCATAGACCCGCCCGACCACGCCGGCGCCGGTCAGGGGCAGGGTGCAGCGGCCGCGCAGGCGCGGCGCGCCCTCGCGGGTCAGCGCTTCCATCATGACCCAGACGTTGCGCGCGCCCACGGCCAGGTCCATGGCTCCGCCCACGGACGGCATGGGATCGTCCGCGCCCAGCGACCAGTTGGCCAGGTCACCCTGGCTGGAGACCTCGAACGCGCCCAGCACCGTGATGTCGATGTGGCCGCCGCGCATGATGGAAAAAGAATAGACGTGGTCGAAGATGGCCGCGCCTTCAGTGAGCGCGATCGACTGCTTGCTGGCGTTGATGAGGTCGCCGTCGGCGGGCTCGTGGTCTTGCAGCAGGCGCATGCCGAGGATGCCGTTCTCGCTGTGCAGCTGCACGCCGCGCGCGGGGTCGAGGCGGTCGGTCACCATGGTGGGCATGCCTATGCCCAGGTTGACCACGGCGCCCGCCGGCAGGTCGGCGGCCACCAGGGTGGCCAGTTGCTCGCGTGACAGTCGTTTCATTGCGGGCTCCCCAACAGGCGGTGCACGAACAGGCTGGGCGTGACGATGGCGTCGGGATCGAGTGCGCCGCAGGGCAGGATCTCTTCGACTTCGACGATGGTGTTGCGGGCCGCCATGCACATGACCGGCCCGAAGTTGCGCTGGGCGCGGCGGTAGACCAGATTGCCCAACGGGTCTGCCTGGTGGGCGCGGATGAAGGCGTAGTCCGCGCGCAGCGGCTCTTCCAGCACGTAGCCGCGGCCGCCGAACATGCGCGTCTCGCGGCCTTCGGCCAGCGGCGTGCCATAACCCGTGGGCGAGTAGAACGGTCCCATGCCGGCGCCGCCCGCACGGATGCGTTCGACCAGGGTGCCCTGGGGCATGACCTCCACGGCCAGGCTGCCCGCCCGCACCCGCTCGCGGATCACCTCGTTGCCCGGCATGCGCGGGTAGGAGCAGACGATACGGCTGACGCGGCCCGAGGCCACCAGGGCGAGGAAGCTGGCCTCGCCCGCGCCGGCGTTGTTGTTGATCAGGGTCAGGTCGCCCACGTCCCGCTTGGCCAGCAGGCCAGCCAGCAGGCGCGCGGGTATGCCCGAGCCGCCGAAGCCGCCGACGAAGATCACGGCGCCGGATTCGACGCCGCGCAGGGCTTCTTCGGCGTTTGCGCAAGTCTTGTCTTTCATTGTTCCTCCTTGGCCCAGGTTGCGCGGCCCTGGGCGCACAGGGAGCCGGCCTGATGACAGGCCAGGGCCATGCCCTGCGGCTGCCGCCATAACGAAACCGCCACGTCCAGCCCGGGATAGACCGGCGCCATGAAGCGCAGGTCCAGTCCACCCAGCCGCAGGCCGGGCAGTTGCCGCAGGCAGGCTTCGAGTGCGCGGTTGACCATGCCCAGCAGCGCCGCGCCATGCAGGATGGGGCGTTCATAGCCCGCCCGCCGCGCGCTGGCCGGATCCACGTGCAGCGGATTGCGGTCGGCATTCAGGCGGTACAGCGCGCCCTGGTTACGGCTGGTGGGCAGGACGATGACACTGTCCGGCGGCGTCGCGGGCGGCGCGGGGATAGGGGCGTCCAGCGCGTCGCTGAGCGCGGCGTCGCCGCGGGAGTAACCGCCGTCGCCACGGCAGATGTTCAGCTGTTCGATGACGGCGATTTCCTGTCCCGTGGCAGCGTCGCTCAGCATGCGCCGCGTCACGACGAAGGCGCCAGGGCTCTTGTCGGCGATGCGCGCGACTTCCATCTGGCAGGTGACTTCGCCGCCGGCGGGCAGGCGGCGCGCGAAGCGCATGCGCTGCTCGCCATGCACGACCTGGCCCCAGTCCAGGCCGTGGCGCGGCTCGCGCATCCAGAAGCCGGGATAGGCCAGCACGCAGGCCATGGCGGGCAGGGCGCGCAGGCCCTGCTCGTAGATGAACCGGGTTTCGTCGCCGACGGGGTCGTCTTCGGCCAGGCCGGCGCCCACGCCCAGGGCGTAGAGGATGCAGTCATCCTCGCCATAGAACTGGCGTTCGGGCGCGAAGGCGTGGGCCTTCAGGCTGCGGTAGTCCAGCGCCATGGCAGCCTCAGACCGGATCCCAGGCGAACACCTGGGCGGACGTGTCCAGCGGCATGAAGGAGGCGCGCAGCGCGGCCATGCCGTGTCCGGCGATGCTTTCCGTGGTCCAGCCGTCCGAGCGGTGCACCGAGCGCACCGGGCGTGACTGGCTCATCAGGAAGATCTCGTTCAGGCGGATCGCGAACACCTGGCCGGACACGTCGGCGGAAGCGTCCGACGCCAGGTGGCAGATCAGCGGCGCAATAGTCTCGGGTCCCATGCGGCGGATCTTCTCGACGTGGCGCGCCTGCTCCTCGGTCTTGGCCGGGATGGTTTCGGTCATGCGGCTCCAGGCCAGGGGGGCGATGCAGTTCGAGCGCACGTTGAAGGCGGCCATGTCCAGCGCCATGGCCTTGGACAGGCCGACGACGCCGAGCTTGGCGGCGCAATAGTTGGCCTGGCCGCGGTTGCCGATCACCGCCGAGTTGGAGGTCATGTTGATCAGGCTGCCGCCGCCCTGTTCACGGAAGTGGCGCGCGGCGGCGTGACTGAGGTTGAAGCAGCCGTACAGATGCACCTTGACCACGGCGTCGAAATCTTCGGGCGTGAGCTTGTGGAACATCTTGTCGCGCACGATGCCGGCGTTGTTCACCACCGCGTCCACCCGGCCGTAGGCGTCGGCGGCAGCCTCGATGATGCGCTGCGCGCTGGCGTATTCAGCCACCGAATCGCCATTGGCGATGGCCTCGCCGCCGGCGGCGCGGATTTCCTCGACCACCTGCGCGGCCGTGCTCTGCGAGGCGCTGGTGCCGTCCAGCGACACATTCAGATCATTGACCACCACGCGCGCGCCTTGCGCGGCCAGGGCCACCGCCGCGGCGCGGCCGATGCCGTTGGCCGCGCCGGTGACGACCACTACTTTGCCTTCCAGCATGTCGAATCTCCTTCAGTCCATCCAATTGGTCAGCACGGTCGTGGCCTGGGCGCTCAACACCCCGCCATTGCCGTGCACGAGCGCCGTGCGCGCCTGTTTCACTTGCCGTTCGCCACATTCGCCGCGCAACTGGCGCACCGCTTCCACCAAGCCGAACATGCTGTACATGCCGGGGTGGACGCAGGACAGCCCGCCGCCGTTGGTGTTCACCGGCAGTTCGCCGCCAGGGGCGATGCGTCCGCCCGACACGAAGGCGCCGCCTTCCCCTTTGGCGCAGAACCCCATGTCCTCCAGGAACAGGACGGGATTGATGGTGAAGGCGTCATAGAGCTGCACCAGGTCGATATCGGCCAGCGCCACGCCGGCCCGCTCGCGCGCCAGATCCGCGCTCTGTCCCGCCACGGTGCGCGTCAGGTCGGCCATGCAGGCGATCTGCCGATGCGAATGCGCCATGGCAGTGCCCTGGACGTACACGGGCCGGGCGGCATCGGCGCGGTCTGCGGCGGTGACCACGATGGCGCCCGCGCCATCGGTCACCAGGCAGCAGTCGCGCGCGGTCAGCGGCGAGGAGATCACCCGCGCGGCCAGCACGTCGGCGATGGACAGGGGCTCGCGCTTGTAGGCTTCCGGGTTCAACCGCGCCCAGGCGCGCGCGGCCACTGCCACTTCGGCCAATTGCTCGCGGGTGGTGCCGTATTCATGCATGTGGCGGCGTGTCGCCAGCGCGTAGCTGGTCGGCGGATTGAAGGGCTGGAACGGTTCCTCGTAGGGAAACGGATCCAGCCGCGCGCGGGCGCCGGAAGTCGCGGAGACGCCGTTGCCGCCGCGCGGGGCGGCGCCGTAGGCGATCACGATGTTGCGGCACAGGCCGGCCTGGATCGCCGCTGCGGCGACCAGCAGGTGGCCGACGAATGAGGCGCCGCCGATCTGGGTGCTGTCCATGAAGCGCGGGTACAGGCCCAGGTATTCGGAGAGCTTGTTCAGCCACATCGACGAGGACAGGCTGGCGCTCATCAGGCCGTCGATGTCCTCCATGCGCAGGCCGGCGTCGCGCACGGCGGCGTGCACCGCCAGCGAGGTGATCTCCAGCTCGTTCAGGCCGCCTGCGTCGCCGATGCCTGCCGTGGCGCAGCCGGTGATGGCGATGGCGCCGCGCAGGTTCTTGTTCCAGTCCGTCATGGCGCTTCCTTTCCGAACACCACCCGGGCGCGCTGCGGGTCGGGCCGGGCCATCAGCCGCATGCCGATGCGCAGCTCGCCTTCATCCAGCAGCGTGGACATCATGCGGAAGCCTTCGTCCATGTCGGCCAGGATCACGTTGCGCGCGGGCGCCTGCGGCGTGGCCGGGATCTCGGAATAGGAATAGAGCGTGGCGCCGGCGCGCATGGGCCGCCAGGCGTATTCCTGCGAGCGGCAGTGGGTGCAGTGCGTGCGCGGGAAAAAGAACGAGAGCCCGCAGCTGCGGCACATCTGGACCTCCAGCCGTCCCGCGCGCAGCGCCTCGGCAAAATAGGCTTCCGGCGACAGCGAGCCGATGCGGACCTCACTCATCCTTGACTCCGGCCTGGGAGATGACGGCCTGCCATTTGTCCATTTCGTCGCTGACGAACTTCTGGTATTGGGCCAGATCCAAGTCGCCGGGTTCGGAGCCGGTCGAGCGGATGTATTCCTGCGTGGCGGGCTGCATCACCGACTTGCGGATTTCGCTGTTCAGCGTCTGCACGATGTCGGCGGGCGTGCCGGCCGGTGCGTAGACGCCTACCCAGGTGCTGAGGTCGAAGCCCTTGTAGCCCAGTTCGTTGAGCGTGGGGACGTCGGGGTAGCGGGATTGCCGCTGCGCCGAGGCGATGGCCAGCGGCACGATCTTGCCTGACTGAAGGTAGGCGTTGGCGGTCACGGATTCAGCCATGCCGAAGGGCACCTGGCCCGACACCAGATCCGTCATGGCGGGACCCGCGCCGCGATAGGACACGTGCATCAGCGGCAGGCCGCTCTGTGCGCGCAGCAGTTCGCCCACGATGTGGGGCGCGCCGCCGGTGCCGGCCGTGCCGTAGGGTACCGAGGCCTGCTTCTGCGCATAGGCCTTGAAGTCGGCGAAAGTCTTGATGCCCTGGTTGGCATTGACCAGCAGGAAGTTGGGGCTGACGGCCAGCAGCGCCACGGGAGCGAAGTCCTTGCGGGCGTTGTAGGGCAGCTTCTTCATGGCGGGGTTGATCACGTGGCTGGTCGCGCCCACCAGGATGGTGTAGCCGTCCGGCTTCTGCCGCGACACGTACTCGGTGGCAATCTGGCCGGTCGCGCCCGGCTTGTTCTCGACCACGAAGGGCTTGCCCAGGCGGGTCTGCAGATCGGCCGCGATGCGGCGCGTCAGGATGTCGGTCATGCCGCCCGGGGCATAGGCCACCACCAGGGTGACGGGCTTGGCCGGATAGGTGTCGGCGGCGGCAATGGCGGGAAGGACGGCCAGCAGCGTCAGCAGCTGCTTCAGGCCAGGCTTGAGTGTCATGTCGTAGGTCTCCTCGTCCTGCGGGCTGGTTTGCCCTGCTTGGTTATGGCGTCGAGGCGACCTTGCGGATGGCGCGTAGGGCGGGGGCCTCGACGCGTCAATGATGGGAGCGGTTCATCATGCAAACAATTGATTAATTGTCATGAAGGCATTCAAGAAAGAGATGAATTGCCGGCCGCGGCGGGCTGTCCCTGTTCAGCGAGATGGGCCTCGAAGGCGGCGAGAAACGCGGCCGCGGCGCGCGACAGCCGGTAGTCGGCCCGGCGCAGGACGGACAGCTCGTGCAGGGCCTGGGGCCGGTCGGCGATGCTCAGCGCCTTCAGGCCCATCTCCTGGCAGACGTGGCGTACATAGCCCGGCATGACGGTAATGCCCATGCCCCCGCGGATCATGGCGAAGGCGGTGGTCAGGCTGCCGGTCTGAGCCACGCTGCGCACTGTCAGTCCCTGTTCCTGCAGGATCTGGTCCATCTTGCGGCGCACGGTATAGGTGCCGCGCAGCAGGATATGCGGGTAGCGGGCCAGCTCGCGCCAACGCGTCTCTTCGTGCTGCGCCAAGGGGTGGCCGGCGGGCACCACGGCAAACATGGGGCCGCGGTAGACGACGCGGCAATCCAGCCTGGGGTCCTGGCTTTCCATGGCCACCAGGCCGAGATCGGCCTTGCCGTGCAACACGTGTTCGGTGGCTTCGTCGCCGGTGAGTTCATGCAGGTCGAAGACGATGTTGGGATGTCGTGCGTGGAATTGCGCCACCACCGGCGCGATCAGCGTGTGCATCATGATGGGCGAGGCCGCGATGGAGACCTCGCCGCGCTCCAGGCCGGCCAGGCTGCTCAGGCTGCGTTCGGCCGCGCGCAGCGAACCGAAGGTTTCCTGCGCATAGGCATACAGCTCGGGCGCGCCCTCCAGCAGTTCGACGCCGCGCGCCGAGCGTTCGAACAGCGCCATGCCTATCGCCTTCTCCAGTTCGGAGCAGAGTTTGCTGACGGTGGACTGCGTCAGGTTGAGCGCCTCGGCGGCGCGGGTGAAGTTCTTCAGCTCGTATACGGCGCAGAAGGCCCGGAGCTGGCGCAGCGTGATACCCATGGTGCGACTCCCGCAAGAGGCGGCTATCGTACCCAAGCCGTCCGGTTTGTGGGATTTATTCCATTCCAGACTTATTTCATGAAAATTACTCGTTTGTTGTGATGAAACCTCACCCTTAGCATCGGTGCCATAACCCTAGCTGGAGCTTCCATGACTGCGCCTATTCCCGCCTTTTCCCATGCCCTCGTGACCCGCGACGAGCGCGGCGTCTACACCCTGCAGATCCACGATGCCAAGAGCCTGAACATCCTGGCCTCGGCGGTCACCTTGAGCCTGACCGAGGCCGCCCGCTGGATCGCGGCGCAGGACGATGCCCGCGCGGTGGTCATCCGCGGCACGGGCGAGCGCGCCTTCGTGGGCGGCGCCAACATCTATGAAATGGCCGAACTCGATCCGCAGGGCGCGCGCGAATTCATCACGCGGCTGCGCGACCTGTGCGACGCCGTGGCCGCGATTCCGGTGCCCACCATCGCCCGCATTCCAGGCTTCTGCCTGGGCGCCGGCATGGAGCTGGCCGCGGCTTGCGACATCCGCCTGGGATCGGCGGACGCGGTCTTCGGCATGCCCGAGGTGCGCGTGGGCATCCCGTCCGTGATCCATGCCGTGCTGCTGCCGGCCATCATCGGCCCCGGCCCCACCAACTGGCTGCTGTTGACTGGCGAGACCGTGGACGCGGCCCAGGCCCGGCAGTGGGGCTTCCTGGAATTCGTCAGCGAAACCGGCGCGCTCGACGCGCTGGTCGAACGCACGGTGGCGCCCATCGCCGAAAGCGGCCCGATCGCCGTGCGCTCGCAGAAAGCGCTGCTGCGCTACTGGAGCGAGTCCACGGTGCAAGCCGGCCTGGACCGCAGCGTGGCGGCGTTCGGCGAAGCCTTCACCACCGACGAGCCGCGCCGCTACATGGCGCCTTTCGTCAACCGCAAGAAGCAGCAGGAGGCCAAGTAATGGCCGGCCCGCTCGCGGGCGTGCGCGTCATCGACATGACCTCGGTGGCCATGGGGCCGTACGGCACGCAGATCCTGGCCGACATGGGGGCCGAGGTGATCAAGGTCGAGGCGCCCGAAGGCGACGTGTTCCGCGCCTCGGCTCCGGCGATGAGTCCGGGCATGGGGCCGGCCTACCTGAACCTCAACCGCAACAAGTACAGCCTGACGCTGGACGCGAAGACGGCGGCAGACCGCGACAGCCTGCTGCGCCTGATCGACGGCGCGGACGTGTTCGTGTCCAACGTGCGTCCCGCGGCGCTGGCGCGCCTGGGCCTGGATGCGGACGCGCTGCGCGCGCGAAATCCGCGCCTGATCCATTGCGCGGCGGTGGGTTTCGGCCAGGACGGTCCCTACGCCGCGCGTCCGGCTTTCGACGACATCATCCAGGCCATGAGCGGACTGGCTGACCTGCAGGGCCGCAACAGCGGCGCGCCCGCTTACGTCAACACGATTCTTGCCGACAAGGTCGCGGGGCTGACGCTGGCTTATGCCATCCCCATGGCCCTGTACGAGCGCGAGCGTTCGGGCGAGGGGCAGGCGATAGAAGTCCCCATGTTCGAAACCCTGGTCTCCTTCACCCTGATCGAACACATGAGCGGCCACAGCTTCGTGCCGCCGCAGGGGCCGATGGGTTACAGCCGGGTGCTGTCGCCGCAGCGGCGTCCCTACCGCACGCGCGACGGCTACCTGGCGCTTCTGCCTTACACCGATGCGCAGTGGCGGCGCTTCTTCGCCCTGGCCGAACGCGCCGACCTGGCGGCGGACGCGCGTTATGTCGACGCGGCCTCGCGCGCGCGGCACTTCGACGAGCTCTACCAGGACCTGGCGGACATCGTCGCGCTGCGCGGCACCGAGGAATGGCTGGCGCTGCTGGCGGATGCGGACATCCCGCATTCGCGCGTGAATGCGCCTGAAGCCTTGTTCGAGGATCCGCACCTGAAGGCGACGGGCTTCTTCCAGCGCGTGGAGCACCCCACCGAAGGACCGCTGATGGCGGCCGGCATTCCGGTGCGCTTCTCGCGCACGCCGGGCGACATCAGGCGCCAGGCGCCGCGCCAGGACGCCGATCGCGATATGCTCAAGCCTGCGCGCTGAGGCCGGCATGGCCGGCGGCGCCTGGCGGCGACTTCGACCATGAACATCACTCTCAAGCAATTGCGCGTGTTTTGCGCGCTTTACGAACTGCGCAGTTTCACCGCGGCCGCGCGCGCCGCCTTCGTGACCCAATCGGCCGTCAGCAAGCTCTGCGCCGAACTGGAGGCCGAAGTCGGCCAGCCGCTGTTCGAGCGTTCCACCCGCAGCGTCACGCCCTGCGATGGCGCGGCGGACTTCTACGCTTATGCGCAGGAAATCCTGGGCACGGTGCGCGCCGCCGAGCGCAGCATGTCGGGCCTGCGCACGCTGGAACGCGGCACGGTGGGCGTGGCCACCTCGCCGCTGATGATGGTCGGCCTGCTGGGTGAGGTGGTGGCGGACTATCACCGCGCCCATCCCAGCGTGAAGCTGGACCTGTTCGAGCTGTCCACCGACGACACTATCGAGCACGTGCGCAACGGCCGCGCCGATTTCGGCGTCGTGTCGGTCGAAACCCCTTCGGAAGAACTGGCCACGCGGGTCATTTACCGCGACACCATGTACGCGGTGTGCGCGCCGCGTCACGCGTTGACGCGCAAGCGCTCGGTGTCGTGGGCCGACGTGGCCGCCCACGACCACATCATGCTGCGCAACGTGTACAGCGTGCGGCGCAGCCTGGACCGCGTGGCGGCCGACCTGAACCTGGAATTCCGCTACCGCATCGAGGCCGGCATGCTGACTTCGGCGCTGAAGCTGGTGGGCGCGGGGCTGGGGATAACCGTGGTGCCCGGCTATGCCTGCGATCTGGCGCGGCAGCTGGGCCTGCGCATCCTGGCCATCGACGGCGCGCGCAAGCATGGGCACGAACTCTGGCTCATCCAGCGCCGCAACGCGCGGCTGTCGTTGGCGGCCTCGGCCTTCCTGCAGGCGACCGAGGAATATCTGCGGCAGCGCCAGGCACAAGAGAATTAATCCCAGTTTGGAATAAGTCTATGAAAATTAGTCCATTGTTGGGATAAGCAGGTCGCAAGCATCATACGGTCAGAGTTCAAGAGGCCGACCCGCGGCCCCTCACAGGAGACAAGCATGATCCGACCGTTCGGCGCCCGCCGCCGCCTGCTGGCCGCTGGCAGCCTCACCGTCCTGACCGCGCTGGCCGGCGCGCAGCCATCCGCGGCGCTGGCGCAGGGCGCGTATCCCGACAAGCCCATCACCATCGTCGTGCCGTTCTCGCCGGGCAGCGCCACTGACACCAGCGCGCGCATCATCGCCGAGAAGCTCGGCCCGCGCTTGAACGTGCCCGTCGTCATCGAGAACAAGCCCGGTGCATCCGGCACCATCGGCGCCTCGTTCGTCGCGCGCGCCCAGCCCGACGGCTACACGCTGATCCTCACCAGCAGCTCGACGCACTCGGCCACGCCGGCGCTGTTCCGCAAGCTGCCGTTCGATCCCACCGGCGACTTCATCCACGTCGTGCGCATCGCGACCATCCCGATGATGCTGGTGGTGCGCGAGGACGCGCCGTACAAGTCCCTGCAGGAACTGGTCAAGGCCACGCAGGCCAAGCCGCTGAACTACGCTTACGGCTCGCCCACCAGCCAGATCGCCGGCGCCACCTTCAACACCGTGGCGGGCGCCGCCGCCAACGGCGTGCCGTACAAGAGCCAGCCTCCGGCCGTGACCGACCTGTTGGGCGGCCATGTCGACTACCTGTTCGCCGACCTGTCCGTCGTCACATCCTTCATGCAGGCCGGCAAGCTGCGCGGCCTGGCCTACACCGGCCATGAGCGCGCCAAGGAGTTTCCCGGCGTGCCGACCCTGGCCGAGCTGGGCTACCAGAAGTTCGACCTGGTCGTGTGGGTCGGCGTGGCCGTGCCGGCCAAGACACCCGACGCCATCGTGCAGAAGCTGAACCAGGAAGTCGCCGCCATCCTGCGCGAGCCGGACGTGCTGCAGCGCTTCGAATCCCTGGGCATGCAGGTCTCGCCCAACACCGTGGCCGAGCATCAGGCCTTCGCGCAGTCGCAGCGCCAGGTCTGGACCCAGCGCGCGGTCGACGCGAAGATCGAACCGCAGTAAGCGGCGGGAAAGGAACAGGGCGCCCGAGGGCGCCCTTTCTTCGTGGGGGCGCGGTGACCGTCCCTTGGCCGCGTCTGGTGCCTGCCGCTGGCAAAACGAATAAAGTGCCAGACAGGGCCCGCTCAATCGCGGCGGGCAATCATCAAGACACGGAGACGACATGGATACGGTAGGCAAGGGCGCCCGCGTGCGCGGACAGGTCAGTGCAACGGAGTGGGAGGTCCGCAAGGACCTGGCGGCGCTATACCGGCTGGTGGCGCTGTTCGGTTGGGACGACCTGATCTTCACCCACATCACGGCCAAGGTGCCGGGGACCGAACATTTCCTGATCAACCCCTACGGCATGATGTTCGACGAGATCACGGCTTCGAGCCTGGTCAAGATCGACCTGGATGGACGCAAGGTCATGGAGTCGGAGTACGACATCAATCCGGCCGGCTTCACCATCCACAGCTGTATCCATGCCGCGCGCAAGGACGCCATGTGCGTGCTGCACACGCACTCCATCAATGGGGTGGCGGTGTCGGCGCAGAAGGCCGGGCTGCTGCCGCTGTCGCAGTTCGCGTTCATCGTGCTGCGTTCGCTCAGCTACCACGACTACGAGGGTCTGGCGCTCAATCCCGAGGAACAGCCGCGCCTGGTGCGCGACCTGGGCAGCAATACCTATCTCATCCTGCGCAACCACGGCCTGTTGACCGTGGGGCAGAGCATGGCCGAGGCCTTCCAGGCGATGCACCGGCTGGAAGCCGCCTGCATGGTGCAGGTGCGGGCCCAGGCCGGCGGCGAGCTGACCTACATTCCGCCCGACATCCTGAAGAACGCCACGGTGGAATCGCAGGCCGACCGCGCGCACAAGGCCATGCTGGCCTGGCCGGGCCTGCTGCGCCGCCTGGACCGCCGCAACCCGGGCTACGCGGAGTAGCCGTCGGGCGCGGACCCCGTGGCATGGGGTCCGCAGGGCCGGATCAGTACTTGCCCATGTAATCGCGCTTGCCGATTTCCACGCCGTTGTGGCGCAGGATGTCGTAGGCCGTGGTGACGTGGAAGAAGAACTGCGGCAGACCGTAGTGCAGCAGGTAGGCGCTGCCGCTCAGCTTCTTTTCCTTGGGCGTGCCCGGGCGCAGCACGATTTCGAGGGCTTCGCTCTGTGCGAATTGTTCGGGGCCGAACGAACCCAGGTGCTCCAGCGTCTTGGCGATCAGGGCCTGCAGGCCCGCGAAGCTGGTTTCGCTATCCGGCCACGACGGCACTTCCGCGCCGGCCAGGCGCGAGGCAATGCCCTTCGCAAAATCCGACGCGATCTGCACCTGGCGCGCCAGCGGGAACATGTCGGGGAACAGGCGGGCGCCCAGATAGGCGTCCGGATCGATGTTCTTTTCCGTGGCGTGGGCTTCCGCTTTCTTCAGCACGTCGGACAGGGCCGACAGCATTTGCGTCAGGACGGGAACGGAGGCGCTGTGCATGAAATTGCTCATATCGTGTCTCGCTTGAGAGTGGGCGCCGGCGCGGGAGGCGCCGGGCAGGCTTGCGAAGACTACCAGTTGCCGGCGTCCGCATTCGCAATCCACGTCAGTGTTTGAGTCATCATGACATCATGATGTTATGATGACCCTATGCAAAACGACTCCGAATATGCCCCCCTCTACGCCCGGGTGGAAACGGCCTTGGCCGCGGAAATCTCGGCTGGCAGCCTGTCGCCCGGCGATCGCTTGCCGACGGAAGACCAGTTGATCGAGCGCTTCGCCGTCAGCCGCACCACGGTGCGCAAGGCGGTGGAAAACCTGGTCGCCCGCGGCCTGGTGGAAATCCGGCGCGGCAAGGGCACGTTCGTCACGGAACCCAAGCTGACCCAACCGCTGACGGCGTTGAGCGGGTTCGTCGAGGACATGACCGCGCTTGGCCGTCAGGCCACGGCGCGCCTGCTGGATAAGCGGCCGGTGCCGGCAACGGAAGACGTCGCGCGCCAACTGGGCGTGGCGCGCGGCGCGTTGGTCTATCGCATCGAGCGCGTGCGGCTGGCGGACGGCGTGGCCATGTCGTTCGATGAAACCTATCTGCCGCTGGACGTCGGCGAAAAGGTCGCCAGCAACGACCTGGAGGCCGAGCCCATCTTCGACCTGCTGGAGCTGCGCTACGACCTGCCGCTGATCGAGGCCGAGTACCAGCTGGAAGCCGTGACGGCGGACGAGCGTGTCGCGCAGGCGCTGGGTGTTGCGGCGGGAAGCCCGATCTTTCTCATCGAACGCACTTCCTACACCGAGGGGCAGCAGCCCGTCGACTACGAAAAGCTGTATTACCGTGGCGACCTGATCCGGTTCAGCACCCGTTTGTCGCGCCAGCCGCGCAGGCCGACCTGAGCCGGCGGCCATGCAGACCTCGACGATCTTCTGGCTGTTCGCCGCCGCCTTCGGCGCCAGCGCGCTGGGCGGGGTGCTCGGCATGGCCAGCGGCATCTTCATCGTGCCCATCCTGACGCTGCTGTTCGGCGTGGACATCCATGTGGCCATCGGGGCCAGCATCATCTCGGTCATCGCCTGTTCCTGCGGCAGCGCGGCGCCGTTCCTGAAAGGGCGGCTGACCAACGTCAGGCTCGCCATCGTCCTGGAAACGGCCACCACGCTGGGCGCCCTGACCGGCGTGTTCCTCATCGGCATCGTCTCGACCGGATTTCTCTATGGCCTGTTCGCGGTCATCCTGGCGCTGTCCGCGCAGCAAATGTTGGCGCGCCGCCGCGAGGCCGTCGCCATTGCGCCCGGCGCCGCAAGCTGGGCCACGGCGCTGCGCCTGCATGCCAGTTTTCCCGACCGCGCGCTGGGCCGCGAGGTGCATTATCAGGTGGACCGCGTGCCGCTGGGCTTGTCGCTGATGTACGGCGCCGGCCTGATATCCGCCTTGCTCGGCATAGGCTCGGGCGTGCTCAAGATTCCCGCCATGGACGCCGCGCTGAAGCTGCCCATCAAGGTTTCGTCCGCGACTTCCAACTTCATGATCGGTGTGACCGCCGCAGCCAGCGCGGGCGCCTACTTCGTGCGCGGCGACATCGACATCGGCATCGCCGGGCCGGTCGCGCTGGGCTCGGTCGCGGGCGCGTTGCTCGGGGCGCGCCTGCTGATGGGCCTGCCCGCGGACAAGTTACGCCTCTTCTTCGTCGTCGTGCTGTCCCTGCTGGCCGTACAGATGCTGCTGAGCGCGCTGGGCATGCACATGCCGGGAGGTCCGGCATGACGCAGGCAGCGGACAAACAGGCATGGCGCGATCGCGTCATCGCAGGCTTGCTATGGTACGGGACATGGCTCGCCTCGGCCCTCATCGCCGCGGGCATGGCCCTCGATTTCCTTCCGCAAGCGCTTGCCGGCCTGCGGGACCTGGAGCTCGTCAAGGCCGGGGTGGCCCTGTTCATCCTGCTGCCGGTGGCGCGAGTGGCGCTGATGCTGGCTATCTTCCTGCGCGAACGCGACTACGCCTATACGGCGATCTCCGCGCTGGTGCTGCTCATCATCGCGGCTGGCGTGGTGTCGGGGCTGCGGTGAGGTTGCGGGCTTTCCTATAATCGGAGCGCGGTGCGATGGCGCATCGCTGGATACCTTCCCCAGGATTTTTGATGCTTGCGATTACCAGCCAGGATGTCTACGTGCACACCAGCGAGGGCCGCCTTTACGCGCGGCGCTGGGATCCCGCCGGGGACGCGGTGGCCGTGGCGCCCATCGTGATGTTCCACGATTCGCTGGGCTGCGTGGAGCTGTGGCGGGATTTTCCCGAACAACTGGCGCAGGCCACCGGGCGCAGCGTCATCGCCTATGACCGCCTGGGCTTTGGCCGCTCCGATCCCAATACCGCCGTGTTCGAGCCCGGCTTTGTGGCAGACGAGGCGCAGGGGGGATTCCGCCGCCTGCGTGAAGAACTGGGCATCGGCCCCTACGTGGGGTTCGGCCACAGCGTGGGCGGCGGCATGGCCGTCTGCAGCGCCGGCGTGTACGTCGACGATTGCCGGGCGCTGATCACCGAGTCCGCGCAGATGTTTGCCGAAGGCCGCACGCTGGAAGGCATACGGGCCGCCAAACAGACTTTCGCGGAACCCGGCCAACTGGACCGCCTGAAGAAGTACCACGGGGAAAAAGCCGCATGGGTGCTGGGCGCCTGGATCGACACCTGGCTATCGCCGGAGTTTGCCGCCTGGAATCTGGACGAGCAGTTGCGCCTAGTGCGTTGCCCCGTGCTGGCGCTGCACGGCGAAGTCGATGAATACGGCTCCCCCCGGCACCAGGACAAGCTCGTGGCGCTGGCGGGCGCACGCCCTTTGCTGCTGGAAAACTGCGGCCATGTCCCGCACCGCGAACAAAGCCGCATCGTGCTGGATGTGGTGAGCGAGTGGTTGCGGGCGGTTCCTTGACCAACCCGGTTCCAGCGTTCACAGTCCGCGCTTAGAATCGGACTAGCCCTTCCGCGCCGCCGCGCTCGTTTTTTGAGGTCCCCGATCCGATGTCAGACCGTCAACCCGCACCCCAAGCCGTACACAACACGACCACCCGCTACGCGATTTTCATCGTTGCCACGCTCAACGGGGGCGCTGCCGCCGCCGAAACCGTGCGCGGCTGGTGCGCCGATGTCGCTGCCGTCGTCCGCACGGTGGGCACGCGCGCGCCCGAGCAGAATCTCTCCTGTGTCACCGCCTTCGGCTCCACGGCCTGGGACCCGCTTTTCGGAGCGCCGCGTCCTGCCGCGCTGCATCCTTTCCGTGAATTCGGTTCGGGCGAGCGCCTGGCCGTCGCGACGCCGGGCGACCTGCTGCTGCACATCCGCGCGGACTCGATGGATTTCTGTTTCGAACTGGCGACCTTGCTGCTGGGCGGCCTGGGCGATGCCGTGACGGTCGTGGATGAAGTCCAAGGCTTTCGCTACTTCGACCGGCGCGCCATCATCGGCTTCGTGGACGGGACCGAGAATCCGGAAGGGCAGGAGGCGGTCGATTTCACCGTCATCGGCGACGAGGACGCCGAGTTCGCCGGCGGCAGCTACGTGCTGGTGCAGAAGTACCTGCACGACATGGCGGCATGGAACGCGCTGACGGTCGAGGGCCAGGAAGGCGTGATTGGCCGCCACAAGTGGTCCAACGTGGAACTCGACGACGACATCAAGCCGTCGTCCTCGCACAGCGCCCTGACGACCATCGAGGAAAACGGCCAGGAACTGAAGATCCTGCGTGACAACATGCCGTTCGGCCGGCCGGGGGCAGGGGAGTTCGGCACCTACTTCATCGGCTACGCGCGTTCGCCGCGGCCCATCGAACTGATGTTGGAGAACATGTTCGTCGGACGCCCGCCCGGCAACTACGACCGCCTGCTCGACTTCAGCCACGCGGTTACCGGCGGCCTGTTCTTCGTGCCGTCGTCCGAGTTGCTGGAAGCGCTTGCCGAGCGCAGCCCGGCCGCCTGTACGGACGCGGACGAGCCCGAGGCGCCGGCGCTCGCGTCGGCGGGCAAGGCCAACTGAGGAGGGGCTTCGGGCGCGGCGAGTCGCCGCGCCTAGCGCTCCTGCTCCAGCGTCGCCTTCATCCGCACCATGCTCTCCTGGCTGACCATGATGACGCCGCTGGCGGGCTGGTCGATGTCCAGGATGAAGGTCAGCACCAGGGAGATCAGCATGGCGAACAGGCCGGTCGAGATCAGCCGTCTGCGCTTGTGCAGCCCGGTGCCGTAGGCGATGAACCCCATTGCGCCGGCGGTGACGATGAAGAGCAGATAGAAGACGGGTTCGGGAACGTGGTTTTCCAGCGCGACACGGCGTTTCTCGTTGACCTGCGCCATCTCGTTGATGGCCTGGATGAACATGACGGTGGAGATCGAGGGCGGGTTCTCCAGGACGCTGGCCGCGGTGCTCCGGATCTGGCGTTCGATGCGCCGCGACGTCGCGCTGGCCGCCGTCAGGCGTTCCTTGTCATTGTCGGCGTCGCTGAATTCCAGCGCCGTCGTGGTGTATTCGAGCAACAGCTTCGCGATGGGATCGCGGGCCGCGGGAGGCAGCAGCTGCGAGCGCCAGTAGGCATTGCCGATGGCGTTGGCCTCTTCCAGCACCAGGTTCTTGCGCGTCTCGAAACGCGTCACCGACATGGCGAAAGTAAACCCCAGCAGCAGCGCCAGCAGGCCCAGCAGGGCGGTCTGGAGCGCGCCTATATGGGTCTTGGCGGCGTCGTCGGAGGCGCGGCGATGCTTGCGCCCCAACCGGAAGCCCAGCTCGATGATGGCCAGGCAAACGATGACGCAGATGAAAAATACATAGGTTTCATCAATTTCGCGCAGCACGTTGATTCCCGGTGGTTATTTGGGGATAGAGCGTATGCCGAGTGCGGCGCGGTGGGCAAGGGGCGAATGACCCGCGCCTAGCCAGACGCCCGATAGCCGGCCTGTGCAAGGCTCCTTTTAGTGTGAACAGGCCCTGGTTGCCAGGTTCTTGAAATGCGTCTTGGAGTAAGGTGTCGCTTCCCTTGTAAGCGACACCGCACGGAGCAGAAATTGAAAACCCGCAAACTCGGCCGTACCGACCTGGATGTCAGCCTGATCGGACTGGGCACCATGACCTGGGGCGAGCAGAACACCGAAGCCGAGGCGCACCAGCAGTTGGACTACGCCCTGGAGCGTGGCATCAATCTGGTTGACGTCGCCGAGATGTATCCGGTGCCGCCCAAGCCCGAAACGCAGGGCCTGACCGAGACCTATATCGGCACCTGGCTGGCGCGCAGCAAGCGCCGCCAGGACATCGTGCTGGCCAGCAAGGTGGCAGGCCCCGTGCGCGACGCCAAGCGCCCCGGCCACATCCGCGACGGCAAGACCCACCTGGACCGCAAGAATCTGACCGAGGCGCTGGACGCCAGCCTGAAGCGGCTGCAGACGGACTACCTGGACCTGTATCAGCTGCACTGGCCGGACCGCACCACGGCCACCTTCGGCAAGCTGTCCTATCCCTGGGTCCAGGACGAGTACACCGTGCCGATCGAGGAAACCCTGGAGGTGCTGCAGGACTTCGTGCGCGCCGGCAAGGTGCGCCACATCGGCGTGTCCAATGAAACGCCCTGGGGTGTCGGGCAGTTCCTGCGTCATGCCGAGAACAAGGGTTTGCCGCGTATCGCGACCATCCAGAACGCGTACAGCCTGCTGAACCGCGTCTACGAGATCGGCTTGTCGGAGTACTCGCACCACGAAGGCGTGGGCCTGCTGGCCTATTCGCCGCTGGCAATGGGCGTGCTTTGCGGCAAGTACCTGGATGGCGCGCGTCCGGCGGGCGCCCGCCTGACGCTCTACACGCGCTTCACCCGCTACAGCAACGAGCAAGCCGAGGCCGCCGCCCGCGCCTACGTCGAGCTGGCGCGCGCGCACGGCATTTCGCCCACCCACCTGGCCCTGGCCTGGGTGAACCAGCGCCCCTTCGTCACCAGCAACCTGATCGGCGCCACCACGCTCGAACAGTTGAAGGAAAACATCGACAGCGTGGACGTGACCCTGTCGGCCGAGGTGCTGGAGGCGATCGACAAGATCCACGCCCGCCAGCCGAATCCGGCGCCGTGATGCGCTGATCGCCCCGTCCGCCGCAGCGGCCAGGACCCATGACGCTTTCCGGGGCGTCATGGGTTTTTTCATGGAGGACGCCGATCCGGCCACGGATACATTTTTTTTCCTGTCCATTGTCGATTTCGTCTGGCGCGGTTCGTCGTGTCGATGGAGCATGCAAGTTCCACCATCCACACTAGGAGACCGAGATGCGATTCATGGTTCAAGTCAGGGCCACCGCCGATAGCGAAGCCGGGGTGATGCCCACAGAGCAGTTGCTGGCCGACATGGGACGGTTCAACGAGGAGCTGGTGCAGGCGGGGGTGATGCTGGCGGGCGACGGCCTGAAGCCCAGTTCCAAGGGGGCGCGGGTACACTTTTCGGGCAGCAGCCGGCAGGTGATAGACGGCCCCTTCGCGGAAACCAAGGAGCTGATTGCCGGCTACTGGCTCTGGGAGTGCGCCTCGCTGCAGGAGGCGATCGAATGGGTCAAGCGCTGTCCCAATCCGATGCCGGGTCCGTCCGACATCGAAATCCGCCCGTTATACGAGATGGAGGACTTCGGCGAGGAATTCACGCCGGAGCTGCGGGCCCAGGAGGGACGGCTGCGCGATCAGTTGGAGAAAGCGTCCAAGCAGTGATTTGGCGGCCGGGGCGGGCGGCATGGCCATCAAGCCCCGGTCGCCGCCACCTCCCACAAACGGTCCGGCGCAAAATCCTGCTGCTCGCCCTTCTTGGCGTAGCCCAACGGATTGGCCACGATGCGGCAGCCATTCTTCACGTAGTCCTGTGGACAGTGGAGATGGCCGTGCATCCAGACGTCGGCCAGGGGCAACAGGGCGTCCAACGCGTTGCAGAAGCCCGCGGTGCCCGGGGTGACGCCGTAGCGCGGGTCCGCGCTGGCCAGCGTCGGCGCGAAGTGGGTGATGGCAACGGTCGGGCCGGCGTGGGGCACGTGCAGGGCGGCGTCCAGCCACTGCTGGCAGAGCAGTCCTTGTTCGCGCATCTGCTCGGCCATGAAGGGCGCGCCGTTGCGGCGCATCTCCGCCTTTTCCAGGTAGAAGTCGGCCGCACGGAAAGCTTTTTCGCGTTTTTTCAGGGCCGAGCCCACGGTGTCGCCGGGGGCGGCCAGCGCGTCGAAGTCCGTCCATAGCGTGGTGCCGACCAAGCGCACGCCATCGATGACCAGCGTTTCGCGTTCCAGCCAGTGGATGCCGAGTTCGCTGCAAAGCTCGCGCAGTTTTGCGTGGGTTTCGTCGAAATCGACGTTGTCGTATTCATGGTTGCCGGGCACGTAGACCACGGGCGTGGGCCAGCCTTTGCTCGGGGCATAGGTGCCCAGGCCGAAGTCGGCGCCGGTCATGAGCGAGCCGCGGCGATACGAGCCTATGTCTCCGGCCAGCACCAGCAGATCGGCGCCGGGCGCGGGCCGGGCCACGAAATCCGGGTCGGTTTCAAGGTGCAGGTCTGAGAGCAATTGGATCTTCATAGCCGCCATCTTAGGCCACCGGCAGCGGGGGCCATTGTTCCATGCGACACTTTCCCGGTTTACCCAGTCACACAGGAGGAATTCCATGCGTATCGCCATCATGGCCGCGGCTGCCGCGCTTGCGCTGGCCGCTAGCGCGCAGGCGCAGCCGCTGGATTGCGGCAATGCGGCCACGCAGACGGACATGAGCCTGTGCGCCGACCAGGCGTACCGCAAGTCCGACGCCGACTTGAACGCCGCCTACAAGGAAGTGACCGCGCGCCTGAAGAACGACCGGGACGCGACGACCCAGCTGCATGCCGCCCAGAAGGCCTGGC
Source organism: Achromobacter pestifer (assembly GCF_013267355.1). Lineage (NCBI taxonomy): Bacteria > Pseudomonadati > Pseudomonadota > Betaproteobacteria > Burkholderiales > Alcaligenaceae > Achromobacter > Achromobacter pestifer. The sequence goes on from NZ_CP053985.1 coordinate 4,015,655, forward strand.
TGTTCTTCCGCGATGCGGAGTGCGCCTTTGCCTCCAGCAGCACGTCCGGCGGCAGCGCCTATCCCATGACGCTGAGCCTGTGCCTGGACAAGCTGACGCAGGCGCGCACCAAGGAATTACGGGCCTACCTGAAATGCGAGGAAGGCGACCTGAGCTGCCCGGTGCCAGGCAAGCAGTAAGCCGCCGCATGAAGACGAATGACATGAGCGAGAGTAATCCGAGCCTCATCATGGACGAGCGGGGCGTGGCGCGCTGCTTCTGGCAGCCGTCCATGCCGGACTATCACGACCACGAATGGGGCAGGCCGGTGGCGGACGACCGCCGCCTGTACGAGAAGATCTGCCTGGAGGGCTTTCAGGCCGGCATGGCCTGGATCACGATCCTGCGCAAGCGCGAGGCGTTCCGCGAGGCTTTCGACGACTTCGACTTCGAGCGGGTGGCGCGCTACACGGAACGCGATGTCGAACGCCTGATGGGCAACGCGGGCATCGTGCGCAACCGCAGCAAGATCGTGTCCGCCATCAACAACGCCAGGCGCGCACAGGCCCTGGCCAATGAGTCGGGTTCGCTGTCGGCCTGGCTCTGGCGCCATGAGCCGCCGGCGCAGGACCGGCCCGCGACGGTGGACCTGGACTACTGGAACGGCAATCCGACTTCGCCGGCGTCGGCGGGCCTGTCGCGCGAGTTGAAGAAGCGCGGCTGGACCTTCGTGGGGCCCACGACCATGTACGCCTTCATGCAGGCGGTCGGCATGGTCAACGACCACATGAGCGGCTGCGTCTGTCGTGCGGCGGTCGAGGCGGCGCGGGCGGGATTCGAGCGGCCCCGCTAGACGTCCCAGGGCTCACACTCTCTTGCGGCTCAAAAAAAATATTGAGTTGGTTGCGCTTCGCAAGTATATTGGTTGCGAATCGCAACTTTAAGAGCGCGCCATGGATCTGATCGACACCCCCATCCAACCCCGCGACCAGACCATCCGGGACCTGCGGGAGTTCTCCCGCAAACTGGTGCGCGAGCTGGGCTTCATGCGCAGCTCGCTGGCGGGCAGCGAACTGGCGCCTTCCGCCGTCCACGCCATCATCGAGATCGGTCTGCAGCCAGGCATCCAGGCGCGCGATCTGGCGGCCATACTCAGGCTGGACAAGTCCAATACCAGCCGGCAGGTCGCCAAGCTGGAATCCGCCGGGCTGCTGACGCGGGAGGCCGACAGCGTGGACGCCCGTTCGTCACGGCTGTACCTGAGCGAGGCAGGGATCCGGCTGCGCTCGCAGATCGACCAGTTCGCCACGGATCAGGTGTCGCGCGCTTTGCGGCAGCTGGCGCCCGAGGATCAGCAGTCGCTGATCCGCTTTCTTTCCCTCTACGCCGACGCCCTGTCGCACGAGAACCCCAACATCGCGCCGGCCGCCGCTGGCGGCCTCGCAGACCAGATCCACGCCGGCTACCTGCCGGGCTGCATCGGCGACGTGGCCGGCCTGCATGCGCGCTACTACGCGCAGGCCTCGGGATTCGGCGTGTACTTTGAACGCAAGGTGGCGACCGAGCTGGCCGAATTCGCCGAAGGCCTGCCCGCCGCCGGCAAGAACATGTGGCTGTACGCGGACAACGGCAGGACGCTGGCCTCCATTGTCATCGATGGCGATCTCGCCACCCGCGAGGCGCACCTGCGCTGGTTCATCGTCGACGAGTCGCTGCGCGGCATGGGCGTGGGCCGCGCCCTGCTGCAGCGGGCCATGGCTTTTGCCGACGCGCATTACGACGAGACCTATCTGTGGACCTTCAAGGGCCTGGATGCCGCCCGGCATCTATACGAGGCGGCGGGCTTTACGCTGGCCGAGGAGTCCGAAGGCAGGCAGTGGGGCAGCGTGGTGGTCGAGCAGCGCTTCGTGCGCCGCGGCCGGGGCGCCTCAGATCACGCTGATGCGCAGCTCGGCCAGTAGGGCCGCCGCCTGAGTCTTGGAGATGGTGGCGCCTGCCAGGCGCGCGGCCGAGTTCAGGTCCAGGCCGCCCAGGTCGGCTTCGCGCAGGTCGGCGCCCTCGAAGCGGACGTTCTTCAGGATGGCATTGCGCAGGCTGCCGCCGTGGAACACGGTGTCGCGGAAGTCGCTGCCGCTCAGGTCGGCATCGGAGAAGTCCAGCTGCCGCACGTCGGTCTTGCGAAACGACACGCCGCGCAGCAGCGCGCCGACCAGCAGGCATTCCTGCAGCGACCAGCCCAGGCAGGCGATGCCGTCGAAATCGCTGCCGGTGAGCTTGCAGCCCTGGAAACGGGCGGCGGCCAGCCGGGCGCGGCGCCAGCTGGCATTGTTGAGGTCGCAGTTTTCGAAGACGGCGTCGCTGGCGTCGCACGAGGCGAAATCGACCTGGCCGCCGCGGCAGCGCAGCCAGGTGGAGTCCGCCAGGGTGGTGCCCTGAAAGGAGGCGCCAGCGATTGCGCAGGCCGTCAGTTGCGCGCCGCGCAAATCCAGGCGCGAGAAGTCCGCGTGCTGGAAGTCGCAGTCGTGGAACGCCAGCGGCCGGCCGGCGGCCCGTTCGATCAAGGCCTGCATTATCTTGCGGTCCACTTCCTGGCCCGCCACTGTTTCGATTGCTTCTTGCGTCATGCCGCAAATTCCTGCCTGAATTCCTGGAAAACGGACAGCCTACTGGAAGATCTCGCTTTCCACGCAGAAGGCGATCAATTCCTGGTCGGTGCGGACGTTGAGCTTGCGCATGGCCGAGATCTTCTGGCCGCTGACCGTCTTGACGCTGCGCTTCAAGGCATCGGCCACCTGCATCATGGATTCGCCGCGGATGAAGTGGCGCAGTACTTCGAATTCCTTGGGCGACAGGCTGTTGATGCGTTCGCCGATGAACTTGCTGCGCTCATCGGCCGCGCCGTCGCGTTGGAAGCCGGGCGGATAGTACTTGCGGCCGGCATGCAGGGTTTCCAGCGCGGTCATGATTTCGCTGAGGTTGTCGCGCTTGAGCACCACGGCTGCGACGCCAGCGTCGTAGAGCGCCGAGATGATCATGGAATTCGACACCATGGTCAGCACCACGATCTGGACCTGCGGATAGTGGCGTGTCAGGTACTTGACCAGGCGGATGCCATCGCCATAGGTGTCGTCGCCAGGCATGGAGTAGTCGGTGATGACCACGTGCGGCGCGTCGCGTTCCAGGTGCTGGATCAGCGCGGTCGACCCGGGCAGGGTGGCCGTGACCTCGAAATTGAGGTCCTTTTCCAGCAGGTCGCGCATTCCCATCAAGACCAGGGGGTGGTCGTCGACCAGGACGATACGGAGTCTTTCCATGCGGGGGTGTGCCTTCAAGCGAGCCCTTGTTTCAAGTAGGGATATGACGGTCGGACTCAGGGTTGAGGTCGGAGGCAAACCGATAGCGTAGTGGTTTTTGCGTAGCCGTGCGCCCCGCGCCGGAGATCCGGGGCGGGGCATGTGCGGGACAGGACGGCAGGCGGCGTCAGCCGGCCGCTTCTTCCTGCAGGCGTCCCAGCACGAAGCCGTCGACCGCGCTGGTGCGGCCGCGCCAGAGCGTGGGCTGTCCGGCGATGGGGGTGCCGTCGGCGGTGAAGAAGAGCGCGTCGGCGAGATGGATGTAGTTCGGCAGCGGGTCCGCCGGTTGCGGTACGCGGAAAACGTCGCCCAGTTCCGCCAGGGAGGCATGCACGGCCTTGCGGGTGGCGTCGTCCGTCTTGTCCAGGGACGCCGTGAAGCTGGCGGCGAAGCTGTCGAAGTATTCCGCGCCGGACACGATGGAACCCGACACCAGCATGCCGCCCATTTGCAGGGTGACGCCGAGGCTCTCGATCTGGCTGCCGTTGTTTACCAGGTTGACCAGGAATTGCAGGAATGCGTCGGCGTCGGGAACTTGGCTCATGGCGTGATTCTTGGAAATGTTTGGAAAGCAGCCAAGATACTCGAATCGCGTGCGAAATACACCGAATGGGATAGGCCGAAAAACAGCCAAATACGACCCTTATCCCCCAGCTTTGGGAACTGTCATTTTTTCCAGGCTGCGCGCTAGCCGTTCGCCAGCCAACCGCAGGCGATCCTGCAGCGCCGGGGGTGCCAGCACGTCGAACTCCACATCCAGCGCCATCAGCCAGTACACCAGCGCGTCCAGCGTAGGCACGGCGCATTGCAGCAGGCAGCGCGTTTCGTCCAGCGGCTCGATCTGGCCGGCGCCCGGCGGAATCCGCGCGGCCATGACGCTGCGCGGGGCGTGCAGGATCACGCGCGCCGGTTCCGGATGCGGCGCCATGTTCACCGAACGGGAGACATAGGCGCGCAGGTCGCCGCCTTCGGGCGGAGGCCGTGGCGCGAAATGCGCGCCGACCTGCGGAGCGCCCGCGATGCGGTCGATGCGGAAGGTGCGCCAGTCGTCGCGCGCCGGGTCCCAGGCCACCAGATACCAGCGATAGCCGGTGTGGGCCAGTCCTTGCGGTTCGACCAGCCGGGTGCTGGCCCGGCCCTGGCCGTCCGCGTAATCGAAGCCGACCCGCAGTTGGTCGCGGCAGGCGGCGGCCAGCGTGGCCAGCAAGGTGGCGTCGACCGTGGCGCCTCCGCGCGGTATCGGCACAATGGCCGAGCGCAGGGCGTCGACCCGGCGCCGCAGGCGCTGCGGCATGGCCTGTTCCAGTTTCACCAGCGCCCGCAGCGCGGTTTCCTCTATGCCTCCCACCGTGCCGGTGGCCGCGATGCGCAGGGTGAGCGCCACGGCCAGGGCTTCGTCGTCGTCCAGCAGCAGGGGCGGCAGGGCCTGCCCCGCGCGAAAGGCGTAGCCGCCAGCTACGCCGCTGCTGGCATGGATGGGGTAGCCCAGTTCGCGCAATTTGTCGATGTCGCGCCGCAGCGTGCGGGGATGGATCGCGAGCGTTGCGGCCAGTTCGGTGCCGGCCCAATGGCGGCGGGTCTGCAGCAGCGACAGCAGGCGCAGGAGGCGGTTGCTGGAAGTAAGCATGGCGGCACGTTAACGCGTATCGAGGGCGGAATCTGTCCTCAATGGATTCTACAGTGGCTCCCGTAGTCAGCGGCAGGGGCCGCGACGCTCATCCCTGGATTGAATTGGAGATCTACCCATGTCTATCGTTTTCTATTGGCACCCCATGTCCAGCGCCACCCCCGTGGCCAGCGCGCTTGCCGAACTGGCCGTGCCGCACGAGCGCGTCAAGGTGGACATCAGGACGGGGGAACAGCGCCGCCCCGAATTCCTGGCCCTGAATCCCAACGGCAAGGTCCCCACGCTGACGGTGGATGGCGCTCCTCTGTTCGAAGCCCTGGCGATACACCTATGGCTGGGGGAGCGCTACGGCGTGGAGCGCGGCCTGTGGCCCGCCGCCGGCACGCCGGAACGCCTGCTGGCGATGTCGTGGTGCGCCTGGTCCTACGTCAGCTACGGCGCGGCCGTGATGCGCCTGTTTCTCGCCACGCAGGCCGAGGGCGCGCCCGGTGGCGCCGAGGCGGAGCGCGTGCTGGACGACGTGGACGCATTGCTGGCCGTGCTGGACGGCCATCTGTCGCAGCAGCCCTGGATGTTGGGCGCGGCCTACTCGCTGGCCGACCTGGTGGTGGGGTCGGTGGTCGGCTATAGCGCCTATCTCGGCGCCAGGGTGGCCTCGCACCCGCATGTGCAGGCATGGATGGACCGGGTCCAGGCCCGGCCCGCCATGCAGATCGACGCCTAGCGTGGGTGGGGCGGGCGCCGCGGCTTACCAGCCCCAGCAGGCGCCTGCCGCGGGCTTGCCGCAGTTGCGGTAGTTCACGGCGAACCACAGCTTGCCCGCGCCCCGAGGACTGCCGTCGGCCTTGGCATCGTTGCGCGGGAGCTCTTCCAGGGTGTCGCGCGCCTTCTTGGTGGGCGAGCCGCCGGCGGCGTCGGGCGCCAGGGCAATGCGCCCCAGGCCGGCGGCGTCGCGGTCGTCGAAGACGATGTCGGTGTCCTTTAGCGCGGCGATCTTCAGGGAGGCGTCGCGCACCGCGGCGGCGTAGCTGTCATTCGCGCCGGCAGGCGCCAGGTTCTTGTCCAGCGTGCTGGCGGCGAGGATCTGCGCGGGCGCGGCGGGCGCCATCATCTTGTACTGGTCCAGGCCGGGCAACTGGCCGCCAGCAGCTTGGCGGCGCAACCAGTCGCCCCACAGGAACTCGGCGAATTCCGGCAGATTGCCGTTGCTGTAGGCGATGTCGCGGGTGAAGTACACCAGCGAGCGGTAGCGGTCTTCCTGCATGCCGCCCGCCTCCTGGGGGCTGGCCAGCCCCAGGCGGGCCGGCAACTGGTCCACGGTGATGGGCTGGTTCTGGCCGTCGCGCAGCCAGGCGCGGCGTTCGTCCACCATGCGCTGCCAGAACGCGGCCGCGTTGGGCAGGCTGCTGTAGTTGGCGTCCACCTTGACCCAGACCGGCAGCTTGGGGCCGCCGTCGGCGATCTCGCGCAGGGACGAGAAGGTGTGGTGGCCGTCGGTCAGATACAGATTGCCGTCCCAGCCGACCACCACGGTCTTGAGGTTGGCCGCATTGGTGCCGGGGGCGTTCTTGCAGGCGTAGGTGGCGGGCTGGTCCAGGCGGGCGGCGCGCGCCTCGGCGATGGTCTGGAATGCCTGCGCGCGTTCGGCGCCGCCCATGTCCTCGCAGTAGTCGTCGAACTTCTTGCCGACGGTGCGGTTGAGGTAATCCAGCTGCTGCGCCGGCTTGTCCGCCCAAGTGGGGCGTTCGAAGTCGCCTTGCCAGCGGCCCAGCTTGTAGTAGATCTGGTCGTAGCCGATGGCGGCCTGGGTCGGGTGCAGTTCCTCGATGCGGACTTGGATGACGTCGCCCGGCTTGGCATCCAGATATGCGGTATTGCGCGGCGGCTGGGTTTCGGGAGGCGGCGTGACGGCAACGGGAGCGTCGTCATGGCCGTCGCCGCCGCCGTTGCAGGCCGCGAGGGCCAGCGGCAGCAAGGCCGCGACGAAAGCGCGCAACAGGCGTTGCCGGTCGGGAAGGAAAGCGCGGCGCGCAAGGCGGGAGGTAGAGGGCATGATCTGCTTCAGGATCGGGTTTCAAAGATAGCCGATCATGAGGGACGCGTGTTTCCCGCAGATTGCACGGCTGCGGGTTGCCACGCATGCAGCCTGTCCATGAGGTCGCGCACGACGGCGGCCTGATCGTGGATGCGGGCGGCAGCGCCTGCCGACAGGCCCGCCGCCAGCTCCTCTTCCAGGGCTTCGAAGTGCGAGGCCGGCGCCCGCATCTGCAGGGCCAGCAGCGCGCCCTGTATGCGGTGCAGCATCTGCGCCGCGGCGATGGCGTCTGGCTTTTCGGCGGCCTGCTCCAGCGCGTCGAGATCCTGGCTCATGGTGTCCTTGATCAGCTGGCGATGGTCCGGGGCAAGCGCGGCGTACACCGCGAGCGTACCCGCGGCGGGGAAGGCGGAAGTATGGGGGAGCGGTTTGTGCATGAGAGCCTCCTAGGCGTACATGCTGATGACGTCAGGCTCTGGGGCGATATTAAAAAAGTCCGATACCAGGAGGCCGGTAATCGGACCGATTCGTCAGGGGCGGAGGCGGCCCCGCAGCCGCTCCGCCACTCTGCTTAGAACGTGTGGCGCACGCCGATGCCGGCGGCCGTGCTCTTCAAGCCGTCAATGAAGGCATAGTCCTTGCCGTACGAACCGTAGGCATAAAGGTTGGTGCGCTTGGACAGGTCGTAGGTGTAGCCCACGCTCCAGACGTTCATGTTGGCGTCGCCGCCGGTCAGCTTGTCGTTGTTCGGCGATACGTGCTGCCACGAGGCGAACAGGCTGCCCGCGCCGCCCACGGGCATGGTGGCGCCCAGCATGTAGGCGTTGGCCTTGAAGCCGTCCACGAAGCGGTTGGTGCCGAATTCGTCGCTGAAGGGCGTGCCGGCGGGCAGGTCCTGGCCGACGAACCAGCCGTCGGTGGTGCGGCCGTAGGCGGCCGCGAGCTTCACGACTTCCAGATCGTAGGACAGGCCCAGCGCGTACTGGCGCGGCGTGGCGTCATGGTCGATGGCGCCGCGGTTGGAGCCGTTGAGCTGGTCGTAGGTCAGCGTGACGTTCACCGGACCTTGCACATAGCGCAGGCCGGCGGTGATGCCGCGCGTATTGTCGGCGGTACGAAAGCCCGTCTGGTCCGCGACCGTGTCGTCCGCATTGAACGAGTAGCCGACGCCGAACTCGAAGCCGCTCATCGAAGGCGACTTGTACATCACCATGTTGTCCCAGCGCATGGTGTTGGCGGCGCTGAACCCCAGGCCCATGTTGGACTGGGTATAGCTGGTATAGAAGGGGTCGATGTCGGCCAGGTAGTTCGAGCCCACCGTGGCCTGCCGGCCGAACTCCAGCGTGCCCCAGGCGTCGTTGGCCAGGCCGATGGTGGCCTGGCGGCCGAACAGGCGGCCGGATTGTCCGCGCTGGCCGTTGGCCGAGTCGAATCCGCTTTCCAGCTTGAACACGGCGCGCAGGCCGTCGCCCAGGTCTTCGGAGCCGCGCAGGCCCCAGCGCGAGCCGGCCTGGATGCCGTTGATCATGCCTATCTTGTTACCGTCGTATCCATCGCCTTTGATCTTGTTGTAGCCGATGCCGGTGTCGATGACACCATAGAGAGTTACCGACGATTCTGCCTGAGCGACGCCTGCAAAAGTGGTGAACATTGCGGCTGCGAGCAGCGTCTTTTTCATCCGTGGGGACTCCTGTAGAGGGGTGGAAAAAACAAAAGGGAACAGCACGCGAGCATGATGCCCAGCGCTGTTCCCAGCCCTCATTGTAGGACACCGGCCGCGGCCGGCAGGCTCAGCCCTTGCGGCGCGAGCGCTTTTCCTCGCGTATGAAGATGAATACGCCGACCAGCACCATGGCCGCCAGGGCGTACCAGGTGATGGCGTAGCTCAGGTGGTTGTTGGGGAAGTTCAGCACCGTCAGGCCGCCGACCGGCGCGGTGCGCCCGCTGCCGTCCTTGCCCGTGCCATCGGCGTCGATGAAGTAGGGCGCCACGTCGGTCAGGCCGCGCGCCGCGGCGATGGCGGGCAGGTCGCGCGAGTACCAGAGGTTGGTCGCCGGATCGTTGGTGCGCAGGAATCCATGGCCGGGCTCGCCCATGCGCAGCAGGCCCGTGACGCTGGCTTGCTCGGGCGCAGACTGTATGGCGGACTTGCTCTTGCGCCATTCGGGCAGCACGAAGCCGCGGTTGACCAGCACGGTGCCACCTTCAGGCAACTGCAATGGGGTCATGACCCAGTAGCCGCTGCCCAGTTCGGTCGCGGCCTGCACCAGGGTCTGGCGGTCGTACAGGTAGGTGCCCGTGGCCGTGACGCGGCGGTATTCGGCGTTGTCGGACGTCAGCGCGGGCCATTCGGCCTGGGCCGGAGCCGGCGTGGGCGCCGCATGGGCGCGTTGTTCGACCTGCGCGATCAGGGTGCGTTTCCAGGCCAGCCGATGCACCTGCCAGGTGCCCAGGGCGCAGAGGCCCGCGAAGATGGCGACAGCAAGCACCCCGAGGATGACCAGGGTGATTTTGCTGCGCGGATTGCGGGAGGAGGTGTCGCGGGTAGTGGAGTCGTTTACTGCGGCCATCAGGGCATTTTCCGCATGTCGTGAGTGGACATGGGCATCATATTGGAGTCGAGGTGATACATGATCCAGATGGATCCGCTGAGCGTGATTACGACCAGCACCAACGTGAATATTAACGCCAACATGTTCCAGCCGCTTTCGGACTTGGTGTCCATGTGCAGGAAGTAGATGATGTGGACCACGATCTGCACGGCGGCGAAGGCCAGGATGATCAGGGCGGTGGTGCGGGATTCGGGAAATACGCGGTTCATGACCAGCCAGAACGGAATGGCGGTCAGGATGGCCGCCAGCACGAAGCCGGTGATGTAGCTCTTGAGGGTGCCGTGGGCGGCGCCGTCATCGTCGTCGTGGTGGTCATGGCCGCCGTGGCCGTGATCGGCCGGATGATCCAGGTGCGCGGTCATGGCAGCACTCCCATCAGGTACACGAAGGTGAAGACGCCCACCCAGATCAGGTCCAGGAAGTGCCAGAACATGGACAGGCACATCAGGCGGCGGCGGTTTTCGGGGATCAAGCCGTGCATCTGGACCTGGATCATCATCGTCACCAGCCACACGATGCCGAAGGTGACGTGCAACCCGTGGGTGCCGACCAGCGTGAAGAAGGATGACAGGAAGGCGCTGCGCTGCGGACCGGCGCCTTGGTGGATCAGGTGCGAGAATTCGTACAGTTCCAGCGACAGGAAGCCCAGCCCCAGAATGCCGGTCACGGCCAGCCACAGCTGGGTGGCGCCGACGCGGTTGCGCCGCATTTCCAGCATGGCGAAACCGTAGGTGATCGACGACAGCAGCAGCAGCGCGGTATTCACCGCCACAAGCTGCAGGTCGAACAGGTCGGCGCCGGACGGGCCTGCCGCGTAGTTGCGGCCCAGCACGCCATAGGTGGCGAACAGGCAGGCGAAGATGAGGCAGTCGCTCATCAGATAGACCCAGAACCCCAGCAGGGTGCCGTTCTTGGGATGATGTTCGCCCGGAACGTGGAACATGGGCTGCGCGGGAGGCGCGGCGCCGCCGGGCGGATTGGGGGCCAGGGTATCAGACATTTTTCGCTAGCAACCTAGTACGGGCGTCTTCCGCGAGCACGACCTCTTCGGCCGGCACGTAGTAGTCGCGCTTGTAGTTGAAGGTATGAACGATGGACACCAGGATCAGCGCCGCGAACGACAGCACGGCCAGCGGCCACATATGCCAGATCAACGCGAAACCCATCACCACGCTGATACCCGCCAGCACGATGCCCGCCCAGGTGTTCTTGGGCATGTGGATGGGGATGAAGCCCTGCTGCGGCCGCAGGTAGCCATGCTGCTTCATCTGCCACCAGGCGTCCTGGTCATGCACGCGCGGCGTGAAGGCGAAGTTGTAGTTGGGCGGCGGTGACGAAGTCGACCATTCCAGGGTGCGCGCGTCCCAAGGGTCGCCGGTATCGTCGCGCAGCGATTCGCGGCGGCGGTAGCTGACCACCAGCTGGATCAGGAAGCTGGCGATGCCGCAGGCGATCAGCAGCGCGCCGAAGGCCGCCACCTGGAACCAGATCTGCAGGGACATGTCCTCGAAATGGTTCACGCGCCGCGTCACGCCCATCAGCCCCAGCACGTACAGCGGCATGAAGGCGACGTAGAAGCCCACCAGCCAGAACCAGAACGAGCACTTGCCCCAGAACGGATCGAGCTTGTAGCCGAAGGCCTTGGGGAACCAGTACGTGATGCCGGCCATCAGCCCGAAGAGCACGCCGCCGATGATCACGTTGTGGAAGTGCGCGATCAGGAACAGGCTGTTGTGCAGGACGAAGTCGGCGGGCGGCACGGCCAGCAGCACGCCCGTCATGCCACCGATCACGAAGGTCACCATGAAGCCCAGGGTCCACAGCATGGGGACCTCGAAGCGGATGCGGCCGTGGTACATGGTGAACAGCCAGTTGAAGATCTTGGCGCCCGTGGGGATCGAGATGATCATGGTGGTGATCCCGAAGAACGAGTTCACGCTGGCCCCGGACCCCATGGTGAAGAAGTGGTGCAGCCACACCAGGTACGACAGCACCGTGATCACGACCGTGGCGTACACCATGGACGCATAGCCGAAGAGGCGCTTGCGGCAGAAGGTGGAGACCACTTCGGAGAAGATGCCGAAGGCCGGCAGGATCAGGATGTAGACCTCGGGGTGGCCCCAGATCCAGATCAGGTTCACGTACATCATGGCGTTGCCGCCGAAGTCCGCGGTGAAGAAGTTGGTGCCCACGTAGCGGTCCATGGACAGCAGCGCCAGCACCGCGGTCAGCACCGGGAAGGCGGCCACGATCAGCACGTTGGTGCACAGCGCGGTCCAGGTGAAGATGGGCATGCGCATCATGGTCATGCCCGGCGCGCGCATCTTGACGATGGTCACCAGCAGGTTGACGCCGGACAGCAGCGTCCCCACCCCCGCTATCTGCAAGGCCCATATGTAGTAATCGACGCCCACGTCGGGACTCTGCATGATCCCCGATAAAGGTGGATACGCCAGCCAGCCGGTGCGCGCGAACTCGCCCACGAACAGCGACATCATGACCAGGATCACGCCGCCCGTGGTCATCCAGAAGCTGAAGTTGTTCAGGAACGGAAATGCCACGTCGCGCGCGCCGATCTGCAAGGGCACGATGTAGTTCATCAGGCCCGTGACCAGCGGCATGGCCACGAAGAAGATCATGATCACGCCGTGCGCGGTGAAGATCTGGTCGTAGTGGTGCGGCGGCAGGTAGCCGGTCGAATCGCCGAACGCCACCGCCTGCTGCAAGCGCATCATGATGGCGTCGGCGAAGCCGCGCAGCAGCATCACGATGCCCAGGATGACGTACATGATGCCGATTTTCTTGTGGTCGATGCTGGTGAACCACTCGCGCCACAGATAGCCCCATTTGCCGTAGTAGGTGATGGCGCCCACCACCGCGATGCCGCCTATGGCGACCGCGATGAAAGTGAAGAGCAGGATCGGTTCATGGTAGGGAATGGCTTCCCAGGTCAACTTACCGAAGATCAGCTTGGTGAGGTCTGGTTGATCAGGCATCTCGATTCCAGCAAAAAGACCGCAATTTCACGTAGCCCCTGCATCATCCGGATCGCCGTGCGCCAGCGATCCGCTACAGGACCAATCCTTCGGTGGCCGTGCACATCGCGCCCACATATTTTCGTGGCGCGCCGCTCAGGCCCAGGCGCTCGCGCGTATCCTCGTCCAGGGTCGTGACGTTGAGCGCGCCGGGTATGCCCATGCCGCCTTGCGCGTCGATCGCCATCGCGTCGCGCATGCACATGCGGTTGGGTTCCACGCAGCGGTTGACGATCGCCTCGAACAGGCCGGGCGCGCTGGAGGCGTAGAGTTGCACCGGATTGCGCTCGCTGGGCTGTTCCAGCTTCAGGTAGATTTCGCGGCTGAGCGTGGCGTTGGAGGCGCGCGCGCCCGCCACCCACTTGTCGAAACCCTGCTGGTCCACGCCGTGGAACTTGAAGCGCATGCCGGAAAAGCCCGAACCGCTGTAGTTGGCGGAAATGCCTTCGTATTCGCCAGGATGGTTGATCACCGCATGCAGCGTGGTCTGCATGCCGGGCATGGCGTAGATTTGGCCCGCCAGAGCAGGCACGAAGAACGAATTCATCACCGTGGACGAGGTGATCCTGAACTGGATGGGGCGGTCCACGGGCGCCGCCATTTCGTTCACCGCCGCGATGCCTTGTTCGGGATAGATGAACAGCCACTTCCAGTCCAGCGCCACGACCTCGACCACCAGCGGCTTGGTGCCGGGCGGCACTTCGCGGCCTTCGGACAGGCGCGCGAGCGGACGGTAGGGATCAAGCTGATGAGTGCTGACCCAGGTGAGCGCGCCCAGCGCAATGATGATCAGCAGCGGAGCCGCCCAGATCAGGAGCTCCAGCATGGTGGAGTGGTTCCATTCGGGGTCGTAGTGCGCTTCCTTGTTGCTGGCCCGGTAACGCCACGCGAACAGGAAGGTCAGGAAGATCACCGGCACGATGATCAGCAGCATCAAGCCGGTTGAAATGATGATCAGGTTGCGCTGTTGCAGGGCGACATCGCCCGAGGGCGAGAGCAGGACCGCATTGCATCCGGCGAGCAATGGCAGAGCGGCAACCAGGACCAATCCGCGGAACCTTGGGAAGGACGGCATGACCATACCCCGAAACGTAACCGTGGGAAGTAAACGCAACACTACGCTGGAAGCCGCGAAAAATCTAGGGTAAAAAGAACAAAAATGTGCAGGGCGACGCGCGCGGACCAGGGCTGCATGCCAATATTGGAGCGGCTCTGCGCGATATGGGCTGCAGGCGCGCGCGGGTGTTTCAGGATCGCAGGCAAGGCTGTTCCGAACCTCCTTTCAGCGAGCATTCACATGGCGACCACCACGCAATATCCCGGTCATGCTCCTTCCCCCCCCGCGGCCGGCGGCGGCAGTCACGCCAAGGTGGCGCCAGGGGAAATCGCGGTGGGCGTGGTGGTGGGGCGCGCATCCGAGTACTTCGATTTCTTCGTCTTCGGCATCGCCTGCGTGCTGGTGTTTCCGCAGGTCTTTTTCCCCTTCGAACCGCGGCTGGAAGGCATCCTCTGGTCCTTCGTCATCTTCTCGTTCGCGTTCATCATGCGGCCCATCGGCACCGCGCTGTCGATGGCGGCGCAACGGCGCTGGGGGCGAGCGACCAAGCTCACCATCGCCCTGTTCCTGCTGGGAACGGCCACGGTGGGCATGGCCTTCCTGCCTGGCTACAACGTCATCGGCGCGCATGCGATCACGCTGCTGGCGGTGTTCCGTTGCCTGCAGGGCCTGGCGCTGGGCGGTTCGTGGGACGGCCTGCCTTCGCTGCTGGCCTTGAATGCGCCGCCCAATCGCCGCGGCTGGTATTCGATGCTGGGCCAATTGGGCGCGCCCGTCGGCTTCATGGTGGCCAGCGCGCTGTTCCTGTTCCTGCATGTGACGCTGACCGAGGCCGATTTCCTGGAATGGGGCTGGCGCTATCCCTTCTTCGTGGCGTTCGCGATCAACGTGGTGGCGTTGTTCGCGCGGTTGCGGCTGGTCGTGACCGAGGAATACACGCAGCTGCTGGAAGAAGGCGAACTCGAACCGATCAGCATCACGAAGATGGTGCGCGAGCAAGGCTACAACCTGTTCATCGGCGCGTTCGCCGCGCTGGCGAGCTATGCCTTGTTCCACCTGGTCACGGTGTTTCCGCTGTCCTGGATCGCGGTCAGCGCCACCCAGCAGATCCAGGATGTGCTGATCGTGCAGATCATCGGCGCCGTGCTGGGCATTCTGGGCACCATTGCATCGGGCTGGTTGGCCGACCGCATCGGCCGGCGCACCACCTTGGGCCTGTTGGCCATGCTGATTGCCGTGTTCGCGCTGTTCACGCCCTGGCTGCTGGGCGGAGGGCCGAAGGCGCAGGACGCGTTCATTCTGGTGGGCTTCGTGCTGCTTGGGCTGTCCTACGGCCAGGCTTCGGGCACCGTCACCGCGAACTTCACGCGCCGCTTCCGCTACACGGGCGCGGCGCTGACTTCCGACATGGCCTGGCTGATCGGCGCCGCGTTCGCGCCGCTGGTCGCGCTGGGCCTGTCGGCACGCTTCGGGCTGGTGGCGGTCAGCATCTATCTGCTGTCCGGGGCGGCTTGCACGCTGTTGGCGCTGCGCATCAACAAGGTGCTGGAAACGCGGGATTGAATGGATGAAGAAAGGCCACGCCCGCGGAATTCCCGCAGGCGTGGCCTTTTTTTGTGTTGCGCAGTGGCAGGGCTAACGCACCGGCCAGCCGTACATCAGGCCGCCATCGCGCCATTGCGCGTTCAATGCACGCGGCAATTTCATCGGGCTGCTCATGCCCAGGTTGCGTTCATAGCTTTCGCCGTAATTGCCCACTTGCTTGACGATGTTGTAGGCCCATTTGTCGTCCACGCCCATGTTGCGCCCCATGCCGGGCGTGACGCCCAGGATGCGCTGCACGTTCGGGCTGTTGGCCTTGAGCTGCGCGTCGACGTTTGACGAGGTGATGCCGAATTCCTCGGCCTCCAGCATCGCGTTCAGCGACCAGCGCACGATGTTGATCCAGTTGTCGTCGCCCTGGCGCACCATGGGCCCGAGCGGGCTTTTGGAGATGTTCTCGTCCAGGATCACATAGCTGTCGGGATTTTCCAGCGTCATGCGCGAGGCGGCCAGCTGCGATTTGTCGGAGGTGAAGGCGTCGCAGCGCCCGGCCGAGAAGGCGCGCACGATCTCGTCGTATTTCTCGATGACCACGGGCTTGAAGCGCAGCGACTGTGAACGGAACCAGTCGGCCAGATCGAGTTCGGTCACGGTTCCAGGCTGCACGCAGATCGTGGCGCCGTCCAGCTCGCGCAGCTTCTTGACGCCCAGTTTGTTCGACACCATCACGCCCTGGCTGTCGTAATAGTTGACCGCCACGCTCAGCAGGCCGAGCGTGGTGTCGCGCGCCATGGTGGGCGTAACGTTGCGGGTCAGCACGTCGACTTCGCCGGATTGCAGCGCGGTGAAGCGAGCCTGCGTCGTGAGCGGCGTCAGGCGGTATTTCGTCGCGTCATTGAACACCGTGGTCGCGATGGCGCGGCACATGTCCACGTCCAGGCCATGCCAGGCGCCTTTGCTGTCGGGGGCCGAGAAGCCCTGTATGCCGGTCGATACGCCGCATTGCAGGTAGCCCCGCTTGCGGACCGTGTCGAGCGTGGGGCCGGCGAGCGCCTGGCTGGATACGGCGGCCAGCGCCAGGGCGCAAAGGGCGAAGGTGCGTCGGTGCATGTCGTTCTCCCGCCGGGCGGGCCGGCGCCGGGTGATTGCGGAAAAGGGGGCTTCAGGCGGCGCGCGCGGCCGGCTTGGCGATTTTGTCGAGGCTCTCCGTCAGGGCCTGATCCAGGATCGCAATGGCGCGGTCGATCTCGGCGTTGCTCACGGTCAAGGGCGGTGCGATGCGCCACACCGAGCCGCGTTCGGGGCGGCGGCGGATGTTCATGGATAGGCCCAGTTCGAAGCAGCGCTGCGTGGTCAGGGCGCCGAGCTGATGGAAGGGTTCGCGGGTGCCGCGGTCGCGCACCAGCTCCACGCCCAGCAGCAGTCCCAGGCCGCGCACGTCGCCGATGGCCTCATGGCGCTGCTGCAGCTCCAGCAGGCCGCGGCGCAGGTAGTCCCCCTGGCTGCGGGCGCGTTCTATCAGGCCTTCGCGCTGGATGGTATCCAGCACGGCCAGGCCCACGGTGGCGGGCAGCGGGTCGGAGACGTGGCTGGTGTAGAAGGTGAAGCCCTTTTCGTGCACGTCCTGCTCGATGGCGGGCGTAGTGATGGCGGCGGCCAGCGGCAGACCGCCGCCCAGCGTCTTGGATACGCTCATGATGTCGGGCGTGATGCCGAAGTACTCGGAGCCGCTGCGGTAGCCGATGCGGCCGAACGCGGTCTGCGCCTCGTCGAAGATCAGCAGCATGCCGCGCGCGTCGGCTGCCTGCCGCAGCGCTTGCATGTAGGACTTGGGCGGCACCAGCACGCCGCCCGCGCTGATGACGGGCTCGACGATGATGGCGGCCGGCCTGCCGGCGGAAGCCATGTCGAACATCTTCAGGCCGATTTCCAGGCAGGCCAGGGCGGACTGCTCGGCGTCCATGCCGGCGATGTAGGGGCGGTAGGCATTGGGCTCCGGCATGACGTACACGCCGGCTGGGGGCACGCCGTAACCCTTGCGGTCACTGGCATAGGACACCGAGCCCGCGCCGCTGGTGACGCCGTGCCATGAGCCGCCGATGGCCAGGATTTCGAAGCCGCTCTTGTGCATCTTGGCCATGCGCAAGGCGATTTCGTTGCTCTCCGAGCCGGTGTTGACGAAGATCGATTTGCTCAGGCCGGCGGGCATCCAGTCGCGCGCGACGGTGGCCGCCAACTGGGCCACGGCCTCCGGAATCATGCCGCTGAAGAAATGAAAGGCGGTTTCGCCCGCCTTGTGCACGGCCTCCACGATGGCCGGATGGTTGTGGCCGATGGTGGCGCACATCTGGCCCGAGGTGAAATCCAGGATTTCGCGCCCGGTGTCGTCGCGCACGATGGCGCCCTTGGCGGACGTGAACAGGTTGGGGAAGGTATCGCCGCCGTAGCGTACGAGGTATTCGCGGGCGGCGGCGCGCAGGGTTTCATCCATGTTTACACTCCGTGGCGTGTGGGCTCCAATGCGGAACCGATGGCCGCAGTGTCCGGCAGGGCGCGGACCTCGTCCAATGCGAACTAAGCATGCGCGGCGATGCGCCGCGCGCATGGCCGATGCGCGTGGCGCATGGCGCAAGGAGCACTATGGATACCCGCTGGTTGCAGGACTTCATCACGCTGTCGGAAGTGCGCAATTTCACGCGCGCCGCCGAGGCGCGCAATCTGTCGCAGGCCGCGTTCAGCCGCCGCATCCAGAGCCTGGAGAACTGGGCGGGCGCGCGCCTGATCGACCGCACGGCGTTTCCCACCCAGCTCACCGAGGCGGGCGAGCGCTTTCGCGGCGCGGCGATGGAACTGATCAACCAGCTGGCCGAAGCGCGCGCCGGCATCGCGGGGGTGCCGGCGCAGAACCAGCTGCGCCTGGCCACGTCCTATGCGCTGGCGACCGCGCACCTGCCGAAGTGGTGGCGGACCTGGAGCGAGGGCAGGCTGCTCAGCTGCAGCCTGCAGACGGGCAACGTCCACGACACCGTGACGGCCTTTACCTCGGGAGCCGCGGATTTCCTGATCTGTTTCCATCAGGTCGCCCAGCCTTTGCCGTTGGACCCCGCGCGCTACGACTGCCTGACGCTAGGCCGTGAGCTGATCAGGCCGTACGCGGCGCGCACGCTGATCGAGCGCACGGGGCTGGACCTGCCCGGCACGGCGGCGAGCCCCGTGCCGCTGTTGATGTACTCGGCCAACGTCTACTTCGCGCGTCTGATCGACGCGGCGATTGACGGGGCCGCCGCGCCGCTGCATGGCGTACGCGTGTTCGAGGCCGAGATGTCGGACGTGCTGGGCGACATGGCGGCCCAGGAACTGGGCGTCGCCTGGCTGGCCGACAGCGCGCTGCAACGGCTGGCGTCCGCGGATCTGGTGCCGCTGGCCAACCGGCTATGGGACATCGAGGTGTCCATCCTGGCGTTCAAGGACCGAGCCGATTCGCGCCCCGCGGTGGACGCGATGTGGCAGCGGATGCGCGTGACCGCTCAGCCTGCGTAGCCTTCCAGCACGTTGGCGACGTTGATGCCCACGTCCGCGACGGCGTAGCCGCCTTCCATCGTGAACACCGTCGGCAGGCCCAGGCCTGCCAGCAGCCGGCCCAGGCGCAGGTAGTCGGCGCTCTTGAGCTGGAACTTGGAGATGGGATCGCCCTCGTAGGTGTCGACACCCAGCGCGATCACCACCGCGTCTGCCTTGAAAGCGCGCACGGCGGCGAGTCCTTGTTCCAGCGCCTGCGTCCAGGCCGCAAAGCCGGTGCCGGCAGGCAGCGGCAGGTTCAGGTTGGCGTCCAGGCCCGCGCCGGCGCCGCGCTCATCGGCGTAGCCCAGGTAGAAGGGGTACTCGGTGGTCGGGTCGCCGTGCACCGACACGGTCAGGACGTCGGCGCGTTCGTAGAAAATGCTCTGCGTGCCGTTGCCGTGGTGGTAGTCCACGTCGACGATGGCGACGCGCTCGGCGCCGGCGTCGCGCAGCGCTTGCGCGGCCAGCGCCGCGTTGTTCAGAAAGCAGTACCCGCCGAAGAAGTCGGCGCCCGCATGGTGGCCGGGCGGGCGCGTGAGCGCCATGGCGACACGAGGGCCGCCCGCCGCGGATACCGCGCGCGCGGCGTCGATGGCGCAGGCGGCGCCTGCAGTGGCGGCTTCCCAGGTGCCGGCAGTCAGCGGGCAACCGCTGTCGAACGAGAACAGGCCGACCCGCGCGGCGAAGTTTGTCGGTTCGATGTCGTGGCGGAATCCGCGCACGGGCCAGACCGAAGGCAGGATGTCCAGTCCGGCGTTGGACGGATCCAGGGCCACCCAGTCGCGCCAGGCGGCTTCCAGGAAATCCACGTAGCGCGGGGTGTGCACGCGCTTGACCAGGTCCAGGTCGGCCGCCGACGGGGTGCGCAGTTCTCCGATGCCGCGCTGGCGCAGCGCTTCCAGCACGAACTCCAGGCGCGCCGGGGTTTCGTGGCAGGGCACCAGCTTGCCGCGGAACATCTCCTGTCGGCCAGCATGCTTTTCATGGACAGGGTTGTGGAAGATCAGCACGGCGGGGGTGTCCTCGGACGTAGAGCCTGGCAGGCGGAAGCGCAACTATAGCGGCCGTGGTGCTTGCGGCGCCATGGCGGGCGGCGGATGCGCGACGCAGGGACGGGTTCAACGGCCAGGCCGCGCCGCGCATTTTCCGCCCTGGGCGCCGGGATGCGGAATCTTGCGCTCCGATTCGCCCTCGCGCCGCGTCCAGGAAATGACGCGCGCCGAGCCGTCCGGGCACACCCGGTACTGCTCGAAGCCATAGGTGTCGGCGCTATAACGACAGGCCACGGAGATGATGGGTTGGGCCGCATCGAACCCGGGATTGACGAAGCCACGGCAGGGGCTGGCCGCCGCATCGGGATGCGGGATCTCCTGGTAGCGCCCGTCCTTGGGGCGGTAGAGGAAGATGCGCGAAATCGCTTGAGTGCTCCCGCCGGTCTGACCGATGACGAAGTCGCGGTAGCCGTCATGGTCCACGTCCACATCCAGGAACTGGTCGACTTCCTCGTCGTCGCCGATGTCCGCGATTGCCTGAGTGGACCCGTCGCCCACGCGCGCGCTCAGGCGCTGCTGCGGCAGTTCGGTAACGGTCACCACCGCGGCCAGGCCGGGCTGGATCGCATAGGGGTAATCGCGTGCGGCGGCGTGGTGGCTCAACGCGGACAGGGCGGCCAGCGCCGCCACGGGCAGGAATGCTCTCATGCGGGCGCCCTCCGCGCCGTCGGTTTGGTGAGGCATTATGCCGCAGCGGCTTGCGGGGAAACCAGGACTTGCTGCCCGACGTCGGGCGGGGGATCCTGGGTAGAATTCCAAGATACGCAAGATTGCAGCGAAGCGCTCTGCCCGCCATGAATTTTCCGTTCCCTATCCGCCAAGAATGCCCGCCGGGCGCCTGCGTGTGCGACCGCGACCGGCTGTTGGCCAATCCGGCCGCGGACGCGCGCGTGCTGCGGCTGACCAAGGAAGAGGAAAAGCGCCTGGTGGCGCGGCTGGAGAACATCACCAGCCTGGAAGACCTGCGCGCCATGCAGGGACGCATCCATGCGCAGCTGGGCATCGTGATCCACATCACGCCGAGCGAAAACGAGGTGCGCACGTCGCGTGGCATCGCGATCCAGCTGGAGGATCAGCTCGGGCTGTGCCGCAAGACCCGCACGGCAATTCCCGCCGCCATCCGCCGCGGCTTCGACAACCGGCCCGAGATCGTCTATGCGCTCTTGAACGAGCGCGACCTGCTTAGCGGCACCTGAGCACGCTCAGGATCTCCTGGCTGCGCCGCAAGGCGCCAGCGGCACGACGTCGGCAGGCGTGCGTCCCGCGTCCGGCCGCGTCGGATCCCGTTTCTTGCCCGGGGTGACGGGGTAGATCAGCAGCACGGCGCTGCCGGCTTCCAGCTTGGGATCCTGCTTGGTGCCATAGGCCACCGTCCAGCCGCGCACGGCCAGCGGCGCCAGGGTGTATTGCAGGGCAGAGCCTGGCGAAACGTGCGCCACCTTGCCGGCGAACAGGTCCTGTTGATGCGTTTCCGCGCCGTTGGCGGTGACATAGGTGGCGATGCTGACCAGCGCGGCGCCATTGCCGGGGCGTCCCAATACCGCGGTCTTGTACTTGCCGGGAGGGATGTCGGTCAGGTTGACGATGAGCGGACCGGCCGCCTGGCCGCTGGAATCCAGGCTGACGCCGTGGACTTCGGCGCGGGCCAGGGGCGCGGTTCCGCTGTTGCGCACGCGCACGCTGTATTCCCCGGAAGTGCCCGTGACCGTGCAGACTTCGACGCCGTAGGCGGCGCGCACGGGATGCGCCTGCGCTGCCGTGGCGGCCATGGCCAGCAGGGCCGCCAGGAACAGCTTGGGGGCAGGGGAATGGACGGTGGGCACGGCACGCTCCTCTTGTAAGGGGCAGCGCGCCGGGTTGCCGCGTTGCCTGCCCTATTACACCACTTGGCGGCCGGGCGCCGCGGCTTGCTCGCGCTTGCCGGCTAGCCAGTGGAGGATCAGCGCCAGCACCAGCAGGCCGACGATGATGAAGCCCCAGAAGATCCAGGCCAGCACCGAGATCAGCGTGCCGAGGCTGCCGGCGAAGGGCAGCATCTGGTTCAGGCCCTGCGCGGCCCAGACCAGGCCTCCTTGCAGCGTCTGCAGCCAGGCGGGGTCGACCCAGGCCGCCGCCCAGGCGGGCGGGACCCATTGCGACGTGTCCAGCGCCGTGCCGGGCACCTGGGTCGTGGCGATGGTCGACAGGACCCAGTTGGTCAGCTGCAGCGTCAGCGCAACCAGCCCGGTCCAGAGTGCTGCAAGCACGGCGAAAGCGAGCCAGATGATCTTTTTCATTGAGGTGGTACTCCGATGTTTCAAAAGAGGGTCCACGATAAAGCGGATTTTATTTCTGAAAAACCAGCGTGGTTGTGACAAACATTAAGAAAAAACCGAAGTTTTTGCCTTGGCGAGCACGATCTGGACCAGCGGATGGTGCTGTCCCCGGCGGTTGCGGATGGCGTGGATTTCCTCGTGCACATCGTCGCAGCGGGCCAGGGGACGCAAGCCCCGCAGCACGCCGATGTCGCCGCCGCCCAGGCGGCTGAGCGGAAACACGCCCAGGCCGCGGGCCGCGAACACCGACATCAGGGCGCTGTCCTCGAATTCTCCCACCACGTTGGGGTAGATGCCTTGCTCGGCGAACCAGCGGTCCAGCGTCTGGCGCAGCACGGAATGGCCGGTGGGCAGCAGCACCGGCAGGCGCTCCAGGCAGCGCGGGAAGTCCAGGGTGTCGGCCTTGCGGACCAGCTTGGCGGGGCCGTACCAGTCCACGGGGGAGGACACCAGACGGTCGCTGGTGAGGCGCAGGTTGGGGTTGGCCGGCGCGCCCTGGCCGGCCAGCACCAGATCCAGGTGATGCTGGGCGAGTTCGCCCAGCAGTTCCTCGACCTCGCCCTCGTGGCAGGTCAGGCGCAGGTCCGGCGTGTGCAGTACCGGGCCCAGCAGGGCCTGGGCGGCCAGTTTGGAAATGCCGTCGGACAGCCCCACGGCCAGGCGCATGACAGGCTTGGTGGCGGCGGCGCGCACCTCCTGGGGCAGCACCTGGCCGATCTGGAAGATCTCTTCGGCCCGGGCGAAGGCGGCTTCGCCCGCGTCGGTCAGCGCTACGCCGCGGCCGGCCGGCTTGAGCAACTGGTGGCCCAGGTTTTTTTCCAGTTCGCGCACTTGCGCGCTGATGGTCTGGATGGCCATGTCCAGCCTTTCGGCGGCGCGGGAAAACCCGCCTTCCTTGGCGACCATCCAGAAGTAGTACAGGTGTCGGTAATTGAGCATGGCAGGAATCACTTCGGTTTTTTCGAACCTTAACTCACTTTCAGGCTGATTTTTACATCAGCCCCAGATCCGGATCATGAGCCCCTTCGAACACAGCGGGAACATCATGGACACCTTGCTCACCTTTCTCTCCGCCGATTTCTTCGGCACACCGGCCTGGAGCTGGCTGCTATTCATCGGCATCGTGGTCGCCTTGCTGGCCTTTGACCTGGGCGTGCTGCACAAGGAAGACCGCGAGATCGGCGTGCGCGAGAGCCTGTTGCTTTCCGCCGGCTACATCAGCGCGGCGCTGCTGTTCGGCGCCTGGGTCTGGTGGCAGATGGGCGCCGCCAGCGGCATGGCCTATTACACGGGCTTCATGATCGAGAAGTCATTGTCGATGGACAACGTCTTCGTGATCGCGCTGATCTTCAGCTTCTTCGCGATTCCGCGCCAGTACCAGCATCGCGTGCTGTTCTGGGGCATCCTCGGCGTGATCGTGCTGCGTGCCATCATGATAGGCCTGGGCGCGGCGCTGGTCAGCAACTTTGGCTGGCTGCTGTATCTGTTCGGCGCCTTCCTGGTGTTCACCGGCATCAAGATGTGGATGATCGCGGACCAGACGCCCGATATCGCGTCCAACCCGATCCTGAAGTTCCTGAAGCGCCGCATGCGCGTCACGGAAGGGCTGCGCGGCAACGCGTTCTGGGTGATGGAGACCGATCCCGCCACGTCGAAGAAGGTGCGCTGGGCCACGCCGCTGCTGTTGGCGCTGGTGCTGATCGAGTTCGTGGACCTGTTGTTCGCGGTGGACTCCGTGCCGGCGATCTTCGCCATCACCACCGACCCGTTCATCGTCTACACCAGCAACATCTTCGCCATCCTGGGCTTGCGTGCGCTGTACTTTGCGCTGGCCGCGATGATCCACCGTTTCCACTACCTGAAGTACGCGCTGGCCCTGGTCCTGGTCTTCATTGGCACCAAGATCTTCCTGGTCGGCTTCATCGGCAAGGTGCCGGCCGCCGTGTCCCTGTCGGTGACCTTCGGCCTGATCGCCGGCGGCGTGCTGTTCTCGCTGTGGAAAACCCGCTCGGACGCCTCCAAGCAGGAACTCGCGGCGGAATAAGCCTCGCGGCCTGAGGCAAGACGCCCGCCATATCCGATGGATATGGCGGGCGCATTTTTTGGGATTTGTCGCGCCAGTGCGGCGGGCGTAGAGTGCTGGACAGTCCAAATGCCGCAAGGAGCCCTCATGACCAGCTGGTCCGCCAAACAGTATTCCGCCTTTGAAAACGAACGCACCCGTCCGGTGCGGGACCTGGTCGCCGCCTTGCCCAATCAGGACGTGAAGCGCGCAGTGGACCTGGGCTGCGGCCCCGGCAACTCCACCGAGGTGCTCGCCAGCCGTTACCCCGGCGCCGAGGTCAGCGGCATGGACAGCTCGGAGGACATGCTCCAGTCGGCCAGGAAACGCTTGCCGGGGCTGCAATTCGAACTTGCCGATATCGCCACCTGGGACCCGGCCGGGACCTACGACGTGATCCTGGCGAACGCCGCGCTGCAATGGGTGCCGGACCACGCGACGCTCTATCCCCGCCTGGTCGGCAAGCTGGCCCCGGGCGGCTGCCTGGCGGTGCAGACGCCGGACAACCTGGAAGAGCCGGCCCATCGCCTGGCGCGCCAGGTCGCCGGCGAAACGCCCTGGGCCGCGGCCATCGGCGGTTTCAAGCATCCGCCGCGGCACAGCGCTGCCTGGTACTACGAACTGCTCAAGCCGCATTGCGGTCTGCTGGACGTGTGGCGCACGACCTACCACCATCCGTTGGCGGGCGCGGCGGCGGTCGTGGAGTGGTTCAAGGGCACGGCGCTGCGGCCCTATCTGGACCGGCTGGACGCCGCCGGGCAGGCCAGTTTCCTGGCCCGCTACCAATCGCTGATCGAAGAGGCCTATCCGGCGCTGGCCGACGGCACCGTGCTGCTGCCGTTCCCGCGGCTGTTCATCATTGCGGGGCCGCAGCAGGGCTGAGACCCGCGGCAGGCGGTTCCCAGCCGCCGCCCAGCGAGCGGTACAGATCCACCAGCACCAGCGACACCGTGGCCTGGGTCGTCACGCGGGCCTGGTCGCTGGCCAGTACCGCGTTCTGCGCGCTGAGCACGTTCACGAAGTCCGACGCGCCTGCGGCGTATTGCCGCTGCGCGTTGAGCAGCGCCTGGCGGGCGCTCTCCGAGGCGCGTTCCAGACTGGCGCGGGTCAGTTGCTGCGCCTGATAGGCGGTCATGGCGTTGTCGACTTCATGCCAGGCATTCAGCACGGTTTTTTGGTACAGCAGCGCCGCTTCCTGAGCCTGCGATTCACGCAGCCGCAGACGGCCTCGCAGACGGCCGCCTTGGAAGATGGGAATCTGCAATGCGGGGCCGACGCCGAAGATGCCGGCATTGTCGGTGTCCAGATCCCGTAGCTGCAAAGCCTGCAACCCGAGATTGCCGGACAGCGTGATGCGCGGATAGAAATCGCCCTCCGCCATGCCGATGGCAGCGACGGCCGCGTGCAGATTGGCCTGCGCGCGCCGGATGTCGGGCCTGCGCTCGGCCAGCTCGCTCGGCAGCCCGACGGGGACTTGCAGCGGACCGCCCGGTATCGGGCCCACAGCTGCCAGACGCTGTTGCAGCGCGCCGGGCGGCTGCTCCAGCAGCAGCGCCAGCGCGTTCATCAACTGCTCGATGCGCAGCGCGAGCGGCGGCACGCCAGCCTCGATGGAGGCGGCCTGCGCGTCGGCTTGCGAAACGTCCAGTTCGGTGGCGACGCCTTCGCGTTGGCGCAGGCGGGTCAGCGCCAGGTTGCGTTCGGCATTGGCAAGCGTTTGGCGCAGCACGTCCAGCTGGTTCTGCGCGCCGCGCAGCAGGATGTAGTTGCGCGCCGTTTCGGCGCGGATGGCCAAGACCACGCCGCGCTGGGCCTCCAGCGCCGCCTGGGATTGGGCGCCGGCCTGTTCGACTTCGCGCCGCACTCGGCCCCACAGGTCCAGTTCCCAGCTGGCGTCCACGCTCGCTTGCCACAGGTTGAATGAGGACTTGCCGCCGCGTCCCGAAGGGTCCGCCAGGCCGGCTTCGCTGTTCTGGCCGCGCTTGTAGCTTGCGCCCGCGCCGATCCCGGGCAGGCCGTCGGCTTCAGCCACGCGCAGGGCCGAGCGGCTTTGCAGCAGGCGTTCGTGGGCGATGCGTATGTCCAGGTTGGCCGCGGTCGCTTCGGCGATCAGGGCGCTCAGGGTGGGATCGCCGAAGCTGTCCCACCAGGACGTGTTCACGTCTTGCGGGACAGGGACGCTGCCTGCGGCGGAGGCGTCGGGCATCCGCCATTGCGGGGGTAATTGCGCCTGGGGAGCCTGGAAGTCGGGACCCACGGCGCAGCCCGTCAATGCGGAAAGCGTGCCGGCCAGCGCGGCGTTGATCAAGCGGCGCGGGGTCATTGGGCAGACTCCTCGGCCGCGGCCCCGGTATCGACCACGGCTTCGACGGACATGCCGGCGCGCAGCGGCGGCGCGCCTTCGGCGGGCGCATCCAGCACGATCTTGACGGGCAGGCGCTGCGCCACCTTGGTGAAGTTGCCCGTGGCATTGCTCGGGACGACCGGCGAAAAGCTCAGGCCGGTGGCCGGCGCGATGCTTTGGACGCGGCCGCGCAGAGGCGTATCCGGATAGGCGTCGACCGTGATGGTCGCGGGCTGGCCCGGACGCATGCGGGTCAACTGCTTTTCACGGAAGTTCGCCACCACATAGGCTTGCTGCAGCGGCACCACCGCCAGGATGGGCGTGCCCGGGCTGACGTAGGCGCCCACGCGCAGCGAGCGCCGACCGACGATGCCGTCTATCGGGGAGACGACCTGGGTGTGCGACAGATTGAGTTCGGCGCGGTCCTTCAGCGCCTGCGCGCGCAGCAGCCCGGCCTGTGCGGCCTCGCGGTTGGCTTCGAGCACTTCGCGCTGCTTGCGCGCCGCCTGCAGGGTAGCCGCGTGCTCGGCCTGATGCGCCTGCGCCATCTCCAGCCGGCTGCGGGCCTGTTCATAGGCCTGTTGGGTGCCCGCGCCCTCGCTGGCCAGCCTGCGATGGCGCTGCGCTTCGCTTTCGGCATAGCGGATGTCCGCCAGGTCGGCGCGCGTGACGGCCTGGGCCTGGTCGATCACGGCCTGCTGGCGTTCCAGCGTTGCGGCCGCGTCCGACAGGCGCGCGGCGGCGACTGCGAGTTCGGCGCTGGCGGCCGCCAGCGCGGCCTGGTGGTCGCGGTCATCGATGCGGGCGAGCAGTTGCCCTTGTTTGACCGCCTGGTTGTCTTCGACCAGCACGGCGTCGATGAAGCCCGATACCTGCGGCGCGACGATGGTGTGATCGGCGACGACGGTGGCGTCGTCGGTGGATTCGGCGGCGCCCGTGGCGGACCACGACCAGCCGGCATAGGCCAGGAGGACCAGGGCGCCCAGTGCGCCGGCGCGGGGAAGCGGAGAACGTAAGAGAGAGAAAGGCATGATATGGACTCGATTTCAGGCCGCGGCGCGCGGAGGGTAGATCCGGGTCGCGACGAAGGGGATCAGCAGGATGAGGAGCACGGCCACGCCGGCCATGCACAGATAGAGATCGGCGGAGGTCAGCACGGCGGCCTGCTCCTGGATGCGGCGGGACAGCGCCGCCGCGCTTTCGCCGGCCGTGTTCAGCGGAAAATTGCCTAACTGGTCGGCCAGCATGCTGGAGTGGTAATTGCGGCGCGACGTGGTCAGCGCGTCCAGCAGGCCGGTGGCGGCCACCGCGGCAAAGCCCTTGATGGTGTTGAACCACGACGACGCCCAGGGGCCGTCCTGCGGCGCGAGGCCGCCGGTGGCCAGCATCAGCAGCGGGATGACGGCCATGGGCTGGGCGAAGATCTGCACGGCTTCGAGCAGGTAGAACTGCTCGCGCGACCAGACGGGCGTCAGTTGCGACCCGAGCAGGCAGGACAGGGCCAGCAATCCCAGGCCCGTGGCCAGCACCCAGCGGCAGTCAACTTGGCGCAGGTTGCACAGCGCGGCCACCAGCGGCAGCGCGATCAGCTGCGGCAGGCCCATGGTCAGCAGCACCGGCGCCGTTTCCAGCGGGCGATAGCCGCGCAACTGGGCAAGGAAGCTCGACGGGATCAGGATCACGCCCAGCAGCACGATCAGCACGCCGCCCAGCGTCAGCAAGGCATGGCTCAGGTTGCGGTGGCGCAAGAGCTGGATTTTGAAGAACGGCAAGGGATGGGACCATTCGTTGATCATGAACAGCACCATCAGCACGCCGCCGCCGCCCAGCAGCACGGAAATCAGCGGCGAGTTGAGCCAATCCAGCCGGTCGCCCTGCAACAGGCCAATGACCAGCATGGACAGCGCCGGAGCGCCCAGCAGCAGGCCGCGCCAGTCGAACAGGCGCAGGCGGTCGAGCTTGAGCGGGTCCTGGGGCAGGCCGCGCCAGACGGCCCAGACGGCGAGCGCCGCGGGACCGACGATCAGCCAGAAGGCCCAGCGCCAGCCCAGCACCTCGGTGCAGAAGGCGGCCAGCGGTATGCCCAGGCTGGGCGCGAAGGTGGCAGTGAGGGCGTATCCGCCCAGTCCGTAGAGCTTGATGCCCGGCGGCAGGAAGCGCAGCGCCACCGTCATGAGCATGGGCGGCAGTGCGCCGCCCGCGAGGCCCTGCAGGGTGCGCAGGAGCAGCAGCACGGGGAGGTTGGGGGCAAACGGGCAGAGCGCGCCGAACAGCGCGAAAGCGGCCAGCGCCGTGACCGTGAAGCGGCGCAATGAAAACGTGACCGAGCACCAGGGCGCGAACGCCATGGCGCATACCGAGGCGGCGGCATAGACGGCCACGAACCAGGTGCCCTGGTCATAGCTGATGCCGAGCGCGCCGCGGATGTCCGGCAGCGCCATCTTGGTCACGTTTTCGTTGAGCCCGGCGAGGATCACCGCCAGCAGCACGCCTAGCAATCCGGTCAGGATGCGCCAGCCGAAGGCCGCCGCGGCGGGCGGGGCGGGGGGAGCAGCGGCCGTCATGATCGCGGGCCGCTCCTGCCCGGGGATGAGGAAGACAACATGGAATAGCGTCCTTGGATAACAGGAGCTATTCAGTCTAGGTAGATGCGGGGACCGGAAAAACCATTCCTGGATCAACCCACCCTTGCGCGGGACGCAAGGGTGCGCTTGGCGCGGCGCCAGCAGGCGGCGAGGCTTGCGCGGCAGGCAACCTTGGATTGCGCCGCGCGGGATTTATCCCGGCGGGCCGGCGAACGAATAATGCAGCACTCGTTAACCGCAGAGGATTTCATGAATACATTCCGACTTTCCGTCCTGGCGCTGAGCATGGCGCTCGCTGGCGCCGCCGCGCATGCCGAAGGCAAGACGCGTGAACAGGTGCGCGCCGAATTGATGGAAGCCAAGGCTGCCGGCCTGGTGACCTACGGCGAACAGCAATACCCGGTGGATCTGCCTAATGTCAGCAGCAAGACCCGCCAGCAAGTGCGCGAAGAACTCGACGCCGCGCGCGCGGCCGGCCTGGTCACGTACGGTGAACAGGATTACCCGCCCGCGCTGCCGTCGCAATCGGACCAGACCCGGGACCAGACGGTCGCGGAACTGCGCGAGGCGCGCCTGCGCGGCCAGATGAAGTCGGGCGAGCTGGACTACCCGCCCGCCGTCAATTGATGCCGTCGGCCTTGTCCGCGAAGTAGCGGGCGGGCGTCTTGCCCAGCGTTTTGCGGAACATGGTGATGAAGGCGCTGACGGATTCGTAGCCCAGGTCTTCCGCCGTGCGCTGCACCGAGACGCCCGCGGACAGGCGCTGCAAGGCCTGGATGATGTGCATCTGCTGGCGCCAGCGGCCAAAGCTCATGCCGAGCTCCTGCTGCACCAGCCGCGCCAGCGTGCGCTCGCTCATGGCGACGCGCCTGCCCCATTGCGCCACCGTGCTGCGGTCGGCGGGATCATCGTGCAGGGCGTCGGCGATCTCGCGCAGGCGCGGGTGTTGCGAGATGGGCAGATGCAGCTGCTCGGCCGGCATGCGCGCCAGTTGCTCGACCAGCACCTCGGCCAGCTTGCGGTGGGGGGCTGTCGCCGTTTCTTCCGGGACCAGGTCCGCCAGGTAGGCGACCAGTTCACGCACCAGCGGCGAGATGGCCAGCGTGCAGCATTGTCCGGGCAGACCGGCAGCGTCGGGCGGCACGAACAGAAAGCACACTCGGCCGTTCTGCGTGACGCGGTTGCTGTGCGGCACGCCGCCGGGAATCCAGACGCCGCATTGCGGCGGCACCATCCACAAGCCTTGCGGCACCGAGCAGGTCACGCCGCCTTGCAAGGACAGGACCAGTTGGCCCATTGCGTGCCGGTGCGGCGGAGATTCCTGGTCGTTCTCGTCCGCGTGCACGCGCATCGCATAGGTCCATTGCGAGTCGATGTCGGGATTGAAAAACGGGGCGGGGTCGTCCAGGCGGTGCATCGGATATCGCTTTGGCTGAATCTAGGGATAAGTTGTCATTATCTCGAAATTCGGCGTGAACGGCGATGCGTAAGCTGGCTGCATGAATTCGCATCCTCTCTCTTCCAAGCGTCCCGCCGGCAATCCCGTGTTGCTCATTGCGGGCATCCTCTGCATGGCCATGGCGCTGCGCGCGCCGATTACCGGCGTGCCGCCGCTGACAGGCATGCTCCGCGAGCAATTGGGGCTGAGCGCCACGGCTGCGGGCATGCTGATCACCTTGCCCTTGCTGGCCTTTGCCGTGGTGTCGCTGTTCGCCGCGGGCCTGGCCCGCCGCCACGGCCTGGAACGCAGCTTGTTTGCCGCCATGCTGCTGGTCGCGGCAGGCATCCTCGTGCGCACGCTGGGCCCGGCCTGGAGCCTGTTCCTGGGCACCGCGGTCATCGGCGCCGGCATCGCCATCGGCAATGTGCTGCTGCCCAGCCTCTTGAAACGCGATTTTCCGCAGCAGGTCGCGGGCCTGACGTCTGCCTACGTGCTGACCATGAGCCTGGCCGCGGGCCTGGCGTCCGCCGTCGCCATCCCGCTGGCGGACCTGTCGGACGCGACCTGGCGCTTCTCCACGGGCTGCCTGCTGGTGGTGCCCGTGCTCAGCGCCTTGCTGTGGCTGCCGCAGCTGGCCAATCACACCGCGCCCGCGGCATCCACGGCGCACGCGCCGCATGGCCCTCGTCTGTGGCATTCGGCGCTGGCGTGGCAGGTGACGCTGTTCCTGGGCATCAATTCCTTCGTGTTCTATGTGGGCGTGAGCTGGCTGCCGGCCATCCTGCGCGATGCCGGCTATACGGCCGAACGGGCCGGCGCGTTGCATGGCCTGCTGCAGCTCATGTCGGCGGTCCCGGCGCTGTTCCTGGCTCCGGTGGTGGGGCGCTTGAAGGACCAGCGCGGCGCTGCGTTCTGCTCGGCCGTGGCCTCGTTCGCCGCGTTCGTCGGCTTGATCGCCGCGCCCGGTTGGGCGACGCTGTGGATCGTGTTGATGGGCCTGGGCACGGGCGGGGGCATCATCCTGGGCCTTGCATTCGTCGGCTTGCGCGCCAGCCATGCACAGCAGGCGGCGGCGCTGTCGGGCATGGCGCAATGCGTAGGCTACCTGTTCGCCGCCAGCGGTCCTGCGCTGGCGGGGACGCTGCATGACGCGCAGGGCGACTGGAACGTGGCGCTGGGCCTGTGCGCGGCCTTGTGCCTGGCAATGGCGGCCATCGGCCTTTACGCGGGCCGCGCCATCCAGATCGGGCAATACCGCGATGCCGCGCTCAAGCCTGTCCGGCCCGGCTTTTCCACAAGCGCACCAGCGGCTCGGGCGCGTCGGTCTCCGGCACGTCGAAGCTGATGTCCGCGGCGTCGTCGCCTTCGTACACGACCTCCACGTGGAAGTAGCGCTGGTCGCCGCCGCCTGCGGCGCAACGCGGAACGGCGACAGGCGCGGAACGTTGCAGGGCGTCGCACACTTCCTGTCTTACATCGGGCGGGCAGGTGACGAGGTCTATGCTGCGCGGTTGCGCCAGCGCGGGCACGTACGCCAGCCCGCCTTCGCGCGTCAGGCGCACCAGCAGGGCAAGGTCCAGGGGAGGCAGTTCGATCATGTCTGGACTCCCACGCCGGCCCATGCCCGGGCGACGGCGTCGCGCACGGTGGCGTCGTGGCGCTCCGCCGCCACGGCCAGCGTCAGCTTCGCGAACTGCGCGAAGTCGGCGTCGTGGCGCAGGCGCTTGTCGCAGAGCGTGTCGTACCAGACGCGGCCGGCGCCGGCCCATGCGGGGCCGGCCAGCGCGGTGGCCGCCAGATGGAAGGCGCGGTTGGGGATGCCGGAGTTGATGTGCACGCCGCCGTTGTCGTTCGGCGTATCCACGTAATCGCGCATGTGGGCGGGCTGCGGGTCCTTGCCCAGCAGGGGATCGTCGTAGGCGCTGCCAGGCTCCGCCATGGAGCGCAGCGCGCGGGCGCGGATCTTGGGCTTGAACAGCCCGGCGCCCACCAGCCAATCGGCCTGGCGCGCGTCCTGGCCCAGCGTGTGCTGCTTGACCAGCGCGCCGAACACGTCGCACAGGGATTCGTTCAAGGCGCCGGACTGGCCCTGGTAAAGCAGGGCGGCTTCGGCGTCGATCACGCCGTGCGTGAGCTCGTGGCCGATGATGTCCACCGCCACCGTGAAGCGGTTGAAGACTTCGCCATCGCCATCGCCGAACACCATCTGCGCGCCGTTCCAGAAAGCGTTGTCGTAGTCTTCGCCGTAATGCACGCTGCCGATCAGCGGCAGCCCCTGGCCGTCGATGGAATGGCGCTGGTAGACCTCCCAGAACAGCTTGTAGGTCGAGCCCAGGTGTTCATAGGCTTCGTCCACCGCCACGTCGCCGCTGGCGCGGGCGCCTTCGGCGCGCACCAGCTTGCCGGGCAGGGTGGTGGTGTTGGCGGCGTCGTGCACGGCGCGCTGGGGCGTGCCGGCGGGCGCCGCTTTCTTGGGGCGGGCGGGCTTGGCGCGCGGGGGCTGCACCGCCATCTCGCGCAGGCTGCGCTGCTGTTGGTCGATGATCAGCGTCTTGACCGCGGGCATGCTGACCCGCGCGTCGGCGTGCTGCGCCAGCCGATCCAGCATGTAGGGGGGGATCACGCCAATCAACGGCGCGGACTCGGAAGGACGTGGCATGCGCGGTCTCCGTCGTGGGCGCCGGGCCAGGGCCGCGGCGCGAGGCGATTCAACGGTAGCAGATAGACCCGCCGCGGGGACGTAACAGTGTGCGGCCTGATGCTAGGAACTATGGACGCCGCGCATGGCCGTCTAGTTGAACACGCCCGTGAGCACGTCGGCCACGACGGCGGTGGCGATGGCGACGAGGATCAGGTCGCTGCCCGCGACGCGCCATTCGTAGCCGGGATGGACCGGCAGTCGCGCCAGCATCGGGCCAGGCACCATCTTCTTGGCGATGCCCGGAGGCAGGGGCTTGCCGCGCGCCAGATTCTTGCGTATGCCCGGCGGCAGCGAGCCATAGCCGGTTGCGCCCGCCTGCACGGCGTAGCCGCGCGCGGTGGACACGGTGATGCCCGCGGTGCTGAGCGTGACGCTGACGCCGCCGTCTTGGCTCTGCTGGCCTTTGTTCTTGCCATTGCCGTTACCGTTACCGTTGCCGTTGCCTTGGCCGGCGTGGTCCGGCTTGCCTTTGCCCTCGGGCGGCGCGGCTTGCGCCGGCGCGCCGAGCGCGGCGGCACAGGCAAGGATGGCAATGATCATCGAGGGTTTGCGGCGCATGGTTGCGGCTCCTGCAGGGTAGAGGCGCCTAGCGTAGCGCCGTCGTTGGACCCGCGCCACTGCCGCTTGCCGATGCCGTCGCAACAATCGCCACAATTCGTTTGACTTCCACTCGCGATAGAATCCCCTGCTTATTTTCCGGGGGAACGCACGATGAGGTATTTCCTGATCTTGGTTGGGGCGGCCGTGGTCGCCTATTTGCTGGCGCGCGGCATCGCCGCCGTGCTCTCGGACCGTAAACGTTCAAAATCAGAAAGGGATTCGAAGTGAAGCCGACAGATATCCAGATGGTCAAGACGATTGGTGCTGTAAAGCCGCGTGGTTTCAAGATCGCGGTAATCACGGCGGTGTTGTTTTTGCTGATCCTGTTCCTGGCTTTCGATTCCTGGTTCCAGGTCGATCAGGGCGAGCGCGGCGTGGTCCTGCGCAACGGCAAGCTGGTGCGCGTGTCGGAGCCGGGCCTTGATTTCAAGACCCCGTTCATCGACAACGTCATGACGGTGTCGGTGCGCGACCACACGTTCGTGTTTGAAAAGCTGGAAGCCTACAGCTATGACCAGCAGCCGGCGACGCTGCGCGTGTCGGTGACCTACCGCGTGCCGCCCGAGCACGTGGCCGAGCTGTACTCGGAGTACGGCACCATCAGCAACCTGCAGATGCGCGTGCTTGAGCGCAAGACGCCGGATTCGGTGAAGAACGTGTTCGGCCAGTACACCGCGGTGCGCGCCATCCAGGAACGCCAGAAGCTGGGCCAGGACGTGAACACGGCCGTGCTCAAGACAATGGAAGGCGCGCCGGTGCAGGTGGTGGGCGTGCAGATCGAGGAAGTTGGGTTCTCGCAGGCCTACGAACACTCGATCGAACAACGCATGCTGGCGCAGGTGCAGATCGAGACGACCCGCCAACAAAAGGAAACGGCGATGATCACCGCCGAAATCCAGGTGGTCAAGGCCAAGGCGGAAGCCGATGCGCGCCGCCAGCAGTTCACCGCCGAGGCCGACGGCATCCGCATGCGCGGCGACGCTGAAGCGGCCGCGATCCGCGCCAAGGCCGAGGCCCTGGCCGCCAACACCAATCTGGTGAGCCTGAACGCGGTGGAAAAGTGGGATGGCGTGCTGCCGGCCACGCAGGTGCCGGGCTCGGCCCTGCCGTTCATCGGCATCAAGTAGGCGACGCGGGCGAGGGCTGCGCACGCACCGGCGGCGCAGCCTGCCGGCCGCGCGCATAGTCCACGAGGCTGTCGCCCGACAAGGCCTTGCTGTAGTACCACCCCTGCACGATGATCTCGGCGGGGGATTCCAGCGCCATCAACTGCTGGTCCGTTTCCACGCCCTCCACCACGATCTGCAGGTTCAGCGCTTCGCAAAAGCGCAGCAGGCCGTTCAAGACCAGCACGCCTCTGTCGCTGTCTTGCGCCACGACGAAGCTGCGGTCGATCTTGACCGCGTCGATCTCGAACTGGTGCAGATAGCTCAGGGCTGAATAGCCGGTGCCGAAATCGTCGATGTAGACCCGTGCGCCTATGGCATGCAGGCGGTCGAAGGCGGTGTGCAGCGCCTGGGTGTCCTCCACCAGCGCGTCTTCGGTCAACTCGACCGAGATCTGCCCGCCGGCCTGCGCCAGCACCTTGATCAGTTTCTCCAGGTAGTCGCCGGAGGTCAGGGTGCCGGCCGTGACGTTGATGGTCATCGGCAAGGCGAAGTCGCGTTTGCGCCATTGCAGGCATTGCTGCACGGCCTGCCTGGCCACCCACAGATCCACCTCCCGCATCAGGTCGGCCTGCGCCAGCCAGCGCAGGAATTCCAACGGAGTCTGCCGCGCGCCGTCCGGCCCGGTGGCGCGCAGCAGGGCTTCGCAGCCGGTGCACAGGCCGCTGCGCAATGACACCTGCGGCTGGAATTCCAGGTGGAAATCGTATTGGCTGATGGCGCGGATGCGGGTGTTTTCGGCATTGCGGCGTGCGCGGTCGGCGTAGGTCTGCACCACCGGGTCATGCGCGTACAGCAGCGATTCTTCCTGCAGGCGGGTGAAGGTGGTGTCCAACGATTTGAAGTAGACGGTGGAGCTTTCCTCGCGCTGGCGCTCCAGCGCGACGACATAGGGCGCGTACAGGCAAGCGCCTATGGCCACCAGCGCGAGCTGCAGCGCCACGCCGCCCAGATTGCCGCCGGCGGCGATGTAGGCGTTGAACAGCACCGGCGAGGTCAGGGGCAGGGTCGCCGCCGCGGAGGGCAGCCAGCCCAGCTGCACGACGGCCAGGGCCAGGATGACGTTGATCACCGGCGCCAGGATGAACGGCACCAGCAGGCGCGGATTCAGTATCAGGGGCAGCCCGAAGAGCAGGATTTCGTTCACGTTCAGGAGCGCGACCGGCAGGCTTGCGAGCGCCAGCAGGCGCAGCGATTCACTGCGCGCGAACACCAGCATGGCCGCGACCAGCGACAGCGTCGCGCCCGATCCGCCGATGAAGACGAAGGCGCCCAGCAGCGTGCTGTTCAAGGCATACATGCCTTCGTAGCCGGCGGACTGGCTGGCGGAGTTCAGCATGGCCGCCTGGTCCATCACGCTCATCAGGGGGGCGAGCGCATGGTAGCCGTGTATGCCGAAGAACCACAGCAGGGAGTTCAATCCCGCCATCAGCGCGCCCGAGGTGAAAGGGCTGTCCAGCGACGCCAGGCTCAAGGGAATATTGAATTGCGCCACGGCTGGAATCTGCAGCACCGCGGACAGCGCAAGCACCACCAGGCCGGCCGTCAGCAGTCCCGGGACGACCATGTTCAGTGTGTCGCGGATGTTTTCGCTGATGACCCCGTCAGGCGCCAGCTGCGTCCAGCGGCGGCGGTGCAGCCAGGCCATCAACGGCACCGTCAGCAAGGGCGAGACGATGGCGATGAACAGCACCAGGGTGGCTGCGGCCTGCGGATAGGGCGCCAGCAGGCCTTCGGCGATCATCACGTAGGACAGGCACAGGAACGCGGTGGGCAGATGCGGCACGCGATGGCGGAACGACAGCATGTAGCCGATGGAGGTGCCGGCCAGGATGGGCATGAGGCTCGTCAGCTTGTCGTGGACGGCGGTCAGCAGTTCCACGACCGTGGCGGGCAGGCCCAGTTGGCGGGCGATGACGGTCAGCACCAGGAACAGCGCCGTGACCAGCAGGCAGGGCAGGGTCCAGAGCAGGCCCTCGCGTATGGCGCGCAGGGCGCTTGCGCCCGCCAGCGCAGCCAGCCGATCTTTTGGATAACGCATCAGGGCCAGTTTCGGCATGGCGGTTCGCCCAAGAGTCCGTGCAAGCGAAGATCCCCGCTCCCGTGTTTGTAAGAATATTTTTGCTACATCCTAGCCCCGCTTTTCCAGGTTTAGCAATCGACGCCTATCAGAATGTCAGGGATTCCCCTCTATCAAGAATTGCAAAGCGGGCGCAAGGTGGCAGCACGGGCACGCAGGACCGCTATACGATCAAGAGTCGTTCGCCCGACGCGCGGGACTACAAGCTTCAGAATGAGGAGACGTGGATGTCTCAGTTGGATTGGACGTCCGGCGATACCACGCCGGATCGGCAGGGATACTACGAAACGCGGTACGACACCGGATGCACCGCCATCACGCTGTACAGCGTGCTGGGTTGGATGCCGGTAAAAACGCCCGGCAACATGGTGAGCTGGCGCCCCTTGCCGCCCGCCGTCGAAAGGCAGGAGGCCGAGCGCCACATACAGGAACTGCGAGAGGCGCAAAGCCACGTTCCCATGGACTACTGACGGGGCGTGTGAAAGGACCTGATCAAGAACGATGGCGGATAGTTGCGATAATGAGAATTATTTGTAAAATTCGCGGCGTCGCCACCTCCGTTGTCCGATCGGTCCATGTCCCGCTCCTCTCCGCCCCGTTCCGGCTGGCTCGCCTACTACGACGAGCTGGTGGGGGTATGGAGCCGCAGAGTCGGCAATCGGCATGACGCGGAGGATGCGGCGCACGATGCCATCGAATGCCTGCTGAAGGCGGACGCCAGCGTCGCGTTGAAGGCGCGCAGCTACCTGTTCCAGGCTGCCGGACATCGCTTGATCGATCGCTGGCGCCGCCAGGAGCGGACCGAGCATGTGCCGCTGGACCTCTTGGACGAGGCTGACCAGCCCGCCTGGACTGACCCCGAGGCGCCAGTGCGCGCATCGCGCCTGGCTGATGATCTGGCGCAAGTCCTGGCAGAATTGCCGCCCAAGTGCCGCGAGGCCTTTGTCCTGAACCGCATCGAAGGCTGGACGCAGGCCGAGGTGGCGCAGCATATGGGCCTGTCCAAGAACATGATCGAACGCTACGTCATGCGGGCAATCGAATTCGTCCGCGACCGCATGCGTGAACACTATCCATGACGATGCCTTCCACCAATGACCGCGACGAGCAGCGCGCGCCCGATACTGCGGCGCAGTGGTTCGCGCGTTGGCATTCGGGCGAGCTGACGCGCCGCCAGCGGCGCGAGTTTGGCCGCTGGCGGCGTGACCATCCCGAGGCCGCGCGCGAATTCGACCGCCTGCAGCAACTGGGAAAGGCCGCCGCCGGAATATCCCGCGATCAAGTCCGGGTCTTGCTGGGCGGAGAGATCCCGGCCCGGCCCCGGCCGCAACGGCAGCGCCGCCTCGCGCTGCGCCTTGCCGCGGGCGGTGCGGCATTGGGCGCGGCGGCAATGGTGGCGTGGTGGAACCTGCCGGCGGAGATCCCGGGCTACTCCGCGACGCTTGGGGCGGAGCGCGGCGAACGCCGGCAAGTGACGTTGCCCGATGGTTCCGTGCTGGAACTCAATGGCGCGACGCGCGCCGACGTGCGTTTGTACGCCGGACGCAGGGAAGTGGCGCTGGACAGTGGCGAGATCCTGTTTACCGTCAGCGCCGATGCGGCGCGGCCATTCATCGTGCGCGCCGGCAGCGGCGTGGTGCGCGTGACCGGCACGGTCTTCGATGTGCGGCGCGACGAAGATCAGGTCGCCGTGCTGGTGGCGTCCGGCACGGTGGAGGTGTCGGGCGGCCACTGGTGGAACATGGGTCATGCCGTGCTGCGCGGGGGCGACGGCATCCGCGTGCCAGGCAGCGGCGCGATCGGGGTGTCCGCGCCCGCCGATGTCCAGAGCGCGATCGCGTGGCGGGAAGGGCGGGTGGTGTTCAAGAACGCGCCGCTGGCCGAGGTGGTACGGGATATGAACCGCTACTTGTCCGTGCCGTTGCGGCTGGCGGACGACAAGGTGGGGCGCTTGCGGGTATCGGCGTCATTCAGCCTGGATCGGCCCGAAGCCCTGGTAGACGCCTTGCCGGCGGTCGCGCCGGTGCGCCTGACGCCGCGCCCTGACGGCGCTCTCGAAATCAGCGCAAAGTAGCTTCATCGAGGCACGGTTACAAAATAAATGAGAATGGGATTCAGGTTTATCTTGAGCTGATTCGTTCTACGAAGGAAGGCGGCAGCCGCCGCGTTTCCATCCCGGGAAACGTTCCCCGTATCGTCGAACAGAACAGCAGGTACTTGTGACTACTCCAGCAGCCAGGCATTTCCCCGCCGCCACGCGTCCCGCGTGCGGGCCTTCCCGTTTCATGTTTGCTTCCTTGGTGTTGGCAGTGGCCGTGGCGACGGCGGGCACGCCCGCGATTGCACAGACGCAAGCGTCTGCCGTGCCCATCGACATCGCGGCGCAGCCCTTGGGCGATGCCCTGCTGCAATGGGCGGCGCAAGTCCAGGTGCGCGTGTTCTACGCGCCCGAAGTGGTGGCCGGCGTAAGCAGCAACGGCCTGCGCGGCCGGCTACAGCCCGAGGAGGCCTTGCGCAGCCTGCTGCAAGGCACGGGCGTGACGTACCGCTGGCAGGGAGACAGCATCATCTTGTCGCGCGATGGCGGCGTGGCCAGCCTCGCGCCCGTGACGGTGCTGGGCAACTTGAATCCGGCGGTGACCGAAGGCACGGGCTCCTACACCACCCCTGCATCGGCCGCAGCCACGGGCCTGACCTTGTCGCTGCGCGAAACGCCGCAGTCCGTCAGCGTCGTGACGCGCCAGCGCATCGACGACCAGAACTTGCGGTCGCTGGACGAAGTGATGGCCAGCGTGGTGGGTGTGCAGGTGGTCAGCGAGGACACCGATCGCACGGACTTCTGGTCGCGCGGCTTCTATATCGACAGCCTGCAGTACGACGGCGTGCCCACCACCATCGGCCTGTCGATGTATGGCGAATCCGACAACGATTCGTTCATCTATGACCGCATCGAAGTGGTGCGCGGCGCGACCGGTCTGATGACTGGAGCGGGCAACCCAGGCGCTTCCATCAACCTGGTGCGCAAGCATGCCAACAGCCGCGAATTCACCGCAACGGTGAGCGCCGGCGCGGGTTCGTGGAATCAGTACCGCGGCGCCGTGGACCTGTCCACGCCCTTGAACCAGGAAGGCACGGTGCGTGCGCGCATGGTGGCGCTGTATCAGGGCCGCGATTCCTACATCGATCTTTACCATGCCAACAAGCAGGTGTTCTATGGCGTCATCGATGCGGACCTGACGCCATCGACCCGGCTGAGCGTGGGGGCGGACTATCAGGACAAGCGTCCGCGCGGATCCACTTGGGGCAGCCTGCCCGTGGTGTTCAGCGACGGCACGCCGACGGACTGGCGGCGTTCCAAGACCACGGCGGCGGACTGGACCTACTGGCACACGACCAACCAGACGATGTTCGCCACGCTCGAGCATCGTTTCGCCAATGATTGGGAGGTCAAGGCCGATTGGTCCCAGCGCAAGAGCAAGTACGACGCCAAGCTCTTGTACCTGTACGGAGACCTGGACCGCGCAACGGGAACCGGGCTGGCGGCGCTGCCGGGATACTGGAATTCCTACGCGCAGCAGACCTCGCTGGACTTGCAGGCCACGGGGCCCTTCAGCCTGCTCGGCCGCAAGCATGAACTGGTGGTGGGCGCCATGCGCAGTCGCTACGGCGAGGACTTCTACCGCTACGGCTTCGACCGCGCCACGCTGGCGGATACCGGCAACTTCTACCAGTGGGACGGCTCGTATGCGCAGCCGTCCTGGACCGACGCCAGCTTGCGGGACACGGTGACGCACCAGCGCGGCGTCTATGCCGCGGCCCGGTGGTCGTTGACCGACAACCTGACCGCCATCACGGGCGGC
This sequence comes from Achromobacter pestifer, assembly GCF_013267355.1. Taxonomy (NCBI): domain Bacteria; kingdom Pseudomonadati; phylum Pseudomonadota; class Betaproteobacteria; order Burkholderiales; family Alcaligenaceae; genus Achromobacter; species Achromobacter pestifer. The sequence continues at coordinate 4,056,662 of NZ_CP053985.1, forward strand.
CGTTACGCGACCTGGGAATCGAAATCGCCCACGCGCGACCAGAAGGACTCCCAGTTCATTCCGTACGCCGGCCTGGTGGTCGACCTGAGTGACACTTACTCCGCCTACGTCAGCTATACCGACATCTTCCAGCCCCAGGACAATCGGGACAGCAGCGGCAATTATCTGGACCCCGTGCAGGGCCAGAACTATGAGGTGGGCCTGAAGGGCGAGTACCTGGATGGCAGGCTGAATACTTCCGTCGCGCTGTTCAAGGTCAGGCAAAGCAAGGTTGCGGTGCTGGACGGAGACAAGCTGGTGCCGGGCACGCCCGATCAGGCCTATAAGACCGCCGACGGCGTCACCACCAAGGGCATCGAGCTGGAAGTGAGCGGGCAACTGTCGGAGGGCTGGAACGCCTATGCCGGCGGCACGTACTACACCAGCCGCGACGCGCAGGGCGTGTCGGTCAATCCCGAGCGTCCGCGCGCGGTGGCCAAGCTGTTCACGACTTATCGGCTGCCGGGTCAGTGGAGCCGCCTGACGGTGGGCGGCGGCGTCAACTGGCAGTTGTCGAGCTACTCCGAAGTCAGCGCCGGCGACGCCACGGTCACGGTCAAGCAGAAGGCCTACGCGATCTACAACCTGATGGCGCGCTACGACTTCAATTCGCGCCTGTCGGCGCAGATGAACCTGAACAACCTGTTCGACAAGAAGTATTACCTGGGCGGCGTGGGCAACCAGGTCTACTACGGCGAGCCCAGAAGCGTGTTCGTCAACCTGACCGCCAAGTTCTGATTGCGCGGCGCGCCGGGCATCTGTCCGCGGTTCTTGTAAAGAGGCTGAAGATAATTATAATTGCGAATCATTTTCATTAAGTGGAAACGTCTGGCCGCGACGCCCGGGCGCACCGTCATGCCATCCTCTTCATTCGCTCCTCGCGCCGAGGTGCAATCGGTCTATCAGGCTCATCACCAGTGGCTGCGCAGCGTACTGCAGCGCAAGCTGGGCAACGTGTCCGACGCGGCCGACGTGGCGCACGACACGTTTGAACGGCTGATCCGCGCCGACATTCGCGAACCGCTGAACGAGCCGCGCGCCTATTTGCGCACCATCGCCACGCGCCTGCTGATCGGCCGAGCCAGGCGGGCCGCGCTGGAAGCGGCCTATGCCGAGTCGATGGCGTTGCAGCCGGTGGCGGTGGAGCCTTCGGTGGAAGCGCGCGCCCTGATCCTGGAGGCCCTGGAGCAGGTCTGCGAATTGCTCGACAGCCTGCCCATGAACAGCCGACGGATCTTCCTGATGGCGCAGGTGGACGGGATGTCCTATGCCGAGATCGGCCAACGGCTGGGCCTGACGCCCAATGCCGTGCAGAAGTCCCTGGCGCGCGCGCTGGTGCATTGCTACGCGGCCGTCTACGGGTGAGGCAGGGCAGGATGGAAAGCGCAAAACTGCTGCGGCCGCACGCACCGGAAGCGGGGTCCGTTGATCCCAAGATCGTCCGGCAGGCCGCCGACTGGTGGTCGCGGCTGCGCGAGGACGCGACGGATGAGGACCGCACGGGCTTCGAACGCTGGCGCCAGGCGCAGCCCGCGCATGAGCTGGCCTGGCAACGGTTGAACGCCTTGACGCGCGATGTGGCGGCGGGCGTGGCCGAAGCCGGCGGCGATGTGGCGGCGCGCACACTGCGGCAGGCGCCGTTGATTCAGTCGCGCCGTAACGCCATACGCTGGATGGTATCGGCGGCCGGGCTGGGCCTGGGCACCTGGGCGGCGAGCCAGAGCGGCGCCGTGCGTGCGCTGTCGGCGGATTTGCGGACCGGCACCGGCGAACGCCGCGCCGTGACGCTGCCGGACGGCACGCTGCTGGAATTGAATACCGCCAGTGCGCTGGACCTGCGCTTTACGGCCAGCCGGCGCGAACTGGTGCTGCTGGAAGGCGAGATCCTGGTGACCACCGGGCGCGATCCCTTGGGCCGGCCTTTCACGGTGCGCACGCGCGCCGGCGTGCTGACGCCGGTGGGCACGCGGTTCCTGGTGCGCGACCTGGAAGACGGCCGCATCCGGGTGGCGGTGCTGGAAGGCGCGGTGGACGTGCGCGGCCTGGATCCGAACGATGCGCCGCGGCGGGTGCCGGCTGGCGGGCAGGCGGAGTTCTCGGCGGCCGGCGGCTTCGCGGCTGAGCCGCTGGACGCGGGCGCGTCGGCGTGGCTGGACGGAATGCTGATCGCCGATGAAATGCCGCTGTCGGATTTCTTGCGCGAGCTGGGCCGGTACCGCCCGGGGTTGCTCACTTGTTCGGGCGAGGCGGCTGGCCTGCGCGTCGTGGGGGCGTTCCCGCTGATGGACAGCGACCAGGTGCTGGCCATGCTGCAGGAAGTCCTGCCTGTGCGCGTGCGCCGCTACACCCGCTATTGGGTGACCGTGGGGTTGGCGTGAACCTGGCGTGGCCGGACTATTTTGTAACAGCGGCGGCGGATATCCCGATCTCGCGCTTCATGTAGAGCAAGCAGCCTGTCTTCAGGCTGCGCCGATTCTTCATGAGCCAGGGAACCCATTCATGTCTTCTCGTCCAGTCCGCGCCGCGTCCCGCGTCCGCCTTCCCTTGCCGAGCACGGCCTTGTGCGCCGCGCTGCGCTGCGCCCTGCCTGGCGTCATGGCGGCCGCGCTGTGGCCGGCAGCCGCGCACGCCCAAGCGCCGGCATCCGGGCAGCGCGCCGTCGCCTTCAGCATCGAGGCTGGCCCGCTCAATGCGGCGCTGGGCGCGTTCGGCGTGCAGGCGGGCGTCATGGTGGCGTCCGATCCCGCGCTGACGGCAGGCGCCGTGACCGAGGGCGTGACGGGCACCCATGCCATAGCCGCGGCGCTTCAGCGCCTGTTGGCCGGCACGGGATTGGAGGCCGTGGCCCGCCCCGAGGGCGGCTACCGCCTGCGGCAGGCGGCTCCGGCGGCGGCCGCCACGCTGGCGCCGGTCACGGTGACGGGCAGCTACGCCACCACCACGGATGGCACCGGCTCCTACACCTCGCCCGCCGTCACCATCGGCAAGACGGCGCAGGCTCTGAAAGACATACCGCAGTCCGTCACCGTGCTGACACGGCAGCGCATGGACGACCAGGACATGGTCAGCCTGCCGGACGCGGTGAACAATACCGCCGGCATGGTCGGGGTGCAGGGCGTGGGAGCCGGGGTGGCGATCAACGCCCGCGGCTTTCCGGTGGACCTGTTGCAATACGACGGCGTGTCCGTGCTGCGCAATAACTACAGCCTGGGCAACTGGGAGCAGGACTCGCTGGTGTTCTACGACCGGGTGGAAATCCTGCGCGGCGCAGCCGGCCTGCTGCAGGGCGCGGGCAGCCCGGGGGGCGCGATCAATCTGGTGCGCAAGCGCGGCGGGGCGGAACCGGCGCTGGTGGTGACGGCCAAGGCCGGATCTTGGGATCACTACGGCCTGCAGCTGGATGCGGGCAGTCCTTTGAATGAGTCCGGCACGCTGCGCGGCCGCGTCGTGCTGGATGAAGACCAGAGCCATTCCTACATTGACTACGTGTGGGAAAAGACGCGCAACCTGTACGCCGCGCTGGACTACGACATTACCGAGAACACCACGCTGGGCATCGGGATCAGCAACCGCTATAGCCGTTCGCGGCCGATGTTCGTGGGCTACCCCCGGTACAAGGACGGCGGTGACCTTGACCTGCCGCGCTCGACCTTCACGGGCTCGACCTGGAATCGCGCGAAGAACGATCAGACCATTTTTTACGCCGACCTCGCGCACCGCTTCAACGATGCCTGGCAGTTCAAGCTGGGCGGCGTCGCCATGAACGAGAAGAACACGACCGTGCACCAGCGCGTCGCCGGCGCGGTGAACCCGGATGGCAGCGGCCTGTCCTACGGCGATTTCGGCGTGGATTTCAACAACAAGCAGCGCGCCCTGGACATGTCGGTGAGCGGCAACTTCACCGCCTTGGGGATGCAGCAGGAAGTCGTGGTGGGCGCCAATTATTCCAAGCTGACCACGCAGGACCGGTTCACGCGCGCCTGGCAGACCGGCGGCAATATTTTTGATCTCGATCACCATCGCCCGTGGCAGGACATCGACACCATTGCGCAGGCCAGCGGCTATGACGCGCGCAGCAGCTACGACATCCGCCAAAAGGGCATCTACGGCACCTGGCGCGTCAAGCCGACCGAATCACTCGCGCTGATCGGCGGCGGGCGCGTAGGCTGGTACGACTACACCTATGATGGCGGCGGCAGCGTCACCACCTCCAGTGAGTCGGGGCGCTTCATTCCCTACGCCGGCCTGGTGTATTCGCTGACCGACAACTGGTCGGCCTATGCCAGCTACACGACGGTGTTCGAACCCCAGACCGAGCGCAGCGCAACGGGTAGCCTGCTCAAACCGATCGAGGGCAATAATTACGAAATCGGCGTCAAGGGCGAGCTGGCGGACGGCCGCGTCAACACGCTGTTGGCGCTGTTCCGCTACGACCACAAGAACCGCGCGGTCAACGACTACGACGCCGGGTTCGCCTGCGACGGCTGGTATTGCTCGCGCGCGGCGGGCAAGGTCCGCAGCCAGGGCCTGGAGGCCGAGATCTCGGGCGAAGTGGTCAAGGGCCTGGAGCTGTACGCCGGCTATACCTACAACACCACCAAGTATCTGGACGATCCCGACAACCAGGGCAAGGTCTTCAACACCTGGACGCCCAAGCACATGCTGCGCCTGTGGGCCAACTACCGGCTGCCGGGCGACCTGAACCGCCTGAGCGTGGGCGCCGGCGTCAACGCGCAGACGCACACGATCAGTTCGGACCGCAAGTTCACCATGGCGGGGTTCTCGATCTGGAACGCGCGCCTGGGTTATCAGGCCACGCCGGAACTGAGCATCGGGCTGAACCTCAACAACGTGTTCGACAAGAAGTACTACGTGCCCTCGTACAACACGCTCAGCAGCAACAACTACTACGGCGAGCCGCGCAACGTGATGTTGACGCTGCGCTACGCGCCCAAGCTGTAGCGCGGGCCGCGGACGCGAGAACGCCCAGGCCGGGCGCACGGATGCGATAGAATATAAATGGTTCCTATTTACATTCTATTGCCAGGTGCGCCTTGCCTACGCCCGATTCTCCGCCCGCCGATACCGTCGCGAAAATCTATCGTGACCATCACGGCTGGCTGTCGGTCTGGCTGCGCAAGAAGCTGGGCAATTCCTTCGACGCGGCGGATCTGGCCCACGACACCTTCGTGCGGCTGATGGCCGGGCGGCGCAGGACCGACGCGGGCGCCGAGCCGCGCGCGTTGCTGACCCACATTGCGAAGGGTCTGGTGGTGGACCATTGGCGCCGCCGGGCGCTGGAAGAGGCCTATCTGGCCGCGGTGGCGCAATTGCCCGAGCAGCAGGCGCCTTCGCCGGAAGCGCGCGCCCTGATCCTGGAAACCTTGCGCGCCATCGATAGGGCGTTGCGGACGCTGTCCGCCAAAACGCGCGAGATCTTCCTGATGTCGCAGTTCGACGGCATGGGCTACGACGCAATCGCGCAAAGCCTGGGCGTGTCGCTGTCCACGGTCAAGCGCCATGTGCAGGCGGCGCTGACCGCATGCCTGATCGCCAGCCAGGCCGACGCGTGATCGATCCCGCCATCCTGAAGGAAGCGGCCGGCTGGCTGGTACGCTTCCAATCCGAGACCTTGTCGCCGTCGGACCGCGAGTCCTTCGACCGCTGGCGCGGGCGCAGCGCGGCGCATGCCGCCGCCTGGCAGCGCGCCGAAGAAATGCTGCGCGGATTCGGCCAGGTTCCGCCGCGGATCGCCGGCGATACCTTGCGGCGGCTGGATCGCCCGGGACGCCGGCAGGCGCTGCGGGCGCTGGCTGGCCTGTTGGTGCTGGGACCGGCGGCCTGGCTGGCCGGACGCGAGCTGCCCTGGCGCGAATGGAGCGCGGATGCGCGCACCGCGACTGGCGAACAGCGCCGCATGGAACTGGCCGACGGCACGCAGTTGGTGCTCAACACGGCCAGTGCGGTCGATATCGAATACACCGCAAGGCAGCGCACGTTGTGGCTGCGGGCGGGCGAAATCCTGTTGACCACGGGCCGCGACTCGCCGCAGCTGCAGCGGCCCTTTGTCGTCCAGACCGCGCAAGGCGCGATACGCGCGCTGGGCACGCGCTTCATGGTGCACGACGAAGGCGAGGCCGTGCGCGTGGCGGTATTCGAGGGCGCGGTGGAGATCCGGCCCAAGTCGGCGGGGGCCGGCGCCACGGTGCTGCCGGCCGGGCAGCAGACTGTCTTCAATGGGCGCGAGGTGCAGCCCCAGGTGGCGGTGGACGCCACGGCCGCCTCATGGGAACAGGGCATGCTCGCCGTGCGCGGCTGGCGGCTGGCGGACCTCGTGGATGAGCTGGGCCGGTATCGCCGGGGCGTGCTGCGCTGTGATCCGGCGGTGGCGGGGCTGCGGGTATCGGGGGCTTTTCCCTTGAACGACACCGATGCCAGCTTGAGGCTGCTGGAAAAGACCCTGCCCGTGAGAGTGAGCCGGATCACGCCGTACTGGACCACGGTTGCTGCCCGCGCCGGCGTTACAAATTAATCGCAGTCGGGCTGAACCTTTTTTCCGCTTCGTCCGGTGTACCGGGTGAACCGCCGCGTATCGCGCGCCACCCAGACCCTTACGAAGGATAGCTTCATGGTTTCCCGAATCTCCCGTCCGCCACGCCCGGCCCGTGACGCAGCCGTCCTGCCGCCGCTGATGGCGACGTTGCGGGCCGCCGGCATGGGCTTGGCCTTGCTGGCCGCGGCGGGGACGGCGCCGCCAGCGCTGGCCGCCGACACCGTCAGCGCCGCGGCGCGCAAGGCCTACGCGATCCCGGCAGGCCCTCTGGGCGACGCGCTGGCCCGGTTCGCCGCCGCCGCGGGCGTGCCGCTGTCGTTCGATCCGGCCATGGTGGCGGGACTGCACAGCAACGGACTGGACGGCGACTACAGCGTGAAGGAAGGCTTCTCCCGTTTGCTGTCAGGGTCGGGCTATGGCTTGTCGGAGCAGGGCGGCGGAGCCTATTCCCTGCGCAAGCTGCCGTCGGGGGCGGACGAGTCGGCGACCGTGCTGCCCGCGGTCACCGTCGCGGGCGCCGGCGCGGCTCCTTTCGCGTTGCCGGCGGAATACGACGGCGGCCAGGTGGCCAGGGGCGGACGCCTGGGCCTGCTGGGCAACCGCGACGTGATGGATACGCCGTTCAGCGTCACCAACTACACCTCGGACCTGCTGGCGAACCGTCAGGCGGTAACGCTGGCCGACGCGCTGAACGTCGAGCCTTCGGTGCGCTTTACCGGGCAGATCGGCGGCGTGACTGACTCGTTCTACATCCGGGGCTTTCCCATCGGCGAAGGCAACCTGGGCGAAATCGCCTTTGACGGGGTTTATGGCGTGGCGCCCAACTATCACGTCTTCACCGATTACATCGAGCGGGTCGAAGTGCTGAAAGGGCCGGCCGCGCTGCTGTACGGCATGTCGCCCAACAGCGGCGTGGGCGGCGTGATCAACATGGTGCCCAAGCGGGCGCTGCCGCAGGACCTGAGCCGCGTGTCCGCCGACTATGTGGGCGACTCGCAATTCGGCGCGCGCGCGGACCTGAGCCGCCGCTTCGGCAAGGATGGGGAGTGGGGCGTGCGCGTCAACGGCATGCACCGCCAGGGCGATACGCCGCTGGACAATCTGTATTCGCGCACCGACATCGGCGCGCTGTCGCTGGACTACCAGGGCGAGCGGCTGCGCGCCTCGCTGGACCTGCTGACGCAGAATGAAAAGATCGACGCGCCCACGCGGCCCTTCCTGGTGGCTGCCGGCATCGATGTTCCGCACGCAGCGGACGGACGGCGCAACGCCACCCAGCCCTGGGGCTGGTGGAAATCCGACGGGCAATCGGCGCTGCTGCGGGTCGAGTACGACATCAGCGAGCGCCTGACGGTGTTCGCCGACGCGGGCGGCTCGGACACGAACGTGTCGCGCCTGTCGGACCAGACGCCCACCATCGTCAACGCGGCGGGCGACACGGTGGTCACGCCGAACAACTTCAGGTTCGAAGTCAACCGCAGCACTTACAACGCAGGCCTGCGCGCCAAGCTGGACACAGGCCCGGTGCGCCATGCCATCAGCTTCATGGGCAGCCTGTACAGCGACCGGAATTCGCAGGCCAGTGTGATGGGTACGCCGCTCACGTCGAACATCTACCATCCGATCACGCGGCCGGAGCAACACATCCCGGCGCCGGCCAACGTGCCCAAGATCTCCTCGTCCGATCTTTCCGGCCTGGCGCTGGCCGATACGCTCAGCATCCTGGACGAGCGCGCGCAGCTGACCCTGGGCGTGCGCCAGCAGCGCATCCAGTCCCGCAATTTCAACGCCGCGACCGGCGCGCGTACCGTCAGCTATGACGAAAGCGCAACCACGCCGCTGGCGGGCATCGTCATCAAGCCCTGGAGCAATGTCTCGCTGTATGCCAACTACATCGAAGGCCTGAGCAAGGGCGATGTGGCGCCGGCCACCGCGTCCAATGCCGGCCAGGTGTTCAAACCCTACAAGGCCAGGCAGAAGGAAGTGGGCGTGAAGGTGGACATGGACAGCGCCATGCTGACCTTGAGCGCCTTCGAGATCACCAAGCCCAGCGGCCAGTTGACCAACGGCGTGTACGGCGCGGACAGCGAGCAGCGCAATCGCGGGCTGGAGCTGAACCTGGCCGGCGAACCGTGGCGCGGCCTGCGCCTGCTGGGCGGAGTGACCTGGCTGGACGCGGAGCTGACGCGCGCGGGCAACAAGGCCGTGGTGGGCAACCGGCCCGTGGGCGTGCCGAAGGTGTCGGTGAACCTGGGCGCGGAATGGGATACGCCCTGGGTTGCGGGCCTGACCCTGACCGGCAGCATGATGCACACCGGCAGTGAATACATCAATCAGGCCAACACCCAGTCGGTGCCGTCGTGGACCACGTTCGACCTGGGGGCGCGCTATGCCACCAAGGTCTATGGCAAGGACCTCACGCTGCGCGCCAATGTGGTCAACGTGTTCAACCGGGCTTACTGGTCGGGCGTGGCCTCGTATGGCACGATTTCCCAAGGGGTGCCGCGCACGCTGATGCTGTCCGCGTCGATGGATTTCTGACCGGCGCTAGGATGCCAGCAGCCCGCTGATACGGGCCAGATTGTCCAGCGTGCTGCGCAGGTGGTCCGCCAACTGCGCAGCGGCTTCTTCGTTGCGTTCGTGTTCCAGCAGCTCCAGGATGGCCAGGTGCTGGTCGCAATGCTGCGTGTAGCGGCTGCGGTCTTGCATGGAGCGGTAGGAAAGCAGCCGGCGCACGCGGTTGACGCGCTTGATGGCGTCGATGAAGAAAGGATTGCCCGAGGCTTCCACCAGTGATTCGTGGAAGCGCACCCCGCGTTCATGCAACTGGTCGGCGGTGTCGGTGGCGATGCCGCCGTCCAGCAGGTGTTTTTCGGCGGCGCGGCAGCGCGCCAGCACCTGCTTGTCAATGCGAAAACCGGGCTCCAGCAGCGCCGCCGGCTCCAGCGCCAGCCGCAGTCGATAGGACTGCAGCAGGCTGTCGGGCGTGGTCATCATGGATGAAAACTCCCAGCCGTAGCCGGGCCTGCGCTGCACCCAGCCTTCCTGCGAGATGCGTTCCAGCAAGACTTGGGCTTGTGCAGCCGTCAAGCCATAGCGCGCCCGCAGCAACGCCTCGCTGCATTGCATGGGCAGGGCGCCGCGCAGCAGTTCGTCGGCCAGTTTGAAGTAGCTATGCGTGACGATGTCGCCCGCGGACGGTGGCGCGAGATCTTCGCGCAGGTCAGCCAGCGTGTCGTGCCCCTGCTCCAGGAAGTAGCCGCGGTTGGGTTTGCGTGAAACGACGCCGCGTTGTTCCAGGACGCCGAGCGCGTCGTTGACCGGCGAGCGCGACAGGCGCAGCCGGTCGGCGATCTTCTGCGCACTCAGGTGCGCACCCGCGGACAGGCGATCCTCCTGGATCAGCGCCAGGATTTTCGCGGCGGTATGGGTTTGGGCGCTCATGCGTTGCGGACGGCGGAATGGAGGGTGTCCGACAGGATAGCGGGAATGACGCCGCCCATGCGCAGCAGCCTGACTTCCAGCCGGGTCTCGACCGCGGCCGTGGCCTGCAGGGTGTCGACGGCGCCGCCGGCGCGCAGGATGCGCACTGCCACGGGCATGCGCGGCGTCAGCGCGGCGGCCTGGGCATCGATCTCGATCTGGTCGCCGGGCTGGATCCGCAGTGTCTCCGGCGTGGCGCCCGCGGGCAGGCGCAGGGGCAGGATGCCCATGCCGATCAGGTTGGAGCGGTGGATACGTTCGAAACTGACCGCCAGCACCGCGCGTATGCCCAGCAGGCGCTGACCCTTGGCGGCCCAGTCGCGCGAGGAGCCCGTGCCATAGCGTTCGCCCGCCACCAGGACCACCGGCTGGCCGGCCCGTGCATAACGGCCGGCGGCCTCCCAGATCGGCTCCACGCGGCCGCTGGGTGCGTGCAGCGTGTGGCCCACGGGCGCGTCGGGACAGAGCAGGTTGGCGAGGCTTTTGCTGTAGAAGGCCGCGCGCATCATCACCTGCCAGTTGCCGCGGCGCGATGCAAAGACGTTCAGATCGTTGCGGTCGTCGCCGCGTTCGACCAGGAAGTCCGCAATCGGGCTATCCGGCGGAATGGCGCTGGCGGGCGACAGATGATCGGTGGTCACGTCGTCGCCCAGCACCAGCAGGGGATGCGCGGTGTAGCGGCCCAATTGGCTGGCCTCCGCGGTGCTGGCGAAGGGCGGGCGGCGCAGCGCGGTGGAGGCGGGGTCCCAGGGAAAGCGCGCCGAATCCGGCGATTGCAGAGTCTGCCATGACGGGTTGGCGCTGGCGGCCTGGAAGGCTGCGCGGTAGTCGGCCGGCTGCTGGCCGGCGGATAGCGCGGCGTCGATCTCGGCGTCGTCCGGCCACAGCTCGCGCAGAGGGACGGGACGCCCGTCTGGCGCGGTCTGCACGGGTTCCAGGCTCAGGTCGCGTTCGGCATCGCCCGCCAGCGCGAAGGCGATAACCAATGCCGGCGACATCAGGAAGCCCAAGTCCAGGTCCGGGTGGATGCGGCCGGCGAAGTTGCGGTTGCCGGACAGCACCGCCACGGGATGGACCGAGCCGGCCGCCATGGCCTCGCGTACGGCTTCGGGCAGGGGCCCGGAATTGCCGATGCAGGTGGTGCAGCCGTAGCCCACGATGTCAAAGCCCACGGCGGCCAGGTCGTCCAGCAGCCCGGCGCGCGCCAGATACGCAGCGGCCGCGGGCGAGCCTGGGGCCAGCGAGGTCTTCACCCAGGCGGGCACGCGCAAGCCGGCCTGGCGCGCCTTGCGGGCCAGCAGGCCGGCGGCCGTCAACAGGCGCGGGTCCGAGGTGTTGGTGCAGCTGGTGATGGCGGCGATGGCGATTGCGTGGCGGGGGAGCCCGCCGGTGGCCGGCGTGGGGCTGGACGCCAGCCCGGCCAGGACGGCCTTGGTGTGCCCATACGGATGCAGATCCTGTGGCCGTCTGGGGCCGGCCACATGCATCTGCACGCGGTCCAGCGCGATGTCGACGACGCGGGTATAGCGCGGCGCGGCGGCGGGGTCGTAGGCGATGCCGGCGCGTTCGGCATAGGCCTGCACCTGCGCGATCAGCGATTCGGGCCGGCCCGTCTGGCGCAGATAGGCCAGCGTTTCGGCGTCGATCGGGAAGTAGCCCGTGGTGGCGCCGTATTCGGGCGCCATGTTGGCCACCACGCAACGGCTGCCGGCCGGCAGCGTGGCCACGCCTGGCCCGAAGAATTCCACGAACTCTCCGGACACCTGGATCTCGCGCAGGCGCTGCGTCACGGTCAGCGCCAGGTCGGTCGCAGTGACGCCGGCCGCCAGCGCGCCGCTCAGGCGCACGCCGATCACATCGGGGATGCGCAGCAGGGTGGGCATGCCGAACATCACGGTCTGCGCCTCCAGTCCGCCCACGCCCCAACCCAGCACGCCGATGCCGTTGATCATGGGCGTATGGCTGTCGGTGCCTATCATCATGTCCGGATGCAGCGCGATGCCTTCGGCGCTTTCGCGTGCGCAGACCACCGTGGCCAGCTGCTCCAGGTTGATGGTGTGCATGATGCCGGTGCCCGGCGGATGGATGCGCACATTGGACAAGGCCTTGGCGGCCCAGCGCAGGAAGCGGTAGCGCTCCGCGTTGCGGCGCAGTTCCAGGTCCAGGTTCAGCGCGGCGGCATCGGCGCGTGCGTAGGCCTGCACCGCAAGCGAATGGTCCACGGATACATCCACGGGCAACACCGGGTTCAGCGCGGCGGGATCGACGCCGGCTTCGGCCAGGGCGTCGCGCATCGCGGCGATGTCGACCAGCGCCGGGGTGCTGGTGGTGTCGTGCATCAGTACGCGGCCGGGCTGGAAAGCGATTTCGGCCTCGCTCGTGCCGCGCTCCAGCCAGCCGAACAGCGCCGCGGCCGCGGCGTCGCGTTCCGCGTCCTGCATGTTGCGCTGCGCGTTTTCCAGCAGCAGCCGCAACACCACGGGCAGGCGGAAGTACTCGGCGCCGTACATGCCGGGCAGGTCCAGGTAGGTGTAACGGGCGTCGTCCAGCGTGAAACTGGCGTGCCGGGGCGTGGCGATGGGGGTTTCCATGCCCGCTATTTTGCATATTGAATTGTCAAAATGCAATTGTAGAAAATAAAGGGACGCATTAGCCGGGCGTACAAGAGCCGCCGCGCCCGGCGTTCGCGTAGCGCCCGCCGCCAGACCGGGCTAGCGCATGACGGCGTCCAGCGCGCTCAGGGCCGGCGGGATCATGGCCAGCAGGCGGGCCTTGCCCACGCCGTCGCGGGCTTGTACCGAGAGACCGTGCAGCACGACGGCGTAGTAATCGCCCAGGGCCTGCACATCGGTGCCGGGTTTGAGTTCGCCTGCCTTCAACGCGGCTTCGAGCCGGTCGATGATGGACTGCGTGCGCGCCTTGCGGTGGGTGGTGAGCCACGCCATGACGGCTTCGTTTTCGGCGGCGTAATTGGTGGCGGCCGACACCACCATGCAGCCTTGTGGACGGCCGCGCCGGGTGTAGGTAGCGACGGCGTCGGCCAGCAGTTTGGCGATCGCTTCGCGCACGCTTTCCGTACCTTCCAGCGCCTTTTCGGCGAACGCGCCGTCGCCTGCCTCGTAGCGCTCCACGGCTTCGCGGAACAATTCCTGCTTGGAGCCGAAGGCCGCATAGAGACGTGCCGAAGCCAGTCCCGTCGCCGCCACCAGATCCGCCATCGAAGTGCCCTCGTAGCCCTGCTTCCAGAATGCAAGCATTGCTTGCTGAAGCGCCAGGTCGCGGTCGAATTCTCTGGGTCTGCCTGCCATGACGGTCTCGTGGAAATGAACTGAGGCGCAGTGTAACGCCGCATGTGCGCAGCCAGGCATGCGGAGCCTGCGCTTGCACCGATTTCCGGCATCGTCTATTCTTTGTCGTTCGACAAACAATTAGGTTAAACAGTCATGCAAACAATCAAAGGCCCCAGCCTGCACCTGGCCCAGTTCAGCGACGCCGCCGCTCCGTTCAACAGCCTGCCCGCCATCGCCGAATGGGCGGCGGGTGTAGGCTTCAAGGCCTTGCAGATTCCGGCCTGGGACCAGCGCTTCTTCGACAGCGCGACGGCGGCCGTCAGCCAGGACTATTGCGACGAGATCAAGGGCACGCTGGCCGGTCATGGCCTGGTGATCAGCGAGCTGACCAGCCATATCTACGGCCAGTCGCTGGCGGTGCATCCGGCCTACGACGCCATGGTCGACAACTTTGCGCCGGCCCAGGCGCGGGGCAATCCGCAGGCCAGGACGGCGTGGGCGCGGCAAGGCCTGTTGGATACGGCACGCGCATCGCGCAGGCTGGGTCTGACCGACATGGGCACGTTCTCGGGTTCGCTGGCCTGGCCCTATCTGTTCCCGTTTCCGCAACGCCCCGAAGGCCTGATCGAAGCCGCGTTCGATGAGCTTGCCAAACGTTGGCTGCCGGTCCTGGACGAGTGCGAAGAGCAGGGCGTGAACCTGTGCTTCGAGATCCATCCCAGCGAAGACCTGCACGACGGCATTTCGTTCGAGATGTTCCGCGAACGCGTGGGCGACCACGCGCGCTGCGCCATCCTGTTCGACCCCAGTCACTTCGTGCTGCAGCAACTGAACTACCTGGAATACCTGGACATCTACAAGGACCACATCCGCATGTTCCATGTGAAGGATGCGGAGTTCAATCCGACCGGCCGGCAAGGCATCTATGGCGGATACCAGTCCTGGATCAACCGGGCCGGGCGCTTCCGCTCGCTGGGCGACGGGCAGGTGGACTTCAAGGCGATCTTCTCGAAGCTGGCGCACTACGACTATCAGGGCTGGGCCACGCTGGAATGGGAATGCTGCCTGAAGGACCAGGAGACCGGCGCGCGCGAGGGCGTGGAGTTCATCAACCGCCACATCATTCCGGTCACGTCCAAGGTGTTCGACGATTTCGCCGGCGCCGCCATCGACAAGCAACAGATCAACGCCCTGCTGGGCATCGCATGAGCGGCCCGCGCCGCATCGGGAACCATCAATGACACACCAGAACTCTTCCTTCGACGCCTTCGAGCACCAGTACGTCCTCGTCGACGGACACCGCATCCATTGCGCCATGGCCGGGCAGGGCACGCCGGTACTGTTGATTCCGGGATGGCCCCAGACCTGGTACACGTGGCGCCACGTCATGGCGGCGCTGGCGCAGGCCGGCTTCCAGGCGATCGCGGTGGATCCGCCGGGCACCGGCGATTCCGACCGTCCGGCGTCCGGCTATGACACCGGCGCGATCGCCGCCACGCTGCACCAGTTGATGGCGCAGCTGGGCCACGCGCGCTACCAGGTGGTGGGCCACGATATCGGCATGTGGGTGGCCTATGCGCTGGCCAGCGATTTTCCGGCGGCCGTGAGCCGGTTGGCCCTGACCGAGGCCGTCATACCGGGCCTGGCGCCCGCGCCGACGATCTTTGCGCCGCCGCAGGAGAACATTTTTCTGTGGCACTTCATGTTCAATCAGTTGCACGATCTGCCCGAGACGCTGATCGCGGGCAGGGAGAAGGCCTACCTGACCTTCATCTTCGACAAGTGGTCGCATCGCCGCGACCGGGTCGCGGCCGAGGTCTACATCGACGCCTATGCGGCGCCCGGCGGGCTGCGCGGCGGATTCGCGTACTACCGAGCCATCCCGGAGACCATCCGGCAGAATGCGCTGCGCGCCAAGCGCATGCTGGAAATGCCCACGCTGGCCATCGGCGCCGAGCATGCGACCCGCGACGCGCCGCTCATCACCATGCGCGAGAACGCCAGGGATCTGCAAGGGGCGATCATTGCCGACTGCGGACACTTCGTTACCGAGGAATGCCATGAAGCCTTCCTGGAGCACCTGCTCCCGTTCCTGTCGCGGGAGGGCTGAACGTGGCGCTCGACCCTCGCATCAATGCCTATCTGAGCCGTCTGTCCGCGGTGTCGGGGCCCATGGTGCTCGAAGAAATCCGGGCAGAGACTGAAATCAGCCTGCGCAAGCTGCAGGGCCCGGACGTAGCGGTCGGGGCGATGGAGCTGCACCTGGCCGTCCGCGGGCAGGGCCTGCCGTTGCGGATCAGGTCCTACACGCCCGCCGGCAAGGAAGGCGAAACCGGTTTGCCTGCCCTGGTGTATGCGCACGGGGGCGGCTGGTTCCAGTGTTCGCTGGAACTCTACGACAATCCATGCCGGGCGCTGGCCAACGCCACGCAGTGCAAGGTGTTTTCGGTGGACTACCGCCTGGCGCCGGAGCACAAGTTCCCCGTGCCGGTCGAGGATTTCTATCGCGGCGTGCAATGGGTGTGCGAAAACGCCCAGAGCCTGCGCATCGATGCCGCCCGCGTGGCGGTGGGTGGCGACAGCGCGGGGGGCAACCTTGCGGCCGCGGCAGCGTTGATGGCGCGGGACCGGGGCGGTCCGGCCATCGCCCACCAACTGCTGCTGTATCCGGTGCTGGACCATTCGTTTTCAACCGAGTCGTACAGGACCTATGGGCAGAATTTTTTCCTGACCGAAGAGGTCATGCGCTATTGCTGGTTCACATACCTGCTCAATGAGCGCGACGGCGCCTCGCCCTACGCCTCGCCGGCGCGGGCGGAATCGCTGGCCGGCCTGCCGCCCGCAACGCTGCTGGCCTGCGAGTACGACCCCGTGCGCGACGAGGCCGAGGCCTATGCGCGGAGCCTGCGCGACGCCGGCGTTCCAGTCCATGCCCACAGGCTGGAAGGCATGGTTCACGCCTGCATCCATATGCTGGGCCTGACCCCTGCCGCCCGGCGGCTTTTCGACCTGGCAGGACAGGCTTTGCGATCCGCCTTCGGGACCTGAGGCGACGCAAGCCTCCTGCGTCGCGCAGGAGGCTTGCAGTATGCTTACCGGCTTCATGGACCTCCCGATGTTGCCGCAATGACTGATTTTCCCTTCGATGCCGTGCTGTTCGACTGCGACGGCGTCCTGGTCGATTCCGAACCCATCACCAGCCGCGTGCTGACCGAGATGCTCAATGAATTGGGCTGGGGCATCACGCATGCGGAAACCATGCGGATCTTTACGGGCAAGGCCGTCAGGGACGAGCTGCCGCTGATCGAGTCCCGCACGGGCGCCACGATCACGCCGGACTGGTTCGACCAGTTCCGCCTGCGCCGCAATGCCGCGCTGGACCGCGATCTGGTCGAGATCCCCGGCGCGCCGGACGCGGTGCGCGCCCTGCACGAGGCGCTGGACGGCCGTATCGCCGTGGCTTCGGGCGCGGACCGCCGCAAGGTGGAGCTGCAGTTGGCCAAGGTCGGCATCGCCGACTGCTTTGGCGAGCGCGTTTTCAGCGGCCATGAGATGCCGCGCAGCAAGCCTTATCCGGACGTGTACCTGGCGGCCGCGCAGGCGCTGGGCGTGGACCCCAAGCGTTGCGCCATCGTGGAAGATACGGTGACCGGTGCGACAGCCGGGGTGGCCGCCGGCGCCACGGTGTTCGGATACAGTCCGGACGCCAATGGGCACAGCGGCGCCGAGGCTTTGCGCGACGTGGGCGTGGCCCACGTGTTCACCGACATGAACTCGCTGCCGGCGCTGCTGGCGGGCTGGCGGCCGGCAGCCTAGGTTCAGCGCGTGTACTGCTCGCCGCCGTCCAGGTCTATCACCGTGCCGCTCAGGTAGCCCGCGCGCGGCGAAGCGCCGAACACGATCATGTCGGCCACTTCGCCGGGTTCCATCAGGCGTCCGAAGGGCAGGTCCGACAGCGTTTCCTGCCAGCGGCTTTCGTCGCCCCAGCGCGCTTGGGCGCGCTGTTTTGCCAGCGTCAGCACGCGGTCGGTGCGGGTGCGCGAGGGGTTCACGCCGAAGACGCGCACGCCGTGGCGCGGCGCATCCCCGCCCAGGGCGCGGGTGAAGGCGATGAGCGAGGCATTGGCTGCCGCGCCGCAGATGTAGTCGGCGCGCGGCGCGGAGCCCGCCATGCCGATGATGTTGGCGATGACGCCCGCGCCGGCGTCACGCATGCGTGGGTAGTAGTGGCGGGCCAGATCGATGTAGCCGTGGACCTTCAGTTCCCAGCCGGCGCGCCAGCGTTCGTCCTGCACCTGATCGATGGCGCCGCCCGGCACCGCGCCGGCATTGTTCACCAGGATGTCGATATTGCCCGCTTCCTGGCTCAGGCGTTGCGCCGCGCCGGGTTGAGCCAGGTCCAGCGTGACGGCCCGCGCCTGCTTGCCGGTCGCATCGCGTATGGTCTCGGCCGCCGCGCGCAGCGCCGCGTCATCGCGCGCCACCAGGATTGGTTCGGCGCCTTCGCGGGCGAAGGCCAGCGCGCAGGCCAGACCTATGCCCTTGGATGCGCCCGTGATGAGCACGCGTTTACCGTCTAGCTGCAAATCCATGTAACCCTCCGGTTGATTCCGTCCGCGATTGCGCGCGACGCCAGCTCGGTTGTAAACCAGTTGTGCCCACATGTGCCAGTGCGTGCGCGGCATGGCGGCGGCCGCGCAGCGCCTGCTATGCTGGCCTGACCATTTCCCACGAGGGGGCGGCGATGACGGAAATCTGGCTGGAAGTCTGGTCCACCGTGCGCAGCGAGTTTGCCGACATCCCCGATGTGGGCGAGGCGACCCGCATCGTGCTGCGCCTGAGCGTGGCGATGCTGCTGGGTGGCTTGCTGGGCTACGAGCGCGAGCGCAGCGGCAAGGATGCGGGCCTGCGCACCCACATGCTGGTGGCGCTGGGGGCGGCGATCTTCGTGCTGGTGCCGCTGCAAGGCGGCATGGAAGTCGGCGACCTGAGCCGCGTGCTGCAGGGCGTGATCGCCGGCATTGGCTTCCTGGGCGCGGGCGCCATCATCAAGCTGAGCGGCGAGCGCGAGATCCGCGGACTGACTACCGCGGCGGGCATCTGGATGACGGCCGCCATAGGCGCCGCGGCGGGCATGGGGCGCGAGGCCACCGCGGTGGTCAGCACGCTGATGGCCCTCTTCGTGTTGGCGGTGCTGCGGCGCGTCGAGGCGCGCATCGCCGCCCGGCATGAACACGGCGTCATCTCCACCGACGCCAAGTAGGTCCGCAGCAGGCGCCTCAGTTGCCGCCGGACACCTCGATGAAGGAGCCGCTGGTGTAGCCGGCCTCGTCCGAGAACAGCCACATCACGGCGCCCGCCACTTCTTCGACGGTGCCGCCGCGGCGCAGCGGAATCGCGCCCTTCAGGCGGTCCACGCGGCCGGGTTCGCCGCCGCTGGCGTGCATGTCGGTGTAGATGGTGCCGGGGCGCACGCCGTTGACGCGGATGCCTTCCGGCGCGACTTCCTTGGACAGGCCTATGGTCATCGTGTCCATGGCTCCCTTGGAGGCGGCGTAGTCCACGTACTCGTTGGGCGAGCCCAGGCGGGCGGCCGCGGACGAGACGTTGACGATGGCGCCGCCCTGGCCGCCGTGGCGCGTCGACATGCGGCGCACCGCCTCGCGGGCGCACAGGAAGGAGCCGATCACATTGGTGGACAGCACGCGCAGCAGGCGGTCGGCGCTCATCTGGTCCACGCGCATCTGCCGCTCCAGGATGCCGGCGTTGTTCACCAGCGCGTCGATGCGGCCCAGCTGTTGATCCAGTTCGCCGTACATGCGCAGCACCTGGTCCTCTTGCGAGACGTCGGCCTGCAGGGCGACCGCGCGGCCGCCGCCCTGCACGATATCCGCGACCACGGCGCGGGCGGCGTCGGCGTTGGCATGGTAGTTGACGCCTACCGCATATCCGCGGCGGGCGGCCAGCTTGGCGACGGCGGCGCCGATGCCGCGGCCGCCGCCGGTGACGAGCATGATTTTGGACATGGCTTGCTCCTGATGGGCTTTCACCTTAGCAGATGGCGGCCGGCTCAGATCCAGACGTCGTTGGGGGCGCTGCGCCCGCCGCCCTGGTCGCCGGTGTTGCGCACGCCGCGCGGCTCGATCAGCAGCATTTTGACTTCTTCGGGCGCACAGGGCTTGTGCTCCACGCCCTTGGGGACCACGGCCATTTCGCCAGGGCCGAGGTCGATGTGGCCGTCGCGCAGCTCGATGCGCAATCGGCCCTCGATGACGATGAAGGTTTCGTCGGTGTCGGCGTGACTGTGCCACACGAATTCGCCCTGGATCTTCACCAGCTTGAACTGGTAGTCGTTCATTTCGGCGACGACCTTGGGCATCCAGTGTTCGGAAAACAGCGCCAGCTTGCCGGCAAAGTTGATGGGACGGATATCGGGCATGGGACGGCCTACGGGCAGGGTTGAGCAAGCCCCAGGATAGAAGGCGGCGCCGGCGCCGTCTTGTACGATCGAGCAGCTTTGCGCGGGCCGGCGGCTCAGCGGCGCAGCATGCGGCGCCAGCGGTCGGGAGCCATGCCGTAGGTCTGGACGTGGCGGCGCGTCAGGTGGCTCTGGTCGGTAAAGCCCGACGCGGCCGCCGCCTGCGCCAGCGGCATGCCCGCGGCGATCAGGCGCCGCGCCTGGTCGAGGCGGCGCAGCATCACGTAGCGGTAGGGACTGGTGCCGAACAGCGCGCGGAAGTCGCGTGACAGGCTCCAGCGGTCCGTGCACGCGGCCGCTGACAGCTGTTCCAGGGTGATGGACTGTTCGAGCGAGGCGTGGATGTACTGGCGCGCGCGTTCGGCGGCGGCGTAGTCGGCGCTGCGGCGCACGGGCTTGCCGCCGGCCGCGGCGCACAGGGCATGGCTCAGCTCGTACAGCGCGTCGTCTTCCTGCAGCGGGTCGATTGGGTCATGCGTGTCCTGCAGCAGGCTGGCGCTGGCGGCGTACAGCCGCGGATCGGCCGAGATGCCGCCCGGGATGAACGGCAGCTGCCGTCCGCCCAGGATCTGCTGGATGAGCGCAGGCTCCACATAGATCATGCGGTAGTGGAAACCGGCCTCGGTGCCGGCCTGGCCGTCGTGGACTTCGTCGGGATGCAGCACGATGGTGCCGCCGGGCAGGCTGTGCCGCAGCCCGCGGCGGTAATGGAAGCTCTGCACGCCCGCCAGCGTGCGGCCGATGGCATAGGTGTCGTGGCGGTGCATGCCGTAGCCGTGGCCGCCGAAATAGGCCTCGATGCGCTCCAACTGGCCCGAGGGCGCGGCGCGCAGTATCCAGTCCTGTTTCAGTGTGGCGGGCGGCATGGGGGAGTCCGTGGAGATCGTGCTTGCAGCTATTCTAGGCCCGGTCCCGGCCTGCCGAGGCCCTGCCTCAATCCGCCTCCCGCAGCAGCCGCAAGCCCACCAGCGGATAGCGCGTTTCCTGCGTGTTCCAGTTGCGGTAGGAAGCGCGCGTGTACAGCGCCCAGGTATGCCAGGAGCCGCCGCGCCGCACGCGCACATTGCCGCTGGCGGGGCCTTGCGGATCGTCCACTGGCGAATGCGCGTAGTAGTCCTCGCCGTACCAGTCCGCGACCCATTCCCAGGCATTGCCGTGCATGTCGTAGAGGCCGAAGGCATTGGGCGCGTAGCTGCCGACCGGCGCAGTGAAGGCGTGGCCGTCGGGGCGGGCGGAGGCGTGCGCCTGCCATTTCGGCCAGAGCGGCGCCGCGTCCGCGTCGAAGCCGTTGCCGATGTCGGGCATGGCGGCGGGATCGTCGCCATTCTGGTAGCGGGTGCGCGTGCCGGCACGGCAGGCGTATTCCCATTCGGCTTCGGTGGGCAGGCGGTAGACCTTGCCCTCTGTCTGGGTCAGCCAGCGTGCCAGCGCCGTGGCGTCGTTCCAGCTGATGTTGACGACGGGGTGGTCGTCGCCCTGCGCAAAGCCGGGGTTGCGCCAGGAATAGCGGCGGTCGCGCCCTTCGAAGGCGTCGCCGCTCGCGGACTTGTCGGGGTCGTATTGCGGGTTGTAGCCATAGCCGCCGGTGCCGTCGGCCTCCGATTCCGGCACGTAGCCCGACGCTTCGATGAAGCGGCGGAACTGGCCCACGGTGACTTCCGTGCGCTCCAGGTAGAACGGGCGGGTGATGCGCACGGCATGCACGGGCGCTTCGTCGGACAGCTGGGCGTAGCGGTCCGGCGGATAGAGCGGATAGGCGCGCGCCAGCGCCTCGGGCGCTTCGTCGCTGCCCATCTGGAAGGTGCCGGCCGGTACGCGGACAAAGGTCATGCCGAGTGAATTTTCGATCAGGGCGGGCGGTTCAGCCGACCAGGATGGCGCCGATACGAGGGTGCAGAGCAAAGCCAGGGCGGTGCGTGTGCGCATGGGAATCCGGTGGGCGGAGCATGAGGGGTGCGCAATAGTAGAGCCGCCGCTTGCGGCCGGCCAGACGCGGGGAACCCTCATGCCGCGGCGGCGGCTCAGCCGGCGCGGCGGATGGTGAAGTTGATGCGCAGGCTGCCCAGGCGCGGATGCGGCAGGTCTTTGATGGGCATGATGCCGTGGTAGCGCAGCCGGTCGACGCCGCCCCACACGACCACATCGCCGTGGAACAGCGGCGTGCGGCTGGCCTTGTCCGCGCGCTGCTCGCCGCCGAAGAGGAACATGGCGGGCATGCCCAGGGACACGGACACGATGGGCGCGCCGTAGTCGCGTTCGTTTTTGTCCTGGTGCAGCGACAGGCGTGAGCCAGGTTCATAGCGGTTGACCAGGCAGGCGTCCGGCTCGAAGCCGGGAAAACCGGCTTCGGCCGCGGCGGCTTGCGCCAACTGCAGAAAGGCCCCGGGCATGTCGGGCCAGGGCTGGCCGGAGAGCGGATCGATGCGCGCGTAGCGGTAGCCGCGCGCGTCGCTGGTCCAGCCCAGTTGCCCGCAATTGGTCAGCGCCACCGACATGGTGTAGCCGCCTGGCGTTTCCATATGCCGGAAGGGCGCTTGCGCGGTCACGGTGTCAACTCCGGCGAGCAGGGCGTCCATCACCGGCAGGGCATAGCCGCGCAGCACCACGGCCTGCGCGCCCAGCGTGACGCGTCCGTCTTGCGCGGCGCCATCGTTGCCGAACAGGTCCAGGTTCGAAGCCATGTCGGCCTACAGCAGGGGTTCCAGCGGCAACAGCGACACGAACCATACCGACAGGCGTTGCCACAGCGTGGTGCCGGGTTCGGTGTCGTGGCGGATGGTGTCGCCGTTGCGCTGTTCCAGCCAGTAGAGCTGGCCCTTGTCGTCCAGGCAGACACGGTAGGCGGACTTGGGGATGTCCTTCTCGAAAGCGTCGGCGATATGGCGCGCCAGCGTGGGGCTGTCTATGACGAAGCCCAGTTCGGTGTTGAGCTTGGCCGAGCGCGGATCGAAGTTGAAGGAGCCGACGAAGATGCGCCTGCCGTCGACGGCAAAGGTCTTGGCGTGCAGGCTGGAGCCCGAGCTGCCGAACGGGCCCATGCTTTTGTTGCGCTCGACCTCGGCGCCCATGCGCTTCATTTCGTAGAGCTCCACGCCGCTGGCCAGCAGGTCTTTGCGGCGCTTGGCGTAGCCGGAGTGCACCACGGCGACGTCGGTGGCTTCCAGCGCATTGGTCAGCACCTTGACCTTGACGCCGCTACGCGCCATCTGGGCAAAGGACTCGGTTCCTACTGCGGTGGGCACGAAATAGGGCGACACCAGTTCCAGATCGATGGCGGGCGTGCCGATGATTTCATGCAGCTGGTGCGGCAGCATCGCTTCGGGCGGCGCGGTGCCCAGTGTCTTGCGCGGATCGTCGCTGACCATGCGCGTGTCGGCCCATTCCAGCGTCAGCTCGCCGCGCAGCAGTTGCTGGATGAAAGGCAGCTTGCGCATGGCGTCGGCGTAGGCGGCGGCTTCGGGAGAGCGCTCGACCTGGGCGGCGGCCTGTTCCAGCTCGTCCAGCTCGCCGGAGCCGGTCTTCTTCAGCAACCGGTCCACCGGGTAGGCCGAGTCGCTGGCCCAGTAGCGGTCGAAGTCCGCCGATACGTCGTTGACCGCGGCGCCGAGGGCCAGCACGTCCAGGTCGGTGAAGAGCACGCCGCTGGCCGCGCCGAAGTATTCGTCGCCGATGTTGCGGCCGCCGATGATGGTGGCCTGGTTGTCGGCGGTGAAGGACTTGTTGTGCATGCGGCGGTTCAGGCGGCTGAAGTCCGTCACGTAGCCCAGGGATTTGGGCCAGCGCAGCACGAAGGGGTTGTACAGCCGCACCTCGATGTTCGGGTGCGCATCGAGCGCGGAGAGTTCCTGGTCCAGCCCGGAGGTGCCGTTGTCGTCCAGCAGCAGCCGCACGCGCACGCCGCGGTCGGCGGCTACGTGCAGGGCCTCCAGCAGCATGGTGCCCGTCATGTCCTTGTGCCAGATGTAGTACTGCACATCCAGGCTGCGCTCGGCGGCGCGCGCCAGCAGCATGCGGGCGGCGAAGGCATCGTAGGCGTCGGGCAGGGGGTGGATGCCGGATTTGCCGGGATGTTCGGCGGCCAGCGGCGCGATGGCGCGGCCCAGGGGTGTGTCCAGAGACGCCTCGGGCGTCAGGGCGTGGGACACGCTGCGGTTGTCCTGGGGGGGCAAGCCGCAGCCGCTCAGAAAGCTCAGGCAGAGGGCGGTCATGATCAGGGGTTTGGCCAAGTGCATGACCCGTATTGTGCCGAAATCGCGGAACGGACTGGGTTCGGGCCTGTCTGGCTGGCCGTTTTCCCCGGGAGGGCTTGACGATTTTCCGTATTTGAGAGAAATTCTCTAATATGGAAAATAACACGACACCCGAAGCCGATCTGGACCGGCGCATCGCCGGCCGGCTCAAGGCGCTGCGCCAGGAGCGCGGCTGGTCCCTGGATGAGCTGGCCGCCCGCGCCGGTCTTAGCCGCGCCACCTTGTCCCGCCTGGAAAACGCCGAGGTCAGTCCGACCGCCAGCGCGCTGGGCAAGCTCTGTTCGGCTTATGGCCTGACCATGTCGCGCCTGATGCTCATGGTCGAAGACGACTTCGTGCCGCTGGTGCCGCAGCAGGCGCAGGCCGTGTGGGTGGACGGCAGCGCCGGCTTTCGCCGCCGCTCTGTGTCGCCGCCCGCGCAGCAACTGGCGGGCGAGGTGCTGGCGTGCGAGCTGGAGGCTGGCGCGCGCATTGCCTATGAACGTTCGCCCAGGGCGGGGCTGGAACACCATCTGCTGATGCTGGAAGGCGAATTGGCCATCACCGTCGATGGGCAGGCGCATCGTCTGTCCCAGGGCGATTGCCTGCGCTACCAGCTGTTCGGCGCAAGCGAATTTTCAACCCCGCCGCATTGCGGCGCCCGCTACCTGCTCTTCATCGTCTGAGTCCATCATGTCCCATCCGAATCCTGAATTGATCCTGTTGTCGGCCCACGCCGCCGACGCCCTCGTGCCCGAACTGGCCGAATTGCTGCGCGCCTGCGTGCAGGGCGGAGCCAGCGTCAGCTTCGTGCTGCCGTACTCGTCCGAGGAGGCGCAGGCCTTCTGGCGCGCCAAGGTGGTGCCGGCGATCGCCGGCGGCAAGTCGGCGCTGTGGGTGGCGCGGCAGGAAGGGCGCATCGCGGGATCGGTGCAGCTGGATTGGGACACGCCGCCCAATCAGCCGCACCGCGCCGAGGTGCGCAAGCTGCTGGTGCATCCGGATTTCCGCCGCCGCGGCATCGCCCGCGCCTTGCTGGCCGAGACGGAAGCCATGGCGGTGCGATTAGGCCGCAGCCTGATCACGCTGGACACGCGCACGGGCGATAGCGCCGAGCCGCTGTATGCGTCGCGGGGCTACCAGACCGTGGGAGTGATACCGGGTTTCAGCCGCGATCCGCATGATGCCGCCAAGCTGGACGGCACCACGATCATGTACAAGCAGCTGTAATGGACGCTGCCGCCGCGGGCGGCAGCGATAGGGCTCAGGCCAGCGGCTTGATGCCCACGCTGTACGGCGGGGCGTTGCCGCGCGCCGGGGCCTTGATTTTCAGCATCGAGCCGCCCGGGGTGTATTCGAAGTCCTGGAAGGGCACTTCGAACCATTGATGAAAGCTGGTGCGCGAGAATTCAGGCACCCAGACCTTGGCGCGTTTGGCATCGCAGTGGAACTCGACCAGCGTGCGGTCTATGCCCAGCGGCCGGGTGTTGCCGATGCGGTAGCTGACTTTGAGTTCGGCGCGCGCGGTCGAGCCGGGGCGCCAGGCCAGGCCGACGGATTCCATGAATTTTTCGATCGCCTCGATACCGCGATGCATGACTGACTCCGAATGCAGGTGGGCGCAAGGCCCAAGAAAAGTGCCGTTTCCCGCGGCGGCGCGGCAAACACCCCGAATTATCCGTCATTCCAGGCCCGGACGTCTCCCGGCTTGCATCCCGTCAATCGGCGCCATTGAGTAAAGCAAATGGACGGCGCGCGGCCAGGCCAGCACCATGGCACCCATGTCCTCTATAAGACCTGCGCGGCCCGCGCCGGTCCGGACGCGAAATCCTAGGAGTCATCATGGCAAATTTCATACTGGCATTGGTCAATGCGGAACTCTCTCTCTTCGGCGTCGAGACGCCGGGCGCGGCGCTGGAACCGTCCGCCGCGCCGCAGGCGGCAAGCGCGCCTGCATTCGACAGCGAGCACTACCGCAGCGCGCTGGGCTGAGCGCGCGGAACACACCGTTGCAGGAATAGGCAGGATTCAAGCAAGAACGAGCCTGTACGCGCAGGCTCGCGATTCTTACCATCTCTTCCAGGGTCGGGGCGGCGTGTCCATTGCGGATACGCTGGTTCCGCCACGCTGCCGGGCGCGTTGCCGGCAGCGCACGCAAGGGAAGGGAATCGCATGAATACCGAAAAAATCTGGTTGGTGACGGACGCATCCACAGGGCTGGGCCTGGTCCTGGTGAAGATGCTGCTGGACTTGGGCCACAAGGTGGCTGCGACGTCGCAGGACGGCGATGCGCTGCTGGATGCGGTAGGCGCCAAGCTGGAGGGGCAGTTCCTGCCCCTGACGGTGAACCTGGCCGATGAGCGCAAGGTGCAGCGCGCGGTGGATGCCACGGTGACCGCCTTCGGCGGCCTCGACGTGGTGGTGAACAACGCGGGCCATGGCCTGCGCGGCGCGCTGGACAGCCTGCCGGACCAGGACCTGCGCGGCACGTTCGACATCAATGTGTTCGCCACGCTGAACGTGATCCGCGCGGCCTTGCCGCGCATGCGCGCGCAGCGCAGCGGCCATGTGTTCAATATCTCGTCCATCCTGGGCTTTGACGGCGGCCGGGCCGATTGGGGCGCCTATAGCGCGGCCAAGTTCGCCGTCAGCGGCCTGACCGAAGCGCTGGCCGCCGAGGTCGCGCCGTTCGGCATCCGGGTGTCGCTGGTGTACCCGGGCGCGCTGCGCGCCGCGGACGGCGAGCAAGCGCCCGAACGGGCGGCGCGCCATGCGCAGGCGGGCGACGCGGACGGCGATCCGGCCAAAATGGCGCGCACGCTGATCAATGCGGCGCAGGCGCAGTACGCGCCCCTGCACCTGTTCCTGGGGCGCGACGCCTTCGACCAGGCGCGCGCCAAGATCCAGTCGGTGCAGCAGGAATTGGCGCGCTGGCGCGAGATGTCCGTGTCCATCGGCTGCGTCGACGAAAGGCGGATGGCGGCCTGACGGTCGGGCTCAGGCGGTCCAGCCCTGCACCGCCTGGTAGGCGCCCAAGAGCGCCAGGCTCACCATGAAGCAGCGCTTGAAGGCCTGTGCCGACATCCTGCCGCGCAGCCAGGTCCCCAGCGCCATGCCGGCCAGCGCGGGCAGCAACATCAGCACGGACGCGCCGGCGGCCTCGGGCGTGTAGCCGCCAGTGAGCGCCAGGCCTAGCGCCAGGGCCAGGGTGGACACCGTGAACGAGATGCCCATGGCCTGGATCAGCCCGTCCCGGCCCAGGTTCAGGGCCTGCAGATAGGGCACGGCGGGGATCACGAACACGCCCGTGGCGGCGGTGATGACGCCGGTCGCTGCGCCCACCGCCGCGCCGGCCAGCCCCCGATGGCGTTGCGGCGCCCTGGGCGGCGAGCCGAACAGGCCCCAGGCGGCGTAGGCCACCAGCGCCAGTCCCAGGCAGACGCTGGCCCAGTGCCCCGACGGCGGGCCCAGCCACAGCGCGCCGCCTATCGTGCCTGCGCAGATGCCTGCCTGCATGGCGCCGATGCGGCGCAGCACCTGGGGCAACGTGGTCCATGGCCGGGCCTGCCACAGATTGGTGATGAGGGACGGCACGATCAGCAACGCCGCGGCCTGCGCCGGCGCCATGACCAGCGCCAGCATGGCCATGGAGATCGTGGGCAGCCCCAGGCCGACCACGCCCTTGACCACGCCGGCCAGGATGAACACCGACACGGTGACGGCGAGCAGCGCGGGCGTGCCGCCGGGAAGCAGATCCGGGAACGTCATGCGGGCTCGCAGCGGGCGGTCAGCCCCTCGCGTGGACGGCCGAACAGGGCGTAGGCGACGTCGTCCGCGCCCGCGCCATCCTGGCGCGCGGCGCGCAGCAGCCACCGCCGTCCTTCGCACAAATCAGCGCGCAGGGACTCCCCGTACAGCGCGGGGCCGCCGAGCAGGGCGATGCCCAGCATGCGCTGGGCGGGCGCATGGCCGTCGCGGGCGGCGGCGCGCAGCCACTGCTCCATGGCGGCATAGTCGCCCTGGGTCTGGGCCTCCAGCGCCAGGGCATATTTCTGCGCCGGCGTGGTGTGCGGGTCCAGGCTGCCGGCTTCGGCCAGGCCTGAGCCTTGCAGAATCAGGGCGAGTAGGGCGGGGGCGGCCCAATGGGCCTGCGCGCATCGCGGTTTGAAGGTCTTCATGGAATTTCCCCGGATCGAAAGGGCTGGGACTTCATTGTCATCTTCCACGCCATGGATCCTGTATCGGGATCTCGCATAGCTATCCTATGGCACGGCCTGAGGGTCGGCGTGCTACGCTTTTCGCATGCGATTCGATCTCACCGATCTGCGGCTGTTCCTCAACGTGCAGGAAACCGGCTCCATCACCGCGGGGGCCAGGCGCACCCACATGACGCTGGCGTCGGCCAGCGAACGCATCCGCGGCATGGAGGACACGCTGGGCGTGCCGCTGCTGCTGCGCGAGCCGCGCGGGGTCGAACCCACGCCCGCGGGCCGCACGCTGGCGCACCACGCGCGCGTGGTGCTGGCGCAGATGGACCGCATGCGCGGTGAACTGGACCATTACGGCCTGGGGCTGAAGGGGCTGGTGCGCGTGCTGTGCAACACCACGGCATTGAGCGAATACCTGCCGCCGGTGCTGGGCGCGTTTCTCAAGGACCATCCCCGCGTCTCGGTGGACCTGGAGGAACGCCTGAGCCACGAGATCGCCGACGCGTTGCGGGCAGGCACTTGCGATATCGGCGTACTGGCCGATACGGCCGACCTGCACGGCCTGCGCACGCAGGTCTTCCGCCACGATCCCTTGACGCTGATCGTGCCGCCGGACCACGCGCTGGCCGGCCGCCAGGCGGTGCTGCTGGCCGACGTGGCCGACCAGGAATTCGTCGGGCTGGTCGAAGGCAGCGCCTTGCAGGAACACATTGCGCATCATGCGCGCCGCGGCGGCAAGGCCTTGTCGTACCGCGTGCGGCTGCGCAGCTTCGACGCCGTGTGCCGGATGGTGGGGCAGGGCGTGGGCGTGGCCATCGTGCCGCGCGTCGCCGCGGCGCGCTACGGCCGGGCCGCGGGCGTGCGGCGCGTGGCCTTGGCCGACGACTGGGCCAGGCGCGACCTGGTGCTGTGCGTGCGCGAGACGCTGCCGGCCTATGCGGCGGCGCTGGTGGAATACGCGCTGCGGGACGCGCCTGCGCGATAGGGCGCTAGGAGCGCGCGAACAGCCGGCGCCAGCCCTGGGCGGGGCGGTCGAACCAGGAGCCCGACGCGACGGCGCCCAGGATGAGCAGGCCATAGACGCACATCGCCAGCGCGGCGATCGCGAAGAACAGGCTCAGCGATCCCGTCAGGCGCAAGGCGATGGCGCCGGCGCCGATGCCGAGCAGCAGGCGCAGGAACCCCGCGATCAGCGGCCATTTCAGGCGGCCGGCGCCTTGCGAGGCGAAGTACATGGAGAATCCCAGCGCAAAGAAGCCATAGACCGGGCCGACGGTGCGCAGGTAGCTGGCGCCGGCCTCCAGCATATGGTCCTGCGCGCCGAACAGCCGCAGCCAGGCCTCGGGAAAGAATGCAGCCGCCAGCCCGATGGCTTCGGCCAGCACAAAGGCCATGGCGCCGCCGGTCAGGGCGATGCGCTGCGCGCGTTCGGGCTGGCCCGCCCCGATGTTGGATCCCACCATTGCCACCATGGGCGCGCCCAGCCCGAAGGCGATGGGCATCAGCAGGTACTCCAGGCGCACGGCGATGCCGTAGCCGGCGACCGCTGCGGTGCCGGCGTAGGCGCCGACCAGTGCCGCCGTCAGCGCGACCAGGGCGTTGGTCAGGAACGGGTTGATGGTGGCCAGCGCGCCCACGCTGAGGATGTTGCGCATCAGGCCCGGATACAGGCGGCTGGGCACCAGCCGCGCCGCATTGCGTCCGCTGGCGCAATACAGGCCCAGGATCAGCGCGCCCAGGGCGTAGTAGATCACCAGCGCCCAGCCGCCGCCGGCCACGCCCAGCGCGGGAAAAGGCCCCCAGCCGAAAATCAGGCAGGGCGAAAGCGGGATCAGCAGCAGGGCGCCGCCGCAGATCACGGCGCCGGGCACCAGCATGTTGCCGGTGCCGCGGATGGCGCTGGCGAACGCGTTCATCAGCCACATCAGGACGATGCCGCCGAAGATGACGTCGGAGTAGGCCAGGGCCGCCTCGAGCGCCTCTCCTTCTGCGCCCAGCTTGCGGTAGAGCCATGGACCGCCAAGCAGCAGCACCACGCAAAACGCCAGCCCCAGCAATCCGTTGAGCACCACGGCGTGCAGCACCAGTTGGTCTGCCTCGCGTTGCCGGCCGCCGCCCAGCGACCTGGCCACCGCGGCCGAGATGCCGCCGCCCATCGCGCCCTGCGACATGTTCTGCATCAGCATCAACACCGGCACCACCAGCGCCACGCCCGCCAGCACCGGCGTGCCCAGGCGCGCCAGGAACCAGGTCTCGATCAGGCCAGTGGAGGACTGCGCCAGCATCATGAGGATGTTCGGCCATGCCAGGCGCGCCAGCGTGGGCGCGATGGGCGCATGCAGCATGGCCTGCAAGCGCGCGTTGGCGGGACGAGGCGGCAAAGGCGCGGACATAGGGAGGAACCCGTGGATGGCGTCTGGATATTTACGTGCATATGCCAATAAAAGTCAAGATTGGGCTAGACTTGGAACCCAAGCCGGCGGTAGCGTTGAATCCTCCCCGTCCTCCCCGTCCTCCACTTCTTGCGCCTGTCATGTCCGACGAACAGCCCTCCGCTCCCGCCGCCTCCATTACGCCCGATCCGCTGGTCTGCAACGGCGCGGCGCTGCGCAAGGCGACCCGGCGCGTATCGCAGCTGTACGACACGGTGCTGGCGCCCTGCGGCCTGAAGGTGTC
Organism: Achromobacter pestifer; assembly: GCF_013267355.1. Classification (NCBI taxonomy): domain Bacteria; kingdom Pseudomonadati; phylum Pseudomonadota; class Betaproteobacteria; order Burkholderiales; family Alcaligenaceae; genus Achromobacter; species Achromobacter pestifer. The sequence goes on from NZ_CP053985.1 coordinate 4,087,618, forward strand.
GCAGCATTCCATCCTGGTGCACATCGCGCGCGCGGGCACGCCGTCCATGACGGACCTGGCGCGCATCATGGTGCTGGACCGGTCGGCGCTGGCGCACAACCTCAAGCCGCTGGAGCGCGACGGCTATGTGCAGATGTCGCGCGATCCTTTCGACGGCCGCAGTCGCCGCGTGGCGCTGACGGACGCGGGACGCGCCAAGCTGGCGGAGTCCAAGCGCCTGTGGAAAGACGCGCAGCGCCGCTTCGAGGCGGCTTATGGCGCCGAGCGCGCGGCCGCGTTGCGGCGCTCGCTGGCGGACATCTTTTCCGACGAGTTCGCGCTGGCGTTCAGCCGCGGCTAGGGCCTGTGCGGGCTGCACCCGCCAGAGGCTGCAGGCCCGGTGCGTAGCGCTTTGCCGCGCGAGTGGACCCCCGACCAGCCTAGTGCCAGCACCGCGCCCAGCACGCAAGCCATGCCCGCCAACTGCGCGGGGGCCAGGGACTCGCCCAGCAGTCCGGCGGCCAGCGCCACTGCCGACACCGGCGCCAGCGCCGTGAACAAGGCGGCCTCGGCGCCGTTGACGCGGGCCGCGCCCGCATACCAGAGCAGGAAGCCGCCCACCGTGGGCAGCAGCGCGTAATACGCCACTGCCGCCATGGCCGGCGCGGACAGGCTCAGGTTCCAGGGCGCTTCCGCCACGCTGGCCGCGGCCGAGAACGCCAGGCCAAAGCCCGTCATCAGCGTGGACAGCGCCAGCGGCGCCACTGGCTGGCGCAGCCGCTTGTTCAACAGGATGAACAGCCCCTCGCACAGCACCGCGCCCAGGATCAGCGCGTTGCCCGCCAGCGAACGCGCACCGCCGGCGCCGGCCGAATGACGCATCATCAGCCAGACGCCGAAGGCCGCCGCGACGATGGCGACCAGCGTCGCCTTGCCCGGGCGTTCGCCCAGCAGCAGGATGGCGATGGCGGCCGAAACCAGGGGCAAGGTGCCCAGGATGATGCCGCCGTCCACCGCCGATGCACGCTGCAGGCCCGCGATCAGCAGCGCGGTGTAGCCGACGCTGCCAGCGATGGCCTGGACGGCCAGCAGCAGCCAGTCGCGCGGCTCAAGCCGCGGCAGGCGCGCGCCGGTCAACGCCATTAGCAACGCAAAGCAGGGCAGGGCAATGGCGAAGCGCAGGGCGGTCGCCGTGAAGGGCGGCAAGCCCGTGCCGATGATCTTGCTGGCGGCCACCGTGCTGCCTACCAGCGCCATGGCGGCCGCCAGATAGCAATAGCCCCGCGTCCGACTGTTCATGACCCGATCCACGCCTCTGTGAGAGCAAGGCGCACAGGCTAAGCGCCCGGTCGCGGCCGGGTCTTGAACGAAATTGCAGGGATCAGCCGGCCGCCAGCGCGTAGCGCCGCGGCGATACGCCGTAGGCGCGCACGAACAGCCGGGTCATGTGGCTCTGGTCGGCGAAGCCGACCGCGGCCGCGGCATCGGCCAGGGCCGAGCCCTGCCGGATCAGGCTGCGCGCCAGCAGCAGGCGGCGCTGCACCTGGTAGGCGTGCGGGGTGAGACCGGTGTCGCGGGCGAAGGCCCGCAGCACCTGGTAGCGGCTCAGGCCGCTGGCCGCGGCCAGGTCGGCCAGCGACAGCGCGGCCGCCGGGTTGTCGTCGATCAGCGCGCGGGCATGGCGGATGGCGCCGGGAGCCGAGCGCGCAGGCCGGGCCAGACGTTCGGCGTCGCGGTCGCGCGCCTGCGCCAGGATGCGCAGCAGCAGCGCCTCGCAAGCCAGGGGCGCCGTGCCGGCGGTGGCCTGGGCATACAGCGCCAGCACATCGCGCGCCAGCGCCGGGCGGTCCTGCGCGGGGTGTTCGAATTCGTAGGCGCGTCCGCTTGCGCCCAGCTCGGCCGCGGCCTGGGCCACGACTTCCGGGTCCAGGTACAGCATCTGCCAAGCGCGTCCGCCGTCCCCGATGGGGGCGCCGTCATGCACTTCGCCGGGGTTCACCGTGATGACGTGCCCGGGGCCGGCCTCGACCTGGCCACGGCCGCTGTGCGAGACCTGGGCGCCCTGGCGCATGACGCCGATGCCGAATTGCTCGTGCGTGTGGCGCGCGAACGCATGCCGGCTATGCGCGGCCACGGCCTGCACGCCGGCGAGGGCGCTGCGTTGCATGACGAACTGGCCTGAGGTCATGGGGAGTAGGAGGGGCAAGAGGACTTGCGGGCAGTATCGCCTGCTCGCCCCAGGCGAATCAAGGGCCGGCGGCCCCGCCCTCAGGCTATTGCAGCCCGTTCCAGCGCGCCACCGCCGGTTCGGCCGCGGCCCACTTCCACTGGCCGCCCGGCTGCTGGCAGATCATGCTGGAGTAGGCGGGCGCGGGCGCGTCCTTCTGTTCCACCGTGAACAGCACTTCGCGGCAGTGGGTCAAGGGCGTGGCGATGTCGCGCACCACCTGGATGCCGCCGCGCTCGCTGCCCACCGGCAGCGCGTGGCGGATTTCCCACTGGCGCACCTGGCCGATGGGCAGGGCGCCCGCCGCATTGGCCATGACGTTCTGCTGGTCGTTCTTCCACTCGCGCAGCACGTACTTCACGGTGGCATCCACCGCCGCCTGCACCGTGACGCCGATGGCGTAGCCCGCCACCGGATTGGCGGTGGCCGCGCCGCTGACGGTGCCGACCACGGCGCCCGCCGCGCCGCCGATGGAGGAACTCTGGCAGCCGGCCAGGCCCAGGCAGGCGGCCAGCGCCAGCAGGCTTGCGGCGCGCGTCACTGCAGGGAGCCCCAGCGGGCGGTCGCAGGCTCGGCGCTGGCCCAGCGCCAGTGCTCGCCGTCGCGGCAGACGGTGGTGACGTAGAACTCGCGCAGCGGATCGGCGCCGGCCTTGTCGGCTGGCGTGTCGATGGAGAAGACCACTTCCTTGCATTCCAGGTTCACGCCGCCGATCAGCCGGCTGACCGTGACCTGGCCTTGCGCATCGCTTTCGATGGGGATCTGATGCTTGACCTGCCAGTTGGCCACCTTGCCCACCGCCAGCGGGCCGGCGGCCATGGCGATGGCGTCCTGCTCTTCGCCGCGGGTCTTGCGTTGGGCGTAGGCCAGCGCGGCTTTGGCGCCGGCCTGCACGCCCAGGCCGATGCCGGTGGCGACGGTGGCGTTGTCGGTGACCTTGTTGGCGATGGCGGTGCCGGCGATACCGGCCGCCGCGCCCGTGCCTTCGTTCAGCAGCGAATTGCAGCCGGACAATCCGGCAAGCGCGGCGAAGATGAGGAGGGCGATCGCGCCGCGGCCCGGGTTGATAGGCGGAAGTGTGAACAAACTGCATGCCCTCCTGCTTGTTGCTTGGCGCGGGAAGTATAGGAGGGCGCGCCGCCGCAGTGCGAGCGTATTTGCATTTGTTGGCAATTTTCCTGCCGCGCGGCTCAGGCGGACGGGCGCGCACCCTTGGTATAGGCCTCGCGCAGCGCGGCGGCGAACAGCGCGTCGACATTGCGGCGCAAGCCCCCGGCGCGGGTGAACAGCGCGATCGGCGGCAGGGTCCAGTCGAAGGAGTAGGGCACGATGGCCGCGCCGGCGATGCGCACCAGCTCGTCGGCGATGTCGGCGGGCAGGATGGCGACGGCACGGTCGCTGGCCACGATCATTTCGCCGATCAGCTTGGACGAATCGCTCTGCACCGATGGGGTGGGCGGCGCCAGGCCGGCACGCAGGAAGATCTCGGACACCTGTTCGCGGATCGGGCTGTCCGGCGTGCCCAGGATCCAGTCCAGGTCGGCCAGCCGGTTCCATTCCAGCCGCGAGCGGCCCAGGCGGGCGGCCAGCCGCCGGCTGGCGATCAGGCGCGGCTGCTGGTGGTAGAGCACCTCGAAGCCCAGATTGTCCATGTCCACCGAAGGCGTGGCCCAGCCCACCACCAGGTCCAGCGTGTGGTCGCGCAGTTGGCGCAGCAGCGCCGGGCCCTGGCCTTCGTGGATGGTGGCGGTGATCCGGCGGCCCTGGGGCAGCGTGCGGCTGATGGCGGACGACAGCATCTGTCCGGAGACGAAGGGGATGACGCCGATGTGCAGATGGGCGGCATGGCCCGCCGCCACCGCCTCCATTTCCTGGACCAGGTGCCCCAGGTCGTGGACCAGGGCGCGGGCCCGCGCCAGCACCACCGCGCCCAGGGGCGTGGGCGTCATGCCGCGCACCGAGCGTTCGAACAGGGGCACGTCGAACATGCTTTCCAGTTCGGCCAGGGCATTGGTGACGGCCGGCTGGCTGGTGGCCATGTGCTCGGCCACCCGGGTCAGCGAGCCGTGCTGCTCGATCTGCAGCAGCAGCACCAGGTGGCGCATCTTCAGCCGCGAGGTCAGTTTCCGGATAACGAGGTCCGGATCAAAGGCTGTCATAGGCGGTGCATAAGGTAAAGATTATGGAACGATATCAAAGTTGAATGATCTGCTTATGTATTGAAGCCTAGAATTTTTCCTATATCAAGACAAGGAGGCTCTGCCCCATGAATACGCAATCGGACCGCCAGGCCGCCCTGGACTATCACGAGTTCCCCACCCCGGGGAAGATCTCCGTCGTGGCGTCCAAGCCGCTGGTCAACCAGCGCGACCTGGCCCTGGCGTACTCGCCCGGCGTGGCGGCAGCCTGCGAAGAAATCGTGGCCGATCCGGCCAATGTGTACCGCTACACGGCGCGCGGCAACCTGGTGGGCGTGATCACCAACGGCACCGCGGTGCTGGGTCTGGGCAACATCGGCGCGCTGGCCTCCAAGCCGGTGATGGAAGGCAAGGCGGTGTTGTTCAAGAAGTTCGCCGGCCTGGACGTGTACGACATCGAGATCAACGAGACCGATCCGGACAAGCTGGTCGAGATCATTGCCGGCCTGGAAGCGACTTTCGGCGGCATCAACCTCGAAGACATCAAGGCCCCGGAGTGCTTCACCGTCGAGCGCAAGCTGCGCGAGCGCATGAAGATCCCCGTCTTCCATGACGACCAGCACGGCACGGCCATTACGGTTTCGGCCGCCTTCATCAACGGCCTGAAGGTCGTGGGCAAGGACATCAAGCAGGTCAAGGTGGTGACCTCGGGCGCCGGCGCGGCCGCGCTGGCCTGCCTGGACCTGATGGTGGACCTGGGCCTGCCGCTGGAAAACATCTGGGTCACCGACATCGAAGGCGTGGTCTACGAAGGCCGTACCGCGCTGATGGACCCGGACAAGGCGCGCTTCGCGCAGAAGACCGACGCCCGCAAGCTGGCCGAGGTGATCCCGGACGCCGACGTGTTCCTGGGCCTGTCGGCCGGCGGCGTGCTCAAGCCCGAGATGGTCGCGGCGATGGGTCCGCGTCCGCTGATCCTGGCGCTGGCCAATCCCACGCCCGAGATCCTGCCGGAAGTGGCGCAATCGGTGCGCGACGACGTGGTCATGGCCACGGGCCGTTCGGATTATCCGAACCAGGTCAACAACGTGCTGTGCTTCCCCTACATTTTCCGCGGCGCATTGGACGTGGGCGCGACCACGATCACCCGCGAGATGGAAAAGGCGGCGGTGTACGCCATCGCCGAGCTGGCCGAAGAGGAACAGAACGAAGTCGTGGCCGCGGCCTACGGCACGTATGACATCTCGTTCGGCCCCGAATACCTGATTCCCAAGCCCTTCGATCCGCGCCTGATCGTGCGCATCGCCCCGGCGGTGGCCAAGGCCGCGATGGAAGGCGGCGTGGCCACGCGTCCGCTGGCGGACCTGGAGGCCTACGCGGAGCAGCTGCAGCAGTTCGTGTACCACTCGGGCGCCTTCATGAAGCCGCTGTTCTCGGCGGCCAAGCGCATCGTGCGCGAAGGCGGCAAAGCCCGCATCGTGTTCACGGAAGGCGAAGACGAGCGCGTGTTGCGCGCGGTGCAGGTGATCGTGGACGAAGGCCTGGCCCGTCCCATCCTGGTGGGCCGCCCCGCGGTCCTGCTGTCGCGCATCGAGAAGTTCGGCCTGCGCCTGCGCCTGGGCGAAGACGTTGAAGTCACCAACCCCGAATACGACGAGCGCTTCCACCAGTACTGGACTACGTACTGGGAACTGATGTGCCGCCGCGGCATTACCAAGGAAATGGCGCGCGTGGAAATGCGCCGCCGCCTGACCCTGATCGGCGCGATGATGGTGCATCTGGGCGACGCCGACGGCATGGTCTGCGGCACGGTGGGCGCTTACCACGACCACCTGCGCTTCGTGGACGAAGTCATCGGCCGCCGTCCCGGCCACAACGTGTACGCCGCCATGAACATCCTGCTGCTCAACGAGCGCACGGTGGTGCTGGTGGACACGCATGTCAATGACGAGCCTTCGGCCGAGCAGATCGCCGAGTTCACGGTGATGGCGGCGCAGGAAATGGCCCGCATGAACCTGGCGCCCAAGGTCGCGCTGCTGTCGCGTTCGAACTTCGGTTCGGGCAGTTCGGCGTCTGGCGCGAAGATGCGCCGCGCGCTGGAGCTGGTGCGCCAGGCCGCGCCGGACCTGGAGATCGACGGCGAAATGCATGGCGACTGCGCGCTGGACGAAGCCTTGCGCATGCGCATCCTGCCCTCGTCTTCGCTCAAGGGCCAGGCCAATCTGCTGGTGTGCCCGAACGTGGACTCGGGCAACATCGCCTACAACCTGTTGAAGACGGCTGCCGGCGGCAACGTGGCGGTGGGGCCGTTCCTGCTGGGCGCCAACGCACCGGTGCACATCCTGACCTCCAGCTCCACCGTGCGCCGCATCATCAACATGACCGCGATGACGGTGCTGGACGCCAACCGGACCGAAGCCTCGGCCTGATCCGGTTCTTGCGCGCGCCTGCATGGCGCGCGCGGACACGGCACAAAAAAAAAAGCGCCGCTCCATCATGGAGCGGCGCGCTTTTTCTTGCGTTGGCGCAGAAGTTGCTTTTTGCGCTGGCGCAGAAGTTGTAGCTGGCGCTGGGGTTCAGCGCCGCACGACCTTTTAATTGCTGCTGGCCTTCCAGGTGCCGTCAGGCTGTTTGCAGAACCAGAACTGCCACTTTTCAGTGGTGGCGCCGCGGGCGAAATCGCCCACCAGGAAGCGGCAGACGCGGTCGTCCTTGACCTTGCTGGTCTGGGTGGGGGTCAGCTGCACGGTGATGGGCGGAGCCTTTTTGGGCTGGTGCGTGCTGCTCCATTGGGTGCGCTGGCCGTCGGCCGAACTGTTCAGCGACTGCGCCACGGCTTGGTGGAACGAGGGCTGATCGCCCTTGGGGATCTGCGTGATGATGGCATTGTTCAGCATCACCGGAGGCGCGGCGAAGGCCGGCGCGGAGATGCCGCAAGCCATCAGCAAAGAGGCGAGAACGCGGGTGTGTTTCAAGATGGGCTCCCTGTTGAGTCGTAGTGTTATGCCTGATCTTGGGGCGATAGTACGCGAACGGATGGAACAATGCCTTGCGCGGTCCTTGAAATCGGCCGTTTTTGCCTTGAGGCCGCACGGCAATGATGAAAGCCGCGCTTCATGAAGCGCGGTTGCCACCTTCCGCACAGACGAAAAAAGGCCGCCAGATGCTGGCGGCCAAGGTACAACAAGGGGAGGGGTAAATCCGCGTGCGCTCAGTTGCCGTGGTAGACGCCTTGGAAGGGCACGTTGTTGGGTTCCACGTCGGCCATCTGGCCGGCGGCGCGGGCGGCGGCCAGTTCGGCGCGGACTTCAGCGCGGGTCTTGCCGGTGTGGGGCGTGCCGTAGACGCCTTGGAAGGGGACGTTGTTCGGTTCCACTTCGGCCATCTGGCCGGCCGCCTTGGCAGCAGCCAGTTCGGCCTGCACCTGGGCGCGGGTCGGGCCTTCGTACGGGGTGCCGTAGACGCCTTGGAACGGCACGTTGTTGGGTTCGATGTTGGGCGAGGCGGCGTAGGCGCCGGCGCTTAGCGCGGCCAGGGACATCATCAAAGCGGTAGCAAGGGTCTTCATGGTAAATCTCCGATTTCAAGAGCTTTGGGAGCGAATCGGCGGCCTATCCGTCTGGTTCGTTGCTGTTTCCCGATGGCTCAATAGTGCGCTGAATCGGACTAGGGATAAACCCGTATATTGGTAAAAGATATTCCCACCAGTGGAAAGATAGCTATTTTCTTGGGATATATTTTCCATTGGTGGAACGCATGGCAGGCGTTCCAGGCGGACAGAAGCCTGGAAATCGGCGATTCCATGAGATCCGGCAGCGGATAGGGGGAAAGCCGCTAGGGCGGCGGCCTCAGCTCAGTAGTGCGGCGGCAGTTCGTCGCGCAGGCTGCGGAAGGGGGCGGCGCCCTCGGGCGCTTGCTGGCGCAGGTCGGCCACTTCACGCATCAGTCGGTCTATCTGCTGTTGCTGGCGGACGATGATCTGGTTGAGTTGTTCCAGCAGATCGTCGGAGAAGCTGGCCTTGACCTCCAGCTCCAGCAGGCGGCGTTCGATGTCTTGCGAGTTATCCATGGCGGGTATTAGAACCGATTCCCGCCGCGGTCCCTACAGGAGGCGTGCTTGGCGGAACAGGAGTGGTGGCGTTCGGGCATGGGGCGCTGGGCCATGCAGGGCCTGCTGGCGTCGTTTCCGGCGGCAGCCGCCTGGGCGCAGGAGGCCGAACCGCTGCTGCCCGCGGTGGTGGTGACGGGCACGCGGCTGGGCACGTCAGTGCTGGACACGCCCGCTTCGGTGAACGTGGTGGAAGGCGCGGCCATGCGCCTGAACCAGCCGGGCATCAACCTGTCCGAAGGCCTGGCCGGCGTGCCCGGCCTGCAGATCCAGAACCGCCAGAACTACGCGCAGGACCTGCAGATATCCAGCCGCGGCTTTGGCGCGCGCTCCACCTTTGGCGTGCGCGGCGTACGCCTGTATGTGGACGGCATACCGGCCACCATGCCGGACGGGCAGGGGCAGACGTCGAATATCGACATAGGCTCCATCGGCCGCGTCGAAGTGCTGCGCGGCCCGTTTTCGGCCTTGTATGGCAATTCCTCGGGCGGCGTGATCCAGGTGTTTACCGAGGATGGCGTGGAGCCGCCGTTGCTCGCGGCCAGCGGCTGGGGCGGCAGTTACGGCACCTGGCGCTATGGGGCGCGCGCGAGCGGAACCAGCGGCGCGGCCGGCGGGCTGGACTATGTGCTGGACCTGACCCGTTTCACCGCCGACGGCTATCGTGACCACAGCGCGGCCCGCAAGAACCTGGGCAATGCCAAGCTGGGCCTGCAACTGGACGACGCCAGCCGGCTGACCATCGTGGCCAATAGCGTGGACCTCAAGGCGCAGGATCCGCTGGGGCTGACCTACCAGCAATTCCAGGACGACCCGCGCGCGGCGCCCGTGGCCGAGCTGTACGACACCCGCAAGACGGTCAGGCAGACCCAGGGCGGCGTGATCTACGAGCGCCAGGTCGACAGCCGCAACACCTTGCGCCTGATGGCCTATTACGGCCAGCGCGATACCACGCAGTACCAGGCGATCCCCCCTGCCGCGCAGCTGGCGCCCACCCAGGCCGGCGGCGTCATCGATCTGAAGCGCCAGTACGGCGGGGCGGACCTGCGCTGGACCTCCGAGCAGACGATGGCGGGCCGGCCGCTGACCCTGATCGGCGGTTTTTCCTACGATTCCATGCGCGAGGACCGCAAGGGCTACCAAAACTACACAGGCCAGGGCACGAGCCGCCAACTGGGCGTGCAGGGCGCGCTCAGACGCGACGAGACCAATACGGTCTACAACGCCGATCCCTACTTGCAGGCCTCCTGGCAGGTGTCGCAGCGCTGGACGCTGGACGCGGGCCTGCGCTACAGCACCGTCAGCTTCGATTCCAACGACCATTACCTGGCGCCCGGCAATGCCGATGACAGCGGCGATGCGCGCTATCGCAAGGCCTTGCCGGTGGCGGCCATCCGCTATGCGCCGAATCCGGAGCTGAGCTTTTACGCTTCGTATGGCCGGGGCTTCGAGACGCCGACGCTCAACGAGATCTCATACCGCCCCGGCGGCCAGCCCGGCCTGAACTTCGGCCTGGCGCCCGCCCTCAGCACCAACCTGGAGGCCGGGGTGAAGGCGGGGCTGGGCGGCGGCTTGCTGACGGCCGCGGTGTTCCATACCGGCACCGATGACGAGATCGTGTCCGCGGGCAGCGCGGGCGGCCGGACCACTTATCAGAACGCCGGCCGCACGCGGCGCGACGGCGTGGAGCTGGGCTGGTCCGGCGAATTCGCGCGGCATGGGCGCGTGCAGCTGGCCTATACCTGGCTGAATGCGCGCTACGCCGACGACGGGCCGGGCGATATCCGCGCCGGCAACAAGATTCCCGGCATCGCGCGGCAGGCCGCCTATGCCTCGCTGGCCTGGGCGCCGTCCGAAGGTTGGCAGGCCTCGGTGGAAGGGCGTTTCCTCAGCAAGGTCTACGTGAACGACGCCAACGACGGCGATGCGCCGGGTTACTTCGTTGCGGCATTGAGTGCGGGCTACGTGCTCAAGGCGGGGGCCTGGGAACTGAACGCCTATGGGCGCGTGGACAACCTGTTCGACCGCCATTACGCCGGATCCGTGATCGTCAACGAGACCAACGGACGCTACTACGAGCCGGCCGCCGGGCGCAGCCTGGGCGTGGGCGTCGGCGCGACCTACCGGTTTTGAGGCGGCTCAGTCCGGCATTTCCGGATAGCAGAAGCCATGGTCCTCGCAGGCCGGACAGCCCGGCGCGGCGGCGGGCGGCAGGCCCGCCTGCTTACAGGCGGAATAGGCCAGGAATTGCTTCCACCGTAGATTGCGCACGTTGCGCACCACCAGCCCCGGGTAGTGGCGCGCCAGCAGAAAAGTCACGTCCTCGCGGCCGGACAGGCCCAGGTCCCGCCACAGGTGGTCGGGCCGCAAACAGGCGTGCGTCAGCACGCTGGTGACCCAGGCTGTGGTGCCCGCGCCGCCGGGCGCAGCCCAGGTGTCCAGCAGGGCGCGCAGCAAGCGCGTGAACTCCGCCTGGGCCGCATCCATGCCGCGGGCCGGGTAGATGGCGGCCTGCGCGCGCAAGGTAGCCAGCGCTGGGTCGTGGCCGGTCAGCGCGCCGGGGAAGAGGCGGGCGATCAGGCTTTCCAGTTCCCGGGGCGACAGGCCGCTGCGCCCCAGGCCGCCGCAGGCCAGGCTCTTGCCGATGACGGTGGCGAAGAAACCCGCGTCGGGATGTCCGGGCGGCGCATGGCGCAGCAGCGCGCCGGCGAACCGCAGGATGGGTTCGGCGTTGTCAGCCGGGGCTGCTGCTGGGGCGATCGAAACGGCATGCATGGCTTGGGAGCGTGGACGCAGAATAATTAAACTGTTAATGAAAGCGTTATATCGTTGAATATATAACGAAAGTTGTCCGCCGTCTTTGCCCTACGGCATAAGCGGCGCGGCTTGTGTGGGAAGGCGCGTATCATCGGCGCCTTCCTATCCGTCCCCCGAAGCTTCCGCATGCCGCGTTCCGCCCGTCCTGCTGTTTCCCGCCTGTTCGGCGCCGTCGCGCTGGCGCTGGCCGGCCTGGCCGCCACGCCCCGGCCGGCACTGGCCTCCGACATCGGCGCCGTCATCGAGTCCGCCCGCCTGTCGCGCTATCCGCTGCAGGACCCCGAGAGGCGCGTGTGGGGCACCGAGAACGTCAAGGACGCGGTGCTGGTGGGCCAGGTGGAGAACCGGCTGTACCTGTACCGCTACCTGCGCCAGACGGGCAAGGAATTCAAGCTGGAATTCCGTTCCGGTCCGCTGGCGGTGGACCCGGGCTCCTGGAACGCGTCGCGCGAAGAACGGATAAGCGTCCGGACGCCGCGCAACGAGGAAACGCATTACTGGGTGGGTTATTCGTACAACGACGCGGGCGACGCGCGCGCCGCCGGCTTTCTGGTGGACGGGGCGGGCGTGGCCTACGAGGTGACTGCGGACGGCGCGCTTGCGGTCGTGACCGGCAGCCAGCCCTGGGATGAGGCGGGCAAGGCCGCGATCCTGGCCGCGTTGAGGCCGGCGCTGCTGGACTATCCCAACCGCTTGAAGGCGTTCCCCGCGCAAGTGCGTTTCGAGCTGCGCGCGCCGGTGGACGCGCGGGCCGGGTTTCTTGCCCTGCATCAGGCGGCGCGCGCCATCCCGCGCGCCAAAGCCGCCGAGTTCGCCAGCGCCCTGGCGGCGTTGCGTCGCTTCGTCATGCTGCAGGACTATCGTCAGATCGACCCCGCGGGCAAGGATGCCGCAGTGCTGACCGCTTTGAACGACTATGGCTTCTGGCTGGCCGAGTCGGGCGATATGCAGGAAGCCGACCGCATCCTCGGCGAGGTGCTGCGGCGCGATCCGGCGCGCACGGCGGCCTATCTGAACCGCGCCGACGCGCGCTGGAAGCAGGCGGGAAGGGCAGGCGACAAGCGCGGCTATTTCGAGGCGCTGGCGCGCGAGGACTACCGCTTGTATTGTTCGCGTCGGCTGGCCGCGCAGGAGCCCATTCCGGGCAATATCGCCAACCGTATCGGGGCGGCGCTGGGCGTCGCGGCCCTGGACGAGGCCGCCTGCCGGCCGCGCCTGGCCATCTTCCAGGCGATCCAGGCCGGCGATGCGGCCGCGGTACAGGCCGAACTGGCGCGCGGGCAAGACCCCAATGGCGTCAACGAGAACGGCACGCCGGCGCTGGCCGCGGCGGTAGCGCGCAAGCAGCTGGAGATCGTGCGCATCCTGCTGGCGGCGGGCGCCAGGGCCGATGGGTCCAACAATGGCTACCCGCTATTGGCCAGCGCGCTGCCCGACGGCCGGGACACGCGCCCGGCCGCCGAGCGCTATGCACTGGCCGATACCTTGATCGCCGCGGGCGCGCCCGTCGATGCCGTGGACAGCGGCGGCACGCCGCTGTTGATGCGGCGCATTTCCTACTACAGCGGCGACAAGGACAACCTGCTCTATCTGCTGGACAAGGGCGCCAACCCGAACGCCCGCGAGAAAAACGGGCGCTCGCTGCTGCACGCCGCCATGCAAAGCCCGAAGAACTTCTGGTACGCCGAAAAGCTGCTGGCCAAGGGCGCGGACATCAACGCCGCCTACGTCCGCATGGTTTACGGCAACCGCGCCATGTGGGAAACGCCACTGCTGGAAGCCCTGCGCGAATCCCTCCGCGGCGAGCTGGCGCCTGGCGTGGCCTATCCCATCCCCGAGCGGGTCAGCTTCGCGCTGGCGCATGGCGCGGACCCGGCCGTGGGCGGCTATGGCGCGGGCAAGGCGCTGGAGCGCAACGGCTTGAATGAAGCGCTGGGCCTGGCGGCGCGCTATATGCAGCCGGCGCTGGTGGACCAGTTGGCGCAGGCCGCCGGCAAGCCGCAAGCGCCGCTGACGCCGGAACCGCTGTCCAGTCTGCTGGGCGTGTGGAACCAGGTCGAGATCCGCGCGGAGGTCAAGCAGAACGGCCCGCAATGGGACGGGCTGCGTACCCGGCTGCGCGCCACCGCCGCGCGCCTGCTGGCGGCTGGCGTGCCGTTGGCGGTGGCGTCCGACGCGACCGGCGTGCTGGCCAACCGCATTGCTCCGCTGAGCCTGCCCTGGCTGCCGGACGACCTGTATCTGGAATGGCTGCAGGCGGGCGCCGATGCGTCGGATCGCACCGATCAAAGCATCCGCATCGAAGGCGTGACGGACGCCGACGCCTTGCCGCTGGTCATCATGCTGAGGTTGGGCCAGGAGGCCAAGGTGAAGATGTTGCTGGAGCACGATGCCGGCCTGTACCGCACGCCGTGGCGCTGCGGCGCGGCGGTGGCGGACATGCTGGCCTGGCAATCGAGCCAGGACGGCAGCCCGCAGGGACCGGCCGGCGCGCGCGCCGTGAGGCAGGTGCTGGACGGCGCCGAGGCGGCGTCCGCCTGTGACCTGAACCAGCGTTCTCGGGTGCAGCCTTTCGTGGGTGTCAGCGCGAACGAACTGGCGCGGCGCGCCAATGTGCCGCTGAACGTGCGGCCGGCGCGTTAAGGCTGGCGCGATCGCAGGATCACCGGAAAAAAAACAGGCGCCCGAAGGCGCCTGCTTTTTTGCTTCAACGGCGAGCCGTCATTACATGGCGTGACCCATGTTGACGTTCATGTTGTACAGCACCCATGCCGAACCGCCGACGATGATGGAGATGATCATCAAGGTGAAGACGAACGTGGCCAGGTTGTCGCGGGCCGACTTCGATGCGCCCATGTGCAGGAAGTACACCAGTTGCACCAGCAACTGGAGCACGCACAGCGCCACCACGCCGGCGATGGTGATGGCGTGGGACAGCCCGCCGTTCATCACCAGGCCGAAGGAGCCGAAGGTGAGAAGCAGCGAGAGTACGAAACCGATGATGTAGGACTTCAGGCTGCCGTGGTCGGCGGCGTGGTCGTCGTGGCCGTGTGCGGCCGCAGCGGAGTGCGACATCAGAGGGCTCCCATGAGATAGACGAAGGTGAAGACGCAGATCCAGACGATGTCCAGGAAGTGCCAGAACAGGCTCAGGCACGCCAGACGGCGCTTGTTGATCGAGTCCAGGCCATGGCGGCGGATCATGTCCAGCAGGACGATGATCCAGATCAGGCCGAAGGTGACGTGCAGGCCGTGGGTGCCGATCAGCGTGAAGAACGCCGACAGGTAAGCGCTGCGGCCGGGGTCGGCGCCGATCGAGATCAGGTGATGGAATTCATAGACTTCCATCGCGATGAAGCCCGCGCCGAACAGGAACGTCACCATCAACCAGCCCATGGCGCGGCTCTTGTTGTTGGCGTGCACGTTCAGGTTGGCCATGCCGAAGGTGAAGCTGGAGAACAACAGCAACAGCGTTTCGACCAGCACGAACTTCAGATCGAAAAGTTCCTTGCCGGTGGGGCCGCCCGCGGTGGCGTTGGACAACACCGCGAACGTGGCGAACAGTACCGAGAAGATCAGCAAGTCGCTCATCAGATAGACCCAGAAACCGAAAACGGTCTTGGATCCATCGTCATGATGCGCGTGATCGTCGTGACCCGCGTGGGGGTGAGTGGCTACGGCTTGAATCATGGCTCAGGCGGCCTTCTGCATTTTGTCAAAGTGAGCGTTTTCGATGCGTTCGACTTCCGCGGCCGGGACCCAGTAGTCGACGTCGCGGTCATAGGCGCGGACGATGAACGAACCGACCATGCCGACGAAACCAACGATGGACAGCCACCAGATGTGCCAGATCAGCGCGAAGCACATGACCAGGCCAAAGGCGCCGATGACCACGCCCATGGCGGTGTTGCGCGGCATGTGGATGTCTTCGTACTTGGCCGGGCGCTTGTAGGCCTTGCCGTTCTGCTTGTCTTCCCAGAACTGGTCCAGCGAGTCAACCTGCGGCACGTGGGCGAAGTTGTAGAAAGGAGCGGGCGAAGAGATGGCCCATTCCAGCGTGCGGCCATCCCAGGGGTCGCCGGTGACGTCCTGGTTCTGTTTGCGCTGGCGGATCGAGACGAACACTTGCTGCAGCAGGAACCAGATGCCCAGCATGATCAGCGCGGCGCCGGCCAGCGCGACCAGCAGGTAGGGCTGCCATTCGGGGTTGTCGTAGTGGTTCAGGCGGCGCGTCATGCCCTTGAAGCCCAGGATGTACAGGGGCATGAAGGCCATGAAGAAACCGACGAACCAGCAGTAGAACGAATAGCGGCCCAGGCGCTCGTTCAGCGTGAAGCCGAAAGCCTTGGGGAACCAGTAGGTCATGCCGGCGATGCAGCCGAACACCACGCCACCGATGATGGTGTTGTGGAAGTGGGCGATCAGGAACAGGCTGTTGTGCAGCACGAACGACACGCCGGGGATGGCCAGCATCACGCCGGTCATGCCGCCGATGACGAACACGATCATGAAGCCCAGCGTCCACAGCACCGGCGTGGTGATGCGCAGGCGGCCGCGGTAGATGGTGAACAGCCAGTTGAAGATCTTCGCGCCCGTCGGGATCGAGATGATCATTGTCGCTATGCCGAAGAAGGCATTGACGTTGGCTCCCGCGCCCATGGTGAAGAAGTGGTGCAGCCAGACCAGGAACGACAGCACGCCGATGGCGGCCGTGGCGTAGACCATGGACTTGTAGCCGAACAGGGTCTTGCGGGCGAAGGTGGCGACGATTTCCGAGTACACGCCGAACGCCGGAAGCACCAGGATGTAGACCTCGGGGTGGCCCCAGATCCAGATCAAGTTCACGTACATCATGACGTTGCCGCCCATGTCGTTCGTGAAGAAGTGCGTGCCCAGGTAGCGGTCCATCGTCAGCAGCGCGAGCGTTGCGGCCAGCACGGGGAAGGCGGCGACGATCAGGACGTTGGTGACCAGCGAGGTCCAGGTGAAGATCGGCATCTTCATCAGGCTCATGCCCGGCGCGCGCATGCGCAGGATAGTCACGATGAAGTTGATGCCGCTAAGCGTGGTGCCCAGCCCGGATATCTGCAGCGCCCAGATGTAGTAATCCACCCCCACGCTCGGACTGTAGTCCAGCCCGGACAGCGGCGGATAGGCGAGCCAGCCGGTCGCGGCGAATTCGCCCACGAACAGCGAGATCATCATCAGCGCGACGCCGGCGCCGAACAGCCAGAAGCTCAGCGAGTTCAGGAACGGGTAGGCCACGTCGCGGGCGCCGATCTGCAGCGGCACCACGATGTTCATCAGCCCGGTGATGAAGGGCATCGCCATGAAGAAAATCATGATGACGCCGTGGGCGGTGAAGATCTGGTCGTAGTGGTGCGGCGGCAGGAAGCCGGCCGAGTCGGCGGACGCGACCGCCAGCTGGGTGCGCATCATGATGGCGTCGGCGAAGCCGCGCAGCAGCATGATCAAGGCGACGATGATGTACATCACGCCGATACGCTTGTGGTCGACCGAGGTCAGCCACTCCGTCCAGAGATACTTCCACTTCTGGAAGTAGGTGATGGCGCCGAAGACCGCTAGGCCTCCCAGGCACACGGCGGCCAGCGTAACCATGACGATGGGTTCATGGTACGGAATGGCCTCGAGGGTGAGTTTCCCGAGCATTGTTAGTTAATTCCTGCGATCAGATTGTTCGACGTGGGGGTGCACGTGGCGGAGTCCACGCCGGCCATCTTGGTCATGGTGCTGCCAAGGATGAAATCAAACATGGCGGGGGGCGCCGAGGAGTACTTGACGACCGGGTTGCGCTCGCTGCGCTTGCTCAGCTCCGCATAGACCTCGGGGGTCAGCGCGGTCGGGGCAGCGCGGGCTTCCTTGACCCAGTTGTCGAACCCTTCCTGAGACATCGCGATGGCCTTGAAGCGCATGCCGGAGAAGCCGGCGCCGCTGTAGTTGGCCGAGATGCCTGCGTAGGTGCCGGCTTCGCGCGCGTTCAGGTGCAGCTTGGTCTCCATGCCGGCCATCGAGTAGATCTGGCTACCCAGCTGGGGGATGAAGAACGAGTTCATGACCGTGGCCGAGGTGATCCGGAAATTGACCGGAACATCGACCGGGAAGGCGATCTCGTTGACCGTGGCGATGTCGTACTCGGGGTAGATGAACAGCCACTTCCAATCCAGCGAAACCACCTCGATGGTCACCGGCTTGTGTTCGGACACGAGCGGCTTGTAGGGATCCAGCGCATGCGTCGAGCGCCAGGTGATCACGGCCAGGATGGCCACGATGATACAAGGGACGGTCCAGACCACGACTTCGATCGCCGTGGAGTGGGCCCACTTGGGCTGGTAGTCAGCTTTGGTGTTGGATGCGCGGTATTTCCAGGCAAAAGCCAGGATCATGACGATGACCGGAATCACGACGATGAGCATCAGCCCGGTCGTCGTGAACAGCAAAGTCCGTTCCTGGATGCCGATATCTCCCTTGGGGGAGAGGATTTCCATGTTGCAGCCGCCAAGCAGCATGACCGCGCCGACGCTGAGAATGCGCGTAAGGGTCGCAAGGAGGGGGTGTTTCACGTACAGCCTTGGATGGAAGGTGAGAAATGCTGCATAGCAGCAGACTGGAATGCTGCTAGGCAGCAACGTCCATCCTATCGGCTTGATATGGGTCAAGCATGCGACGAATGGTCGCATTGCCTGGGAGGATTCCGCCCCAAGGGGAACAGATTCAGGGTTTTCCTAGGGGAGCAGGGGCCTGCTACCAGGTACCGGGGTGCGACGATATGTCGCACTCGCACATCTGGGGCATGCGACGTTTTGTCGCATCCGCACAAATCAGTCGATGAGCACTTCGCGTTCCGGCCCCGGTTTTTTGGCCAGTTTGCGCTGAAGGGAGCGCCGATGCATGCCCAACAGGCGCGCCGCCGCCGAGACGTTGCCGCCGGTTTCGTGCAGAGCCTGGTGGATATGTTCCCACTCCAGACGGTGCAACGGCGTCATGGTGGTTTCGATCGTCACGTTTTCCGGCTTCACCAGGCCCAGCGTGCGCAGGATCATGGGCGCCGTGGCGGGCTTGGGCAGGTAGTCGTCGGCGCCGCGCTTGATGGCCTCGACGGCGGTGGCCACGCTGGCGTAGCCGGTGACCAGCAGGATCCGCATGTCGGCGCGCAGGGCGCGCAGCGGGCGGATCAGGGTCAGGCCGGAATCTTCGCCCAGGCGCAGGTCCACCAGGGCGAAGGCGGGACGGATTTCCTCGGCCACGCGCAGCGCTTCGGCGATGCCGGTGGCGGTACGGGTTTCCAGGCCGCGGCGCGACAGGCTGCGCTGCAGGGTGCGCACATAGAGTTCGTCGTCGTCGATCAGCAGGCCAAGATCGGTTGGGTTCATTGCACTCAAGTCCCGGTACTCCCTAACGGGAGGTAAAAGCGGATACGCGTGCCGCCTTCCTCGGCGGCGGTCATGGTCATTTCGCCGCCCATCTGTTCCACCGTGGCGTGCGACAGCGCCAGGCCCACGCCCAGCCCTCCCGGCTTGCCGCTGTTGAACAGGCTGGTTGCCGGCAGCAGGGTCTGGTCGGGATCGAAGCCCCGCCCGTAGTCCCTGACTTCGCCGCGCAGGGCGCCATAACCGTATTCCAGATGCAGGTCCACGCGGGGCGCGTCGGCGGCTTCGCCGGCGTCCGCCGCATTGTTCAGCAGCGCCTGCAGCAGGTGGGCGATGGCCGGATCCACCCGCAGGCTGCCGGGCAGGGCGCCCGAGCGCTGCAGATCGATGGTCGGCCGGATCAAACGCCATTGCCCCACCACGCGGACCAGGTCCACCGCGGTTGGGACCGCCAGGTTGCGGATACGTTCCCGGCATAGGGCCAGCAATTGGCTGAGGGTGGAGACGTCGGCGCGCAGGTCCTCGTCCTTGACCTCGGCGGCGATCTCGTCGGTCAGCAGGGTCATGGTCGCCAGCGGGGTATTCAGTTCGTGCGCCATGGCCGCGGCGTGGGTGGCCAGGGCGACGATGCCTTCGTTGCGGGTGAAGCGTTCGCGCAGCCGCGCCAGTTCGCGCTCGCGGTCGCGCAGGTCCGAGGCCAGGCGTGTCGAAAACACCAGCACCACCACCACCGAAATCAGGAAGTTGGCGCCCATGCCCCAGAGCAGCAGGGTATGGGTGTCGACCTCGCCGCGCAGGGGCTGGCCGAAGATCGCGGCCGCCGCGTAGCCCGAGATGCCCGCCACCGCCGCGGCCAGCGCCCAGTTGCGCGGCAGCGCCAGGGCCGCCAGCGCGGTCAGGATCAGGAACATCATGCCGAACGGATTGCTGATGCCGCCGCTCCAGCCCACCATCCAGGCCAGCACCGCCATGTCCACGAACAGATGGCCGAAGGCCGTGGCGTGGGACAGGTCGCGGCGGTGGCGCAGGCGCAGGCTGGCGTAGACGTTGAAGCCGATCAGCGCGCCGACGCCGATCCACAGCGGCTCCAGCGGCAGGGCCAGGCCCAGGACGCTGCTGGCCAGCAGGATGGTGGCGGCCTGGCCCGCGATGGCGAGCCAGCGCAGGCTGCAGAGGGTACGCAGGAATGAAAAGGCGGAACTACCGGGCATATCCAGACACAGAGGTGCCGGCAGGCTGCCGGCGGGTACGCGCGCCCGGCTGCGCGGAACGCTGGCATCCGGGGCGCGGCGCAGGGGGGCCGGCTGCCGCCGCGCCCTCAGGCAGGCCGGCGGTGGATGTGCTGGCATTGTATGGTGAATCAGGCGCCGCCGCCGGTCAGCTGGCGATTTATGCGTCCCCAATATACGCGAATGGCGCCTGGGCCTGCCGTCACCCCGCCTCTGCATCAATGGATATCGGAGGTGCCGCTGTGCGCCATCACGGGCGGCGGATAGTCTTCTTCGTCGGACGCCATCTGGCCTTGGATCTGCGCTTGCCGCAGCTCCTGGTCAACCTGGGCGCGGGTTTCAGATTGGTGCGACATGACCGGGGGAGGATAGTCTTCCTCGCCGAACGTGTATTGGCCATTGGTCTTGGCCTGGGCCAGTTCGGCGCTGACCTGATCCGCCGTCTTGGCGGCGGGGGCGGCGTAGGTCACGCGCCAGTCGCCGTAGAGGTCGTGGGTGTACTGCGTGGTCTGGGCCTGGACGGCCCCGGCGGCGGCCAAGCCGGCGCATAGCAATAAGGTCCTGCTGAGGGTCTTCATGAAACGCTCCTGGCAATCAAAGCTTGCGGCCGTGGCCGGCCGCACCTGCGTCCGCAATGCTGTCCGCGGACGATTCCTGGATGCGGGAAAGCCTGGCCGGGCGCGCCGCGATGGCGCGCGCCGGACCTTTTCCCATTCGACCCGGCGCGCGGCGCGGCGTTGCACGCCGGACGGCCTTGTTGCAAGGAAGCTGTTTCAGCCGTGCAGCACAGCTGTCAGGCCCCTTTCATGGGGACGCTGCGGGCCGCGCGTCAATGGCCGTGGCCGGCGGCGGGGGCGGCGGCCGCGTTCAGCGGACGCGCCACCGCGTCGACCGGCACGCGCCGCTGGCGCTTGTCGGCGTCCTCGACGACGAGCGTCAGGGCGACGTGGTCGCCCGGCGAGATCTGGCCGGCCAGGTCGATCAGCATCACGTGGTAGCCGCCGGGCTTGAGTTCCACGGCCTGGCCCGCGGGCAGGGCGATGCCCGCCACTTGGCGCATCTTCATGACGTTGTCCTGCATCGCCATTTCGTGGATTTCCACGTGCTTGGCGGCCTGCGATTCCACGCCGACCAGACGGCCGGTGGCGGCGGACGTCAGGCGCATGAAGACGCCGGTGGCGTGCTGGCTGGGCACGGTGGAGCGCACCCAGGCGTCGTCGACCTTCAGGGCGGCATCCTGGGCGAACGCGGCGGAGTGGGCGCTGGCCAGGGCGCAGAAGGCGAAGGCGGCCAGGGATTTGATCGCGGATTTTTTCATGATGGTTGCCTCTATCTATATATGGTTCGGGTCAGAGCACGGTGCGCAGGTCGTCCACGCACTCCTGAGCGCTCTGTTGATGGCGCAGGGCGATGCGCAGCTTGCCGCTGGCGTCGATGACGTAGGTCAGCGCGGTATGGTCCATGGTGTAGGACGAACCGGTAGCGACCTTCTGGTAGAAGACCTTGAACGACTGCGCGGCGGCGCGCGTCTGCTCGGCATCGCCGCGCAGGCCGACGAAATCCGGATCGAAGGCCTGGGTGTAGGCGCGCAGGATCTCCGGCGTGTCGCGTTCGGGGTCGACGGTGATGAAGAGGACGCGCAGCTTCTTGGCGTCCGCGCCCAGCAGGCCCTTGATCTCGATCGCGCGGGTCAGCGCCGTGGGGCAGATGTCGGGGCATTGCGTGAAGCCGAAGAACAGCATGACCGGCTGGCCGGCGTAGTCGGCGAGCTTGCGTTCGCGGCCTTCGGTGTCCTGCAGCTGGAAGTCGCCGGACGGCATGCCGGACAGATCCATGCCGTGCAGTTTGGGCGCATCGGGGCCGCAGCCCGCCAGGGCCAGCAGGGCGAAAGAGGACAGCAGCAGGCGGCGCCGCGGATCGGGCGCGTGGGAGCGCGCCGCGTCGGCGGGCGCGCGCAGAAGAGGGGAATGCATGAAAACCTCGTCGGTTGACGGTTCGTCCAGGGGCGCGGCGGGGCCGCGCGTTCAGGCGGAGTCAGGCGAGGAATGGTGGGGCGCGGGAACCCAGCGGCGGCCCCTGGGCGCTAGGGGCGGGCGGGGCGTCGCTTGCGGGCGCCGGCAGCGCGTGCCGGCCGACGGCCAGCAGCAAGGGAGTGAGCGCGGGAGCAGGGGCGGGGGCCACGTGCGCCAGCAAGCCGAAGGGGCAGAGCGCCCCGGCGTCGGCCGTGTCGTGCCCGGCCTTGCCTTGGTCGCCGGGCGCTAGCGCCAGCGTCAGCGCCTTGACGTCGCCGGCGGCCGAGCAGAACGTAACTTCGAGCCGGCCGTCGTGCAGCGCCCGGGCGTCGGGCATGTAGCCCGCCGGCACCAGCGCGCGCAGCGCCAGGGCCAGGAGCGCCAGCCACAGCACGCCCCGCGCGCGCGCGGCGCAGCCTAGGTGCTGGAGGCGGGTGAGGCGGGACATGGCGGCATTCTATCCTGCGCCACGGGCGCCAAGCATCTGACGGCGGCGCCCATGGCACGGCAAAATCTTGGTACCCTTGAACGCACTCAAATCCCGACATCCCACTCAGTGCCCCAGGTTTCAGTGCTTTCCTCGTCCGCCCCGACCCTGTCCGTTCCCGTCTTGCCCGCCACTGCCCGCCGGGCCTGGCCGTCCTTCCGCTTGTGGATGTGCGTGCTGGCGGTGGCGCTGCTGGCCCTGTTGTCCGCCTGCGGCACCACCAAGGTCCAGCCTGGCTACTACCGCGTGCAATCGGGCGACACGCTGACTCAGATCGCGCGCAAGCAGGGCACCAGCGTGAGCAATCTGGTGCGCTGGAACAATCTGCCGAATTCCAATGCCATCGAAGTCGGGCAATTGCTGCGGGTCGAGCCGCCGGCCGGGCAGGCCAGCACGTCCACCGCGCCCAGCAAGGCGCGCGGCAAGCCCGCGCCCTCGCCCAAGTCGTCGACCTCGACCGCCAAGCGCCGTACCGCCCCGCCGGGCGCAATCTCGCTGGTCTGGCCCGCCCAGGGCAAGGTCACGCGCGGCTACGACGGCTCGGGCTCCAACGGCATCGTCATCAGCAATTCCTCCGGCACGCCGGTGGTGGCCGCGGCGCAAGGCACGGTGGCCTATTCCGGCAGCGGCCTGCGCGGCTATGGCCATCTGGTGATCGTCAAGCACAACGCCAGTTTCCTGAGCATCTACGCCCACAACAGCAAACTGCTGGTCAAGGAAGGCCAACGCGTCAGCCAGGGCCAGAAGATCGCCGAAATGGGCAGTAGCGACAGCAAGCAGGTCGGGCTGTATTTCGAGCTGCGCTACGACGGCCAGGCAGTCGATCCTGCGGGGTCCCTGCCGTCGAAGTAGGCGCTAGATGTGCACCAGTTGCTTGAGCGAATCCAGCTTCAGGATGCATAGCTCGCCGCGCCGGTCCGATATGTAGCCCTGGCGCCGCCATTTTGCGAATATCCTGCTCAGCGTTTCGGCGCGCATGCCCAGCTTGACCGCGATCTGCGAATGGCTCAGCGGCAACACCACGGGCTGGGTGCCTTGCGGCTTGCCCGCGCGCAGGATGTATTCGGCCAGGCGCTCCTCGGCCGAACTCGACGTCAGCCAATCGATCTGGTCCGTGTGATGGCGGATCAGGTTGGCGCCATGCGCCATGACGCGGCAGGCGAAGCGCGCGTCGTTCAGGCAGAGCTGGCGGAATGCCGCGCCATTGAGCAGGCAGCCGTTGCCGTCGGTGCGCGCACGCACGCCGTGCAGGTGCCGCGGCGCGGCCTCGAACAGCGTGGACACGGATAGCCAGCCGCCCGGCCCGACATGGCCGAATACCTTGTCGCCGCCATCCGCCGTGTAGCGCAAGCCCTGCAGCGATCCCGCGCATACCAGCAGGCAGGAGGAAGCCGCCTGGCCCTCCGAAAAAATCGTGTCGCCCGCGTCGAACTCCAACCATCGGCTGCAGCCCGCCAGGGCGAGCAGGGCGGCATCGTCCACGCCATCGAACCAGGGATGCTGGCGCAGCGCCGCGATCAAGGGCGCGGATCGTGAATTGACAATAGTCATTTGGTCTGGGGGGTCGGGACTATAGAATTAATGCGATTGATTCTTATTTGTGATCGTACCACTGCGGAGGCCGTCATCAATGGCAGGCCTTTGCCAGGTAACCCGCTCCCACATGACCATCTCAGCGTACTTCCGCACCGCCTTGGCGGCAGGGGTTCTCTTGTCGTCCGCCGCGAGTGCGGCGTCCATCGTGTTCCAGGACATGCTGGGCAATCCCGTGAACCTGTCCGCGCCGGCCCAACGGGCAGTGACGCTGCCCATGCCGGCCGGATCGCTGCTCATCTCGCTGGACGGGGGCGCTGGGCGCCTGGCCGGCATGCATCCCAGCGCCTACGGGTTGATGAAGGACGGGCTGCTGGCGCGGATCTTTCCGGCCACGGCCAAGGTACGCACCGACATCACCCGGTCCGGTTTCGTGCCCAATGTGGAAACGCTGCTGCAGATCCAGCCCGACCTGGTGTGGCAGTGGGGGCATATGGGCGACGATCTGATCGCGCCCCTGCGCAATGCAGGCCTGCCGACCGCGGCGCTGGTGTACGGCACCGAAGACCGTACCCGCGAATGGATACGCCTGATGGGCCTGTCGCTGGGGCAGGAGGTTCGCGCGCAGTCCCAGTTGCGCTGGCGCGATCAGGTACGCGCGGACATCCGCGCCGTCACCGACGGCATCCCGGCCGCCAGGCGGCCGGGGGTGCTGTACCTGTCGCGTCATGCGCCGCAGCTGCGCGCGGCCGGCGGCAACTCCAGCTTCGAGGACGACATCACCCTGGCGGGCGGGCGCAACGTTTCGGCATCCATCGCCGGCGGCCAGGCCGTGAACATCGAGCAGATCATGGCCTGGGCGCCCGAGGTGATCCTGCTGAACAACTTTGAATCGGGGTTGACGCCCGAAACCCTGTATGGCGACCCGCTGTTTGCCGACATCCCCGCCGTGCGCGATCGCCGCGTCTACAAGGTGCCGATGGGCGGCTATCTGTGGGATCCCCCCAGCCAGGAATCGCCCTTGTACTGGCAGTGGCTGAGCATGCTGCTGCACCCGGACAGGTTCTCCTGGCCCTTGCGGGACAACATCGGGCGGGCCTACGGCGAACTCTATGGATATCAGCCCGCCGCCCGCGAGATCGACGCGGTGCTGCGTCTGAAAATGAACGAGGGGGCCGCGGGCTATGAACGCTTCCGTTGAAACGGCGCGCGCGCCGGCCGCGGGGACTTGCGCGCGTCCAGGGTTGTGGGCGTGGCCATGGCTGTTGATGGCGCTGGCGCTACCCGTGTCCGTGTTGGCGGCGCTGTGCGTCGGCCGCTACCCCCTGGCGTTGTCGCAGGTGTCCGGCGTGCTGGCCGGGCTTGCATTGCCGGACGGCCTGGCGAACTGGCTGCCGTCGGTCGGCGCCACGGAGCACCGCGTCGTCATGCAGGTGCGGCTGCCGCGCGTATTGTTGGCGGTGCTGGCCGGATCCAGCCTGGCGATGTGCGGCGCGGCGCTGCAAGGCGCGTTCCGCAATCCGCTGGTCGGTCCGCAGATCCTGGGCATTTCCTCGGGCGCGGCGTTTGGCGGTTGCGCGGCGATCCTGTTGTTCTCATCGCTGTGGGCAACGCTGGGCCTGGCGTTTGCCGGAGGCCTGCTGGCGGTGGCCGTGGTCTATCTGTTGGGCCGTTCCAACGGCCGCACGACCATCCTGATGCTGGTGCTGGCCGGCGTGGTGACCAGCGCCTTCTTTTCCGCGTTGATCTCGCTGACCACGTACTTCGCGGATCCGAACGATAGCCTGCCGGCCATCGTGTTCTGGCTGATGGGCAGCTTCGCCACCGCGACCTACGTCAAGCTGGCGGCCGCCGTGCCGCCCATCGTGGTTGGCATGGCGCTGCTATACGCGCTGCGTTTCCGCATCAACGTGCTGTCGTTGGGCGACGAGCAGGCCAGCGCCATGGGCATCGCGGTCGAGCCCTTGCGTTGGCTGCTGTTGGGCTGCGCCACGCTGGTGGTGTCGGCCAGCGTGGCCGTATCGGGCACGGTGGGCTGGGTGGGATTGGTGGTGCCGCACATCGCGCGCATGCTGGTCGGCCCGGACCACCGGGTGCTGCTGCCCGCCAGCGCCCTGATCGGCGGCACCTACATGGTGTGGGTCGATACCGTGGCCCGCAGCGCCACCAGCGCCGAGATTCCGCTGGGCGTGATTACCGCGCTTATCGGCGCGCCGCTGTTCGCATGGCTGTTGCGCCGCGCCCAGAGCCGGGGAGTGCAGCATGCTTGAACTTACGCAATTGTCCGTGCAGGCCGGCGGCCGGCGTCTGTTGAGCGACCTGTCGTTAAGTCTGTCCGCTGGCCAGATCCTGGCCGTGCTGGGGCCCAACGGGCGCGGCAAGACCACGCTGCTGCGCACGATACTGGGACTGAACCCTCCCGCCGCGGGCGCCGTGCGTCTGCAAGGCCACGCCGCCTATGTCCCGCAGCGCAGCGACACGCTTTACGCCTACGACGTGCTGACCATGGTCAGCATGGGCCGCGCGCGGCATCTGCGCTGGTACGCGGCGCCTGGCGCCCGTGACTGGAGCATCGCCCGCGACTGCTTGGGACAGGTCGGCCTGGCGCATCTGGCGGACCGCCCGTTCCACGCGTTGAGCGGCGGCGAGCAACAACTGGCCTGCATCGCGCGCGCCTTGGCCAGCGCCAGCCCCATCATCATCCTGGACGAGCCCGCGGCGGCCCTGGATCTGCGCAACCAGGACGTGGTCCTTTCGCTTTTGCGCCGGTTGGCGCGGGAACAGGGACTGGCGGTGATTTTCACCACGCACCAGCCGCAGCATGCGCAGCATATCGCCGACCAGACCCTGCTCATGCATGCCGGCGCTTGCGAAACCGGCCCCACCGCCAGCATGTGCGTGGACGAACGCCTGAGCCGCCTGTACGGCCTGCCGGTGCGCGTGGCCACGCTGCGCGGCGAATCCGGCGACATCCTGGGCGTGATCCCCGTCTTCCGTTGAATCATGAAAAACACGATTGCCTACCTGAACAACTGGAGCGGCGACGGACCCGCCGCGCTGACTGGCGGCCCCGCGCCGCGCAGCGCCTGCGTGCCGCTGTATCAACTGCATGAGCGCGATCTTTCCGGATTCCGCGCGTTGCTGGTCCCCGCGCACGCGGACCAGCGCTATCTGTTGCAGCAGGGCGCGCTGCTGGAAGCCTATCTCGAATCGGGCGGCACGATGGTTTTCAACGGCCATGTCGCCTATCCCTTCCTGCGCTGGCTCGCGCCGTTCGTGCCGGGATCCGGCGCAGGCATCGCCGGCCTGCGGGTGCATCGCGCCGCGCCCCATCCGCTCTTTGACGGCGTGGACCCTGAGCACCTGACGTTCCGCCGCGGCGTGGCGGGCTTTTATGCGCGCGGCAGCAACCCCGCGCCGGCCGGCGCGCAGGTGCTCAACACGCTGGGACCTGATGCCCAGGCCATCGACTGGGTCCTGGCCCTGCCGGGTGGCGGGCGACTGTTGGTGCATTCCGGCAATGACCTGTGGATGTATGCCGGCAGCGCCGGCAGCGCTGGCCGCATCGTCCCGCAACTGTTCGCCTGGCTGCAGGGAGACGCGGCATGACCGCAGCACGCACCCCCGTGATCGCGGCGCTGGACGCCGGCACCTATTACCACCACCGCACCTTCCGCACGCCGGAGCTGATGCCGCATATCGACCGGACGATATACATCCGCGACCTGGGCGAAGCCGCGCTGCAGGGCTGCGATGCGCTGATCGTGTCCTGCCGCAGCAATCCGGATCTGCTGGCGCCGCACCGGGAACTCTGGCGCCGCTTCCTGGCTGCGGGCAAGACCCTGGTCGCCATGGGCGAAACGCATTCCGAACGCTGGCTGGACGGCGTGCGCTGGACTCCGTCAGAAGTGAACTTCTGGTGGTGGAAGGAGCCGGGCGCCGACTCGGGACTGCGTCTCGCGGCGCCCGAGCATCCCCTGTTCAGCTACCTGACGCTGGCCGACGCCACCTGGCATCAGCACGGCTCCTTCGAGCCGCCGCCGGGTGCGCTGTCCCTGATCGACAAGGCTGGCGCCGGATCGGTGCTGTACGAAGACAGGCGCAGCACGCCGGGCCGCCTGATCGTGACCTCGTTGGACCCGATGTATCACCACGGCAGCTATTTCATGCCGGCGTCCAGCCGTTTCCTGCGCGGATTCCTGCCTTGGCTGAGGGATTCCACGCCTGCCGTCGATCAGGACATGGCTCCCGCCTGACGCGGCAGGCTCTCCGCGCCGATTCCGATTTTGCCCCCCCCTTTTGTGTGCATGTATGCAACGCTTCTATCTGTATGCCCCCTTGGTCGGCGCCGGACTGCTGACCGCCGCCATGGCCGCGCCCAGCGCCGCGGCCGATATTCCGCAACTGCCGTCGATCCAGGTCACCGCCGAAGGCCAGCCCGATGACGGCCGCCTGCGGCCGATGGGGGCGACGCCGCCCGCAGCCTCGATCGACCACAATGTCACGCAGGCGGTCAGCGTGGTCGACAGCCAGGACATCGACCGCCTGAACACCATGAGCACGCTCGACCTGCTGGGCCGCGTGCCCAACGCCACCATCAGCCGCAGCGGCGGCATCGCCGGCACGTTGTTCCTGCGCGGGCTGAACACCAACGACATGCGGGTGCCGATGTTCATCGACGGCGACCGCTTCCGCGGCCGCAATACGCTGCAGTTCATGCTCATCAGTCCGACCGAGATCGAACAGGTCGACGTGGTGCGCGGGCCGAACTCCTCGCGCTTCGGCAGCGACGGCCTGGGCGGACTGGTCAATTTCGTGACCAAGCGGGCGCATGGCAACCTGAGCCAGCCCTTCGGCCTGAACGGCGGCGAAGCTTCGGTCACGTACAACACCAACGGCGATGGCGTGCAGAGCAACGTGGCGCTGGAAGGCGCCGGCGACGGCTTCGACCTGCGCGTCTACGCCACCGGACGCCGCGCCAGCAACTACGACAGCGCGGCGGGCGAAGTGCCCAACAGCGACTTCCGCGGCGCCGGCGGGGGCATCGTGCTGGGCTACATGCCCGATGCCCGTCAGCGCATCGAGGCCAGCGCGCGCGTGGCCTACGTCAAGGACGGCGCGGCCGGGACCGTGCCGCCATATCCACTGAGCTACAGCCGCCGCGATCCGTTGAAGGTCAAGCAGGGCAGGCTGGCCTACACGGGCGAGTTCGACGGCGCCATCAGCGTGCTCAAGGCCAGCGTCTATGTGAACGAGTTCGGCACCGTCATGGCTACGCATAACCAGACCAATCCGGCGCGCGTGGTCGATGCGCGCAACAACGTGATCGGTCCCGTCGTGTGGGGCGGCAGCGTTGCCGCGACGGTGCCGTGGGCCGACACCAACACGACCTTCGGCCTGGACTTCATGCATGAACGCCGTCCCGGATCGGAATCGCGCAGCGATATCACGGTGCGTCGTCCGAATGGCACCACCACGACCACCAGCACGCCCTACGTCAAGACGGGGCCAGACCAGTACCAGACCAACGTCGGCGCGTTCCTGACCACGGAATGGAAGCCCGCTCCCAAGTGGACCGTTACCGCCGGCGGCCGGTTCGACTGGTTCAAGTCGGATGTGGGCTTGGAGCCCTTGCCGTCGCCTAATCTGCTGCCGGCCTTCCGCGCCGCGCAGAACACGACCGAGACTGCCACCACCGGCAGCCTGGGGCTGTCCTACCGCGCCACTGACGTGGTCGAACTGCTGGGCAGCGTGGGCAGTTCGTTCCGCATGCCGTGGACCTCGGAGATGTTCAGCAGCGGCTATACCGGAACCAGCTACACCATCCCCAATCCGGGCCTGAAGCCGGAACGCGGCGTCACCGTGGAAGCCGGCACCCGGCTGCACTTCGAGCAGGCCACGGTCGGCCTGACCGCGTTCCGCAGCAACTACAGCGATTTCCTGGAGAACGTCACCACCACCTACGAAGGCCTGCCCGCCACGCAGCGCCGCAACGTGGGCCGGGCGCGGATCCAGGGGCTGGAGCTGGATTGGCGCTGGCAGCTGAGCCGCGAGGTCAACCTGTACGGCAACGCCAGCTACCTGCACGGCACCAACCGCACGACGGACACGCCGCTGCAATCGATCGCGCCCTTCAGCGGCCTGGTCGGTCTGCAATACATGAGCCCCAATGAAGCCTATGCGCTGAGCGGCGAACTGCAATGGGCCAAGGGCCAGAGCCGCTATGCGGAACGCGCGGAGTATCCGGCGGCGGGCTTCGGCGTCGTGAATCTCTACGCCCAGTTCCAGCTGGATCGCCTGGGGCTGCCGCAGGCTGGCAATACTCAGGTCGTGCTGGGCGTGAACAACCTGTTCGATCGCGCCTACCGCACGGCGGCCACCTCATCCAACGTGGCCTACGCCATGACCGATCTGAATCCGCTGCTGGAACCCGGCCGCAGTTTCAGCCTGACGCTGCGCACGCGCTTCTGAATCCGCCTGTCCATCTGGACGCGCCCCGGCGCGTCCTTCAACCCTGACCTACTCTTGCGCCAGCGGGCCGCCATGGCGGCCCGCGACCGCGCACGACACGGAGATATTCCATGACTACCCCCGAACAACGCGCTTCCTCATTGACCGTGATGGCCGAAGAAGGGCCGCTGCCCATCTGTTTCGACGCGGTCCAGGCCTATCATGGCCACGGCGCGCTTGCCATGTTGGCGCTGACTTTCCAGGGCCTGCGCGGCGCGCTGCCCACGCTGGAGCAAGACGGCGTGCCTGTGCCGCGCAAGGAGCTGTCCGTCATCAGCGGGCATCCGGGTCCGGGCGTGCGCGACGCATTCGAATTCGTCACGCGCGCCGTCACGCGCGGCTGCTACTCGGTAGATCTGACCCTGCCCGAAGCGCGCTACAGCCGTGGCGCGGACAAGTCGTACAGCTTCCATCTGCGCCGCGGCGCGCGCAGCGTCCAGGGCGTGTTGCGCCCGGGCGTGCTGCCGCCGGAGTTCTTTGATTTGCTGGGAAATCCCGCGCCGGACGCGCAGCGCGTCCACGCCGAACTGCGGCGCGACATCGCCGCGCGGGTCATCGCGGCCGAACCCGCAACGCTGTTCGACTTTTTCGTGACAGAAAGCCAGGACTGACACGGCGCGGACGAGGGGGCCGGGCGGGATTCCCGCCATCGGCCCCAGCCGTCCTACAGCGCCGCTTCCTGCGTCAGCGTCGAGATGAACGCGGCGGTGCGCGGGTCGGAGGGCTGGGTGAACAGGGTGCGCGAATCGCCGGATTCGACCACGCTGCCGTCCAGCAGGAATACCACTTCGCGCGACACGCTGGCTGCCAGGCGCAGGTCGTGGGTGGCCATCAGCATGGTCATGCCTTCGGCCGCGAGCTGACGCAGGACGTCCACCACTTCGGCCGCCAGGCCCGGATCCAGCGCCGAGGTCGGCTCGTCGCACAGCAGCACGCGCGGCGCGGGCGCCAGCGCCCGGGCGATGGCCACGCGCTGCTGCTGGCCGCCAGACAGGTTGGCGGGCCAGGCGTCGCGCTTTTCCAGCATGCCGACCTTGCGCAGCAGCTCCTCGGCGCGGGCGCGCGCGCGCTCCAGCGGCCACTTCTGCACGGTCAGCAGGCCTTCCATGACATTGCCGATCACGGTCTGATGCGGGAACAGCTGGAAGTTCTGGAACACCATGCCGGTCTGCTTGCGCACGCGCTGGACCTGGTCGCGCGAAAGCTTGCGGCCGGGTTCGAAATGCACCGTCTCCGGCCCGATCTCCAGCGTGCCGCGGTCCGGCACTTCCAGCAGGTTCACGCAGCGCAGCAAGGTGCTCTTGCCGCTGCCGGACGGACCGATCAGGGCGGTGACGCTGCCTTCGGCGATGCTCACGTCCACTTGCTTGAGCACGGGATTGCCGCCGAACGCCTTCTCTATCTTTTCCAGGCGGATCATCGGTTCTTCTCGTTAAAGACCGCGTGCTGGCCGAAGCGCCGTTCCAGGCGCACCTGCGCGGCGGACAGCACGGAACTGAACACCAGGTAGATCAGCGCCGCCTCGGTGTACAGGATCAGCGGTTCATAGGTGACGGCGGCAATGCGCTGCGCGGCCTGGAAGATCTCGGGCACGGTCAGCACCGCCGCCAGCGAGGTGTCCTTGACCAGCGCGATGAAGGAATTGGACAGGGGCGGCACCGCCACCCGCGCCGCCTGCGGCAGGATGGTCCGGCGCAGCGCCTGTCCGCGCGTCATGCTGAGCGAATAGGCCGCTTCCCATTGGCCCTTGGTGATGGATTCGATGGCGCCGCGTATCACTTCCGAGTTGTACGCGCCCACGTTGAGGGTGAAGCCGATCAGCGCGGCGGGCAGCGGATCCAGCACGATGCCGACGCTGGGCAGGCCGTAGAAGATCACGAACAGCTGCACCAGCAGCGGCGTGCCGCGGATCAGCCAGACGTAGAAGCGCACCACGGCCACCAGCGGCGCGGGGCCGAACAGCCGGATCAGCGCCACCACGAAGGCCAGCGCCAGGCCCAGCGCGAACGACATCAGCGTCAGCGGAACCGTGAACATCAGCCCCGCGTGCAGCAGGGGCCAGAACGAGTCCAGCATCAGCTGCACCCAGGCCGGCACCGCCCAGGTGCCGAGTTGCGCCAGCAGCCAGTCGGGCAGGACGGCTTGCAGCCAGGGGGGTAGCGTCATGTGCGCTCCGCTCGTTTATTGCGCCGACAGGTCCGTGCCGAAGTACTTGACCGAGATGGTCTTGTAGGTGCCGTCCGCCTTGATGTCGGCCAGCGCCTTGTTGATGGCGGCCTGCAGTTCGGGATTGCCCTTGCGGATCAGCACGCCCGAGTTGCTGAACTCGGCGGTCTTGTCGGTGGCGGCGATCTTGACCTTGGCATTGGGCTTCTGCTTCTTGAAGTCCAGGAACGACAGGTTGTCGTTCACCGTGGCCTCGACCCGGCCCGAAGTCAGCAGGTCGATGGCTTCATTGAAGCCCTGCACCGCGATCACTTCCGCGCCATGCTTTTGCGCCAGCTTGCCGAAGTTGCTGGTCAGCGTGTTGGCGGATTTCTTGCCCTTCAGGTCGTCGAAGGACTTGATGCTGGTGTTGTCGTCGCGCACGATCAGCACGGCGGCCGACGAGATGTAGGGGTCCGAAAAATCGTACTTGGCGCGGCGCGCGTCGGTGATGCCGACCTGGTTGATCACCGCGTCGTAGCGCTTGGCGTCCAGGCCGGCGATCAGGCCGTCCCACTTGCCTTCGACGAATTGCGGCTTGACGCCCAGGCGTTCGGCGATGGCGCGGCCGATGTCCACGTCAAACCCGGTAAGCTGGCCGGATGCGTCGTGGAACGTGAAGGGGGCGTAGGTGCCTTCGGTGCCGATCTTGAACACGCCGGCGGATTTGATCTGGTCCAGTCCGGATTGGGCATGGGCCGCGGACAAGGCGGCGACCTGGACGAGGCCGGCGACGAACAGCATACGGAAGAGTTTCATGGCGGTGCTCCACGGATGGCAGATATCTCGGTGGAGAGCATCCGTGCCTGCAATGCCCTCCGGCGTAGCCGCACTCTAACAACGCGTCTATTTTTCCACAAAGCATAAGGAATAGTAAAAATATAGCTGCAAGTCATATGGTGATACCCATGCCCCGGCGCGTTTCCGCCGGGGTTCATCCAGGCAGGACTTCGATGGAGATCGGTGTGGAACAGCAATGGAACAGGCGGGCTTTCATGATGGCGGCCGCGGGCGCGGCGGCAGCGGGCGCGATGCCCGCCCAGGCCGCGGACGGCACGCGGCTGATGCCGGGCAGCGGCAGCATCACGCAGGTGGCGGGGCTGCGGGTAGGGCACTACACCGACACGCGCCGTCCCACGGGCTGCACCGTCATCATCGCCGAGGCCGGCGCGACCGCCGGGGTCGATGTGCGCGGCGCGGCGCCGGGCACGCGCGAGACCGACCTGCTCAATCCCGTCAACATGGTGGAAAAGGTGCACGCCGTGGTGCTGTCTGGCGGCAGCGCGTTTGGTCTGGATGCGGCCTCGGGCGTCATGCGCTATCTGGAAGAAAAGAAGATCGGCTTTGACGTGGGCGTGGCGCACGTGCCCATCGTGCCTTCGGCCATCCTGTTCGACCTGGGCGTGGGCGACGCCTCGATCCGGCCGGACGCGGCCGCCGGTTACCAGGCCTGCAAATCGGCCACGGACGCCGCGCCGCAGGAGGGCAACGTGGGCGCGGGAGCGGGCGCGACAGTGGGCAAGCTGTATGGCCCCAAGCGCGCCATGAAGGGCGGCATCGGCAGCGCCTCGCTGACCGTGGCGGGCGTGACGGTGGGCGCCATCGTCGCGGTCAATGCGGTGGGCGACGTGGTGGACCCGGCCACCGGGCGCATCCTGGCCGGCGCGCGCACCGCGGACGGCAAGATGCTGCTGGACACCCGCGCCGCCATCCTGGCGGGCGACCTGCCCAAGTCCATGCGTCCGGGCACCGCCACCACCATAGGGCTGGTCGCCACCGACGCCAAGCTCACCAAGGCGCAGGCGCAGAAGATCGCCGGCATGGCGCACGATGGCCTGGCCCGCACCATCAATCCCATCCACACCATGCTGGACGGCGACACCATTTTCGCGCTGGGCACGGGTACGTCCGGCAAGCCGGGCAACGTCATGCTGCTGGGCGTGATGGCGGCCGAGGCGATGGCGATCGCGGTGCAGCGCGCCATCCTGTCGGCGCGCGCGCTGGAAGGCTATCCGGCGGCGGTGGACTTCGTCGCCTGAAGGCCGCGCGTCCTGACCTCGGCCTGTCACACAAGAGCGCCATCATGGGGGGCGCCGGCGCGTGGCCGGCGGGCGGAGGGCGTGCATGTACAAGGGCGAACGATTCAACGGCGCGACCCACCTGGCCGGCCTGGCGCTGGCCGTGGCTGCTTCGGGCGCCTTGATCGCTCGCGCCGCCGAACTCAAGGTGGATACGCGGCAAGTCGTCGCCTGCGCCGTGTTCGCCGCGTCGATGATCGCCGTCTACGCCTCTTCGGTGCTGTTCCATTGCTCGCGCGGCCGCCGCAAGGCGCTGTGGGCCAAGGCCGACCATTGCGCGATCTACCTGCTGATCGCCGGCACCTACACGCCGCTGGCCTACGGGCCGGTGGAGCACGGCTGGGGCGCGGCCATGGGCGTGGCGATCTGGGCGCTGGCCGCCATCGGCATCAGCCGCGAGCTGTGGTGGGCGCGCGGCGCGGCGCCGGCCTTGCCCTTGTATTTGGCGATGGGTTGGCTGGGCGTGATGTTCGCCGCGCCGATCGCGGGCGCCTTGTCCGCGGCCGGACTGGCCTGGCTGCTGGCCGGCGCGGCCATCTACACCGCCGGCACGCTGTTCTACGCCAATGACCAGCGCTGGCCGCACGCCCACGGCATCTGGCATCTGTTCGTCATGGGCGGCACGGCCTGCCATTTCGTGACGGTGTTCGGCTTTCTGAGGCTGAGCCCGGCCTGAGCCGGCCCTAACGCCAGCTGGCCAGCGGCAGCATGCCGCCGCGGTTCTTCACTTTGCGCATGACGATATGCGAGGACAGGTTGCGCACGCCTGGGATCTTGCTGAGCTTGTCTTCGACGAACTGCGAGAACGCCTTCAGATTGCGCGTGCACACCGTCAGGATGTAGTTGGAGGCGCCCGTCACGATGCTGGCCTCGGTGATCTCGTCATGCAGCGCGATGCCGGCCAGGAATTCCTCGTGCCAGCCTGGGCGCGACTGGTCCAGCGACACGTGGACGATGGCCTCCAGCTCGAAACCCAGTTTTTCCGCGTCCAGCACGGCGCGATAGTTGCGGATCAGTCCGCTTTCTTCCAGCGCGCGCACCCGCCGCAGGCAGGCCGAGGGCGACAGCGCCACCTGCTCGGCCAGGTCCTGGTTGCTGAGGTGGCCGTCTTCCTGCAGCCGGTAAAGAATGCGCTGGTCTATGGCATCGATTTGCATGGTGCAATCAAATTCCAAAAATATTGGTTATGTGCAATCCAATGCGGAAACCTAGGGTATTCCGCGCCTGATTTTGCAATTTATCAGCCTGATCGCGCTGATAGTATGTATCCAGAATATAGCCCTTTGGAGCAGAAAATGAACACCCGCGACGCCTGCGTCAACGCCGACCGCCTGGACCCCCTGGCGCCTCTCAAAGACCGTTTCGACCTGCCGCCGGGCGTCCTCTACCTGGACGGCAATTCCCTGGGCGTGATGCCCAAGGCCGCCGCCGCCCGCGCCGCCGCCGTGATCAGCCAGGAATGGGGCTCGGGCCTGATCCGCAGCTGGAACACCGCTGGCTGGTTCGAACTGCCCGCCCGCCTGGGCGACAAGCTGGGCCGCCTGCTGGGCGCGCGCGACGGCGAGCTGGTCGTGACCGACACGACCTCGCTGAACATCTTCAAGGCGCTGGCCGCCGCCCTGCGCATCCAGCAGCACGAGCACCCCAAGCGCCGCGTCATCCTGTCCGAGCGCGACAACTTCCCCACCGATCTCTACATGATCCAGGGCATGATCGACCTGCTGCAGCAGGGCTACGAAATGCGCCTGATCGACGACGACCTGCCGCTGGAAAAGGCGCTGGATGAGTCCGTGGCGGTGATGCTGCTGTCGCACGTGAATTACCGCAGCGGCCAGATGCACGACATGGCCGCCGTGACCGCGCTGGCGCACGAGCGCGGCGCGCTGGCCATCTGGGACCTGGCGCACGCCGCGGGCGCGGTGCCGGTGGACCTGAACGGCGCCGACGCCGACTTCGCCGTGGGCTGCACCTATAAGTACCTGAACGGCGGCCCCGGTTCGCCCGCCTTCATCTGGGTGGCGCCGCGCCACACCAAGGACTTCTGGCAGCCGCTGTCCGGCTGGTGGGGCCACACGCGGCCGTTCGACATGGCCGTGGCCTACGAGCCGGCCGGCGGCGTGCGCCGCTACCTGTGCGGCACCCAGCCCATCGTGTCGCTGTCGCTGGTGGAATGCGGCCTGGACGTGGCGCATGCCGCCGACATGGCCGAGGTGCGCAAGAAATCGCTGGCGCTGGGCGACCTGTTCATCGCGCTGGTCGAAGAACGCTGCGCCGGCCATCCGCTCACGCTGGTGACGCCGCGCAAGCACGCCGACCGCGGCAGCCATGTCAGCTTCCGCCATCCCAACGGCTTCGAGGTGATGCAGGCGCTGATCGCGCGCGGCGTGATCGGCGACTACCGCGAGCCCGAGGTGCTGCGCTTCGGCCTGACGCCGCTGTACTTCGGCTATGCCGACGTCTGGGACGCCGTCGACATCCTGAAGGACGTGCTGGACACGCGTTCCTGGGACAAGCCGGAATTCAAGCACCGCGCCGCCGTGACCTGAGCCCCGCGGCGCAACCCCATTGCGCGGGCCAAACCGGCCCTACATCCATAAAGAGAGCGCAGGACCTGGAGGAGACAATGCAACAACAAAGAGGATTCGGCCAGATCGCCGAACGCGAGCAGGGCCTGAAGCGGCGGTTGACGTCGGGCCAGATGAGCATGATCGCCATCGGCGGCGCCATCGGCACGGGCCTGTTCCTGGGCAGCAAGTTCGCCATCGGCTTTGCCGGCCCCAGCGTGATCATCAGCTACGCCATTGGCGGCCTGATCACGCTGTTGCTGATGGGCTGCCTGGCGGAAATGACGGTGGCGCATTCCACCTCGGGCTCGTTCGGCGCCTATGCCGAGCACTATGTCGGCCCGCTGGCGGGCTTTCTGGTGCGCTACGCGTACTGGTCCTGCGTGGTGCTGGCGGTAGGCACCGAGGTCACGGCCGTGGCCGAGTACATGAAGTTCTGGTTTCCGGACGTGCCCGGCTGGCAGTGGGTCTGCCTGTTCTCGGCGGCGCTGATCGTCATCAACGCCATGAGCGTCAAGACCTTCGGCACGGTCGAATACTGGTTCTCCACGATCAAGATCACCGCCATCGTGGCCTTCATCATCCTGGGCGCCTACGTGGTCTGGGGCAACCCGCAGTACGGCACCGCGCTGTACACCTCGCACGGCGGATTCTTCCCGAACGGCGTCTGGGGCATGTGGATCGCCGTGGTCATCTCGATCTTCAGCTACCTCAGCGTGGAAATGATCGCGGTGGCGGCGGGCGAAGCCGAAGACCCCGAGCGCGCGGTCAAGCAGGCGTTCCGCGCCACCATCGTCCGGCTGGTGGTGTTCTACCTGCTGACGCTGGCGCTGATCCTGGCCATCGTGCCCTGGGACGAGGCCGGCAAGGGCGGCAGCCCCTTCGTCAAGGTGATGCAGGCGCTGGAGATTCCGGGGGCGGCGGGCGTCATCAACTTCATCGTGCTGGTGGCGGCGCTGTCGGCCATGAACAGCCAGCTGTACATCACCACGCGCATGATGTTCAGCCTGTCGCGCGCCGGCCATGCGCCGTCCGCGTTCGGCCGGCTGACCCGCAACGGCACGCCGCTGAACGCGCTGCTGCTGTCGACCAGCGGCATCGCCATCGCGGCGGTGCTGAACGTGCTGTATCCCGAGACCTCGTTCACGCTGATGATGGCGATTTCGATGTTCGGCGCGCTGTTCACGTGGATGATGATCTTCGTGACCCACTATTGCTTCCGGCGCCGCTGGGCGCGCGAAGGCGGCGGGAAACTGTCGTTCCGCATGCCGGGCTTTCCGGTGCTGACCCTGCTGGGCGCGGGCGCGATGCTGGCCATCCTGGCCACCACCTATTTCACCAGCGTCTTCAAGATGACGCTGGTGTTCGGCGTGCCGTTCCTGCTGGTGCTGGCCGTGCTGTACCAGCTGCTGTTCCGCAGGCGTGCCGAAACCGTGGCGCTGACCCCGCGCGATCAGCGCTCCTGATATTGCTGCGCCCGGTTCAGCCACGGGCCCGAGGCCAGCGCCTCAGGCCCGTACTTGATCCCCGTACCTCAAGCGCTGGCCATGGCGGGCGCGGCCTGCTCCGCGGCCTGTTCCTGAGGCGCCGGCGCGAACACGCGCAGCCGGTGGCCGTCGGGATCCAGCGCCACGAAGGTTCGGCCGAAATCCATGTCGGTGGGCGCCTGCAGGATGGGCAGGCCGCGCAGGCTCCAGTCCAGGTGGCGGCGGTCCAGCGCCTGCGCGTCGGGAACGGTGAAGGCCAGTTCGGTCGCGCCGCCGCGGCCAGCGGCGGCAGGCTCCACGGTATAACGCGACCACAGGCCCAGCATCAGGCCGGAATCCAGCCTGAACAGCGCGAAAGTGGGCGAGCTTTCCAGGGGCGGACGCTGCAGCAGGGCGCTGTAGAACGCCGCGCTGGCGGCCGGCTTTTCGACGTAGAAAATCACGAAATTGGTGTCTGACATGATGCGCTCCGGGTGGTAGACGCGCTCATCTTAGACAGGGGTGCTGTCAGTTTTTGGCAGTAGCTTTCATCCGCATTGTTTGGGCGAGCGATCGATCGCGCGCCACTCCTTCAGCAGCGCATGGCGGCGCTTGGGATAACGCGCGCCCGGCGTCAGCGTGGCGATGCGGTCGGTGCGGAAATGGCGGAAATCCTGGCGCAGTTCGCACCAGGCCATGACGATGCGCACGCTGTCGAAGAAACCCAGCGCAAACGGCCAGATCACCCGCGTGGAATCGGCGCCCTTGTCGTCGCGGTAGGTGATGTCGATCTTCTGTTCGCAGCGTATGGCCTGGCGGATCAGCGACAGGTCCACGCGGTCCACCACCTGCATCGCGCTGGGACCGACCAAGAGCGGTATCGCGTCCAGCCCGTCGCGCAGTTCCGCCGGCAGCACCGCGCCGATCTTGGCCAGCGCGTTGCTCGCGGCCTGCGCCAGGCGCGGGTCGGCACGGTCGGCCACCCAGCGGGTGCCCAGCACCAGCGCCTCGATCTCTTCGGTGCTGAACATCAGCGGCGGCAGCATGAAACCGGGCCGCAGCACGTAGCCCACGCCCGGCTCGCCCTCGATCTCGGCGCCCTGCGATTGCAGGGTGGCGATGTCGCGGTACAGCGTGCGGATGCTGACGCCGAGGTCGGCGGCCAGCTGGCGGCCGCTGACGGGGCGGCGATGGCAGCGCAAGGTCTGCATCAGGCCCAGGAGGCGTTCGGTGCGGGACATGGGGGCAGGCGGGGATGACGGATCCATAATGCTGCCACGAAATGGCAGCAGGCGGGGACCCGTCCGCGGCGGGAATTCAGGCCGGCGGCAGGGCCATCAGCCAGTCGTGCACGCGCGCGGCAAGGTCCAGGCTGTTGCGGTCCATCATCAGCATGTGCGAATTGCCGGCGATGCCCAGTTCAGGCAGCGACAGCAGGGTGACGCAAGCGTGCCGCTGCGTGAAATCGCGCACCCGCTCGCGCATGTTCGGCCAACGCGGGTCCGTGTCCATGTTGTCGCCCATGAGGATCAGCGTGGGCGTGCGGTAGCCGGCGTCCAGCGGCGGGATGCTGGCCGGCTCCAGCGCCACCACGGCACGCACCAGGTCGGGCCGGGCGGCGGCCGCGCGGATGCCGAACACGCCCGCCTGCGAATGGCAGATGACGATCATGCGGCCGACCCGCTCCAGCAGAGCCAGATAGCCGCGCAGGATGGCGGCGTCGGTATGCACCCAGCGCGGCACCATCTGCGCGGCCAGGTCGCCGAAGGCTTGCACCGGGAACTGTGTGTTGCCATAGGCGCCGTCGGGGCCGGGGCGGGCGCCCGGGCGACCGATGCGAAAGCGCGTGTAGCAGTCCTCTTGCGTCTGCACGATGGGGCCTTCGGGCCAGACCCCGGGGACCGGCGCGTAGCCCGAGCGGCCGCGTTCCACGGCATCGCAAAGATAGGCGTCCCAGCCGCGGCGCAGGAAGGCGTGGAGCCAGCCCTGGCGGCCGTCGGGCGTGGTCTCCCACGCCGCGCCGGTCATGCCGCCGCCGTGCCAGAACGCCAGCGGCGCGCGGCCGCTGGCCGGTTCGGCCAGGAAGTACTGCGCATACATCTGCTCGACGCGGTAGGTGCCGTTGGGGTCCAGCGCGACGGGTTGACCGCCCTCGGCCATGACGACTTCGCGCCGCGGCTGGCCCGACAGGCTCACCTCGCGCCCGCCGACATGGAAGGCGCCCATGTCTCGCAGCCGGATCGGGGCGAGCGCGTCCGATGCCGCGCGGCCGGGTTCGTCGTCCGCCATCATTCCGCCCGGATGTGGTTGGCCTGGATCACGTCCTTCCAGCGCGCGGTTTCGGCCACTACGAAGTCCCCTAGCGCCTGGCGCGGGCCGGCGGCGGTTTCCACGCCCAATTCGCGCATCTTGGCGGCGACCTCGGGCGCCTGCAAGGCGTCGTTGAAGGCGCCGTGCAGCGCGGCCAGCGTGGCGTCCGGCGTGCCGGCCGGGGCCATGATGCCGAACCAGGGCGTGATCAGGAAGTCGGCCACGCCGGCCTCGGCGAAGGTCGGCACGTCCGGAATGGCCGGCGCGCGCTTGGCGCTGGCCACGGCCAGGGCCCGTAGCTTGCCCGCGCGGATGTTCGCCAGCGAAGCCGGCAGGTTGTCGAAATACATGTCGACCTGCCCGCCCAGCAGGTCGGCCGCGACCTGCCCGGCGCCCTTGTAGGGGATGTGCGCCACGTCGATGCCGGTGCGCAGCTTCAGCAGTTCCGTGGCCAGGTGGGCCGAGCCGCCCACGCCCGACGAGGCCGAGTTCAGCTTGCCCGGATGGGCGCGGGCGTAGGCCAGCAGCTCGGCCACGGTTTGCGCCGGCACCTTGGGATTGACGACCAGCACGCTGGGCACCGTGCCGACCATGGCCACAGGAGCGAAATCCTTGACGATGTCGTAGGGGGCGGGCTGGTAGAGCGAGGGCGCGACCGTGCAGCCGAAGGCGCACATCAGCAGCGTGTAGCCGTCGGGCGCGGCGCGGGCCACGGCCTGCGCGCCGATATTGCCGCCGGCGCCGGCGCGGTTTTCCACGATCAGCGGCTGGCCCAAGCGCTTGGCCAGGCTGTCGCTGAGGAGGCGTGCCAGGATGTCGGGCGTGCCGCCAGCGGGGAAGGGCACCACCAGCGTCACGGGACGTTCGGGGAAGGCGGCCACGGCCGGCTGGGCGGCGCCCATGAGCAGCGCCGCACCGGTCAGCGCGGCCGCCATCCAGCGGCGGGGGGAAGCGCGCCAGCGCGCGGCGGTCAGGCCCAAGGGGTTCATTGCGGCGGTCTCCGGAAAGTCGGGTCGGGTGCGGAAGGCCCCGATCTGCCGCGGACTGTAGCCAAGGCCGGCCGCCTTGCCCAATGCCGGTTGCGCAAGCCATATATGCCAAAAATGATATGAAATTTCCAA
Source organism: Achromobacter pestifer (assembly GCF_013267355.1). Classification (NCBI taxonomy): domain Bacteria; kingdom Pseudomonadati; phylum Pseudomonadota; class Betaproteobacteria; order Burkholderiales; family Alcaligenaceae; genus Achromobacter; species Achromobacter pestifer. The sequence continues at coordinate 4,129,789 of NZ_CP053985.1, forward strand.
TGCATGCCTTTAGAGCATAGTATGGGTGGCATGAGCGACGCCCAATCCTTGCCCTATCTGCGCCGGCTGGACATGAACCTGCTGCTGACGTTCGACGCCCTCATGCGCACGCGCAGCGCCACGGCCAGTTCGGCCCTGCTGCACAAGACGCAGCCGGCCATCAGCCGCGACCTGGCGCGCTTGCGCCTGCGGCTGGAGGACCCCTTGCTGGTGGTGGTGAAAGGCCGTTTCATCCCGACGGAGCGCGCGCTGGAGCTGCATTCGGCGGTGCACGACGCGCTGGCGCAGATCGAATCCGCGCTGCGTCCGCCGGAAGCCTTCGATCCTGCCAAGGCCGGCGGCGTGGTCAATATCGGCACCGGCGCGCACAGCGAGATCCTGTTGGCGGCGCCCCTGATCGAACGCCTGCATCGCGCCGCACCCGGCATCACGCTGCGCTTCCAGTCCGTGCACGGGGATTTCGTTCCCGACGATCTCGACGCGGAACGCCTGGACTTGGCCATCGGCCTGTTCGGCAAGGTACCGGCGCGGTTCCACCGCGACACGCTGTTCAAGGACCGGCGCGTCTGCGTGGTGTCGGCCAAACATCCCTGGGCCGGGCGGGGCGCGCTGACGCTGGCGGACCTGCCGTCCATCAAGTGGTTTGCCTTCGCCCAGATGTACGGCCGGGAGACCAACTTCGACCGGGCGCTCAAGCCGGACGCGGCCCGCCTGGAGTTTTCGGCCTATCTGTCGGGCTTTGGCATCACGCCCTATGTGCTGCTGGACACCGATTACGCGACCACCATGCCGGCCAGCGTGGCGCGCGCGCACGCCCGGCATTTTCCGCTGGCGACGCTGGAGCTGCCCGCCAGCCTGCGCAAGATCGAGCTGGTGATGGTGTGGCCGCGGCGCCTGCACACCTCGCCGCTGCAGGCCTGGCTGCGCGGGCTGATCCGCGAGGTGCTGCGGGAACGCGCGGGCGCTCCCGCAGCCGGCGCGGCTTAGGAGCCGACCTTCTTGCCCGTGGCCACGTCGATGGCCGAGCCGTCTTCCAGGCTGACGCGGTAGATTTCGCGCACCACGTTGCCGGCGAAGCCGATCTCGACGATGGAGACGTCCTTGAAGGTGGTGTTGATGCCGTCCGGCAGCACGGCGTTGAACTTGTCGGACTCCTGCTTCATGGCGTCCTGCAGGCGCGCGTCGTACGGCGCCATGCTGTAGACCAGCGTGGTGTGCGGGTTGTGCGCGCGCACTTCCTTGCCGTCCTGCATGATGTTCACGCCGCTCACGCCCATGGTCTTGACCAGGTCCTTTCCGGCATCGCCCATCTTGGCGTAGACCGGGCCGGTGACGCGCGGCAGCGGGCCGTCGCGCAGCGGCGCCAGGGCGGCGGTGGCCACGGTGTTGTAGCGCATCATGTCCTCGAAGCCCTGGCCGCTCTTGACCACGCCCAGGTCCAGCCACCACGGGTGGCCCGCGCCCTTGGCGGCTTCGGTGGGATAGAAAGTCTTCAGCGTGATCTGCAAGGGGGCCGGCGGCTTGGGCAGGGCCTTGAGCATGCGGGCAGGCGTTTGCGGGTCGGCGCTGTGGATGTGCACCACCGTCACGTGCGGCATGTTGGGCGTCTCGGCTTCGGTCTTCAGGCCCAGTGTGAGCAGGTCGGCCTTCAGCGTGCCGTTGATCTTGGCATCCAGGACGGCGTTGACGTCCTGGGGCAGGCGGTAGACCACGCCGTAGGTGGCCTTGTGCTCGCGGAACCCAGGCTGGTCCAGGGAGCTGTTGTCGATGGGGGCGGCGGCATGCGCGGCCGAGGCGGAAACGAACAGGCCGAGGGCGGCCAGCTGGAAGACACGCTTGATCATGGAGATTCCTTTTGTTTGTGTAGGCCCGCGAGAGTCATCCGCAGTGTGGCCAGCGCGGATGTAATGCGTATTGCACCAAGCAAAAGAATTCCGATACCAGTCATCGCATGACCGATAGCTGGCGGGCGCCGGCTGATATCCAGCTACCCCAGAAAGACGATGGCCACGATGGCGATGCCCAGCAGCAGGTTGATGCCGACCCAGCGGCGGATGCCGCCCATGGCTTGCCCGCCCTGGGGCCAGTCCGCGGCTGCGACCGCCGCCCGCAGCTGCGGGTAGAGCACGAAGCGGATATAGGCGTAGATGGCCGTCATGACCAGGCCGCCCGAGGCCATGAGGGTCCAGCTGCGCGGCATGAAGAAGGCGCCGCCCGTCTGCGCGGCCTGGCTGGCTTCCTGGCCGATCATGACCGCGCCGGAAAACAGGATCAGCACGATGGCCGCCAGCACGGCGTTCAGGAACGGCCCCAGCACGGACGCCATCAGCCGCAGCCGTACCGGCGGTTCCAGCTGCGCGGCCGCCGGCCGCAGGAAACAGTGCGCGAACAGCATGCCCCCGACCCAGAGGATCACGGCCATCAGGTGGATGAATTTGAGCGCGGCATAGAGCATGGGGCAGGCCTGTAGGGGGGAATCCGTCCCCATCATATCCCCGTCAAGCGCTGCGCGCGGACTTGACCGGAATCATGGTTTTGCATTTAGAATGAGATTGATTTCTATTTGTAGTTGATAGTTCAGGGAGCCCTCCGTGCCGAATCCCGCGGTCGCAGCCAGCGACAACGTCCATCTGCTTTACCGCGCTCATCATGGATGGCTGCATGGCTGGCTGCGCGCCAAGCTGGGCAACCCCTTCGACGCGGCCGACCTGGCGCAGGACACTTTCGTGCGGGTGCTGCGCCACCGCCACGAACTGGACGCCCTGCGCGAGCCGCGCGCCTATCTCACCACCATCGCCAAGCGCCTGCTGTTGAACCACCATCGGCGGCGCTCGGTGGAGCAGGCCTACCTGGAAGCCCTGGCTCTGATGCCAGAGGCGCTGGCGCCCTCGGCCGAGCAGCGCCTGATCATCCTGGAAACGCTGCAGGAAATCGACGAGATGCTGGCGGGCCTGTCCCTGCCGGCCCGCCAGGCATTCCTGATGGCGCAGCTCGAAGGCTTGAGCCATGGCGAAATCGCCGCCCGGCTCAACGTGTCGCTGCGCACCGTGCACCGCTACATCGCCAAGGGATTCGAGCAATGCATCATGGCGTCGATCTGAGCCCGCAGGCCGAGGCGGCGCCCGAGCCGCCGCCCGTCGAACGCAGCGTGGCGCGCGAGGCCGCGCGCTGGCTGCTGCGGCTGAGTTCGGGCCGCGCCACCGACGCCGACCAGCGTGCCTGTGAACAATGGCGCGCCAGCAAGGCCGAGCACGAGCATGCCTGGCAGCGCGCGCAACGCGTGAACGAACGCTTCGGCCTGATTCCGGCGGCGCTGGGCATGGCGACCTTGAACCGCCCCGAACTCGGCAGCCGCCGCGCCGCGCTCAAGACGCTGGTTGCGCTGGTGGTGGCCGGGCCCGTCGGCTGGGCCGCCTGGCGCGCCGATCCGCTGGACTGGACCGCGGACTATCGCAGCGCGCCGGGCGAGCGGCGCGAAGTGGCCTTGGCGGACGGCTCCACGCTGCTGTTGAACACGGCCAGCGCCGTCGACGTGATGTTCAGCTCCACGGCCCGCCTGCTGCGCCTGCGCGCCGGCGAGATCGCGGTACATGCCGTGGCCGATACGGCGCCTGCGCCACGGCCCTTCGTGGTGCGCACCCGCCTGGGAGACATCGAGGCGCAGGCGTCGCGCTTCTGCGTGCGGCAAGAGGGCGGGTTGTGCCGCGTCAGCGTGCAGGAAGGGCGGGTCCGTGTCGGCAGCGCCGCGCATCCGCGCAGCCTGGTCAGCCTGGCGGCTGGCGAACAGAGCAGCTTGACGGACGAGGGCGCGTCGCCGCCGTCACTCGCGGACCCGCATGCCAGCGACTGGCAGCGCGGCGTGCTGTACGCCCAGCGCATGCGCCTGGACGCCTTCGCGGCGGAACTTGGCCGCTACCGTTCCGGCATGTTGCGGTGCGACCCCGAGGCTGCGCACCTGCGCATCTCGGGCGCGTTCCAGCTGCGCGACACCGATGCGGTCCTGGCGGCGCTGCCCGCGACCCTGCCGGTGCAGGTGCGCTACCGCACGCCGTACTGGGTGACGATCACCTTGCGCGCGGCCGCCGAGGCCTGAATCCGCGCTGTTACAAAAAACTGGAGGGCCAGCTGTCCGATTCGGATTTCACGAGGGTCATGGTCTGTAGAGGCAAACGAATGCCGACACCTGTTGGATCGAAAGGACGACCATGGCTTATCTACCCGCCGGCCGCGCAAGCGGCTCCCGACCCGCCCGAGGCCTGCAATGCCGTATGACCCGCGTCGCCGCCGCCGTGCATGCCGCGCTGGCGCTGGCCGCCCTGTCCGCGGCTCTGCTGCCGGCGAGCGGCGCATGGGCCCAGCCTGCGCAGCAGACGCAGGCGCGCGGCTATCGCATTCCCGCGGGCGCGCTGGCCGAGGCGCTGCCGCGCTTTGCCGACAGCGCGGGCGTGACGGTGCTGTTCGATGCGGCGCTGGTGGGCCAGCGCCGCACGGCGGGGCTGGATGGGGTCTATTCCGTGAATGACGGCTTTGCGCGCTTGCTGGCGGGCAGCGGCCTGGGCGTGCAGGAGCGCAGTGCCCGCGTCTACGTGCTGCAGGCGGTCACGCCCGCGGACGTGACGCAGCTGGCGCCTGTCCAGGTCGACGGCGAGGGTGCGCCGGTCACGCCGGCCTGGGAAACCAGCACCGACCGCAAGCGCCTGGACGAGCTGCAGGTCAGGAACTGGACCGACTTCGGCAGGCGCGCCGAGCCCGGCGTGAACTTCAACCGCACGACCAACAGCATCAACATCCGCGGCCTGGACCAGGACCGCGTGCTGACGCGGGTGGACGGCATCCGCCTGCCGTGGCTGGACGACGGCGCGCGCGGCCTGAAGGGCGGGCTGGAGGCGGTGGACTTCAACAGCCTGTCGCGCCTGGACATCGTGCGCGGCGCCGACGCCAGCAGCGGCGGTTCCGGCGCGATTTCCGGCATGGCCGACCTGCACACGCTGCAGCCGTCGGACCTGTTGACCGACGGCAAGACCCTCGGCGCGCTGGCCAAGACAGACTACGACACGGCCGACAGCAGCTGGGGTGCCAACGCGGCGCTGGCCGGCCAGATCCACAGCAACACGTTCTGGCTGGTGCAGGCCGGCGTGCGCAACGGCCATGCCCTGGACAACCGCGGCGACGTGGGCGGCTATGGCCCCAAGCGCAGTGAACCCAGTCCGGAAGACTATGACCAGCGCAGCTTCCTCTTGAAGCTGCAGCAGCGCGTCGAAGGCGGCCACCGCTTCGGCCTGACAGGCGAATACTTCAAGCGCAACGCCGACATCGACAGCATGTTCGAGCAGGGCGCGGGCACCAGCTACCTGTACGGCGAGAACAGCACGCGCAAGGAAACCGAGCGCCAGCGCGTGTCCTTCGATTATTCGTACAAGGCGCCTGGCGAGGGCAGCCTGATCGACACCGCCACGGCGGTCGTCTATTGGCAGCGCCTGCAGCTGGACAGCTCGCTGAGCGGCGTGCGCAGCGTCGATTCCCGTGCCTACCGCTGGCGGGGGGATCCCTACTACTACGGCTATCCCAGCGGCCCCTACGGCCGTAGCAATTCCATCCGACAGACGATGTTCGGCTTCAACGGCGAAGTCACCAAGCGGCTGGCGGGCGCGACGGCATCTCAGCTGTGGACGATAGGCGGCGAGTGGTACGGCAACAAGACCGAGCAGTACTCCAGCGGCTACGACAATTGCCCCGCGATTCCCCCCGGCACGGCGGCGCCCATGGGCCCGCGCCTGTGCGACATGCTGCACACCAACCAGGCCGACGTGCCGCAGTCCAAGGGCAATCAATGGGCCCTGTGGGTGCAGGACGAATTCAGTTTCGCCGACGGCCGCTACACCATCATGCCGGCGCTGCGCTATGACCACTACGAACAGAAGCCGCAGTCCACGGCCAGCTACGAAAGCAACCCGAATGCGGGCGCGCTGCCGCCGTCCAACAGCGGCAGCCGCTTCTCGCCCAAGCTGCTGGCCACCTGGAAGGCGGCGGACGAGCTGAGCCTGTATGCGCAGTACGCCTACGGCTTCAAGGCGCCCAGCCCGACCCAGCTCTACACCAACTACGGCGGCCCCGGCACCTACCTGCGCGTGGGCAACCCCTATCTGAAGCCCGAAACCAGCAAGGGCTGGGAGCTGGGCGCCAAGATCGGTTCCGATTCCCTGGGCGGCGCGGTATCGTTGTTCGACAACCGCTACCAGAACTTCATCGACGGCGATGTGCCGCTGAACGCGTCCTCGCCCCAGTGGCAGCCGGGCTGGGCCGGACAGTATCCCTTGGGCGTGACCGGCAACGTCAATCGCGCCAAGGTGCGCATCTATGGCGCCGAAGCCAGCGCGCATTGGAAGTTTTCGCCAGGCTGGCGCACCTGGGGCTCGCTGGCGTGGGCCGTGGGCAAGGACGAAGGCACGGGGCAGTACCTGAACTCGGTGGCGCCGCTGAAGGCGGTGCTGGGTCTGGGCTACAGCCGCGACGCGTGGGGGGTGGACGCCATGCTGACCACCGCCCTGAAGCGCGACAAGGTCGAGTATCCCGAGCCCACGGCCACGGCGCGCAATCCCGATTTCCAGGCGCCCGGCTACGGCGTGGTGGACCTGATGGGCTATTGGCGTCCGGCCGCGGTGAAGGGGCTGCAGGTGCAGGCAGGCGTATTCAACCTGTTCGACAAGAAGTATTGGGAGGCCATCAACGTGCCGACCGCCGGCGCCATCGCCATTCCGCGGCCGGTCGATTGGTACACGGAACCGGGACGCAGCCTGCGCGTCTCACTGACATACCAGTATTGATCCAGACCCGCCGCCGGTCCGGGCAATACCGGGGCGGCGGCGGTCTACGCAAACCTTAGCAACGGCCGGAGGGCCCATGATGAGCAATACCGATTTCACGTCCCGCGCCCAGGAACTGCGCGCCCGCAACGAGGCCCTGGCCGCCTCGCAACCCAAGCTGCGCGCCCGCAACCTGGCGCAGGCGCTGGGAGTGTCCGAAGCCGAGTGGGTGGCGGCGGAGTGCGGCGGCCTGAAGGCTACGGCCCTGCACGGCACGCCCCAGGAGATCTTCCGCGAATTGGGCACGCTGGGTCCGGTCATGGCGCTGACGCGCAACGACTGGTGTGTGCACGAGCGTCACGGCGTGTATGAGGACATCCAGGCCGACGGTCCGGTAGGCCTGGTGCTGGGGCCGGACATCGACCTGCGTGTGTTCTTCACGGCCTGGAAGTCGGCCTGGGCAGTCGAGCAGGACGGCCGCCACAGCCTGCAGTTCTTCGACGGCGCGGGCGTGGCGGTGCACAAGGTCTATCGCACCGAGGCCACCGATGCCACCGCCTACGACGCTCTGGTCGCCAAGTTCGCGGGCGAGGCGCAATGGCCCGAGACCCAGCCCTATGCGCCCGCCGCCGACGCCGACCGGGTCGAGGACAGCGCGCAATGGCGCGAGGCCTGGCTGGGCATGCAGGATACGCACGAGTTCTTCCCCCTGCTGCGCAAGTTCAAGGTGTCGCGCCTGGCGGCCCTGGCGGCCGCGGGCGAGGATCTGGCGCAGCCGGTGCCGGCCGACGCCGTTGAACGCATGCTGGAATCCGCGGCGCAGTCCGGGCTGTCCATCATGTGCTTCGTGGGCAACCGGGGCATGATCCAGATCCATACCGGCCCGGTGCAGCAGTTGCGCCGCACCGGCCCCTGGTACAACGTGCTGGATCCCAAGTTCAACCTGCACCTGGACACCACCGCCATCGCCTCGGCCTGGGTGGTGAACAAGCCGACCTCGGACGGCTGGGTCACCTCGCTGGAGCTGTATTCCTCCACCGGCGACCTGATCGCGCAGTTCTTCGGCGAACGCAAGCCGGGCAAGCCGGAACTGGCGCAATGGCGCGAACTGATGATCAGCCTGTGCAGCGTGCCGCTGGCCGCCTGAGGACGACGCAATGAAGACATGGTTGGCAGTGGCTGTGGGATGGGCGCTGGCCGCCGCCGCGCAAGCGGCGCCGCCCGAAAGGGTGGTGACGCTGGGCGGCAGCGTGACCGAAATCGTGTATCAGCTGGGGCAGGGCGGCAAGCTGGTGGGAGACGATCTCTCCAGCCTCTACCCGGAGGCGGCGACCAGGCTGCCGCGGGTGGGCTACTACCGTTCGGTACCGGTGGAAGGCGTGCTGGCGCTCAAGCCCGACCTGGTACTGGCGTCCGAGCAGGCCGGCCCGCCGGACGCGCTCAAGCGTCTGGGCGAGGTGGGCGTGCCGGTGGTGACGGTGCCGGATTCGCCCTCGGTCGATTCGCTCAAGGCGCGCATCCGCAACATCGCCGAGGCGCTGGACGTGGCCCCGGCTGGCGAGCGCATGGTGCAGGACATCACGCGCGACCTCAAGGCGGTCGAAGCCATCCCGGTCACGAATGCCCGCGCCATCCTGCTGCTCAACCGTACCGGCGCGTTGCAGGGAGCGGGGCGCGGCACCGCCGCTAACGAGGTCATGGCGATGGCGGGGCTGGTCAACGTGCTGAAGGACCAGCAGGGCTACAAGCCCGTGTCGGCCGAGGCCGTCAGCGCGCTGGCGCCGGATGTGATCGTCGTGACCAGGACCTCGCTCGAAGCCTCCGGCGGCATGGAGAAACTGCTGGCCATGCCGGGCCTTGCCTCGACGCCCGCCGCTGCCCGCAAGCGCGTGATCGTCATGGACGACCTACTGCTGCTGGGCATGGGGCCGCGGCTGCCGCAGGCGCTGACCGAACTCAAGCGGGAGGCGGCCGGTGCCATGGCGCGCTAGCACGGGGCGCACGGCGGCGCCGCTGGCCTTGCTGGCGCTGGGCGCTGCCCTGGTGGTCGCGGCCCTGGCCGCCAGCAGCAGCGGCGCGGTCCGCATTCCGCTGGGCGAGTTGCCGTCCCTGTTGTGGGGACAGCCCGCTCCCGGCAGCGAACTCTGGCGCAACGTGCTGATCGACATCCGACTGCCGCGGGTGCTGTTCGCGCTGGTGGCAGGCGCCGCGCTGGCCGTCGCGGGCGCCGCCATGCAGGCCCTGTTCCGCAATCCCCTGGCCGAGCCCGGGCTGATCGGCATTTCCGCCGGCGGCGCGCTGGGCGCGGTCGGCGCCATCGTCCTGACCTCGGGCGGTTTCTGGATACTGGCGCCGGCGGCTTTCCTGGGCAGCCTGCTGGCCACGTTCTGCGCCTATGTGCTGGGCCGCAGGGTGCCTGGCGTGGCGGGGCTGCTGTTGGCCGGCATTGCGATCAATGCGGTGGCCGGGTCCCTGATCGGACTGTTCACCTTCGTGGCCAATGACGCCCAGCTGCGCGACCTGACCTTCTGGAGCATGGGCAGCCTGGCGGGGGCGAACTGGACGCTGCTGGCGTTCCTGGGGCCTTGGGTGCTGCTGCTGTCACTGTGGCTGATGGGGCAGTGGCGGGTCATGAACGCCTTGTTGCTGGGCGAGCGCGAGGCCCAGCATCTGGGCTACGCGCTCAAGCGCGTGCGCGCCCAACTGGTGCTGGCCTGCGCACTGATGATAGGACCCTTGGTGGCCGCCACGGGCGGCATCGCCTTCGTCGGCCTGGTGGTGCCGCATCTGGTGCGCATGACCCTGGGCGCGAATCACCGTTGGTTGCTACCCGCTTGCGTGCTGGGCGGCGCGCTGGCGCTGGTGCTGGCGGACTGGCTATCGCGCGTGGCGGTGGTGCCGGCCGAATTGCCCATCGGCCTGGTCACCAGCCTGGTGGGCGGGCCGTTCTTCTTGTGGCTGCTGGCGCGCGGCCGGAGGCAGGGATGATGCTGGCGGCCGAAGACCTGATACTGGTGCGCGGCGGCAACCGCATCCTGGACCGCGTGTCGTTGGCCTTGCGGCCCGGCGAAGTCGTGGGCCTTTTGGGCGCCAACGGCGCGGGCAAGTCCACGCTGCTGGGGGCGCTGTCGGCCGAACTGGCGCCGGAAGCCGGCCAATTGCGGTTGGGCGATACCGAACTGGCACGGTTGCCGCACCGGCAGCAGGCGCGGCAGCGCGCCGTGCTGCCGCAAAAGCCCGGGCTGACCTTCGATCTGGACGTGCGTGAAGTGGTGGCGATGGGCGCCTACCCCTTTCCGGAGCTGTCGCCGGCCGAGGTGGACGCGCTGGTGGATCTGGCCCTGGGCTGGGCCGACGTATTCCACCTTCGAGCGCGGCGCTATCCCGAACTGTCGGGCGGCGAGCAGCAGCGGGTGCAGTTCGCGCGGGTGCTGGTGCAGTGCAAGGCGGCGCGCGCGCCAGGCGAGCCGCGCTACCTGCTGTTGGACGAGCCCACCGCCAGCCTCGACCCCAAGCACCAGGGCGATCTGCTGCGGGTCGCGGCGGAGCTGGCCCATGCCGGCGATACGGGCGTACTGGTGATCCTGCACGACATGAACCTGGCCGCGCGCTGGTGCGACCGCCTGCTGCTGCTCTGTGCGGGCCGCGCCATCGCCGCGGGCACGCCCGCGCAGGTGCTGACGCCGGCCAATCTGTACCTGGCCTATGGCATCGAAGCGCAGGTCATCGCGCATCCGCTGCGGCCGGAGCGGCTGTTGGTGGTGACGACGTGACGCGGGGCGCGGGGTCGGTAAAATGGAGGCAGCAAGTATTTTTCCCACCCAATTACAGGACCCCGTGTCATGCCTACTTTTGACGTCGTCTCCGAAGTCGACAAACACGAACTCTCCAACGCTGTCGACCAAGCCAACCGCGAACTCGCCACCCGCTTCGATTTCAAGGGCAGCGACGCCAAGTTCGAACTCGACGAATTTGTCGTGACCCAGGTCGCTTCCAGCGCGTTCCAGCTCAAGCAGATGCTGGACATCCTGCGCGGGCGCTTGGCGGCCCGCGGCATCGACGTGCGTTGCCTGGACGTGGCCGATCCCCTCGAAAACCTGGGCGGCGCGCGCCAGAAGGTCACCATCAAGCAGGGCATCGAACAGCCGGTGGCCAAGAAGCTCATCGCCGCCATCAAGAACGCCAAGCTCAAGGTGGAATCGCAGATCAACGGCGACAAGCTGCGCATCAGCGGCAAGAAGCGCGACGACCTGCAGACCGCCATCGCGCTGCTGAAGAAGACCGACGTCGACCTGCCCCTGCAGTTCGAGAACTTCCGCGACTGATCCGCCCCGCGCCGGGGCGCCTGGCGTCCGGCGGACCTCGAGGGGGCCATGGGACATTCCAACGAGTTGCAGCTGGTGGTCGAACTGGTGCGCGCCGGCGGCATGTCCGCCGCCGCCCGCGAGCTGGGCGTCACGCCGGCCGCGGTCAGCAAGCGGCTGGCCCAGATCGAGGCCCGGCTGGGCGTGCGGCTGGTCAACCGCAGCACGCGGCGCCTGAGCCTGACCGCGGAAGGCGAGGTCTACCTGGAAAACGCCCGCCGCATCCTGGGCGAGCTCGAGGACCTGGACCAGCTCATCGCCAGCCGCCAGGACAGTCCGCGCGGCCTGCTAAAGGTCAACGCGCCGCTGGGCTTCGGCCGCAGCTACATCGCGCCCGCCATGGCGGAGTTCGCGCAGAAGTACCCCGAAGTGTCGCTACAATTGCAGCTGACCGACAGCCCCGCGGACTTCGTGCAGGACGCTGTCGACGTGGCGGTGCGCTTCGGCGACCTGCCTGATACCCGACTCATCGCCCGCAAGATCGCACCCAACCGGCGGCTGGTCTGCGCATCGCCGGGCTACCTGAAGGCCCACGGCATTCCCGCCACGCCGCACGACCTGGCGCGGCACCAATGCATCGTGCTGCGGCAGAATGAAGCCGCGTACGGCCTGTGGCGCTTCACCAAGGGACGCCGCAGCGAGACCGTGAAGGTGCGCGGCAACCTCAGCAGCAATGACGGCGAAGTGACGCTGACCTGGGGCCTGGCCGGCCTGGGCATCCTGCAGCGCGCCGAATGGGACCTGGCGCGCTATCTGCGCAGCGGCAGGCTGGTGCAGGTGCTCGAAGACTACGCCTTGCCGCAGGCCGACATCTACGCCATCTTTCCGGAACGGCACCACCTGTCGGCCAAGGTGCGCGTGTTCGTGGACTTCCTGGTGGCGTACTTCAGGAAGGGCGCGGAAGACCGGTGGTGAACCCGGCCTTCGCTCAGGCCGTCCACAGGTGCTGCGCCGCGTAGGCGCGCCAGGGCCGCCAGGTTTCGGCGCGGGCCAGCAGTTGCGCGGGCGTGTAGGTCCGCGTTTCCAGCCTTTCCAATGCGCGGATCAGGCCGATGTCGGCGGACGGAAACGCGTCCGGCTCGCGCAGCTGGCGCAGGGCGATGTATTGCGCAGTCCATTCGCCCACCCCGCGTATGGTGCGCAAGCGGCGCACCGCGTCGTCCAGGCCGCCGGCGGCCTCGAACAGGTGCCTGTCAGCCACCGCCGCGGCGGCGACCGCCGACAAGGTTGCGGCGCGGCTGCGCGGCATGCCCAGCGACGCCAGCTCGGCGGCCGCCACGGCTTCAGGCAAGGGGAACACGTGCGTCAGCGCGCCTTCGGGCCGCGCCATGGCCGCGCCGTGCGCGGCCACCAGCTTGCCCGCCAGGCGTATGGCCGCGGCCACGGTGATCTGCTGGCCCAACACGGCGCGCATCGCCAGTTCGAAGCCGTCCCAGGCGCCGGGCACGCGCAGGCCGGGCCGCGCGCGGATCAGTTCCGTCATGACGGGATCGCTGGCGAATTGCGCGGCGATGGCGACGGGATCGCTGGCCAGGTCGAAGACACGGCGCAGGCGCGCGATGATGGCCGGCAGCGCCTGCAGCCGGGGAAAGCGCACCGTGGCCTCGAGCGCATCGCCGCGGCCCGGGCGCACCGTCACCGTGCCCTGGCAGCCGTCCAGCAGGACGGTGCGGGCATAGCTGTCGTCCGTGACCTGTTCGATCCCGGGAATCGCGCGCAGCCGCAGGAAGGCCAGCATCGCGTCCCAGTCGTAGGGCGGGCGGTAGCGCAGCAGCAGCTTGATCTCGCCTTCCTGCGCCGCGGACACTTCCGGCTTGCCGGATCGGCGCAGTTCACCGGGGGCGCGCGCGAACAGGTCGTGGAAGATCTCATTGAAGCGGCGGATGCTGCCAAAGCCCGACGCGAAGGCGATCTCCGCCATCGGCAGCCGGGTCTCGTGGATCAACTGCTTGGCCAGCAGCACGCGCCGCGTCTGGGCCACGGCCACGGGCGAGGCGCCCAGGTGCTGGCGGAACTGGCGCCGCAGCTGGCGTTCGCCCACGCCCAGGCGCTGCGCCAGGACGTCCACGCCGTCCTCGTCCAGCGCGCCCAGCTCGATCAGCTGCAGCGCGCGGGCGACGTCATCCGGCAGTTCATGCCCCGGCCCGACTTCCGGCGCGGTCTCGGGCCGGCAGCGCAGGCAGGGGTGGTAGCCGGCTTCTTGTGCCGCCGCCGCCGTGGCATAGAACGTGACGTTCTTCGACAATGGGGTGCGCGCCGGGCAGACCGGGCGGCAATAGATGCGCGTGGTTTTCACGACGGTGAAGAAGCGGCCGTCGTAACGGGAGTCGCGCACTTGGATGGCGCTGTAGCAGGCGTCGTGGTTCAGGTCCATGGGATGATGCTAACGCCGTGGCGGGTGTAGGATCTAGCGGTTTTCGGACAGTGTTGTGGACGTGGCATTCCTGTCCGAAAACCGCCAGCGCAAGGCCCGCGTCCGCGCCTATATTGCTTGCGTCGATCCCCTCCGCTGGAGTCTGCCATGCCCGCCCGAACCCAGGCCTTCTTTCTTGAACGCGTTCCCACGCCCATCGGCCTGATGCTGGTCCTGAGCGACGAGCAGCAACGCCTGCGGGCGGTCGATTGGGAAGACTACGAATCGCGCATGCACCTGCTGTTGCGCAGGCAGTACCGCAATCAGCACGTCGAACTGCGCGATGCGGCCCAGGCGTCGCCCGCGCGGCGCGCGCTGCTGGATTACTTCGACGGCGATGTGCGCGCCATCGATGCCCTGGACGTGGCCACCGGCGGCACCGATTTCCAGCGCCTGGTGTGGCAAGCGCTGCGGGAGATTGCGGGCGGGCAGCCCATCAGCTACGGCATCCTCGCGGGCCGCATCGGGCGGTCCTCGGCGGTGCGCGCCGTGGGGCTGGCCAACGGCGCGAATCCCGTCGGCATCGTGGTGCCTTGCCACCGCGTGGTGGGCGCCGACGCCTCGCTGACCGGCTACGGCGGCGGCTTGCATCGCAAGCGCTGGCTGCTGGACCACGAAGCGCGTTGGAACGCCCCACCTTCAACTCCAGGTTAATAATGTTTTGAATTCCACTGCGCCCGCCGCCCGCGAGGCTCAGTACAGTGCCGACAGCATCTCACCAGCAAGGAGCCCAGTCGGCATATGAAGACCTATCGCATCGCAACCATCCCCGGCGACGGTATCGGCAAGGAAGTGATTCCCGCCGGGCAGCGCATCATGCAGGAGCTGGCCCGGGACGGCGGCCTGAGCTTCGAGTTCGAGGATTTCGACTGGGGCGGCGACTACTACCGCAAGCACGGCGTGATGATGCCGGCAGACGGCCTGGACGCCCTGCGCGGCAAGGACGCCATCCTGTTCGGTTCGGCGGGCGACCCGCACATCCCCGACCACATCACCCTGTGGGGCTTGCGGCTGAAGATCTGCCAAGGCTTCGACCAGTACGCCAACGTGCGCCCGACGCGCATCCTGCCCGGCATCGACGCGCCGCTCAAGCGCTGCGCGCCGGGGCAGCTGGATTGGGTCATCGTGCGCGAGAACTCCGAAGGCGAATACTCCGGCGTGGGCGGCCGGGTGCACCAGGGCCATCCGCTGGAAGCCGCCACCGACGTGTCCATCATGACCCGCGCGGGTGTCGAACGCATCCTGCGCTTCGCGTTCAAGCTGGCGCAATCCCGTCCGCGCAAGCTGCTGACGGTGGTGACCAAGTCCAACGCGCAGCGCCACGCCATGGTCATGTGGGACGAGATCGCCATGGAGGTGAGCCGCGAGTTCCCGGACGTGGCCTGGGACAAGGAACTGGTCGACGCGGCCACTGCCCGCATGGTGAACCGCCCGGCAACGCTGGACACCATCGTCGCCACCAACCTGCACGCCGACATCCTGAGCGACCTGGCGGCGGCGCTGGCCGGCAGCCTGGGCATCGCGCCCACCGGCAACATCGATCCCGAGCGCCGCTATCCGTCCATGTTCGAACCCATCCACGGGTCCGCCTTCGACATCATGGGCAAGGGCCTGGCGAACCCGGTCGGCACCTTCTGGTCCGTGGTCATGCTGCTGGAGCATCTGGGCGAAACGCAGGCCGCCGCGCGGCTGATGCAGGCGATCGAGAACGTGACCGCCGATCCCTCGCTGCATACGGGTGACCTGGGCGGAACCGCCACCACGGAGCAAGTCACGGCGGCTGTGTGCGCGAAGCTGGCGGTTGCGGCCAAGGCCAAGGCTGCATAGACGAAGCAGACCCGAAGCAGACCCGAAGCAGACCCGAAGCCGGACCGGGGCGCGAACCCCCAAGGCCCGCTTCAGGTTCCACGACAAAAAGCGAATTCCATTCGTACCGAGGAGACAAGCATGCACAAGAGAACGAACCCTGCGCGCGTCCTGGCGCTGGCCTGCCTGGCGGGCCTGTCCTTGGCCGGCGGCGCGCAGGCGCAGGGCTATCCAGTCCGGCCCGTGAACCTGGTGGTGCCGTTTCCGGCCGGCGGCACCACCGACGTGCTGGCGCGCGCGCTGGGCCAGGAGCTGGCCAAGAGCCTGGGCCAGCCGGTGGTGGTGGAGAACAAGCCGGGCGCGGGCTCGACCCTGGGCGCGGACTACGTGGCCCGCGCCGCGCCCGACGGCTACACGCTGCTGATGGGCGCCGTGCACCACACCATCGCCACCAGCGTCTACAAGAGCCTGCATTACGACTTCCAGAAGGATTTCGCGCCGGTGACCACCGTGGCCCTGGTGCCCAACGTGCTGGTGGTCAATCCCAAGCTGCCGGCGCAGGATGTGAAGTCTCTGCTGAAGCTGGCGCAAGGCCAGCCGGGCAAGCTGACCTATGGCTCGAACGGCATGGGCACGGGACAGCACCTGATCGGCGCGCAATTCGAAAAGGAAGGGCATGTGCAACTGCTGCACGTACCCTACAAAGGCAGCGGTCCCCTGACCACCGATCTCCTGGGCGGCCAGATCGACATGTCCTTCGATACCGTGACGCCGGTGCTGGCGCACATCCAGAGCGGCAAGCTGCGCGCGCTGGCCGTCACCACCAATCAGCGTTCGGCCGCGCTGCCCGATGTGCCCACCATGGAGGAGGCTGGCCTCAAGCCCTTCAACATGGGGACCTGGTTCGGCGTGCTGGCGCCGGCTGCCACGCCCGTGGATGTGGTGGCGCGGCTGAATGCCGAGATGGTCAAGATCATCCGTTCGCCCGACTTCTCGCGGAGGATGGCCGAGATCGGCGCGGTGCCGATCGGCGATACGCCTGCCGAGATGAAGGCGCGTATCGGCACGGATACCGAGAACTACGCCAAATTGGTCAAGGACGCCAAAGTCGCGATCAACTGAGCGCGGTCTCCCTTCAAGCGCGGATCCAGCCGCGCGCGATCGGCAGGGCCAGTACCTTGCGGTACAGGCCCTGCGCCACGCCCGTGGCAGGTTCGCCGCAGCGGCGCCATGCCATGGCGGTCAGTCCGGCGGCCACCGGCGCCAGCAAGAGTCCGCCCACGATGTCCAGCGGGAAGTGCACGCCCAGGTACACGCGCGAAGCGCCCACCAGGACGGCCGCGGCCAGCGTCAGCCAGCCCCAGCCGGCCCAGCGCCGGTCGTGGATCAGCGCGCACGCCAGCGTGGCGATGATGATGGTGTGGTTGCTGGGAAACGAGGACGTCGCCTTGTGCGGGAAGAAGGCATGTCCCAGCCCGATGGCGAAGGGCCGCGCATGCGGCCACAGCGCGCCGCACAGGTAGCTTGCGAACAGCGCTGCGGCGATGCTGGCCAGCGCCTTCAACGCCACATCGCGCTGCGGCCGGCCGCCCCACAGCCACAGGGCAGCCAGCACGGCCGGCACCAGCAGGATCAGCCGGTTCGCCACCAGCATGGCGGCGTGGATCTGCCAGACCGGGGTGGCCGGGTCGGCGTTGATCGAAAGAAAAAGGGACTGGTTGAGGCTTTCAAGGGAATGCATGACTTGTCATCGCGGCGTAATGAAACGATTGCCGCGATGGTAATGATCCCAGCCGTCAGTCCGCTTACAAAAGGCGCCGGGCTGCGTTCTTTTACTTCTGGATGCGTTTGCCCTGCGCGTCGATCACGGCTTCGCCGTCTTCCTTGGCGAACGCGCCTTGCTGCGGGGCCGGCAGGATGTCCAGCACCAGTTCCGACGGACGGCACAGGCGCGCGCCCAGCGGCGTCGAGACAAAGGGACGGTTCAGCAGGATGGGATGTTGTTCGATCGCGTCCAGCAGCGCGTCGTCCGAGAGGGACGCGTTGTCCAGGCCCAGTTCCTGGTAAGGCGTGCCCTTTTCGCGCAAGGCCTCGCGCACGCTGACGCCGGCCTTCTTGAACAGCGCCTTCAGGGCGGCGCGCGAGGGCGGCGTTTCCAGGTACAGCACGACTTCGGGTTCGATGCCGGCGTTGCGGATCATGGCCAGGGTGTTGCGCGAAGTGCCGCACTTGGGATTGTGGTAGATGGTTACGTCGGACATGGAAGCTCCTCTTTCCGGTAGATCGTCATGCAAGGCTGTGAGCATAGTGCATCCGTGTCCGCGCTTCAGGCCCGCAGCTTCTTGCCCAGCCGCCGCCAGCCTATCACCGCGCCGGTCAGGCTGAGCGCGGCGCCGCCCAGGCTCAGGAACAGCAGCAGGGCGTCCCACAGCGGACGGCGCGATAGCAGGCCGGTCCAGTCCCAGCTATGCAGGAACGCGAACAGCCAGCGGCTGGCGCGCGCGCCGCTGTCCTGCCGGCTCACGATCTGTCCCGTGCGCGGATCCAGATAGACCCAGGTCGCCTGGGGATCGTCATAGGCCAGCCGCCATACGGGCAAGGGCTTTTCGACATGGCCCAGCATCGCGTGCTCGTCGCGGGCGTAGTAATAGAAGTCGTAAGCCTCCAGCGTTTCGGCGCTGGCGAGCCGGGCGCCGGGAACCAGCCGGGCGGCCGCGGCGCGCAGGGCCGCCGGATCGAACGCATGCGGCCGCGCGTTGCCGGCGGACAGCACCAGCGGGGCGCCCGCGGCGCTACGCGCCAGCACCACGTCCTGGCCGTCGGCGCGCGCCCAGCGCAGTTCGCGCGGCGCGGTGGGTAGGGCCGCGATCAGCGCGCCGGGCGCGGCCAGCGTGCCCCCCGGCGCGCCGGCATAGGCCGCCTGGGCCAAGGGCGGCGCGCCGCTGCTGAACAGCTTCCACGGATTCATGGACATCAGCCCGCTGAAGATCCACGTGATGGTGATGACCGCGAACAGCAGGCCGCTCAAGTGGTGCCAGCGCATCATGCTTTCACGGTAGGGCGAGCGGCTGCCGCTGGCATAGGGCCGCGAAAAGCGCCAGCGCAGGATGCCGACCACCGTGCCCGTCACTGCCAGCAATACGCCGGCCACCGACAGCCACACCACGATGTCATGCCACCAGCCGTCCAGCGCATTGCCGCGGAACGGATACAGCCAGTGGATCCAGGCGCCCGCGTAGTTCCAGCCGCGTTCGGCGCGCGTGGCATCCAGCACCACCATGCCGGTGGCGGACGAGATGTAGAGCCGCGTGCCCGCGGGATCGTCCAGATCTACCCGGTGCAGCGGCCGGTCAGGGGTCAGCGCGCGCGAATGGGTAAAGGCGTCCTCCTCCACCGTGCCCTCGTAGCGGGCGGGGTACTGCCCGCCGGACCAGACTTGCGCCGTCGCCAGTGCGGTCGCGGCATCGGCCGCAGGCAGCAGGGCGCCGCTGGCCGCGTCCACCACCTTGGGCGCGCGGCGCGCCCCGTCCGGCACCAGATAGACCGGCGCGCCGCCGCGAGCGGCGGCCAGAACCATGCCGGCGGAGTCCTGAACGTCCGCCGCGGCCAGCGCCTGCGAGGGCGTCACGGCGATGGACGCCGCGTCCAGCGGCGGCAGATGCGCCAGGCGTTCCTGTGGCGTGAGCTTGGGATAGCCCACGTACATCATCACCACGCCGGAGATGAACCACATGGCGAAGAACAGGCACAGCACGATGCCTGCCCAGCGGTGGATCAGGTACAGCCAGCGCTTGGCGCGCGCCGGCAACGGCGGTCCGGCGCGATGGCGGGACGAGGAGGATAGCGTCGTGTTCATGGCGGTCTGTCCTGGCGCGCCGCTTAGAAGCGGGCCTGCAAGGTGAGCTCGACCGAGCGGGGGGCGCCCAGGTAGTACATGGTCGGCGTCGCGTTCGCGGCATAGACCTTGTCGGTCAGGTTGCGCACGCGCGCCGTCACGCTGAGGTTGCGGTTGATGCGGTGCGACAGCGCCGCGTCGAACACGGTGTAGGACGGCGTCCAGACGCTGTTGGCGGCGTCCGCGTACATGCGGCCGACGTAGCGCGCGGCCATGCTGGCGGTCCAGTCGGGCAGGAAGGCATAGTCCAGCCAGACGTTGGCCAGGCGGCGCGGGGTGTTGGTGGGCACGTTGCCATTGCGCGATACCGCCACGCCGCCCACGGATTGCGAGAAGTCGTCGTACTTGGGATCGACGAAGGCGACGTTGCCCTGCAGGGACAGTTGGGAGGTCAGTTGCAGGCCGCCGGCCAGTTCGATGCCGCGCGCCGATTGCGCGCCCACGGGCACGCTGACGCCGGGGTTGTTCGGGTCCGAGGTCGCCATGTTCTTGCGCTTGATCTCGTAGAGCGCCACCGTGGCCGAACCGCGGCCGTCCCAAAAGTTGAACTTGCCGCCCACCTCGGCCTGCCGGCCGGTGGTGAGCTTGTCATTGTTCAGCACGTCGGCGAACGAGGCGGTGGCCAGGATGCCCGAGGGGGGATCGGCCGCCGTGGCGTACTGCGCGTACAGCGAGGCTTCCGGACTCAGCTCCCAGTTCACGCCCAGCCGTCCGGTCAGCGGCGAGTAGCTGCGCTGCGCGCTGGCGGGCGAGGCGGCGGTGACGGCGCGGCGGTTAGTCAGGTCCATGTCGATGAAGTCCTTGCGCAATGCCGATACGATGGCCACGCCCGGCAGTACCGTGGTGCGGTTTTCCATCGTCAGCGCCAGCGTGCGGATGCGGTTGTCGCGGTCGGCGACATGGCCGCGCTTCATGCCGGGAATGTCGTAGAAATCGCCGGGCGAGAAGTCGTAGGGATCGACCGCGTCGACCTGCGCGGGCAGGCTGGTGGGATAGCGCGTGATCTTGTTCTGGCTGACGTCCACGCCGAAGGACCAGTCGCTGGGCAGGCCGGCCAGGGTGGAACGGTACAGGCCTTCCACGCGGTTGCCGATCAGGCTTTGTTCGTGCCGTTGCAACAGCGCCCCGGAACGCAGCACCAGGCTGTTGCCGGCATTCAGGCGGTAGTTTTCCAGGTTGCGGTAATCGCGTTCGGCGCGGTAGTAGTAGAGCGTGTTCTTGAAGGTCAGATTGGAGCTCGCGCGCCATTCGGTCAGGGACCGCGCCCACAGCACCGACTGCTCGTACAGGCCGTCATTGACGTTGTAGTTCTTGAAGCGCGTGCCATCCAGGATGCGGCCCGTGCCTTGCACCACGCCGTTGGCGTCGGTTTTCAGGGGCGTGCCCCAGTAGGGGCGGTCGACCTGTTCGCGCTGGTATTCGAAGGCAAAGGTCTGGGTCACGTCCGCGCCCAGGTCGGACAGCAGCGAGGCAGCGATCTGGCTGGCGCGGGAATGGTTGCCGTCGACCCAGCCGTTGCTGGATCCCGTGTTGGCGTCGATGCGCAGATAGTGGCCGCGGCCGCCGGGTTCGCCCGCCAGTTGCTGGTTCAGGCCGACCGACGCCTGACGGCTGTCGAACGATCCCAGCCGCAGCTGGCCGTCGTAGAAGGTGTCGCGCTCGGGCAGCTTGGTGACGTAGTTGATGGCGCCGCCTACCGCGCCCGCGCCGAACAGGAAGGTGGAGGGGCCGCCTATCGCTTCGACCCGGTCGTAGATCCAGCTGTCCACCGGCCGCGCGGCGATGGAGTCGTACTGCACGGAAATGCCGTTGAACAGCTGCGAGACCTGGCCGCCGGAGAAACCGCGGTAGCTGACCGCGCCGGCATTGCCGGGCGGGGAAGCATTGTCCACGCCGGGGATGCCGCGCGCGATCTCCTGCGTGTTCAAGGACCCGCGCGCCTCGATCTGTTCGCGCGAGATCACCGTGACGCTGGCGGGGGTTTCGCGCAGGGTCAGGCCCAGGCGGCTGCCGGTGCTGTCGCGCACGTTCAGGTCGATGGGGCCGTTCGGCGCGGGTTCTTCGGCGGCGGCGCCGTGCACGGTGGTGGGCGCCAGGGTGGGCACGGCGGGCTCGGTGGTCAGGGCCTGGGCGGAGCCGCTGGCGAGCGCGCCCAGCAGCAGGGTGTAGGTCGTGGTTTTCTTCATGTCTGGAACCGGTGGTCCGGCCCGCGCGCCCGGCGGCCCTCGCGGAAGCGGGCGGGGCTGGCCGGGACGCATGAGCCTGAATGACTGCACGCATCCGGACGCGCCGGGGGGGGCGCGGACGGAACGTGGCGGCGGGGTAACAGCTGTGGACGCAAACCGGCCGCCGTCAGGCGGCGGGACGCGCCGGCTCAGACCGTGGGCGGTGCGCGCGGCTGGGCCGCGCTCCAGGCATGAAGAGGATGCGCCGCAAGGAAGAACAGCGGCGGGTACGTGATGGCACGCCCAAGGGGGGCGGGCACGACGGGAACGGGCGCGGGCAGAATGCCCACGTCGGCGTTGGGGTTGCGGCAAAGCGGGCAATGATGGCTGTCGCCATGATCGTCGGCCTGGGTGCCGTCATTGCTGCCGCCCGGCACCTCCAGGGTCAAGGACGCTTGCCCCGCGCCTTCGCTGGTGCAGAAGTCGACGCTGATGCGATGGACGTTGTGGCTGGCCGGAGACAGGTTCAACGCATGCGCCAGCGACGGCGCCAACGACGCCCACAGGATCGCGACGAGCGCGATCCACACGGCGGGGCGGGTCAGGTAGGCAGCGGAGCACATGGCGCCCGATTATATCGGAGCAGATGGGGCTGCCGTCCAGAGGTTGGCGGCAAAAAAATGCCGCATCGAACCGGGTCTAGACCGACAGATGCCGCCGCACGTCCTCGCCGTCGATGGCGCCGCGGTCGCCGCGCGCCACCACTTCGCCGCGCGACAGCACCACGAACTGGTCCGCCAGCTCGCGGGCGAAGTCGAAGTACTGCTCGCACAGCAGGATGGCGATGTCGCCGCGCTGGCGCAGCAGGTGGATGACCCGGGCGATGTCCTTGATGATGGACGGCTGTATGCCTTCGGTGGGCTCGTCCAGGATGATGAGCTTGGGTTCGGCCACCAGGGCGCGGGCAATGGCCAGCTGTTGCTGCTGTCCGCCGGACAGATCGCCGCCGCGGCGCGACAGCATGGTCCGCAGCACCGGGAACAGTTCGTACACCTCGTCCTTGATGCGGCGGGCGCGCGCCGCGGGTTTGGCCGCCATGCCCATCAGGATGTTCTCTTCCACCGTCAGCCGGGCGAAAATGTCGCGGCCCTGCGGCACATAGGCCATGCCGCGCGCGGCGCGCTGGTGCGGCGCCAGGCGAGTGACATCCGCGCCGTCGAAGGCGATGTCGCCGCGCGCCACCGGCAGCACGCCCATCACGCATTTGAGCAGGGTGGTCTTGCCCACGCCGTTGCGCCCCAGCAGTGCCAGGCATTCGCCCTGGCGCAGGGACAGCGACACGCCGCGCAGGGTGTGGCTGCCGCCGTAGTATTGGTCGATCGCGTTCACGTCCAGCATCTCAGCGCCCCAGATAGACTTCGATGACCCGCGGATCGGCCTGCACCTTGCTCATCGGCCCTTCGGCCAGCACCGAGCCTTCGTGCAGCACCGTGACCTTGCCGTCGCCCGCGATCTGGTTGACGAAGTCCATGTCATGCTCCACCACCATCAGCGAATGGCGTCCGCGCAATTCGTTGAGCAGCTCACCGGTGCGTTCGGTCTCGGCGTCGGTCATGCCGGCCACCGGCTCGTCGAGCAGCAGCAATTGCGGCTCCTGCATCAGCAGCATGCCGATCTCCAGCCACTGCTTCTGGCCGTGCGACAGCAGCCCGGCGGGCAGCGCCGCCTCGGGCCGCAGGCGGATCAGGTCCAGCGTCTCGCCGATCTTGTCGGCCTGTTCGCCGCTCAACCGGGCGAACAGCGTGGACCGCACGCGCTTGTCGGTCTTCATCGCCAGCTCCAGGTTTTCAAACACGCTGTGCTGCTCGAACACCGTGGGTCGCTGGAACTTGCGGCCGATGCCGGCATGCGCGATCTGCGCTTCGTTCAGCGTGGTGAGATCTATGCTCTGGCCGAAGTAGGCCGTGCCGGAGGTGGGTCGGGTCTTGCCGGTGATGACGTCCATCATCGTGGTCTTGCCCGCGCCGTTGGGGCCGATGATGCAGCGCAGTTCGCCCACGCCTATGTCCAGCGTCAGGTCGTTCAGGGCCTTGAAGCCGTCGAAGCTGACCGTGATGCCTTCCAGGTAGAGGATGGCGCCGTGGCTGGTGTCCAGGCCCTTGGGGCTGACGCGGCCGTAGCCGGCGTCGCCGCTGGGGCCGCCGTCGAGCGCGGTGGATTCGATGTGCGTGCTGCTCATGCCTTGTTCCCCTGGATGCGGGCGGAGATGCGGCGCGCCAGGCCGACGATGCCGGTGGGCAGGAACAGCGTCACCAGCACGAAGATGAGGCCCAGCGCGTACAGCCAGAACTCCGGCAGCACGCTGGTGAACCAGGTCTTCAGGCCGTTGACGGCGCCCGCGCCGATGATGGGGCCGACCAGCGTGCCGCGCCCGCCGGTGGCGACCCAGATCACCATTTCAATCGAGGTTTCGGTGGACATTTCGCTGGGGTTGATGATGCCGACCTGCGGCACGTAGAGCGCGCCGGCGATGCCGCAAAGCACCGCGGACAGCGTCCAGACGAACAGCTTGAATCCCAGCGGGTCGTAGCCGATGAAGCGCAGGCGGCT
The DNA here is from genome assembly GCF_013267355.1 of Achromobacter pestifer. Taxonomy (NCBI): domain Bacteria; kingdom Pseudomonadati; phylum Pseudomonadota; class Betaproteobacteria; order Burkholderiales; family Alcaligenaceae; genus Achromobacter; species Achromobacter pestifer. Next base: position 4,153,845 of record NZ_CP053985.1, read on the forward strand.
TTCGGCATCGCGCACGGCGGTCAGCACGCGGCCCAGTTTGCTCTGCGTGACCGCGCGCGCCAGGACCAGCGCGCCCGCCAGCGCGGCCAGCGTGATCCAGTACAGCGCGGCGCGCGTGCCGGGCGCGGTGATGTCGAAGCCCAGGATGCGCTTGAAGTCGGTGAAGCCGTTGTTGCCGCCGAAGCCCGTGTCGTTGCGGAAGAACAGCAGCATCGCGGCGAAGGTCAGCGCCTGCGTGATGATGGAAAAGTACACGCCCTTGATGCGCGAGCGGAAGGCGAAGTAGCCGAACACGAAGGCCAGCGCGCCGGGCGCCAGCACGACCAGCAGCATGGCGTACCAGAAGTGCTCGGTAAAGGACCAGTACCAGGGGTAGCTCTTCCAGTCCAGGAACACCATGAAGTCGGGCAGGTCGCTCTGGTAGACGCCGTCGCGGCCGATGGCGCGCATCAGATACATGCCGTGCGCATAGCCGCCCAGCGCGAAGAACAGGCCATGTCCCAGCGACAGGATGCCGGCATAGCCCCACACCAGGTCCAGCGCCAGCGCCGCCATGGCGTAGCACATGAACTTGCCCAGCAGCGCCACGGCATAGGCCGACACATGCAGCGCGTGGCCGGGCGGGAAAACCAGATTCAGCAGGGGCAGCAGCGCCAGGAGCGCCACGGCCGCAGCCAGGGCGGTCCACACCCGGCCAGAGAACAGCGGGCGGCGGGTCAGCAGATTCAGGTCAGTCAGCGCGTTCTGTTTCATTCGACGCTCCGGCCGCGGGGGGCGAATAGGCCTTGCGGCCGCTTTTGGACGAACAGCACGATGAGCGCCAGGATGGTGATCTTGGCCATGACGGCTCCCGCGTAAGGTTCCAGGAATTTGTTGATGCCGCCCAGGCCGAGCGCCGCGATGACGGTGCCGGCCAGCTGGCCCACGCCGCCCAGCACCACCACCATGAACGAATCGACGATGTAGCCGCGGCCCAGGTCCGGGCCCACGTTGCCCAGCTGGGACAGCGCCACCCCCGCCAGTCCGGCGATGCCGGAGCCCAGGCCGAAGGCCAGCATGTCGACGCGGCCGGTGGGCACGCCCACGCAGTCGGCCATGCGGCGGTTCTGCGTGATGGCGCGCACGAACAGGCCCAGGCGGGTATGGTTCAGCAGCGCCCAGACCAGGAACACCACGAAGAACGCGAAGCCGATGATGACCAGGCGGTTGTAGCTCAGCACCAGTCCGCCCAGCACCGTGACGCCACCGGACATCCAGCTGGGATTGCCCACCTCCACGTTCTGCGCGCCGAACAGCGTGCGCACGCCCTGCATCAGCATCAGGCTGATGCCCCAGGTCGCCAGCAGCGTTTCCAGCGGCCGGCCATAGAGCCAGCGTATGACGGTGCGCTCCAGCGCCATGCCGACCAGCGCGGTCACGGCAAAGGCCAGCGGCAACGCGGCCAGCACGTACCAGTCCAGCCAGTCCGGCAACCAGGCGCGGAACGCCGTCTGCACTACGTAGGTCACGTAGGCGCCGATCATCAGCAGCTCGCCGTGCGCCATGTTGATCACGCCCATCAGGCCGAAGGTGATGGCCAGGCCCAGCGCCGCCAGCAGCAGCACGCTGCCCAGGCTGATGCCGTAGAACAGGTTGCCGGCCCATTCGATGGTGGCCAGGTGTCGGTCGATTTGCTTGAGCGCCTGTTCGGCGGCTGCGCGCACGCCGGCATCCGGTTCGGCAGGGACGCCATCGCGATCCTGGACCAGCGCCGCCAAGGTGGGGCGGAATGCGGCGTTGCGGGTGCCGCCCAGCAGCTCCACCGCGTGGCGCCGTTTGGCGGGATCGCTGCTTTTCAATTCGAGATTGGCCTGCGCGATCAGCAACGCGTCGTGCACGGCCTCGTTCTTTTCCGCGGCCAAGGCCTTTTCCAGCATGGGCAGGCGCGCCGGGTCGCCGGTCTGTTGCAGGCGACGAGCCGCCGCCAGTCGCTCGGCGGGCTGTTCGGAGTACAGGCGCGAGCCGGCCAGCGCGGCCTCGATGGCGCGGCGCAGGCGGTTGTTGATGCCTATGGCGCCCGCGTCCGCGGGCAGCTCGGCGGCGGCGCCGGTGGCCGCGTCGGTGGCGCGCGCGCCGCCGTTGCCGATCAGCACGCGGCCATCATTGGCGGCATGGAGCCGGTCCTCGCCCAGCGCCTGCAGCACCGCTGCCGCCTCGGGTTCGGGCAACTGGCCCAGCGCGGCAATCGCCTGGAGCTTGGCGTCCGTGTCGTCGCCGGCTAGTGGCGCAAGCAAGGCCGGGTCCACGCCACCAGCCGCCGCCGGGGCGGCCGCGAGCGGCAGGGACACCAGCCATGCCAGCAGGAAACGACGCAAGTAGAGTGCGATTGCCGCGATGCGCATGGCTGCTTGTTCCCAGTGCGTTAGAGACCTTGCTTGCCTTCGTTGCCCGGAATGTACGGGCTCCAGGGCTGGGCGCGGATCGGACCCTTGCTCTTCCACACCACGCTGAACTGGCCGTCCGCCTTGATTTCGCCGATGTAGACCGGCTTGTGCAGGTGGTGGTTGGTCTGGTCCATCTCGATGGTGTAGCCGTCGGGCGCATTGAATTTCTGGCCGCCCATGGCTGCGATCACCTTGTCCACGTCCGTGGTCTTGGCTTGTTCCACCGCCTGCTTCCACATGTGGATGCCGATGTAGGTGGCTTCCATCGGATCGTTGGTCACCACCGTATTCGCGTTGGGCAGGTTCTTGGCCTTGGCATAGGCCTTCCACTTCTGGATGAAGGCGTCGTTGACCGGGTTCTTGACCGACTGGAAGTAGTTCCACGCGGCCAGGTGGCCCACCAGCGGCTTGGCGTCCACGCCGCGCAATTCCTCTTCGCCCACCGAGAACGCCACCACCGGCACGTCGGTGGCCTTCAGGCCGGCGTTGCCCAGTTCCTTGTAGAAAGGCACGTTGGAGTCGCCGTTGATGGTGGAGATGACGGCGGTCTTGCCGCCGGTGGCGAACTTCTTGATGTTGGCGACGATGGTCTGGTAGTCGGAATGGCCGAAGGGCGTGTAGACCTCGTCGATGTCGCTGTCCTTGACGCCCTTGGAATGCAGGAAGGCGCGCAGGATCTTGTTGGTGGTGCGCGGGTAGACATAGTCGGTGCCCAGCAGCACGAAGCGCTTGGCCCCGCCGCCGTCTTCGCTCATCAGGTATTCGACGGCGGGTATGGCTTGCTGGTTGGGCGCGGCGCCGGTGTAGAACACGTTCTTCTCCAGCTCCTCTCCTTCGTATTGCACGGGGTAGAAAAGCAGGCCATTGAGTTCCTTGAACACCGGCAGCACGGACTTGCGCGACACGGAGGTCCAGCAGCCGAAGACAACCGCCACCTTGTCCTGGGACAGCAGCTGGCGCGACTTCTCGGCGAACAACGGCCAGTTCGACGCGGGGTCCACCACCACGGCTTCGAGCTTCTTGCCCATCACGCCGCCATTGGCGTTGATTTCGTCGATGGTCATCAGAGCCACGTCCTTGAGCGACGTTTCCGAGATCGCCATCGTGCCCGAGAGTGAATGCAGGATGCCAACCTTGATGGTGTCCTCGGCGGCGAGTACCTGCGGCATCCATCCGGACATGGCCAACAGGCTCACGGCGGTCAGTTGCTTAAGGGCTAGTCTGCGTTTCATGGTGACTCCTGAATGGAATGTGCCGGCCGCGCCGGCGAGAACGATCTGAAAACACCCGACAACGAGGACCTAAAAGCAAAAGGCATGCCAACCGCGCGCGCACGCACGGTCCGCTATATGTAGGGAGAAGACGAAACGCGCGCCTGCGATGGCGGCGCGCGAGGCGGCAGGAGCCGATCTGGTGCCGCGTGCACAACATGGGTGCGCACGCCGCCCGCTGGCGGTGCGCGCGCGCCGCGCCGCCGCGCTGGCATCGGGCCGCAGGCGGCGCGTTGCCGCAGGGAACAGGGGCAGGCGCGAGGCGGCGGCCAACATGGCACGCCGATTGCTTGGGAATCCGTACTTGTATACAAGAAAGGATTCCAGCATGAACGCCGTAGCAACGCAGAAGGGCCCGCTCGCCTGGACGATCGCGCAGTGGCAGGCCGCCTACCGCAACGAGGGCGCCACGCCCGAGACCTTGTTGGCCGCCTGGGCCGAACGCGGCAGCGCACCGGACAATGCCTGGATCAAGCGCGTGGACGGCGCCATGCTGGCACGGCAGCTCGATGCGCTGCACGGATTGCTCGAAGCGGCAGGCGGCGACCTGACGCGCTTGCCGTTGTATGGCGTGCCGTTCGCCGTCAAGGACAACATCGACGCCGCCGGCTGGCCCACCACGGCGGCCTGCCCCGAGTTTGCCTATGCGCCAGAGCAGGATGCGACCGTGGTCAGCTGCCTGCGCGCGGCCGGCGCCATCCTGGTGGGCAAGACCAACCTGGACCAGTTCGCCACCGGACTGGTGGGCACGCGTTCGCCGCTGGGCGCCGTGGCCAATGCCTTCAATCCGGACTACGTCAGCGGCGGCTCCAGCTCGGGTTCCGCTTCCGTGGTGGCGCGCGGCTTGGCGGCGTTCGCGCTGGGCACGGACACCGCAGGCTCGGGACGCGTGCCGGCGGGCTTCAACAACATCGTCGGCCTGAAGCCCACCAAGGGGCGGCTCAGCACGGCGGGTGTGGTGCCGGCATGCCGCACGCAGGACTGCGTCTCGGTGTTTGCGCTGACGGTGGACGATGCCGAACTGGTGGCCGACATCGCGGCGGGCTGGGACGAGCGGGATCCCTACTCGCGCGCCCAGCCTGTCGGCAGCGGGCATCCCTGGCCCGCGCAGCCCCGGCTGGCGATACCCGCGCAGCTGGAATTCTTCGGCGATGCGCAGGCGGCAGCCGCGTTCGAGGAAGCGGTGCGCGTCCTGAAGGAGTCCGGCGCGACGCTCGAGCCGATCGACTTCACGCCGTTCAACGAGCTTGCGGCCTTGCTGTATCAAGGTCCCTGGGTGGCCGAGCGCTTCGCCGCCGTGGAAGCGCTGTGGAAGCAGAACCCAGGCGCCATCCATCCGGTGGTACGCGGCATCGTGGAACAGGCCGCCGGTTACAGCGCGCTGGACGCGTTCAAGGCCGAGTACCGACGCGCGGAACTGGCGCGGCGCATCCATCAGGCGCTGGCAGGCTTTGACGCGCTGGTCGTGCCGACCGCGCCCTCGATCTACACCATTGCCCAACTCGAAGCCGATCCGGTGACGTTGAATTCGCGGCTGGGGGTCTACACCAACTTCGCCAATCTCGCAGACCTGTCGGCACTGGCGTTGCCCGCGGGCATGCGCGGCGACGGCCTGCCCGCAGGCATCACGCTGATCGGAATGGCATGGCAGGACCACGCGCTGGCGCAGTTCGGACGCCAGTGGCAGGCGTGCCTCGGCCTGCCGTTGGGCGCCACCGGCGCGCCGCTGCCAGTTGCCGGCCATGCCGGTGCGCCCGCGCGCGACACCGTGCGCGTGTCGGTGGTGGGTGCGCACCTGCGCGGCATGCCGCTGAACCATCAACTGACCTCGCGCCGCGCCGTGTTCGTCGAAGCGGCGCGCACGGCCGGTGATTACCGCCTGTATGCCCTGGCCAATACCACGCCGCCCAAGCCCGGCCTGGTGAAGTCCGCGAGCGGCGCGCCCATCGAGGTCGAACTCTGGGACGTGCCGCTGGCCGCCTTCGGCGCCTTCGTGGCCGAGATTCCGGCGCCGCTGGGCATCGGCACGCTGGAGCTCGAGGACGGCCGCCAGGTCAAGGGCTTCATCTGCGAGCCGCGCGGCCTGGAGGGCGCGCGCGACATCACGGAGTTCGGCGGCTGGCGCGCCTACCTGGCCAGCCTGGCCTGATCTCCGTTTTCGATAACCCCCGCAAGACACCTGGGAGTCGCACCGTGTTCGATACCGTTCTGATTGCCAACCGCGGCGAGATCGCCGTCCGCGCCATCCGCACCCTCAAGCGGTTGGGCATCCGCAGCGTGGCCGTTTACTCCGACCCGGACCGCAATGCCGCCCACGTGCGCGCAGCCGACGTGGCCGTGGCCCTGGGCGGCGAAAAAGCCGCCGACAGCTATCTGCGCATGGACCTGCTGCTGGCCGCCGCCCGCGCGCATGGCGCGCAGGCCATCTACCCCGGCTACGGCTTCCTGTCCGAAAGCGCCGAGTTCGCGCAGGCCTGCGAAGACGAGGGCATTGCGTTCGTCGGCCCCACGCCCTTGCAGATCCGCGAGTTCGGCCTGAAGCACCGTTCCCGAGAACTGGCGGCCGCGGCCGGCGTGCCGATGACGCCGGGCACGGGCCTGCTGGACAGCCTGGGCGCCGCGCTGTCGCAGGCCGAGCGCATCGGCTATCCGGTGATGCTCAAGAGCACGGCGGGCGGTGGCGGCATCGGCCTTTCGCGCTGCGACAGCGAGGCCGAGCTGACCGCGGCCTTCGATAGCGTGCAGCGCATGGGTGAGCACTTCTTCAGCGACGGCGGCGCCTTTATCGAGCGCTACGTCGATAACGCGCGCCACGTCGAGGTGCAGATTTTCGGCGACGGCGCCGGCCGCGTGCTGGCCCTGGGCGAGCGCGATTGTTCGGTGCAGCGCCGCAACCAGAAGGTCATCGAAGAGACGCCTGCGCCGCTGCTGCCCGCCGCCACGCGCCAGGCGCTGCACGCCGCCGCGGTGCGGCTGGGCGAGTCGGTCAACTACCGTTCCGCCGGCACCGTGGAGTTCATCTACGACCCGGCGCGAGACAGCTTCTATTTCCTGGAGGTCAATACCCGTTTGCAGGTCGAGCATCCCGTGACGGAAGCCGTCACGGGCCTGGACCTGGTGGAGTGCATGCTGCGCGTGGCCGCGGGCGAAGCGCTGGATTACGCCGCCATGTCGCGCGCGCCGCAAGGCGCGTCCATCGAGGTGCGCCTGTATGCCGAGGACCCGCTGCGCCAGTTCCAGCCTTCGCCGGGCGTATTGACCGATGTGTTCTTTCCCGAAGGCGTGCGGGTGGACGGCTGGGTCGCGACCGGCACCGAGGTGCCGGCGTTCTACGACCCCATGCTGGCCAAGCTGATCGTGCATGCCGACACGCGCGAGGCCGCGCAGGACAAGCTGGCGCACGCGCTGGCCGGCACGCGCCTGCACGGCATCGCCACCAACCTGGACTATCTGCGGCAGATCGTGGATGACGCGCGTTTTCGCGCCGGCGAGCTGTCCACGCGCTTCCTGGAGACCTTCATCTACCGGCCCGCGGCGATCGAGGTGCTGGCCGCTGGCACCTACACCAGCGTGCAGGACTACCCGGGACGGGTGGGCTACTGGGACATCGGCGTGCCGCCCTCGGGACCGATGGACGATTACGCCTTCCGCATGGCCAACCGCATCGTCGGCAATGCGCCCGACGCAGCCGGCATCGAGGCGACGCTGGTCGGCCCGACCTTGCGCTTTCACGGCGATGCCATCGTGGCGCTGACGGGCGCGGCCTGCGCCGCCACCCTGGACGGCGAACCGGTGCCCATGTGGACGCCGCTGGCCGTGCGTTCCGGCCAGGTGCTGGCGACCGGCCGCGCGCTGTCAGGTTGCCGCAGCTATCTGGCGGTGCGCAACGGCCTGGACGTGCCGGTCTATCTGGGCAGCCGTTCGACCTTCGCGCTGGGCCAGTTTGGCGGCCATGCCGGCCGCACCTTGCGCGTGGGCGACATGCTGCCACGGATCCGCCCGGAGCTGGCCAGTAATGCCGCCGAGCCTGTGTCCGAGCCCCAGGCAGCGCCCGCAAGCTTGATCCCAGCCTATGGCAACACCTGGGAGATCGGCGTGCTCTACGGCCCGCATGGCGCGCCGGATTTCTTCCAGCCCGAAGCCATCGAGGCCTTCTTCGCCGCGGACTGGGAAGTCCACTACAACTCCAACCGGCTGGGCGTGCGCCTGATCGGCCCCAAGCCCGCCTGGGCGCGGGAGGACGGCGGCGAGGCCGGCCTGCATCCGTCCAACATCCACGATTGCGAATACGCCATCGGCAGCATCAACTTCACCGGCGACAGCCCCGTGATCCTGACGCGCGACGGTCCCAGCCTGGGCGGATTCGTTTGCCCCGTCACCATCGCCCGCGCCGAACTGTGGAAGGTAGGGCAGGTCAAGCCGGGTGACCGCATCCGCTTCGTGCGCATCGACTATCAGCAGGCGGTGGCGCTGGAGGCGGCGCAGGACCGCTGCGTGGCCGAGCTGTCGGCGCCCGCGCAGGCCGGGCGGACTGTGGCGCCGGCCGCCGTGGCGGAACCCATCATCGCGGCGCTGCCGGCCGAGGGCGCACGCCCTTCGGTTTCCTACCGCCAGGCGGGCGACGGCTACCTGCTGCTGGAATATGGCGACAACGTGCTGGACCTGGCGCTGCGCATGCGCATCCATCTGCTGATGGAGGCGCTCAGCGCCGAGCCCATCGCCGGCGTGCTGGAACTGTCGCCCGGCGTGCGTTCGCTGCAGATCCGCTACGACAGCCGCGTCATCCTGCAAGGCGCGCTGATCGAGCGTCTGCTGCGGATCGAGACCGGCCTGGCCGACGTGGCCACGCTCAAGGTGCCTACCCGCGTGGTCTATCTGCCCATGGCGTTCGAGGACTCGGCCACACTGGGCGCGGTGCAGCGCTACCAGGAAACCGTGCGCGCCAGCGCGCCATGGCTGCCGAACAATGTGGATTTCATCCAGCGCATCAACGGCCTGGCCAGCCGCAAGCAGGTCCGCGACATCGTGTTCGACGCCAGCTACTTGATCATGGGCCTGGGCGACGTGTATCTGGGCGCGCCCTGCGCGGTGCCGATAGATCCGCGCCACCGCCTGTTGACGTCCAAGTACAACCCCGCCCGTACCTACACGGCCGAAGGCACCGTGGGCATAGGCGGCGTTTACATGTGCATTTACGGCATGGATTCGCCCGGCGGCTATCAACTGGTCGGACGCACCTTGCCGATCTGGAACAAGTTCCTGAAGAATCCGGTGTTCCAGGATGGCAAGCCCTGGCTGCTGCGCTTTTTCGATCAGGTGCGCTTCTATCCGGTGACCGAGGCCGAACTCGACCTGCTACGCGAGGACTTCCGCGAAGGCCGGGCCACGGTCCGCATCGAGGAAGAGGTGTTCGACTTCGCCGCGCACCAGCGCTTCCTGGCGCAAGAGGCCGACAGCATCGCCGCGTTCCAGACGCGCCAGAAGAGCGCCTTCGATGCCGAGGTCGCCTTATGGAAAAGCGAGGATGCCGCGGTGGATCAGGACGCGGCCGCGCCCGAGCCCGAAGCCGGGCCGGCATTGAAGGAAGGCGAAAGCCTGGTCAGCGCCGACATGTGCGGCAACATCTGGAAGATCCCGGTGCAGGTGGGCCAAAGCGTATCGGCCGGCGACACGCTGGTGGTGGTCGAGGCCATGAAGATGGAGCTGTCCGTCATCGCGCCCGCTTCGGGAACCGTGGTCGCGATCCGCTGCGTGCCCGGCAAACCGGTGAACGCGGGCGACCCGCTCATCGTGCTGGCCGAAGACGCGACCTGCCCCGTGGCCTGACCATGCGCCTGGAATCCGTGCAGGCCGCGCCGGCCATCCGCCAGGCGCCGGCCCTGGCCGGCTCGCTGGCCGACCAGGTCTACCAGCGGCTGAAGGACGACCTGTTCGACTTCCGCGTGCTGCCGGGCGAGCGCTTTACCGAGGCCGAGGTGGCGGCGCGGCTGGGCGTCAGCCGCACGCCGGTGCGGTTGGGACTGGCGCGGCTGGAGCGCGAGGGCTATGTGCTGCCCCGTCCGCGCAGCGGCTGGCAGGTGCGGCCTTTCGACTTCGAACGCTTCGAGGCGCTGTACGACGTGCGCGTGGTGCTGGAGCAGGCCGCGGTGGAACGGCTGTGTGCGCGCGAGCACATGGACGAGGGCGGCATCCTGGGCGCGCTGAAGGACGTGTGGCTGGCGCCGCCGCGCCAGCGCATCCTGGACGGGCGGCTGGTGGCGCAGCTGGACGAGGCTTTTCATTGTTCGCTGGTGGCCGCCGCAGGCAATCCCGAGCTGGCGCAGATCCATCGCGACGTGACCGAGAAGATACGCATCGTGCGGCGGCTGGACTTCACCAAGGATTTCCGCGTGGACGCCACCTACGACGAGCACGCCGCCATCCTGCGCGCGGTGCTGGCGCGCCGCGCCGACGAGGCCGCGCGCATGCTGCGTTCGCATATCGGCATGAGCCGCGCCGAGGTGCGCAAGATCACGCTGCACATGCTGCACCAGGCGCGCGAGCACGCCGGCGGGCGGAGCCTTGCGTCTCCGGATTAGCCCTGCAGCTGCTGGTAGACCTCCTGCGAGACGCGCAGCAGCTCATCGCGGCTGACTGCGCCGGACAGCGCATAGCCGAACTGTCCTTCGACCCAATAGAACACACGCACCGGACCTTCCTGGGTGAACTGGAAGGCGGTTTGCCCGCCGGCGGCCTCGCGGGTGACGTACAGCGTCAGGCGCTGGCCGTCGGCCGCGCCGTACATGAAGAGCGCCACCGGCCCCGCGCCGCCGGGCAGCAGACGGCCGCCCACCAGTTCATAGCCGGCCTGCGACAGGGACGGCGGGCGCATGGTCGCGCCCATGCGCTTGGTCAGCCAGGTGACCAGGCCTTTCTCGTTGTCGGCGCCGACTTCCACGGGCCGGCCCATGTCGGGCGCGTAGACCGCGTGGGCGATGGCGGCGCGCTGCGCATAGCCGCCCGCGATGCGCTCGGGCGCGGCGGTCGCCAGCGCGGCCTGCAACTGGCGGGCGTCCATGGCGCCGCGCGTGATCCAGGCGGCGCTGGCGCTGACGGCGGCGATCGCCACGCCGGCGGCCAGGGCCCGCCAGGGCCAGGGGTTCGCGGGCCGCGCCAGGGGCAGGCGCAGCGGCAGCGGCTCGTCCAGCACCGGGTCCAGCATGGCGTGCAGCAGGCGCCGCTGTTCGCGCCATTCGTCGACGCGGGCCTGGTCCTGCGGATGCGCGGCCAGGAAGGCCTCGACCTCGGCGCGGCGCGCCGGCGGCAACTGGCCGTCCGCATAGGCATGCAGGTCGGCTTCGGTAATCGGGGTGCCCGCGCCGGGCACCGCATGGAGGTGTTTTTCGTTCATGTCATTTCACGCGATGGAGCTTGCTGACGGTATCGCGCGCCTGCATCAGCGCGCCCAGCTTTTCGCGGGCGCGCGACAGGCGCGACATGACCGTGCCCATCGGCACGTCCAGTATCCGGGCGGTTTCCTGATAGGACAGGTCCTCCACGCATATCAGCAACAGCACTTCCCGCTGTTCGGCGGGCAGGGCTTGCAGGCAGCGGTCCAGGTCGCGCACCTCCAGGTGGTCGGTCTGCGTGGCGCGCACCGGAGCGTCGGGCAGTTCGCCCAGGGCGGTCTGTTCGGCCCGCCGGCTGCTGGCGCGCACGCCGTCGATGAAATGGTTATGCATGATGCCGAACATCCAGGCGCGCAGCTCGCCGCGCCGCTGCCAGCGCGAATAGCGGCTCCATGCGCGCTCCAGCGTGTCCTGGACCAGGTCGTCGGCCCGGTGGGGGTCGCCCGTCAGCCCGCGGGCATAACGCCGCAGGCTGGGGATGCAGGCCAGGATCAGGGCTTCGTCTTCGGCGCGCATGGATGGCTGCGTTGGATGGCGGGCACCGTATCAGGGCTTGGCGACGTGCCAGATTTCCTTGAAATTGTCGCCGGTCTTGTCGCCCGCCTTGGCGTCCTTGGCGAACGTGTACAGCGGCTTGCCCTTGCTGGCCCATTGCTTGCTGCCGTCGTCGCGGGTGATGACGGTCAGGTCGCCCATGGGCTTGGCGTCGGCGCTGGCCATGACCGGCGGCCAGATCTTGGCGCATTGGTCGTTGCAGGCGCTCTTGCCGCCGGCATCCTTGTCGAAGGTGTAAAGCGTCATGCCGGCGCTGTTGACCAGCATGCCGTCCTGGGCCTTGACGGCCTGGGCCTGGGCGCCGGCCGAAAACAGGGCGGCGGCGGAGATGGCCAGGGCTGCGGCGATGTGTTTACGCATGGTGTGCCTCGTACGTAGATAGGGAAAGTGGGAGACTGCCCCCTACAGACGCTGCCGGTTCCGGCTTTATTCCAGCCGGATTGAAAGAAGTTGCAAAGGGTCAGCCGGCCGGCCGGACCGCGCCGGGTTCATGACGCATTTCATATTCCAGGTCGGTCTCCTCCACGGGGATGAAGCCCAGCGCTTCATAGAGGCGCCGGGCGGGGCTGCCCTTGAGCACGCTCAGGGTGACGGGGACGCCTTCGGCGTCGGCTTCGTCCAGCACGCCTTCCAGCAGGCGGCGGCCCAGCCCGCGGCCCTGGAAGGCGGGGTCGATCTGAATCTGCACGATGCGCCAGCCGGCCGGGTCCCGGCCATGCTTGAACAGGCCGGCGGGCCGGCCGTCCAGCCAGACGATGCGGGCATCCTCGAAGCGGTAGCGGATGCGGGCCAGATGGTGGTCGTCATCCAGCGGCGCGCCCGCGCGCTGCAGGTGTTCCTGCATGGTGGTCTTGCGCAGGGTGAGCAGGAAGGGCAGGTCGTCTTCGGTGGCGGGTTGCAACGCCAGGGAGCAGGTCTGGTTCATGGAAACGGGGGAAGTAGGGGGGGGGCGTCCGGCTACCGCGCCGGCCCGATTATCAGGTTATAGAGCGGTTGCGCTCCGGACGCCAGCCCGCCGCCGGCGTCCGCCGTTCAAGCCGCGCCGCCGTTGCGGGCGCACTCCCAGCCCAGCTCGGCCAACGGTTCCACCTTGGCGCCCATGGATAGTGCGTCGTCGGCGGCGGCGTTGCCGCTCGAGGCGCGCGCGGCAACGCCCTGCAGGATGGCGGCCATGCGGAAGAAACTGTAGGCCAGGTAGAAGCCCCAATCGGACACGCCGGCCAGCCCGCGCGCCCGGCAATACGCCGCCACGGCCTCGTCCTCGGTGGGGATGCCCAGCGCGCCGAGATCGGATCCGGCCACGCCGCGCCACAGCTGCGGCGATACGCGCCAGCACATGCAGTAATACGCCAGGTCCGCCAGCGGGTGTCCCAGCGTGGAAAGCTCCCAGTCCAGCAGGGCCAGGGCGCGGGGCTCGGTGGGGTGGAAGATCAGGTTGTCCAGCCGGAAATCGCCATGCACCAGGCGGGTTTCGTCGCTGGCGGGAATGTTGCGGGGCAGCCAGTCGATCAGCGATTCCATGGCGGGCAGGTCGGCGGCCGGCCGGCTTTCGCGGTATTGCCGCGTCCAGCGCGAGATCTGGCGCGCGTAGTAATTGCCTGGACGGCCGTAGTTTTCCAGACCCAGGGCCACGTAGTCCAGCTCATGCAGGGCGGCAAGGACGCGGCTGGTTTCCGCGTAGATGGCGCTGCGCTCGGCCGGCTCCAGGCCCGGCAGTGCCGGGTCGACGAAGCTGCGGCCCTGCACGTAGTCCATCAGGTAAAAGGGCGTGCCGAGCAGGCTGTCGTCGGCGCAATAGTCCAGCATGCGCGGCACGGGCACCTCGCTGCGCTCCAGCGCCCGCATGACCTGGAACTCCCGGTCGATGGCGTGCGCCGAAGGCAACAGCTTGCCGGCGGGCTGCTTGCGCAGCACGTACTGGCCGCGGGCAGTCGTCACGACGTAGGTCGGATTCGACTGGCCGCCTGCCAGACGGCGCAGCGCCACTTCCTCCGTCCGCCCGGCGTACCCCGCGCGCACCAGATAGGCGGCCAGCGCGTCGTGGCCGGCGATCCCATCTTCCGACGCGCCCGTCACGATTGCGCCCCGCTTGGTTCCTGCGCCTGCCAATGCCAGAAGTCGTCGCCTTCGTCCATCAGGAATCGCGCCAGCACCATCTTGTGCACTTCCGAGGCGCCATCGACCAGCCGGGCCTGGCGCGCGTAACGGTAAATCCAGGCCAGGGCGGTATCGCGGGAATAGCCGCGCGCGCCGGTCAGCTGGATGGCGGTGTCGACCGCCTTGTGCAGCGTTTCGGAGACGACGATCTTCGCCATCGAGACTTCCTTGCGCGCGTAGCTGCCCTGGTCCAGGGCGACGGCGGCGCGCATCGTCAGCAGGCGGCCGACCTCGATCGCCATGGCGCATTCGCCCAGCATCCATTGCACGCCTTCGCGCTCGGCCAGCGCGGTGCCGAAGCTCTGCCGGGTCGCCACGTAGTCGCGCGCGATCGCCAGGGACCGGCGGGCCAGCCCCAGCCAGCGCATGCAATGCGTCAGCCGCGCGGGGCCCAGGCGGATCTGCGTGACCTTCAGGCCGTCGCCCACGCCGAGCAGGCGGTTCTCGTCGGGGATCTCCAGTCCGTCGAACACCAGTTCGCAATGGCCGCCGTGTTCCTCCGGGCCCATGATGGGGATGCGCCGTTCGATGCGCCAGCCGGGCTGGTCCGCGTCGAAGAGAAAGGCCGTCAGGCCCTTGCGCGGATCATCCGAAGTCTTGGCCATCAGGATGAAATGCTGCGCCACGCCCGCGCCGGTGATGAACCACTTCTTGCCATGCACCCGCCATTTGCCGTCTTGCAGGGTGGCGGTGGTGCGCATCATCGATGGGTCGGAGCCGCTGCCCGGATGCGGCTCGGTCATGGCGAACGAGGATCGCACCTTGCCGTCCACGATGGGTTGCAGCCAACGCGCCTTCTGCGCCTCGGTGGCGACCTTCTCCAGCACCATCATGTTGCCGTCGTCGGGCGCCGCGCTATTGAACACCACGGGTCCGAAGATCGACACGTTCATTTCTTCGTAGCAGGCCGCCATGCCGACGCGCGACAGGCCCTGGCCGCCGCGTTCGCGCGGCATCTGCAGGGCCCACAGCCCGGCTTCTTGCGCGCGGCGGCGCAGCGGCTGCAAGACTTCCTCGCGGATGTTCTCGTGTTCGTCGTAGGAGGACGGGTCCGCCTCCACCGGCAGGATATGCGTCTCGACAAAGGCCTTGATGCGCAGGCGGTAGCTTTCGATTTCTGGTGTGAGGCTGAAGTCCATGTTGCGTCCCGGAGTCAAAGCGTGGAAACAAGATGCCCGCCGTCCACCACCAGGACCGATCCGGTCATGAACGAGGAGGCATCGGAAGCCAGCAGCAGCAGGGGAGCCGACAGCTCCCGCGCCTGCCCGAGCCGGCGCTGCGGCACGCGCCGGATCAGCGCCTGCCCCGCGTCGCTGGCGAAGAATTCGCGGTTAAGGTCGGTTTCGATGTAGCCCGGCGCCAGCGCATTGACGCGGATGCCGTGGCGCGCCCATTCCAGCGCCAGGGCTTGCGTCAGCTGGATCAGGGCGGCCTTGGAGGCGGCGTAGGCGGGCACCTGCTGGGCCACCCGCAGCCCCAGGATGGAGGCGATGTTGATGATGCTGCCGCCGCCATGCGCCTGCATATGGCGGCCGGCCGCCTGCGCCACCCGCCAGGTGCCGTTGAGGTTGACGTCGATCACGTCCATCCAGTCGGCTTCGGTGTGTTCCAGCGCCGGGCGGGCGGCGGTAATGCCGGCGTTGTTGACCAGGATGTCGATGGCGCCGCCCAGGCGCTCTGACGCGGCATCGAACAGGCCGGCGACGCTGTCGGGCTGGGTCACGTCCAGCGCGATGGCGCATGCCTGCCGGTCCGTGGCCGCCAGTTCCGCGGCCAGCTGCTCGCCGGCCTGCAGCCTGCGTCCGGCCAGGGCCACGTGCGCGCCCGCGGCGGACAGAGTGCGCGCGAACTCCTCGCCGAGTCCGCCGAAGGCGCCGGTCACCAGGGCCCGCTTGTTGCGTAGGTCCTCGAACATGCTCACTCTCCTTCGGGCGATGCCGCCACGGGGGTCATGCAGGCTTGTACGCCGACGCTTCCACTTCGATCAGCCACTCGGGCCGCGCCAGGGCCCGCACCACGACCAGCGTCGCGGCGGGGCGGGCCTCGCCCAGATAGGCCAGCCTGACGGGACCGAGCAGGGGCAGCTGGCTTTCGTCCGTGATGTAGGTCACGACCTTGACCAGATCGCCGGCATGCATCCCCGCGGCCTCCAGCATGGCCTGGATGTTGCGCCAGGCGGCATGGGCCTGGGCTTCGAAGCCTGGCGCGAGCACGCCCTCGGACGATACTCCCACCTGGCCGGCGATGTGCAGCCAGCGCCCGGCGCCTTCGGTCAGCACGCCCTGGCTGTAGGGGCCCAACGGGGCGCAGACGCCCGCGGGATTGAGTGGTTGGCCTGCCATGGGGACTCCTCGTGAAAGATCAGGCCCGGCCCGCGCCTGACAGCAGCAGATCGAGCGTCTTGTTGAACAGCGGATAGCCGTCGCCGGCGAAATCGGTCAGCAGGTCGAAATGGTTGCGCTGCGGTACCACCAGGTTTTCGACCGCGTGGCCGTGGCTGGCGCAATGTTGCGAGAAATCCCGGCTTTGCCCGCGAAAACCCTCGGTTTCCAGGGCGCCGGCCGCGAACACCATGGGGACTTCGTACAGCGTGGCTTGCTGGTACAGCCCCAGGCGGCGGGCTTCGGCCGCGCTCATGTGGAGATCGCGGTTGATGGAAGTGCGCAGCAACGGTTCCAGATCGAACAGCCCGCTCAGCCCCACATAGCCGCGTATCCTGCCCGCCAGGGCGGGCACCAGGTCGCGGCGCAGCGCGCGGGCGGCCATGTGCCCGCCGGCGGAGTGGCCGGACAGCACGATGCGGCTGGCGTCGTAGCCGTGGCGCTCGCCTTGCGTGGTCAGCCAGGACACGGCGGCGCAGGCCTCGTCGACGATCTCGGAGACGCTCGCGTGCGGCGCCAGCGTGTAGTTGGGCAGCGCCACGGCCACGCCGCGCGCCAGGTATTCGTCGGCGATGAAGGAGAAGCCGTGCTTGTCCAGCGCGCGCCAATAGCCGCCGTGGATGAAGACCAGCAGCGGCGGCGCCGGCACGTGGCTGGGAACGAACAGGTCCAACACGCTCGAGGGCCGTTCGCCGAAGCGCAGGTCCAGGCGCGCTTCGCGCCGGCTGCGCGTGTCCGCGCTGCGGCGCGCGTAGGTAAAGTAGATTTCCTCGCGTTCGGGATGCCGGGCGCGCAGGTTGTACTGCGCTTCCTGCTCCGGATCGATCGCCTGCTCCTGGGAAGAAAACATCATCGCTTCACCTGTCTCCTGTCAGGCGCCCAGATAGGCAGCCTGTACCCGTGTATCGTCGCGCAGCGCCTGGGCGCTGCCCGAATACGCCACTCGGCCTTCCTGCAGCACGTAACCGTAGTCCGCGGCGCTCAAGGTCAGCTTGGCGTTCTGTTCGGCGATGAACAGCGTCAGCCCTTCCTGCTTGAGCCGCCGCAGCGACAGGAAAATATCCTTTACGACCAGGGGCGCCAAGCCCATGGAAGGTTCATCCAGCATCAGCAGGCGCGGGCTGCTCATCAGCGCCCGGCCTATCGCGACCATCTGCTGTTCGCCGCCGGACAGCGTTCCCGCCGCCTGCCGGGCGCGCTCGGACAGCCGCGGGAACAGGTCCAGGACGAATTCGAGGTTGCGGCGGAACTCCGCCTGGCGGCGCTGCTTCAGCAGCTTGTAGCCGCCCATCTCCAGGTTTTCGCTGACCGACAGCGGCGCGAACACGCGCCGGCCTTCGGGCACCAGGACGATGCCGCGGTCGACGATGCGGTCCGCGGGCAGCGCCTCTATCGCTTCTCCTTCGAAGCGCACGCTGCCGCGCAGGGGCCGCAGCAGGCCGCTCAGGCTGCGCATGACCGTGGTCTTGCCGGCGCCGTTGGCGCCGAGCAGGCAACCTATCTGCCCGGCCGGGATTTCCAGGCTGGCTTCGCGCAGCACGTCGCCAGCGCCATACGAGGCGCACAGATTGGTGATCTCAAGCATCGGGCATGTCCTCCCCGAGATAGGCCTTCAGGACCAGGGGATCGACGCGCACCGCGTCGGCCTGGCCTTCGGCGATCTTGCGGCCGTAGTTCAGGACCAGGATGTCGTCGCACAGCTGCATGACGAAGCTCATGTTGTGCTCGACCAGCAGCACGGTCACCCCGCTGGCGTTCACTTCGCGTATGACCTGGGCCACCTGCGCCACTTCGGCATGCGGCACGCCCGCGACCGGTTCGTCCAGCAGCAGCAGCACAGGGTCGGCGGCCAGGGCGCGGGCGATTTCCAGGATCTTGGCCTGGCCGAAACTCAGGTCCGCGGCCAACACGTCGGCGTGGCGGGCCAGGTGCAGCTGTTCCAGCCGCTGCATCGCGATGTCGCGCATCTGACGCTCGTCGCGGCGCTGGCGGGGCGTGCGCAGCATGCAGGCCCACAGGCCGGAACCGAAGCGCGCATGGCAGCCGACCATGACGTTTTCCATTACCGTCAGGTCCTTGAAGATCTGCAGGTTCTGGAAGGTGCGGGCGATGCCCAGCCTGACGCGCTGGTGCGGCGGCAGGCCCTGCACCGAGCGGCCGCGCAAGCGCACGTCGCCGTTGCCCGGCTGCAGCAGCCCCGCGACGATGTTGAACAAGGTGCTCTTGCCCGCGCCGTTGGGGCCGATAAGGCCCTTGATCTGGCCTTGCTTCAGGTCGAAGGACAGGTCGGCAAGCGCGGCCAGCCCGCCGAAATTGATGCCCAGATCCCGCACCGACAGGAAATCGTGATCAGCCATGGCGCACCTTTCCCTTCGTTGCCGCCACCGGGGATGCCGGCAGACGGGCTGAACGCCGGCACAGCCGCTGCGCCAGTCCCGCCAGTCCCCCGGGGAAGAACATCAGGACCAGGATCATGCCCAGCCCGAACAGCAGCAGCTCGACGTCATGGAAGGCGCGCAGCAGTTCCGGCACCGCGGTGTAGACCAACGCGCCGAACAGCGGTCCCCAGTACTTGCCCCAGCCGCCGACGGCAACCATGACCAGCAGTAGCACCGATGCGGAGAAGCTGAAGGTCTCGGGCGACGCGAACTGGTTGAAGTGGACGTAGAACGTGCCCGCCAGGGCCGCGACCGCGGCGCAGAGCACGAATACCGCCACCTTGAGCGCATAGGTGTTGATGCCCAGGCTGGCCGCGCCGACCTCGCTGCCGGCCACGCTGATCATGGCGCGGCCGATGCGCGAGCGGGTCAGGTTGAGGAAACCCCACATCAGCAGCAGGCCCGCGGCCCAGGCCAGGTAGAAGAAGCGCCGGTCGGTATCGAAGGCATAGCCCGCGACCGTGATGGATTCGACCCCCGACAGGCCGTTGGGGCCGCCGGTAAAATCCACCAGTTCGACGAACAGCACCGACAGGATGGCGTTGAATCCCAGCGTTGCCATCGCCAGGTAGTGACCCCGCAGCCGCAGCACGGGCAGGGCGATCAACAGCGCTGCCGTGCTTGCGACCGCCAGCGCGGCCGGAATGCTGACGAGCGCGGGAATGCCGTACTTGGCCGACAAGGCGCCGCTGACGTAGGCGCCCAGGCCGAAGAAGCCGGCCTGGCACATGGAGATTTGTCCGCAGTAGCCCATCAGCAAGTTGAGGCTGGCGATCAGCATCAGGTTGATGCTGAACGTCACCGCCAGGCCCACGGCATAGCTGTTCGGCGCCACCAGCGGAAACAGGAGGAAAAGGCCCCACAGCGCCAGCAGGATGCGCAGGTCGCGGCGCGCGCCGTCCCCGGGCGGATGGATTTCGGATTTCATCGTCACCCCCTTCAGACCTTGTTGATTTCGGCTTTGCCCAGCAAGCCCTGGGGACGGTAGAACAGCACCATCAGCAGCACGATGAAGGACAGCGCGTCCTTGTATTGCGAGGAAATCAGGCCGCCTCCCAGCGCCTCGATCACACCCAGCAGCACGCCGCCGAGCAAAGCGCCCTGCAGGCTGCCCAGGCCGCCCAGCATGGCCGCGCTGAAGCCTTTGAAGCCGAGCATGGTGCCGTGGTCATAGGAAGTGAAGGTCAGCGGCGCGATGATCACGCCCGCGATGCCGCCGGCCAGCGCCGCCAGCACGAAGGCCACCGTCACCGATCGCCGCACGTTGATGCCGACCAGGGCGGCGGCGTCGCGGTCGATGGCGGTGGCGCGCAGGGTCTTGCCCAGCAGTGTGCGTTCGAAGAAGAAATGCGTGCCCAGCATGAAGACCAGCGCCACCCCCATCACCCAGAAGCTTTGCGGCGGAATCTGCGCGCCGGCCAGCGGCACCGGGGTGTCGCCCGAAAACGCGGGATAGCCCATGGGGGTCTTGCCCAGCCCCAGCATCACCAGGCTCTTGGTGCAGATGGCCAGGCCGATGCTGAGCAGCGTCACCAGCAGGGGCGCGGGCTTTTTCAGCGGATGGATCACCAGGCGTTCGGACACGCCGCCCGCCAGGGCCACCAGGGCTACCGCGGCCAGGCAGGATAGCCATAGCGGCAGCTCGGCGACCGCGTAACAGGCGGCCGCCACCATGCCGCCCATCATGACCCATTCGCCCTGGGCGAAGTTGATGGCGTCGGTGCTCTTGAAGATGACGTTGAACCCCACCGCCACGATGGCGTAGATGCTGCCGGTGGTGATTCCGGCGACCAGCAGTTGGATGATTTGCGCGGACATGTCCATGGCAGGGCCCCGGCGCCGGCTCAGTTGGGCCGGCGCGTGGTAAGCGCGATGCCCGGCAATTCGACGCCGAACTCGGCCAGGCGCCGCGTCACCGTCTCCAGGTACGACCACAGGACCTCGTACTCCCGGTCGGCGGACGCGGCGCCCAGGCCGGCCTCGGCCGTCAGCGCGTTGGCCCGGCTTTCGGGGCCATCGGGTTCCGCCAGCCAGGGGCAGTGATAGCCGCGCAGTTCGACGTCGTTCAGATAGCCCGACACGGCCTGGGCCACGGCGGCGCGGTCGGCTTCGGACCAGGCGGCGGCGCGTTCGGCGACGTAGAGCCAGCCGAAGGTGGCGTGGCGCTCCTTGGCCTGGACGCACTGTTCCAGGATGCGGCGCGCCACCGGTTCCCTGGCGTTTTCCAGGTAGGCCCGGAACAGTTCCAGCTCCAGTCCGTCTTCCACTGCGGCATGGGTGGTGAAGAAGGCGTCGGCATTGCAGGCGGCATCCAGCACCTGGCGATGCCGGCATTGGTTGAAGATGGCTTCCTGCTGCGGGCTGGGCGGGCGGTTCAGGTAGCCGCCCAGCAGCGTGGCGTAGCGATGGAAGCACTCGATCTGCCAGGCTTCCTCGGTGTTGCGCACGGTCAGGAAGTACTTGGGGTCGGACTCGCGGCCGCTCTCCAGGCACAGGCGCACCAGCAGCGCCGGCGTTTCGCTCAGGCCCGCGTATTCCACCCAGGCGCGGCGGCTCCAGGTCAGGCGGGCCGCGTCGCGGACCCGCGCATCGAGCGCGCCGAGGTCCAGGCTGGCCCAGGGAATGTCCGTTTCAGGCGCCCAGCGCTGCTGTTTGCCGGTTTCGTACAGTTCGCGGATCGAGGTGATGGATTGCTTGAGCGTCAGCGGGAAGCGGCGCTCAACGGGAATTCTGGTCGTAGCTGCGTTCATGGCGGGTCCTCGGGTTCAGAATTCGCCGATCTTCGGGTGGTGCAGCAGGGGCAGGCGCACGCCCCAGGGCTCCATCTGGCGGCGCACGCGCTGCACTGTTTCAACGAACAGGGGCTTTTCCAGTTCCTCGACCGTGGAGCCCAGGCCGGCTTCCCAGGTGAGCCGGTCCACTTCCATTTCGGCGCGCGAGGCCGGGTTGTCGGGCGCCAGCCATGCGCTGTGATAGCCGTTGAGCTCGACCTTTTCCATCATGTTGATCACGGCGTTTTCCACCACCTTGATTTCGGCGGCGGACATCTGCGGAATGCGGTGGTCGAGGAAGCGCCAGCCGAACGCGCAGTGCCGCACCTCGTCGCGCATGATGCGGGCGCAGATCTGCTTGGCGACGGGGTCGCGGGTGATTTCGACCAGGTGGCGGAAGACGTCGAACGCGATTTCCTCGGCGGCGCAGACCAGCGCGGCGAGGATTGCCTCGACCGACACCTCGGGGTCCAGCGCCATCTTGCGCACGCCGTGCGTGGCGACGGAGCCCTGGTAGGCGGCCTGGGCCGGCTGCTCCATGTAGCCGCCGAGCGCTTCGGCCATGCGGTAGCAGGCTTCGGCGTGGCGGCTTTCTTCCTGCGAGCGGATGGTGAAGAACAGGCGCAGGTCGGGCTCGCACTTGTCGTGGCAGAAGCGGATCTGCAAGGCCGGGCTTTCCGAGATGGCGCCGTACTCGCTCCAGGCGCGGCGGCTCCAGTACTGGCGGGCCGCGTAGCGCTGCTCGGGCGTGTACTGCGAGGCGTCGAAAAGATGCCAGTCGATGTCGGTGCGCGGGTCCCACTGCTTGACCGTTGCCAGGTGGTAGAGATCTCGGATCTTGGGGATCCGGGTATCCAGATCCAGCGGAAAGATGCTTTCAGGATCGTCGAGGATCGTACGCGGCTCGGCGCTTGCTACGTTCATGACTGCACTCCCAGGTTTGCCGCGCCGGCGGCGCGCGTGAGTGGAGGTTGCGGAGATGGACTGCTTACTTGTAGTCGGCCAGCCGGAACTGTCCGTCCCGGTAGCCCAGCATGACGATGTCGTCCTTGGCCAGGCCGGAGTGGCGTTGGGGCGAGAAATTGAAGACCCCGCCCACACCCTGGTAACCGGTGATGGCGGCCAGCTGTTCGCGGGTCTTCTCCTTGTCGCCGCCGCTCTTTTCCAGCGCGGTGCGGGCCAGCATCATGGCGTCGTAGGTCTGGGCCACGAACTGATTGGGCTTGCGCTTGTAGCGGGCCTCGAAGCGCTTGCTGAGGTCCATGATGCGGGTCTTGATGGGATCGGCGTCGGGCAGGTCCTGGCCCACCGGGAACTTGACGCTGACCAGCAGCAGGTCCTTGACCGAGTCGCCCGCCAGCTTCATGTAGCGCTGGTCGACGAAGCCATAGCTATGCACCAGCGTCAGCTTGTCCAGGCCCAGCTGCTGCGCCTGCTTGATGAAAACCACGCCGGCCGGGGTGACGGTCCAGCAGATGATGGCCTGCACCGACGCGTTCTTGATGCGGGTGAGTTGCGGCGTCAGGTCGGTGTCGGCGGGGTTGAAGGATTCGTAGGTGATGTCGATGCCGCGCTTGGCGGCCAGCCGCTTCATTTGTTCGACGGCGCTCTGGCCGAAGCCGCTGTTGTCGGCCAGCAGGGCGGCGCGCTTGATGCCCTTCTTGTCGAAGTAGTCCAGCACCCGGTCGATCACCTGGTCGTCGTCCACGGTGCTCTTGAACACGTACTTGCGTTCCGCCACCGGCATCACGATCTGCATCGAACCCTCGGTGGAAATGAAGGGCGTGGCGGCCTTGTCCACCATCGGCACCATGGCCATGGCGATGCCGCTCATGTTGCCGCCGCCGACGATGATGTCCACCTTGTCCTGGGACAGCAGCCGCTTGGTGGCGTTGATCGCCTTGGCGGTCTGGCTTTCGGCGTCGTAGAACACCCATTCGACGTTCTTGCCGCCGATGCCTCCGGCGGCGTTGATGTCGTCGATCGCCATTTCCATGCCGGCCTTCATGTCTTCGCCGAGAAAGGCGGCGGGACCGGTCACGGACAGGATGGAGCCTATCCGCACCGCATCCTGCGCGCCGGCCGCGTGCATGCCCAGCATCAGCGCGGCGGCCGGAAGCGCAATGGCCGCGCGCCGCGAGAATTCCAGAAACGTCTTTATGCAAGTCATGGTGCTACTCCTGTGCCTGATGCGGGATTTGAGGGGTGCAGCAACTTCCACGAACAGCGAAAACGTCGGCGGTCTAGTTCTCCGTCGCGCCGGGTGGGTTGCGGAATTCGAGCGAGTCCGACACCTGGTCCGTTTTGCCTGCGCCGTTCTGCAGCGGCACGCGCACCGAGTACCGGACCTGGTCCGCGCGATAGTGGGAAAAACCGGACATGACCGGCTGGTCCTGCGTGTCGAAATACACCAGGTGCCGTGTCAGGATGGGATCTCCGGGCAGCAGGCTGAGGTAGTCGGCATGCTCGGCCTGCACCGCGCCGCCCTCGATCTTGAGGTTGCCGTAGGCCAGTTCGACCTGGTGGCCGATCAACTCCAGCAGGGAGCCGGCCTCGACCTGGGTGGCGTCGATGCGGGGGATGCGGTCGACGCGCACGTAGCGGTAGTCGATGGAAATCGGTACCAGCTGGACCGTGCGCAGGCGCAGGATGCTCCAGACCGGCGTGCCCGGCGTCACGTCCAACTGGCGCGCCACCGCGGCGGTGGCGGGTTCCTGGGCACAGTGCAGCACGCGCAGGCTCAGGGGGCGGCCGTGCGCGGACCACTGGTCGATGAAGTCCATGGCCGGGCTGAACTGCTCGTCGATCTTGGGGGCGCAGACGAAGGTCCCGGAGCCGCGGACCCGCCGCAGATAGCCCTCGTCCACCAGTTCCTGGATGGCTTGGCGGACCGTCATGCGGCTGACGTCGAATTGTTCGCTCAGCTCGTGGTCGGTATGAAAGCGGTCGCTTTCCTGCTGCCAGTTCAGGATCATCATCAGCACGCGCCGCTTGATCTGCACATAGAGCGGCAGAGGGGAGTCCCGGTCCAGCGCCACGGGGCTGCTGGAGACGGGGGACTCGCTGCGGACGTTCGTAAGGGTAGACATGACAGCTGGATTCCGGAATATGTATATAGGATTTGTATATTTGTCTAGTTAACTAGACTTTATGATATATTGATTTCGAAAGTCAAGTACGGATTAGCGATATGAATATTTCTACGCTCGACCTTGCGCTGGCGCTTGCGCCCCACAGCCTGGATGCCGTTCTGTCCTTTGATCAGCCCGCCTCGCTGGACCGGGCGGACGTGCTCATATGGAATCCGGCCGGCCTGTACCCGGTGCTGGAAGCGGCCTGCGAACGCGCCGATCCGCCGGTGCTGGGCGTGGGCGCGTCGGAATGGCTGCTGGCCACCAGCCGCCACTGGCGCGAGCAATTCAAGCGCCTGCTGGGCGCGGGCGGCACGCTGGTGGTGCTGGTGCCCGCGCCGCGCACGGTGGGCGTGCATACCCTGCAAGACATTCTTCCCTACGACTGGTCCGATCCGCTCTGGCCGCGAACGGTGCGCAGCCAGCCGATGGACGGCGATGCGCTGCCGCGCCAGGCGGGCGAGCCTTTCCGCACGCTCTTCACCGAAGCCGCGCGCTGTTTCCAGCCCTGCGCGACGCTGGCCGCGGCGCCGGGGGCGGGCATCCTCGAGGACGGCCAGGGGATGACGTTGGCGAGCTACGCCAGCGAACCGCCGGGCCGCCTGCTGCTGCTTCCGGCGCTGGCCTCGGATATGGCGCAGGACGAGGCGGGCGCGGCGCTGTTCCTGCGGGAGTTGCGCCGCTGCATCGAGCGCCTGGGCCAGCGCAGCGGCGTGCGCCTGGCGGGGTGGCTGGACCTGCAGCGCGGCCCGGCAGACGAGCAATTGCATGCCCGCCGCGCGCAGTGCCTGCG
The DNA here is from genome assembly GCF_013267355.1 of Achromobacter pestifer. Classification (NCBI taxonomy): domain Bacteria; kingdom Pseudomonadati; phylum Pseudomonadota; class Betaproteobacteria; order Burkholderiales; family Alcaligenaceae; genus Achromobacter; species Achromobacter pestifer. Next base: position 4,179,153 of record NZ_CP053985.1, read on the forward strand.
CGAGCGCCATGCGCTAGACCTGGAGCTGCAGGAACTGGATCGCGCCATGGCCGAGCGGGACTTCTTCAAGCAGCTGCTTGCCGGCGAAGGCCTGGGCGCGGGGCTGGCGGCCGCGGAAGTCTTCCGCCGCAAGAGCGTGCCGGTGCATGCGGATTGGGTCGAGAAAGACCTGCACATCGTCGAACTCGACCAGCGCAACCTGCTGCTCAAGGTGCGCCTGGCGGATGAGCCGCTGGACGCCGCGGCCCTGCGTCGGCTGGAAGAAGCCCGCTTGCGGGTGGCGGATTATTTCTCCCGGCCCACCTCCATCCTGGTCGCGGATTGCGCCGACAACGCCTTGCCTCCGTCGGCGCGCGCGCCGCGCCGGCAGGCCGTGCTGGAAGGCCTGGACGATGCCTATGTGCTGAATGGACTGCACCTGTATGGCTGGCATCTGCAAACTTCCGGCGACAGTCCCGACCGCCTGCTGCAGCGCTTGATGCAGGCGGACGCGGACCTGAGCGATTCCCTGCTGCGCGCGACGCTGCGCGGCCTGTCCCCGCTAGCCGGCGCCTGACGGGCGCGGTGAGCGTTTCGCTTCTGTGAGACTCCGATGCCCGCCGACACCCCCGACCATCATGTGCAGGATATCGAACGCAACAGCGCCAACCATCTGGCGCTTTCGCCGCTGACGTTCATCGAGCGCGCGGCGAAGGTCTATCCGCAGCGCACCGCCATCGTCCACGGCGCGCTGCGCCAGAGCTGGCGCGAGACCTATGCGCGCTGCCGCCGGCTGGCCAGCGGGCTGGCGCGCCTGGGCGTGCGGCCCGGCGATACGGTGGCCGTGATGGCGCCCAACATCCCGGCGTTGTACGAGGCCCACTTCGGCGTCGCCATGGCGGGCGCGGTGCTCAATGCCCTGAACACCAGGCTGGACGCGGAAACGCTGTCCTTCATCCTGGAGCACGGCGCGGCGGCGGTGCTGCTGACGGACCGCGAGTACGCGCCCGTCATGGCGCAGGCGCTGGCCAAGACCCGCAGGCGGATCCGGGTGGTGGACATCGACGATCCCGAATACGGCGGGCCGGGCGAGCTGATCGGGGAAATGAACTACGAAACGCTGCTGGCGTCGGGCGATGCAGCGGCCGAGTTTTCCTGGCCCGCGGACGAATGGCAATCGCTGTGCCTGAACTACACCTCCGGCACCACCGGCAGCCCCAAGGGCGTGCTGTACCACCATCGCGGCGCCTATCTGAATGCGATAGGCAACGCCTTGGCCTGCGATATGCGCCAGCATGCCGTGTACCTCTGGACCTTGCCGATGTTCCACTGCAATGGCTGGAGCTTTCCCTGGACCATCGCGCTATTGGCGGGAACCAATGTCTGCCTGCGGCGGGTCGAGGCCGGCGCCGTCTTCGACGCCATCCAGGCGCATGGGGTCGATTATTTCTGCGCCGCGCCGGTGGTGCTGGGCATGCTCATCAACAGTCCGCCGGAGATCAAGCGGCGCGCCGTCCGGCCGGTGCAGGTGCTTACCGGCGGCTCCCCGCCTCCGGCCGCCGTCATCGCGGCGATGGACGAGCTGGGCATAGACGTTACGCACCTGTATGGCCTGACCGAGAGCTATGGCCCATCCATCAGTTGCGCCTGGCATGAGGCCTGGAGCGATCTGCCTCTGGATGAACAGGCTGCGCTGAAGGCCCGCATCGGCGTGCGCAAGCACACGATGGAACAGGTCCGCGTGCTGGATCCCGCCACACTGGACCCCGTGCCGCCGGACGGCGTCACCGTGGGCGAGATCATGATGCGCGGCAATACGCTCATGAAGGGCTATCTGAAGAACCCGCAGGCCACGGCCGAGGCCTTCGCCGGAGGCTGGTTCCACACCGGCGATCTGGGCGTGGTGCACCCCGACGGCTACATGCAGATCAAGGATCGCGCCAAGGACATCGTCATTTCCGGCGGCGAGAACATCTCGACGGTCGAGGTCGAGGATGCCTTGTACGCGCATCCCGCCGTGCTGGAAGCGGCGGTGGTGGCGCGGCCGGATGCCAAGTGGGGCGAGACGCCTTGCGCCTTCGTCACGCTGAAGGACGGCTGCGCCGCGACCGCGGACGAACTGGCCGGCTTCTGCCGGGGACGCCTGGCGGGCTTCAAGGTGCCGCGCACCTTTGTGTTCGGCCCGCTGCCCAAGACCGCCACGGGCAAGATCCAGAAGTACCTGCTGCGCGAACAGGCGCGGCAGCTGTGAGTCCGCCGCCGCCGGCGCGGCCCTAGGCGCGCGGCAGCAGATCCAGGGCCTGCGCGTCGAAGCGCCGCAGGTTCGGGAACACCAGGCCCAGATCGTCGCGGCTGGCGCCGAACCAGCCGCCCAGAGACGCCCCGAGCTGGTCCACGGCCAGGGTCGGCAAGAGGCGGCCGTTGTCGACGAAACCGGGGCCGTCCAGGGCAATTTCCGGGTGGCTGCCGTAGTAGCGGCCGCCCTTGACGGCGCCGCCCAGCACGAAGTGGTGCGAGCCCCAGCCGTGGTCGGAGCCGTTGCCGTTGGAGCCCAGGGTACGGCCGAATTCGGATGCCGTGAACGTGGTCACCTGGTCCGCCACGCCGATTGCCGACAGCGCCTGCTGGAACGCGGCCAAGGCCTGGCCCAGTTCCTTGAGCAGCGCGGGGTGGGTGTCGTTCAGACCGGCGTGGTTGTCATAGCCGTTCTGCGATACGAAGAAGACCTGGCGGCGCGCGCCCAGCGCCTGCCGCGCCGCGATGATGCGGGCGACGATCTTCAGCTGCTGGGCCAGGGGCGTCGAGAAATCGCCTGGCACGGCCACGCCCGCGAGGGCCGCGCGCAGGCGCGCATCGGCGTCGATGGACTGCGCGGCGATGCGCGACATTTCGCGCTCCATCAGGTGTTCGCGCGGCTGCGTGATCAGCTGGCGCAGCAAGGCGGTGCAGGCGCTGGAGCCATACATGTCGCGGGTCAGCAGGTCCATTTGCGTCGAACCATGGATGCCCACGCGGTATCCGGCGATCTTGCGTCCGGCCAGCAGCACGCTGCTGCCGCCCGCCGTGATGCCCGTGAAGGTGCGCTGCGCGTTGGCGTCCGCGTACAGGTCCGTCAGCCGTCCGGCCCAGCCCGATGCCGCGCCCTCCGGCGCCAGCGCCTGCCAATACGATTGCTGGTCGTTGTGCGAGAACAGCTTGGGCGGCAGGGGCACGCGCGCGCCTATGTATTCCTGCTTGGACGTGGGCACCACCAGCGGGCCTATGTTCAGCAGCACCGCCATGTCGCCGCTTTCGTACAAGGGCTTGAGTGGCGCCAGCGACGGCGCCAGCGCGAACTGGGCGCCGCCGGGGGCGGGCTCCTTGCCGCGCAGCGCGGTGGCCTGCAGGGCGTTGCGCGGAAGCGCTATGTCGGTGCGCGCCTGGGCATAGGCCTTGTAGGCGGCCGTGTCGTAGGGTACCAGCGAGTTGTAGGGGTCGTTGCCGCCGTAGAGAAACACGCAGACCAGCGCCTTGTAGGAGGAGGCCGGCGCCGATTGCGCCGCGGCCGCGCCCAGGGCCGCCAGGTTCAGCGCCAGCGGCGCGGCGGCCCCGGAGGCGCCGAGCGCGCAGGCGCGCAGCAGGAATTCGCGGCGGCTGGTTTGCGCGGCGTGGCGGGAAGTCTTCATTTCTGCACCAGGTATTCGGGGCTGGCGGCCACCAGCATGATGGTGGCGCGCACGCGGTCGCGCGGCCGGTCCGCGGGTATCGTGGCCACTGCGCGCGCGATGCTGCCGGCGGTCTCGGCGGAATAGGCATCGCCCGCCAGCAGCAGCAGCACCCGGGCCACCAGCGCGGTCGGATCCTGCGCCAGCGCGATCTCGGCGGCGTAGGGCGTCTGCAGATCCTCCCAACCCCGGTCCACATAGATGGCCAGGAAGTTCAGGTAGCCGGCGATGCTGGTTTCATCGGTGATCTGCAACTCCGGCGCCACCAGGTGCTGGCGCGCCAGTTCGGTCACCGGCGGCACATAGCGCGGGCGGAAGAAATTGAAGACGCTGGCCGAGCGCATCGGGCTCTGGGCCAGCCGGATCGTGTTGTCAGTGGTGTCCGGCATGGCCCAGGCGCCGTTGTTGGAGGCGGCGCCGAACGCCCGCGCCCAGGCCGCGAAGCGCACGATGGGTTCGCGTACCTTGCCCCAGCCGGGCGCGGCCAGGTCAGGTTGGCGCGCCTCGGGGTCCAGCAGGACGGCGCGCACCACGGCCTTCAGGTTGCCGCGCGCGCCGCTACCGTCGTCATTGAAGGCGGCGGACACGCGCGCGACATAGGCGTGGCTGGGATTGCTGGTGACCAGCCGCTGGATCAGCTGGGTGCCAATGAAGGGCCCTACGTTGGGATGGGCGCAGATCACCTCCATGGCGCGCTTGAGCGACAGGTGGCCGTCGGTGCCCGCCGGCACCACCGCACCCAGAAAGCGCTTCTCGGCCAGCGAGTGCAGCGCGTTGTTCAGGGCCATGGGACGGCGGTGGAACTCCACGTCGGTTTCCGGACCGTTGATGTCCCAGCCGGTGAAGACCTTGGCCAGCCCCTGCACGTCGGCATTGGTGTAGGTTTCCACGGGCGCGCCCTGGACCATCCTGACGGCGCCGTCCGGTTCCAGTTCCAGCAGGCCGATGCTGAACAGCTGCATGACCTCGCGGGCGTAGTTCTCGTCGGGATGGCGGCCGGTCTTGGGGTCTTCCTTGCGGTTGCCGCGGTAGGTCAGCATGCAGCCCATGGACAGGTTGCGGGTCACGGCCGTCAGCAACTGCTGGTAGTTGCCCAGGGCATGCTCGGCCAGCAGGTCCATGAAGCCCGCGGCGCCGAACAGCGGCCAGGACGCGGTGATGGACGACACGCCCACCACGAAGATCTCCGACAGCGCGAACGCCACCCGCGTGCGCACCTGGTCCGGGGCGGAGATGAACTTGCGCCACAGCGTGGATTCCAGGGGCGCGTTGATGCCGTTGCCTTTGAACGCCTCGGTGTTCTTGCGTTGCTGCAGCAGCCAGTCGAAATGGGTCTGCGATGGCGGCATGGCCAACTGCGCGTCCAGCCAGGCCGCGTAGCCTTCGCGCACCACGGCGTCGATGTCGGCGGGCGTGGGGCCGAACGTGGCCTGCGCCAGGAAACGCGAGGCCTGGCCCGGGGTCGGTTTTGCGGGGGAAATATCGGCGGACTGCGGCGCAGCCGCTGACGGCGTAGCGGACATGCGCGGCACCTCGTCGAATGCGAAAACCTACGGTACTGAAGCCCGGCACGGGCTTCAATACCGTCATTCGGACGAGAGACTAGTCCAAAAGCATGAGATTCAGACCGAGCGCGTAATGCCGCCGTCGATGCGGATGTTCTGGCCGGTGATGTAGGAAGACGCGTCGGAAGCCAGGAAGGCGATCAGGTCCGCAACTTCTTCGGCGGTGCCGTAGCGGCCCATCGGAATGCGCGTGCGGCGGTCTTCCTTTTCGGGCAGGCTGTCGATGAAGCCGGGCAGCACATTGTTCATCCGCACATTGTGCTCGGCGTATTCGTCCGCGAACACCTTGGTGAAGGCGGCCAGCCCGGCGCGGAACACGCCCGACGTCGGGAACAGCGCTTCGGGTTCGAAGGTGGCGTAGGTTGAAATATTGACGATGGCGCCGGATTTCTGCTGTTTCATCACCGGCGCGACCAGGCGCGCGATGCGCACCACGTTCAGCAGGTAGTACTCCATGCCCAGGTGCCAGTCTTCGTCGCTGATCTCCAGCAGCGGCCCCTTGGGGCCGTGGCCGGCGCTGTTGACCACGGCATCGATCCTGCCCCATTTCTGCTGTGTGGCGTCCACCAGCCGCGCCAGGTCCTCGGGCGAGCGGTTGGAGCCCGTGATGCCCAGGCCGCCCAGTTCCTGCGCCAGGGCTGCGCCCTTGCCGGAGGAAGACAGGATGGCCACGCGCCAGCCGTCGGCCGCCAGTTTGCGCGCCGCCGCCGCGCCCATGCCGCTGCCGCCGGCGGTGACGATCGCCACTTTTTCCGTGCTCATGCTCACTCCTGGTCTTGAATCATTGGGGAGCGGTCATTGTAGAAGCGGGAGCGATTCGCCACACCACATTGCCGACGTCGTCGGCCGCCAGCAGGTTGCCCTGGCGGTCTATCGCCACCCCTACCGGACGGCCCTGGGCTTCGCCGCTTTCATTGAGGAAGCCCGTCAGCACGTCGCGCGCCGGGCCGTCGGGCTTGCCGCCGCGGAAGGGCACGAAGATGACCTCGTAGCCGCTGCGCGGATCGCGGTTCCATGAACCATGTTGGCCCACGAACATGCCGTCCGTGTAGGGGGCGGGCAGGCGTGATCCGCCCGACCAGGCCAGCCCCAGCGAGGCGGTGTGCGGACCCAGCGCGTAATCGGGCACGATGGCGCGCGCCACCAGGTCGGGGCGCGGCGGCTGGACCCGGGTGTCGACGTGCTGGCCGAAATAGCTGTAGGGCCAGCCGTAGAAGCCGCCGTCCCGCACCGAGGTCATGTAGTCGGGCACCAGGTCGCTGCCCAGTTCGTCGCGCTCGTTGACGGCCGTCCACAGCGTCTTGCCGTCCGGCGCCCAGGCCATGCCCACCGGGTTGCGCAGCCCGGTGGCATAGAGGCGCTTGCTGCCGCTGGCCACGTCGATTTCCCAGATGGCGGCGCGGCCCTCTTCAATGTCCATGCCGTTTTCGCCGACGTTGCTGTTGGAGCCCACGGACGCGTACAGCTTGCTGCCGTCGGGGCTGGCCAGCAGGTTCTTGGTCCAGTGATGGTTCAGGCCCGCGGGCAGGTCGGTGACCTTCACGCCGGGGGCGCTGATCCGCTCTTGTCCGGTTTGGTAGGGAAAGCGCAGCACGGCATCGGCATTGGCGACGTATAGCTGATTGCCGATCAAGGCCATGCCGAAGGGCGAGTTCAGGCCGTCGAGCAATACGCTGCGCGTTTCGGCGACGCCGTCATGGTCGGCATCGCGCAGCAGGGTGATGCGGTTTGCGCTCGGGGCCCTGGCGCCGGCGCGTTTCATCACCAGGCCGGCGACCCAGGCCTTGAAGCCGCCGGAGGCCGATTCGGGCTTGGGCGGCGCGTTGGTCTCGGCCACCAGCACGTCGCCGTTGGGCAGCACGTACAGCCAGCGTGGATGGTCCAGGCCGCCGGCGAACGGCGTCACCGCCAGGCCGCTGGCGGCCACCGGATGCGCGCCCGCGGGCCAGCCCACGGCCTTGGCTGTCTTCACCGTGGGGATGGCGGTGGGATTGGGGGCGGGCAACTGGGGCGATGGGCCCATGCCGGCTTCGACCGGCAAGGTGGCCATTTCGCCGCAGGCATTGAGGGCGGCCAGCGCAAAGCCGGCCGCGGCCCACATACGCAACATGTGCATGATGCGACTCCTATCGGTGTGTCCCATCATACTCAGGCGGGCGCAAGCCCGCATGGGGTCAATCGTCGAAACGGCTGCGCGTGACGGCGCCGGATTGCGGATCGACGTACAGCTTGACGCGTTGGCCTTGCGGGTCATAGGCCTTCACTTCGTAGCCATGCTTGCTGGAACGCTCGATCTCGGAGATGTTGCGGTAGCCGGCCGCTTCCATCTTGTCGTAGACCTGACGTATCGTCAGCATCGGCGCGGGCGCCGTGGCCGGGGCGGTCGTCGCGGCCGGCGCCGCGGGCGCGGCGGCCTGGGCGAAGGCTGGTGCGCCTGCAACCAGGGCCGAGGTGCCGATTGCCAGTGCTGCCAGGGTTTGCTGAATGCGCGTCATGATGAATCTCTCCTTGGGTTTTCAAAAGGGCTGGCCGTCTTCACAACCATGCCGCCATTATTCGGTTTGGCGCATGAACCTATTCTGAAGCCGCCGTTCATGTGAGGTTCATCCGCGGCGCGGTATAAATGACGCTGGATCCATCCCCATTTCCAGAGAGGCCCGGCCTTGCCGCATCACGGAGTTCAGCATGATCTGGCGTAGGCGCGGCGGCATACTATTGTCCGCCTGCGCGCTTGCGCTGGCCTTGGCCGCGGGGCCAGGCGCGGGCCTGGCCGACGAGAGCGACCACGAGCGCGCGCGCCAGGCCCTGCAGGCAGGCAAGGTGCTGCCCCTGGGCGCGGTGCTGGACATCGTCGAGCGCGATTTCCCGGGGCAGGTGGTCAAGGTCGAGTTCGAAGAAGACGACGACGAATTCATCTACGAGATCCGTGTGCTGCAAGCCGGCGGCGGCATACTCAAGCTGAAGATCGACGCGCGCGACGGCGCCCTGCTGGGCGTCAAGGGCCGCGAAATCAAATTCAAGGACAGGCCCTGATGCGCATACTCGTGGTGGAAGACGAACCCACACTGGCCGCTCAGCTCGCCGAGGCGCTTGGCGGCGCCGGTTACGCGGTGGATGCCGCCGCCGACGGCGAGTCGGCGCACTATCTTGGCGACGTCGAATCATTCGATGCCGTGGTGCTGGACCTGGGCCTGCCCGTCCTGGACGGCCTGACCGTCCTGAAGAAGTGGCGCGCCGCCGGACGCAACATGCCGGTGCTGATCCTGACCGCGCGAGACAATTGGCACGAGAAAGTCGCGGGAATAGATGCTGGCGCGGACGACTATCTGACCAAGCCTTTCCACATGGAAGAACTGCTGGCGCGTGTGCGTGCGCTGTTGCGGCGTAGCACGGCGCACGCCAGCGCCGAGTGGCGCTGCGGCCCGCTGGTGCTGGATACGCGTCAGGCCCGGGTCACCGTGGACGGGCGTGCGCTGGCCTTGACCAGCCACGAGTTCAAAGTGCTGTCGGTGCTGATGCAGCGCGCAGGCGAAGTCGTGTCGCGCAGCGAGCTGACCGAGCACATCTACGCGCAGGATTTCGACCGCGATTCGAACACCATCGAAGTCTTCATCGGCCGCCTGCGCAAGAAGCTGCCGCCGGACACCATCGAGACGGTGCGCGGGCTGGGCTACCGCCTGGCGGCGCGCGCATGACGCGGGCGGCGGCGAGCCTGGCGGGATCGCTGCGGCTGCGCTTGCTGGCCGGCACGCTTGCGTGGATCCTGCTGTCGGTGGCGTTGGCGGGCTGGGGGCTGGCCAGTCTCTTCCGCCAGCACATCACCCAGCAGTTGCAGGCCGAATTGGCGCTGCATCTCAATCAATTGACCGCTGCCGTCAACATCGGCCCGGACGGCAGGCCCGTGGTCGCGCCACCGCTGAGCGATCCGCGGCTGGAGCAGCCCTTGTCCGGCCTGTACTGGCAGATCGACCGGCTGGCCGATGGCTCGCGGCCGGCCGCCATCGGCGTGGCGCGTTCGCGGTCTCTGTGGGACCAGACGCTGGAGCTGCCTCTGCAGGACACGGGCGAGGGCGACCGGTTCCATGATGTCGCCGGGCCTGCCGGGCGTGAGGTGGCGGTGTTGGCGCGCATCCTCAAGCCCGCTGAAGAGGACGCTGCCCCGTTGCGGCTGCTGGTGGCCGCGGACCGGGCGGTTTTGGCGGAGCCCATAGGGCGTTTCAACCATATGCTGGCGATAGCGCTGGGCGCACTGGCGGCGGGCCTGACCATCGCGGCGATCGTGCAGGTGGTGATAGGCTTGCAGCCTCTGGCCCGGCTGCGGCGCCAATTGGCCGCGCAGAACGCCGGGGACATCAGCCGGATAGAAGGCCGCTTTCCCAGCGAAATCCAGCCGCTGGTCGATGATTTCAACAAGGTGCTGGAAATGAATGCCGGCATCGTGCAGCGCGCGCGGACGCAGGCGGGCAATCTGGCGCACGCCGTCAAAACGCCGCTGACGATCCTGGCCAACGCCGCTGCGCGCGACAATAACGCGCTGGCGGCCCTGGTGCGGGAACAAGTCGGTCTCGCAAACCGCCAGATCGACCATCATCTGGCGCGCGCCCGGGCTGCTGCCGCGTCCGGGGCGGCGGACGGCCGTACCCCGCTGCGGGATACGGCGGAGGGTCTGCTGCGCGTGATGCGGCGCTTGTACGCGCGGCGGGACTTGCGTATTGAAACAGCGGATTTTCCGCCGGACCTGATGTTCCGGGGCGAACAGCAGGACCTCCAGGAGATGTTGGGAAATCTGCTGGACAATGCCTGCAAATGGGCCAGTGGCCGAGTGCTGATCACGGCCGAACGGATCGGGCCCGCGCGTCTGTTGCTCCAGGTCGATGACGACGGTCCAGGCATCGAAGACCACGAGCGCGAGCGCATTTTCCTGCGCGGCGTGCGCATGGACGAACAGCGCCCGGGATCGGGCCTGGGGCTGGATATCGTGCGCGACCTGGCCGGCACCTATGGCGGCGACGTGCGCGCGCAGCGTTCGCCGTTGGGTGGCTTGAGAGTGTCCTTATGGCTGCCGGCTGCCTGACGCGGCCGGCGTCTACTTCACCAGCGTGACCGGCGCTTCGGCCAGTTGCAGCACTTGATTGGCGACCGAGCCGATCAGGATGTTCGTCAGCGAGCCGTTGCCACGCGTGCCCATGACGATGCGGGCGCAGCCATGGTCTTGGGCGTAGCCGGCGATTTCCGTCGCCACGTGGCCGAATTCGACATGGCTGATGTAGTCGGCGCCGGTCACATCCAGCAGCTTGCGCGCCTCGTCCGTGGCCTCCTGGCCTTCGCGCAGGTAGAACTCGTCGATCATGTCCTGCGTGATCAGGCGCGACAGGCCCGCGCGGCCTTGCACGGGCGTCTGGATGTTGAGCAGATGGATACGCGCGGCGCCGGCGCCTTGGGCGAGCTGGCGGGCGTACAGGACGGCGCGGTTGGCGTTCTCGGAGCCGTCGACAGGGACCAGGATGTTCAGCATGGATGCTCCTTGACGGTTACTTGACCAGGGTGACGGGCAACTCCGTCAGATGCAGGACGCGGGTCGCGACCGAACCCAGGAACCAGGACGACACCGAGCCCAGCCCGCGCGACCCCATGTAGATTTCGTCGGCGCCGGACTCGTCGGCCACGCGCACGATGGTCTCGGCGGCGGCGCCCACCTCGATGCGGGTCTGGAAGGGCACGCCAGCCTGGGTCAGCAGCTCGCTGGCGGCTTGCAGCGCGTTGCGGCCTTCTTCCTCGTGATAGGCGTCGATTTCGGCTTGCGACAGGCCGCGGCCGATCTTGCCCGCCTTCAGGGGGATCTGGACCGTCACGAGTTCCACGCGTTCGACGGGATCGTAGCTGCGGGCGTCGAGCAGGGCTTGGACCGCGTGGACGGCGGGCTGCGAGCCGTCCACGGGGATCAGGATGCGTTTCATGAGCGTCTCCTTGTGCGCGCCGCGGGCGGCGTTGTAGTCCACTGTATCCGAATTATTCGCCGAATCGGACAGGCGCGTCATGCGCGGGATCAAACCGGACGCAATCAGCGCCAGTGCGGCTCCAGCGTGTGCGCGGCGGGCGCCTGCCCGAGCAGGCGTGCGGCCAAAGTGCTCAACGCCTCGGCCGAGCCGCTGGTCTCCAGGCGCAGCCCGCCCGGACCGTCGGCGCACAACAGGCCGCGTTCCTGCAACTGGTGGCGCAGCCGGCGCGCCACCGGCGCGCCCGTTTCCAGCAGCGGCACATCGGCGCCGGCAGCCGCCTGGATCGCGTCGCGCAGGAAGGGGAAGTGGGTGCAGCCCAGCACCAGCACGTCGGCGCCGGCCGCGCGCAGCTCAGCCACGGGAGCGCGCACGGCGGCCTCGGCCTCGGGGCCGCTGAGCACGCCTTGTTCCACCAGCCGGACCCACTCGGGGCAGGGCTTGAACAGGATGCGGACCTCGGGGGCTTCGCGCTGGACCAGGGCGGCAAATTTGGGGCTGGCCAGGGTGCCGGTGGTGGCGAACACGCCGATCACGCCGCTGCTGGTCAGGTGCGCGGCAGGCTTGATGGCCGGTTCCACGCCGATGATGATCAGTTGAGGATGGCGCAGGCGCAGCTGGGCGATGGCGGCCGCGGTGGCGGTATTGCAGGCCACCACCATGGCCTTGGCCTGGCGCGACACGAAGTAATCGGCGATCGTGGCAGCGCGCTGCTCGACGTAGTCCTGCGTTTTTTCGCCATAGGGCACGTGGGCCGAGTCGGCCACGTACAACAGGGATTCGCGGGGCAGGGCGTCGCGGATGGCGCGCAGCACGCTCAGTCCGCCGACGCCGGAGTCGTAAATGCCTATGGGTGAATCTGGAAACATGGCTGCAATGCGGAGTGCGGGTGCCGGGCAGTGTAGCGCCGCGCGCTCAGGGCAGGGATTCCTCCCGTTGCCGCCGTGCTTCGTCGATCAGCTTGCGGGTGGCGCCGGACAGGGGTTCGTCGCGCCAGATCAGGTTCAGCGGCGCGCGCAGTTCCGCGGGCCGGGCCAGGTTGACGTAGACCACGCCCTCGATGTTCACGCGGCGCAGCGAGGCGGGCACCAGCGACACGCCCAAGCCGGCGGCCACCAGGCTCAGGGTGGACAGCATGCGCGGCGCCTCCTGGGCCACACGGGGGCTGAAGCCGGCCGCGCCGCAGGCGGCAATGATGGCGTCGTACAGGCCAGGGCCGCTGTGGCGGCGGTAGAGGATCAGGGATTCGTCGGCCAGTTCGGACAGTGCGATGCGCTTGCGCGCCCGGCCCTTGACGGCCGGGTGGTCGGCGGGAAACGCGGCCAGCATGGGCTCTTCCAGCACGGTCTCCACCACCACGCCAGGCCCCAGCCCATAGGGACCGCGGATGAAGGCCACGTCCACGCGGCCCGCGCCGACGGCCTCCATCAGTTCGCCTGTGCTGCTTTCCTCCAGCACCAGCCGCACGTTGGGCGCGGCTTCGCGGAAACGTCGGATGACGGACGGCACGAAGGGATGGAAGGCGGCGGATCCGGTGAAGCCGACGGTCAGGCGTCCGGCCTCGCCCAGCGAGACGCGCCGCACGCCTTCCACGGCCTGGTCCACCAGGGCCACGATGTTGCGCGCGTCGTCCAGCAACGCGCGGCCGCTTTCGGTCAGCTCCATGCCGCGCGGCAGGCGGTGGAACAGCGTCACGCCCAGTTCCTGCTCCAGCACGCGGATCTGCTGGCTGAGCGGCGGCTGGCGTATGCCCAGCCGCGCCGCGGCCTTGGTCAGATGGGATTCCTCGGCCACGGCCAGGAAGTAGCGCAACAGCCTCAAGTCTACGGATGCCATATTCAACCGATATGAATAAATAGATAGTCATATATTAGACATTATCCAGGGCGAAGAGTAGGCTGCAATCTCGTTGTCTTTCCCCTGGTTCCACCCCGCGCCTCTTCGGCGGCGCCGGCATGAAAATGATGAACGCAGCACCTTCCCTCTCAGAGGCCGATCTGCGGCCTCCGCCCACTTGCGGGCAATTGTTCTACGGCTTCCTGATGCTCGGCCTGACGGCCTTCGGCGGCGCCTTGCCGCTGGCGCGCCGCATGGTCGTCGAAAAGCACCGCTGGCTCAGCGGCGCCGAGTTCACCGACCTGCTGGGCCTATGCCAGTTCCTGCCCGGCGGCAACATCATCAACCTGTCGGTGGCGCTGGGCATGAAATTCCGCGGCCCGCGCGGCGCCTTCGCGGCGCTGATGGGCCTGATCCTGGCGCCGTCCGCAATCGTGGTGCTGCTGGGCATGGTGTACGACCGTTTCCAGAACGATCCGCATATCCAGCATCTGTTCGCCGGGCTGGCCGCGGCCGCCGCGGGCCTGCTGATCTCGATGGCGGTGAAGATCGGGCTGCCGGTGCTCAAGCGCCGCGACTGGCTGGCCGGCGTGGTGGCCACGGCTTGCTTCATCGCCATCGCCGTGCTGCGCATTCCGCTTCTGCCCACCATGGCGGTGTTGACGCCGCTGAGCATCCTGATGGTCTGGAGGCAACGTCGATGATCCACACGCTGATCGCCCTGGCCCTGATCTTTTCCGAACTGTCCGTGCTGGCATTCGGCGGCGGCAACACCATCCTGCCCGAGATGCAGCGACAAGTGGTGGACGTGCATGGCTGGATGACGGCGGCCGACTTTTCCGCGCTGTTCGCCCTGGGGCAGGCGGCCCCGGGGCCCAACCTGATGGTGGTCACGCTGGTCGGCTGGCACGTGGCCGGCGGGCTGGGCATGCTGGTCACCACCATCGCCAAGTTCGGCCCTTCTTCCATCATCACCGTGATCGCCCTGGGGCTGTGGGAACGGTTCAAGGACCGCCCCTGGCGCGGGGTGATTCAGGCGGGCATCTTCCCCATGACGGTGGGGCTGGTGGCGGCCAGCGCGGCGCTCATCACCGAGGCCTCCGTGCATACCTGGCTGCTGGGTGTCATCACCGCCGTGGTGGCGCTGTTGGGCAGCTTTACCCGCATCCATCCGCTATGGCTGCTGTTCGGCGGCGCACTGGTCGGTTTGCTCGGCATCGGTTAGCGTTAGGGCCTGCTGACACTAAATGGAGCGCCGCATGCCGCCGCTCAAGGATTTCGAGCCCGAGGACGATGCCTCGTCCAGCGCAGCCTTGCCGTTCTTCCATGCGCATCGCCGCCTGGTCGGCTGCGCCGCGCTGCTGCTGGTCATGGCGGGCGGGCTGTACGCCCTGGGCGTGCCGTGGGTGCTGGCGCTGTTGCTGGGATTCGATGCGGGGGCGCTGGTATTCCTGCTGATGACGGCGCGGGTGTTTGGCCGCACCAGCGCGGCGGCCATGCGCCAGCATGCGCAGCAACAGGACGTGGGGCGCACCGGCGTGCTGTGGAGCAGCGTGGCGCTGTCCTGCATGGTGATGATGGCCTTGTGGGTGGAGCTGCGGGGCGAGAGCGGCGTGGGCAGCGTGCTGGCCATGCTGGCCGCCGCCGCGACCATCATCCTGTCGTGGCTCTACATGAACATGATCTTCGCGCTGCACTACGCGCATGGCTATTACGGCCATCGCAACGCCATGCACAAGGGGCTGGACTTTCCGGGCACGGAAGACCCGGATTACTGGGACTTCGCCTATTTCGCGCTGGTGCTGGGCATGACGTTCCAGGTGTCGGACGTGCAGATCGTCAACCGGCGCCTGCGCCGCACCGCGCTGACGCACAGCGTCATCGCCTTTTTTTTCAACGTCTTCATCATCGCCATCAGCGTGAATGTGGCGGCGGGGCGGGCTTAGGGACGCTTCCCCGGCGCCGTGGCCGGGGGGCGGGCCGCGAGTCAGGCCGGGCCGCGAGTCAGGCCGGGCCGCGAGTTAGGCCGGGCCGCGAGTTAGGCCGGGCCGCGAGTTAGGCCGGGCCGCGAGTCAGGCTGCGCCCAGGCGCCACAAGGACGTCACTTCCTTAGAGCGGGCGGCATGCAGCGGATCGCTCGCGTCCTGCGCGCGGCCGTGCGTGGGGCGCGTGTCGATGCGCTCGATCACGTGCAAGCCAGCCTGGCTGATCATTTCCAGCAGCGTTTCGCGGCTGCGAAGGCCCAGGTGCTCGGCCAGGTCCGACAGGATCAGCCAACCTTCGCCGTTGGGCGTCAGATGCGCCGTCAGGCCATTCAGGAAACCGCGCAGCATGCGGCTGTCGGGATCGTAGACCGCATTCTCGACGGGCGAGCTGGGGCGGGCGGGCAGCCACGGCGGGTTGCAGACGATCAGAGACACCCGGCCTTCGGGGAACAGGTCCGTTTCTTCGACGTCGACCTGCTTGGACAGGCCCAGCCGCTCCAGATTCTCGCGGGCGCAGGCCAGCGCGCGGGGATCCATGTCGGTGGCGATGACACGCTTGCCGCCGCGGCGCGCAATCACGGCGGCCAGCACGCCGGTGCCGGTGCCGATGTCGAAGGCCACGCTGCCGCGCGGCATCGGGGTGCGCGCCACCAGGTCGACGTACTCGCCGCGCAGGGGCGAGAACACGCCGTAGTGCGGATGGATGCGGGCGTTCAGGGCGGGAATTTCCACGCCTTTCTTGCGCCATTCGAAGGCGCCGATCAGGCCCAGCAGCTCGCGCAGCGATGCGACATAGGGCTCTGCGGCTGGGCCGTGGGCCTCCTCGCAGGCCTGCCGGGCGTCGGGCGCGCGGCGCAGCGGAATGTCGTGGCCGGCGTCGAAAGGAATCAGCAGCATGCCCAGGATGCGGGCGCGCTGGGACTGGATCTGGCGATGCTGGTTGAAGGCGTCCAGCAGGCTGTCCACGGGTTTGCGGGGCCGCTTGTCGACTCGCCGCGTGATGGCCTGCAGCAGTTGCCGCGCGTTCTGGAAGTCGCCGCGCCACAGCAGGCCGACGCCTTCGCAGGCCTGGCGGTAGGCCATGTCGGCGGTCATGGTGTCGTCCGCGACCACCACGCGCTTGGGCGGCGCGGCGCCGGATTCGGAGCGCCAGCGGGCGGCGTGCGGGGTCTGGTTTTCTTCCCAGTGGATTTCAGGGGTGGTCAACGTGTCGCTCCAGCAAGGCGGGGCGCGCGGGGCAGGGTGGTCATGGAAAAAGCAAAAAGAAGGGGCGCGGGCTGCCAATGTAGCAGCTTCGCGCCCCGTCGCGGCGGGCGGCGCCCAGCTCAGTGGAACAACACCACCGCCTTCTGCAGCGTGATCCAGATGCCCCAGGCCATGGGGATACCCACGCAGGCCCAGGCAAATACCACCAGCGCCGCTGGCGTGCGGAACGCGGATGTTCCGACCCCGTGCGTTTCCGTCGCGACCGCGCGTTCGTGGGCCAGGGCCTTTTCACGCGCCAGTTCTTCGTCGTTCATGAAGTACTTGGGATTCACGGGCCGGATTGCAAGGTTGCACAGGAAGCCCAGCACCAGCATGCCCGCCAGGATGTACATGGTGATGTCGTACACCTGCGCGCGCGGCACGCCGATGGACAGCTGGTATTCGCGGATGTAGTTCACCAGCACCGGTCCGAAGATGCCCGCCGCCGACCAGGCCGTCAGCAGCCGGCCATGGATGGCGCCGACCATCTGCGTGCCGAACAGGTCGGCCAGATAGGCCGGCACGGTGGAGAAGCCGCCGCCGTACATGGACAGGATGATGCAGAAAGCGGCCACGAACAGGGCCAGCGCGCCGATATGCGCGGTCCAGGGGATGGCCGAATACAGCGCGAAGCCCAGCACGAAGAAGATGAAGTAGGTGGTCTTGCGGCCCAGCTTGTCGGACAGACTGGCCCAGAAGAAGCGGCCGCCGATGTTGAACAGGCTGAGCAGGCCGGTGAAGCCGGCGGCGATGGCGGCGATGGCCGCCAACTGGCTCTTGTCCAGCTGCGCGTAGCCCAGTTCAGGCTGGTTGATCAGGCCGCCGCCGAACACTTCCTGCAACAGCGGCGAAGCCATGCCCAGGATGCCAATGCCGGCCGTGACGTTCAGGCACAGCGCCCACCACACCAGCCAGAACTGCGGCACGCCCCAGACGCGCTGAACATGGACGTGGCCCTTGGTGATCATGGCGTTGGCGGCATGCTTGGCCGGGGCGGTCCAGCCTTCGGGCTTCCAGCCGGTGGGCGGCACGCGGTAGCCCAGCGCGCCCGACATCATGAAGACGAAGTACACCGCCGCCATGGTCAGGAAGGTTTGCCATACGCCCGGCGAATCGGGGGTGGCGAAGTGGCGCATCAGCAGGTCGGCCAGCGGCGCGCCTATCATGGCGCCGCCGCCAAAACCCATGATGGCCATGCCCGTGGCCATGCCGCGGCGGTCGGGGAACCACTTGATCAGCGTGCTCACGGGCGAGATGTAGCCCAGCCCCAGGCCGATGCCGCCGATGACGCCCGAGCCCAGCCACAGCATCCACATCTGGTGCAGGTACACGCCCATGGCGGAGATGACCAGGCCGCCGCACCAGCACAGGGCCGACACCACGCCTGCCTTGCGCGGGCCCGCGCGTTCCAGCCAGCCGCCCCACAGCGCGGCCGAGCAGCCCAGCAGCACGAAGAACAGGGTGTACATCCACCCCATGGTCGAAATTTTCCAGTCGCAGTTGGTGGCGAACAGTTCGGCGACGAGGCTCATGTCCGCGGGGCAGGCCAGCGGCTTGGCGCCGCCCACCACCTTGGACAGCGGCAACCAGAACACCGAGAAGCCGTAGGCCATGCCGATGCACAGGTGGATCGCCAGGGCGGCCGGCGGAACCAGCCAGCGCGAGAAGCCAGGGCCGGCGATGGTGCGTTCCTTATCGAAAAATCCCGGCTTTGAACCGGGCAGGTCCAGCGTGGCAGTGCTTTGCATGTTCTCTCCTCTTGGGGGGGGCCGCTCGATGGCGCGCGTAGCCTGGCAATCGGCCAGTCCCGTCGCCTTTTTCTTGTGATGTGCTTGCTGTCTTGTCCGACGCCGCCGGGTTACGCCACGCGGGCCAGCGGCGTGAGGCGCTGGCGGTTCTGCGTGACCGCTTCCAGCACCAGCGGGTGCAGGCGTTCGCTGCCGGCGTCGCCGTCGGGGCTTTGTTCGAGAAAGTTCAGGAGCTCATTGCGCATGCGCGGCTCCCAGAACTTGTGGATATGGTTGGCCACGCCTTCCAGCGCCTCTGGCCGGTCGGGCATGGCTTCGAAGAATTGGCCGATGCGGTTGGCCATGCGGATCAGGTTGCCGATTTCCATGCTTGCGTGAGGTCCGGTTCAGGAGATGATGCGTTGGGGGTGTGAGTACAGCGTGGCGTCGTCGCCGCGCAGAAAACCCAGCAGGCTGACGTTGGCGTCACGGGCCAGGCGGATGGCCAGCGCCGTGGGCGCGGAGACGGATGCTAGCACCGCGACGCCGGCGGCGGCGGTCTTCTGCACCATTTCGAAGCTGGCGCGGCTGGACACCACCACGATGCCGTCGCCAGCATGCACGGCTTGGCGCGCCAGCGCGCCTATCAATTTGTCCAGCGCGTTGTGGCGGCCCACGTCCTCGCGCACCAGCGCCACGGCGCCGTCGGCGCCGGCCCAGCCCGCGGCGTGGGTGGCGCCGGTGATGTCGTGCAGTGCCTGGCGCGCCCGCATGTCGCGCATGGCGGCCAGCACCGCCTGGATGCGCACGGGCGCTCCATTCGTGACCGGCGCCACCGGCCGCAGCACTTCGGGCAGCGTTTCCACGCCGCAAAGGCCGCAGCCCGTGCGCCCGGCCATCGCTCGCCGGCGGGATTTCAGCCGCACCTCGCAGGCAGTGGAGATTTCCAGCTGGACCACGATGCCGTCGCATTGCGGCAGCAGATCGATGCCGCGCACGTCGCTGACGCCGTCGATGATGCCTTCGGACAGCGCGAAGCCCACCGCGAAGTCCTCCAGGTCGGCCGGCGTGGCCAGCATGGTGGCGTGGCTGATGCCGTTGAACTCCAACGCCACCGGCGTTTCCTCGGCCACGGAGTCGGTTTCGACCTCGGGGACCAGGGCGCCGCCCCGCACGCGGGTGACCTGCACCTGCGCGAAATCGGGGCGGGAGGGGGGGGGCGTGGGCATGGCGGCGTCCTGGCGGTTCGGGCTGGCGGTTATTTCCCGGTCAGCGCCGCCTCGTTTTCGCGCGAACGCTCGCGCAGCAGCTTGTGCTGGATGTCCGCAAAGCGCGACCACTGGCGTTGCCACTCCGAAGGCTGCGACACGCGCGTGACCTGCACGGCCGTCACCTTGTATTCAGGGCAGTTGGTGGCCCAATCGGAGCTGTCGGTGGTGACGACGTTGGCGCCGGACTCGGGAAAATGGAAGGTGGTGTATACCACGCCCGGCTGCACCCTGTCGGTCAGCGTGGCCCGCAGCACGGTCTCGCCCGCGCGGCTCTGGATGCCGACCCAGTCGCCGTCCTTCACGCCGCGGTCCTCGGCGTCCTGCGGATGCAGTTCCAGCACGTCCTCGCCATGCCACATGACGTTGGGGGTGCGCCGGGTCTGCGCGCCCACGTTGTACTGCGACAGGATGCGGCCGGTGGTCAGCAGCAGCGGGAAGCGGCGCGTGCTGCGCTCGTCCGTGGGCACGTACTTGGTGATCATGAACTTGCCCTTGCCGCGCACGAATTCGTCGATGTGCATGATGGGCGTGCCATCCGGCGCTTCGTCGTTGCAAGGCCATTGCAGGCTGCCCAGCTTGTCCAGCTTTTCGTAGCTGACGCCGGCGAAGGTGGGCGTCAGGCGCGCGATCTCGGCCATGATCTCGCGCGGGTGCTTGTAGTCCATGGGGTAGCCCAGCGCATTGGACAGCGCCACCGTCACTTCCCAGTCGGACTTGCCGTTCTTGGGTTCCATCACCTTGCGCACTCGCGAGATGCGGCGTTCGGCGTTGGTGAAGGTGCCGTCCTTTTCCAGGAACGAGGAGCCGGGCAGGAACACGTGGGCGTACTTGGCCGTTTCGTTCAGGAACAGGTCCTGCACCACGATGCACTCCATGGCCGCGAGCGACGCCGCCACGTGCTGGGTGTTGGGATCCGACTGCACGATGTCCTCGCCCTGGCAGTACAGGCCCTTGAACGTCCCGCCCAACGCGGCTTCGAACATGTTGGGGATGCGCAGGCCCGGTTCGGGCTGCAGGGTCACGCCCCAGTCCTGCTCGAACTGCGCGCGCACCGTGTTGTCGGAGATGTGGCGGTAGCCTGGCAGCTCATGCGGGAACGAGCCCATGTCGCAGGAGCCCTGCACGTTGTTCTGCCCGCGCAGCGGGTTCACGCCCACGCCCTCGCGGCCGATGTTGCCGGTGGCCATGGCCAGGTTGGCGATCGCCATGACGGTGGTGGAGCCCTGGCTGTGCTCGGTCACGCCCAGGCCGTAGTAGATGGAGCCGTTGCCGCCCGTGGCGAACAGGCGCGCCGCGCCGCGCACGGCCTGCGCCGGCACGCCGGTGATTTCTTCCATGGCCTCCGGCGAGTTCTCTGGCAGCGAGACGAAGTCGCGCCACTCGTTGAAGGCCTTGGCCTCGCAGCGTTCGGCCACGAAGTCCTCGGCGATCAGGTTTTCGGTGGCGATCACGTGCGCCAGCGAGGACAGCAGCGCGGTGTTGGTGCCGGGGCGCACCTGCAAGTGGAAGTCGGCCTTGATGTGGGGTGAACTGACCAGTTCGATGCGACGCGGATCGATCACGATCAGGCGCGCGCCTTGGCGCAGGCGGCGCTTCAGGCGTGAGGCGAACACCGGATGGCCGCTGCTGGGGTTGGCGCCCATCACGACCACCACGTCGGTGTGCATGACGGAATCGAAGGTCTGCGTGCCGGCGGACTCGCCCAGCGTCTGCTTCAGGCCGTAGCCGGTGGGCGAATGGCAGACCCGCGCGCAGGTATCGACGTTGTTGGTGCCGAAGGCGGCGCGCACCAGCTTCTGCACCAGCCAGGTTTCTTCGTTGGTGCAACGCGACGAGGTGATGCCGCCGACCGCGTCGCGGCCGTACTGGTCCTGGATGCGGCGGAATTCGGAGGCCGCGTAGTTGATCGCCTCGTCCCAGGACACTTCCTTCCAAGAATCGGTGATGTGCTTGCGGATCATGGGCTTGAGCACGCGTTCCTTGTGCGTGGCGTAGCCCCAGGCGAAGCGGCCCTTGACGCAGGAATGGCCACGGTTGGCCTGGCCATCCTTCCAGGGCACCATGCGCACCACTTCCTGGCCCTTCATTTCGGCCTTGAAGCCGCAGCCCACGCCGCAGTAGGCGCAGGTGGTCACGACCGAGTGCTCGGCCTGGCCCATCATGATGACGGTCTTTTCCTGCAGGGTGGAAGTTGGGCAGGCCTGCACACAGGCGCCGCAGGACACGCATTCGCTGTCCAGGAAGGGCTGATCCTGTCCCGGCGACACGCGCGACTCGAAGCCCTTGCCGGAGATCGTCAAGGCAAAGGTGCCCTGGGTCTCCTCGCAGGCGCGCACGCAGCGGTTGCAGACGATGCACTTGGAGGCGTCATAGGTGAAGTACGGATTGGACTCGTCCTTTTCGCTCTTCAGATGGTTGGCGCCGTCGTAGCCGTAGCGCACGTTGCGCAGGCCCACCACGCCGGCCATGTCCTGCAGCTCGCAGTCGCCATTGGCCGGGCAGGTCAGGCAGTCCAGCGGGTGGTCGGAGATGTACAGCTCCATCACGCCGCGCCGCAGGTCATGCAGCTTGGGGGTTTCGGTGTGGACCACCATGCCGTTCTCGGCCGGCGTGGTGCACGACGCGGGATAGCCGCGGCGGCCTTCGATCTGCACCAGGCACAGCCGGCACGAACCGAAGGGCTCCAGGCTGTCGGTCGCGCACAGCTTGGGAATGTTGATGCCGGCCTCGGCGGCCGCGCGCATCAGGGAGGTGCCTTCGGGCACCGTGATTTCCTGGCCGTCCATGGTCAGGGTGACGGTTACGGTGGACTCGCGGGCCGGCGTGCCCAGGTCGCGATCGCGCTTGATGACGGTTTCTAGCATGTCGGTCTCGGGTTCAGGCCGCGTGCGCGGCAGACTGGGAGGACTCGATGCCGAAGTCCTGCGGGAAGTGGTTCAGCGCGGACAGCACCGGGTAGGGCGCCATGCCCCCCAGGGCGCACAGCGAGCCGCCGAGCATCGTGTCGCACAGGTCGCGCAGCAGGTGCACCTGCTGCTCGCGGCCGGGGCCGCCCGCGACGATCTTGTCTATGGTTTCCACGCCGCGCGTGGAGCCGATGCGGCAGGGCGTGCATTTGCCACAGGATTCGATGGCGCAGAACTCCATCGCGTAGCGCGCCATGCGCGCCATGTCGACGGTATCGTCGAAGGCCACCAGCCCGCCGTGGCCAACCATGGCGGATATCTGGATGTAGGCCTCGTAGTCCAGCGGCACGTCCCATTGCGATTCGGGCAGATAGGCGCCCAGCGGGCCGCCCACCTGCACCGCGCGCAGCGGGCGGCCGGAGGCGCTGCCGCCGCCGAAACCGTACAGCAGATCGCGCAGGCTCAGGCCGAAGGCCTTTTCGACCAGGCCGCCGTGCTTCAGATTGCCGGCCAGCTGGAACGGCAGCGTGCCGTGCGAGCGGCCCACGCCGTAGTCGCGGTAGTAGGCCGCGCCCTTGGCCAGGATGATGGGCACGGTGGCCAGCGAAATCACGTTGTTGATGACCGTGGGCTTGCCGAACAGGCCCGAGATCGCGGGCAGCGGCGGCTTGGCGCGGACCACGCCGCGCTTGCCCTCCAGGCTTTCCAGCAGGGACGTTTCTTCGCCGCAGATGTAGGCCCCCGCGCCCTTGCGCACTTCCAGGTCGAAGCGGCGGCCGCTGCCGTGCACGTCATCGCCCAGCCAGCCCACGCTGCGCGCCCGCGCGATGGCGGCTTCCAGCGTGGCTATGGCTTGCGGATATTCGGAGCGCACGTAGATGTAGCCGTAGGTCGCGCCCACCGCCAGGCCGGCGATGGTCATGCCTTCGATCAGCACATAGGGGTCGCCTTCCATCAGCAGGCGGTCGGCGAAGGTGCCGGAGTCGCCTTCGTCGGCGTTGCAGACGATGTACTTCTGGGCGCTGGGGGTGCCGGCCACCGTCTTCCACTTGATGCCGGTGGGGAACGCCGCGCCGCCGCGGCCGCGCAGGCCCGAGGCCACCATTTCGTCGACGATCTGCCCCGGCTCCATGGCCAGCGCGCGTTGCAGGCCCTGCAGGCCGCCATGGGCGGCATAGTCCTGCAAGGACAGCGGATCGGTCACGCCAACGCGGGCGAAGGTCAGGCGTTCCTGGTGTTTCAGGTAGGGAATCTCTTCCGTCGGGCCCAGGCGTAGCGGGTGCTCGCCGCCACTTAGCCAGCCGGCGTCGAACAGCGCGGCGACGTCCTCGGGCTGCACCGGCCCGTAGGCGACGCGGCCCTGCGGGGTACTGATTTCGACCATGGGTTCCAGCCACAGCAGGCCGCGCGAGCCGTTACGCACGATCTGCACGGACAGGCCGCGGGCGTCGGCGGCGCGTTTGATGTCGCGCGCGACCGTGTCCGCGTCCATGGCCAGCGCAGCGGCGTCGCGCGGTACGTAGATGACGATGGGGGCGCGGATCGGATCACCTTCGTGCTGCGCACTCCGGCATTCGCCCTTGAGGCGGCTCGGCGCGCTCATGATTGGGCCTCCAGCGTGCGGGCCAGCAGGCGGTCCAGCTTTTCCGGCGTGACGCGGGCATGGGGCCGGCCGTCGATCATCACCGCCGGCGACTGGGCGCACAGGCCCAGGCAGTACACCGGTTCCAGGGTGAAATCGCCGTTCTTGCTGTTGGCGTGGAAATCACAGCCCAGCGCCGTGCGGGCATGGGCGGCGAGGTGTTCGCCGCCCATGGCCTGACAGGCTTCGGCGCGGCAGACCTCCAGGGTGTGGCGCGCGGCGGGTTCGCTGCGGAAATGGGGATAGAAGGTGATGACGCCGTGGACCTCGGCGCGGGACAGGTTCAGGGCCTCGGCGATGGTCTGCACCGCCGCGGCCGGAATACAGCCCAGTTCATGCTGGACCGCATGCAGCACGGGTAGCAGCGGGCCGGGCTGGTCCTTCAGCTGGGCGAGTATGCGGGCGGTGGCCGCGATGGCCGGGGTGGGGGACGCTTGGGCCGCGTCCAGGGCCATCTGGCCGCCGCGGGCGCCGCCGCTGGACGCCAGATCGGATGTTGCCTCGCGCTGTTGCACGTCGGTCTCCTCCTGTGTTGCTGTTGTGTCGGGCTGGATGTTTTGCGGTTTTATATGTTTTAAAAAGCATATAAAAATCCTTCCAGCCGCGTTATTTGTGTACTCTAGCGGGGTAATTCACCGTCTTCAATAAGAAATAAATGACATATAAGTTCCGTATCGGGCTGCGGCCTCAATGGAGCCTGGGCGGAGACGACGACCCGGCGCCCGTACCGCTGCAGGATATGCTGGCGCTGCTGTCGGCGATCGACGCCACTGGCAATATTGCCGGGGCCTGTCGCGCTTGCGGCCTGTCGTACCGGCACGCCTGGGGCGTGCTGCGCCGTTTCGAGGCCATCTTCGGCACGCAGCTGCTCATCACCAACCGCCGTCAGGGCACGCAACTGGCGCCCTTCGCGCAACGCCTGCTGTGGGCCAACCGCCGCATCGAGGCGCGCCTGATGCCGACGCTGGACAGCATGGCCTCGGAACTGCAGGAAGAACTGGAGCGCCTGCTGCCCGAGAGCAGCCCGCACCTGAGGCTGCACGCCAGCCATGGTTTCGCGGTGGAATCGCTGATGCAGCACATGGGCAACCGCAAGCCTGGCCTGGAGCTGCGCTATCGCACCGCCATCGAGGCCTTGGCCTCGCTGGAGCGGCATGAGTGCGACCTGGCCGGCTTCCAGGTGCCCTTGGGCGATTTCGAAGCGCCCATCATGGAGCGCTATGCCCAATGGCTGCACGCGGACGAGTACATGCTGATCCACCTGGCGGTGCGCAACGCCGGCTTGTTCGTCACCGCGGGCAATCCCAAGCACATAAGCGGCATGGCGGACCTGGCGCGGCCCGACGTGCGCTTCGTCAACCGCCAGATCGGCTCCAGCACCCGGTATCTGGTGGGGCTGATGCTGCAGCGCGCGGGGGTCTCGATCAGCGAGGTCCAGGGCTACGAAACCAATGAATTCACCCATATGGCCATCGCCGCGCACATCGCCAGCGGCATGGCCGACACGGGCGTGGGGGTGGAGACGGCCGCCTGCCGCTTCGGCCTGGACTTCATACCGCTGGTGCGCGAGCGCTATTTCTTCGCCATCCGCAAGTCCTCGCTGGAGACGCCCGCCATGCGCGACCTGCTTTCCATCATGCGCAGCCCCGACTATGTCGGCTACGTCAGCCAGCTGGCGGGCTACGACGCCCGCGATACCGGCCGGCTGCAGTCGCTGCAGGAGGCCTTTCCATGAGCGCGCAACGCGATGCGCCGGGATATGATGCTCCCATGAGCAAAGTGATCTTTCTTGCCGATCGCCGCAGCGGCCCGTTGGCCCCTCTGGCGCCCGGCGAACTGCCGCCGCACGGACAGCCCGCGCTGGACCAGCGCGCGCGTCCCCTGCGCGACCTGCGGATCTCGGTCACGGACCGCTGCAACTTCCGCTGCACCTACTGCATGCCGCGCGAAGTCTTCGACAGCAGCTACACCTTCATGCCGCATTCGGCGTTGCTGTCGTTCGAGGAAATCAGCCGCCTGGCGGGCATCTTCACGCAGCTGGGCGTGGAGAAGATCCGCTTGACCGGCGGCGAGCCGTTGCTGCGCAAACACATCGAGAACCTGGTGGGCCTGCTGGCCGAACTGCGCACGCCCGCCGGAAGTCCGCTGGACCTGACGCTGACCACCAACGGCAGCATGCTGGCGCGCAAGGCCGCCGCGCTCAAGAGCGCCGGGCTCACGCGCGTCACCGTCAGCCTGGACGCGCTGGATCCGGCCATGTTCCAGGGCATGAGCGACAGCGGCTTCACGCCGGACGACGTGCTGCGCGGCGTCGACGCCGCGGCCGAGGCGGGGCTTGCCCCGGTCAAGGTCAACATGGTGGTGCGGCGCGGCCTGAACGACGGCCAGATCCTGCCCATGGCCGAACGCTTCCGCCATTCCGGCCACATCCTGCGCTTCATCGAATACATGGACGTGGGCAACACCAATGGCTGGAATCTGGCCGAAGTGGTGCCCAGCCAGGAAGTGCTGGACCGCATCGGCGCGGCCTATCCGCTGGAGCCCGTGGTCAGCGGCGAAATGGGCCGCGTGGCCGAACGCTGGCGCTACCTGGACGGCGGCGGCGAGGTCGGCGTCATCTCCAGCGTCACGCACGCCTTCTGCGGCGGCTGTACCCGCGCGCGCCTGTCGCCGGAAGGCAAGCTCTTCCTGTGCCTGTTCGCGCACGACGGCTACGACTTGCGCGCGCCGCTGCGCGACGGCGCCAGCGACGCCGAACTGGCCGGCATCATCGCGGGCATCTGGGCGGGGCGCAACGACCATTACTCCGAACTGCGCGGCCGCAACATGGCCGACCCGGCGCGCAAGATCGAGATGAGCTACATCGGTGGCTGAAGCGCCTGCCGGCAAGGGCATCGCCGGCCTGATCCTCGCGGGCGGCCAAGGCATGCGCATGAACCGCCAGGACAAGGGCCTGGTCGTGCTGCGCGGAGAGCCCATGGTGGCGCACGTGGCGCGCCGGCTGGCGCCGCAGGTGTCGCGCTTGATCATCAGCGCCAATCGCCACCTGGACCTTTATGGCCGGTATGGCGAGGTGGTGCAGGACGGCGAAGCCGAGCTGGGGGCCTGGCAAGGGCCGCTCTTGGGCATCGCCGCAGGCCTGGCGGCGGCGCGGCAGGATGCCTGGTTGGTGGCGGTCCCTTGCGACACGCCATTCCTGCCCCTTGATCTGGCCGCGCGTCTGATCGGCGCGGCCGAGTCCAGCGCCGCGCCCATGGCTTATGCGATGGCAGGCGGACAGCGGCATTCGGCCTGCATGGCCTTGCGCACGTCGCTATTGCCGGATCTGCTTGCGTACCTGCGCAGCGGGGACCGCAAGGTGGGGCTGTGGCAGGCGAGGACGGGCGCGGTCGAAGCCTGTTTCGACGACGCGCCCGACGCCTTCATGAACGTCAATACGCCAGCGGAGCTGGCGCAGGCCGAGCGTTACGCCAGCCAGTGACGCAGGTCGTAGTAGGCGACCCGGTCCTGGTCCTGCACCAGCACGTCGGCCGTCAGGCGGGCCAGGCCTGTCGACCACGGCAGCGAGCTGATCACGCCCGAGCCCTGGTGGCCGTAAGGCACCAGTTCGGCGCTGCCGTCGTCGGCCAGGCGGCGCTGCACGCGCAGGAATTCCTCGCGGCTGTCCTGGCGTGGGTGTTCAGTGCGCAGGGGCAGCAGGCTGGTCGGCGGGAACAGCGTCTCGCGGCCCTGCATGCGGCGCATCAGCGGCGTCACCAGCAGGGTGAATACGGCGTAGGCCGACACGGGGTTGCCGGGCAGGCCGACCACGGGCTTGCCGTCGATCTGCGCCAGCGCCACCGGCTTGCCCGGCTTCATGCGTACCTTCCATAGCGACAGTTCGCCGCCCAGCGCGGCCAGCGCGGGCTTGACCAGATCGCGTTCGCCCACCGACACGCCGCCCACGCTCACCACCAGGTCGCAATCGGCCAGCAGCGTCTTGAAGGCGGTCAGCAGGTCGGCCTCGGTGTCGCGGGCGTGCAGCACGTGCACGGGCAGGGCGCCCATGCCGCGCGCCAGCGCGGCCAGCATGGGGCCGTTGGAGTTGTAGATCTGCTCGGCTGCGCGCGGCTGGCCGGGCAGCACCAGCTCGTCGCCCGTGGTCAGGATGCCGATGCGCAACTGGCCAAAGACCTGCACGCGGGCCAGGCCTTGCGAAGCCATCAGCGCCACGTGGGCCGCTTCCAGTACCGTGCCGGCGGCCAGCAGGGGGGCGCCGGCCATGGTGTCTTCGCCGCGGCGGCGGATGTGCTGGCCGGGCTTGGGAGCGCGCGATATTTCCACCTGACCGTCGGCTTCGGTGGTGTCTTCCTGCATCACCACCGTATCCGCGCCTTGCGGGATCAGGCTGCCGGTGAACAGGCGGATGGCGTGGCCGGGCTTCAGAGGTTCCGGCATTTCGCCCGCATAGCAGCGTTGCTGGATGGGCAGGCGCACGCCGGCGCCCCAGTCGGCCACGCGCAAGGCGTAGCCGTCCATGGCGCTGTTGTCGGCGGGCGGAATGTCCACGGTGGCGGTGAGATCGGCGGCCAGCACGCGGCCGGCGGCATCGGCCAGGCTTACCTCGTCGCTGCGTTGCAGCGGACCCGCGGCATTGGCCAGCAGGGTCTGGGCTTGATCAAAATCCAGCATGGGTCAGTTGTCTTCTTCGCGTTGCTTGAATTGGGTGGCGAAATTGCAGGGGCGCTGGCTGCTGTCCAGCTGTTCGCGGATGATCCGCGACCAAGCGGTTTCGCAGGCGTTGTTGGAGCCGGGCAGGCAGAAGATCAGCGTCTGGTTGGCCGAGCCGGCAAAGGCGCGCGACTGGATGGTGGAGCTGCCGATCTCGGTGTAGGAGATCTGGCGGAACAGTTCGCCGAAGCCGGGGATGTCGCGGTCCAGCAAGGGCTGGATGGCCTCGGGCGTATGGTCGCGATGCGAGAAGCCCGTGCCGCCCGTGGTCAGGATGATCTGCACCTCGGGATCGGCGATCCAATCGCTCATGACGCGGCGGATCTGATAGATGTCGTCCTTGACGATGTCGCGGCGCACGCACTGATGGCCGGCTTGCGCGAGGCTCTGGGCCAGCAGATTGCCGGAAGTGTCGTCGCCCGCGCTGCGGGTGTCGCTGACCGTCAGCACGGCGCAGGCCAGCGAAACAAGGCTTTCGTCGCTCATGGATGCTCCTTCTTCGAGGTGGTGTCTTCATCCCAGGACTGCGTGCGGTCCTGGTCGGATTGGCGTTGTTCCACCCAGAAGCTGCTGCCGCCCGCGAGGGTCTCGCGCTTCCAGAAGGGCGCGCGGGTCTTGAGCGCGTCGATGATGTATTCGCAGCCGCGGAAGGCGTCGCCGCGGTGGGCGCTGGCCGCCGCCACGAAGACGATCTGGGCGTTGCGGTGCAGCGCGCCCACCCGGTGCACGATGACCGTGCCGTCCAGGTTCCAGCGCGCGCGGGCGGTCGCGGCGATTTCCTCGAGCTCGCGTTCGCACATGCCCGGGTAGTGTTCGAGAAAGAGCGTGTCGGTGGGCGTGTCAGGCGCGTAGTCGCGCACATAGCCCACGAACGTGACGATGCCGCCCACGCCCGGACCCGCGCTCTCCCGCAGCGCGGCCGTGAGCGCGGCGCCGTCGAAGTCGGCTTCCTGGACGCTGATCATGGCGTTCAACCTCCGGTGACGGGTTCGAATACCGCGACCTCGTCGCCTGCCCGGATGGGGGCCGACGGCTTGGAGTGGGTCTGGTTGATGGCCAGTTTCAGGCGCGCGGAGGGCGCCAGCTGGGGGTAGCGTTCGCCCAGCGCGGCAAGCAGCTGCGCGCCGGTGGATTCGCCTTCCAGGGGCCAGGCTTCGGAGCGCTTGCCGACCAGTTCGGCCACGCGCGCGAAGTAGAGAAGATTAATCGTTGCGCCATTCACCGCTTTTTCCTCCTGCCTTGTACTTAAGGCGAACTTGCTCGATGACGATGCCCTTGTCGGCAGCCTTGCACATGTCGTAGATGGTCAGCGCGGCGACGCTGCAGGCCATCATGGCTTCCATTTCCACACCGGTCTTGTAGCTGGTGCGGCAGGTGGCCAGCACGTCGATGCGATGCTCGGCGTCGTCCAGCGCGAATTCGATGCCGACGAAGGCCAGCGGCAGGCTGTGGCACAGCGGGATGGTGTCGGCGCAGCGCTTGGCGGCCAGGATGGCGGCGACGCGGGCGGTGTTGAGGACCTCGCCCTTGCCCTGGCCCGGCTGGGTCAGCAGGCCGTAGGCGACGGCGTTCATGCGCACGCTGGCGGTGGCGATCGCCACGCGCTCGGTGTCGGTCTTGGCGATGACGTCGACCATGCGGACCTGTCCGGCTTCATCCAGGTGGCTCAAGGTTGGGGTGGGCGTGGACATGGGAATCGGGAGCGATAATTGTTAATGATTGAAAAGGGCGGTCCCGGCTGGCCGGATCGGCCCATCGATACGCCTATGATAGACGAGCGGTGCAGGGGGCGCGATAATCGCGCCTGTAGTCATTAGAAGGACGGAAACGCACGTCCTTCAATTCGTATCAGGAGACGCGCAATGCCCTTGCGGATGCCCAAGCTTCGGTTAACCCGCCGGGTCGGCAAGATTCTTCTGGGTATCGCGGCATTCGTACTTGTCCTTTTCGGGGTTGCCGCCTGGCAGGTTCCCAAAGTGCTGCACAACGTCCTGGTGCAGGACGTCTCCAAGATGATCGGGCGGGAAGTCTCCGTCGGCGACATCAGCTTCAATCCCTTCACGCTGACCGTCCGGGCGCGCGACCTGGCCGTGGCCCAGCCCGATTCGCAGACGCCGCTCTTGACGCTGGCCGAGCTGGATGTCAGCGCGGCCTGGACTTCCCTGTTCTGGTTTGCGCCGGTCGTTGATCGAATGACGCTGCGCGAGCCTAACATCGCCATCGTGCGCGAGGACGTCGCGCGCTTCAATTTCTCTGATATTCAGCAACGAGTGGCCGAATTGACGGCCGCCCAGCCCGAGGAACCGCCCAAGCCGGATGAAGGGCTGCCGCGTTTTTCGCTGAACAACATGGTGATCGAGAACGGCACGATCACGCTGGATGACAAGGTCACTGGCCGCAAGCAGGTGGTCGACGAACTGGGCGTGGGCGTGCCGTTCATCTCCACTTTCGGCTACGCCACCGATATCGACGTGCAGCCGCGCGTGCACCTGCGCATCAACGGCAGCCCCTTCGATTTGAACGGCGTGGCGCGCCCCTTCGACAAGGTGCCCTCGTCCACGCTGCGCGTGGCCTTCAATGGCCTGCAACTGGAAAAGTGGGCGGACGTCTGGCCCATGCCGCTGCCTTTCAAGGTCGAGAGCGCGCTGCTGGATTCCAACCTGCAAGTGGTGTTCGAGCAGCCCAAGGACGCGCCGCCCAAGATCCGCGTCGTCGGCGACCTGGGCCTGCGGCGGCTGGACCTGCGCGACACCGCCGGCGCCAACCTCGTCGCCTGGAGCGCGCTGACCGTCAGCCGCCTGGAGCTGGAACCCATCGCGCGCCACGCCTATGTGGGCGAGGTGGGCCTGTGGGCGCCGCAAATCCACGTGCGGCGCTACGCCAATGCAAACCTGAACTGGCTGGACGTGGTCGCCGGGCTGAAGCGGCTGGGCGGCGTCGAGCCGACCGCCACGCCGGTGGCCGACAAGCTGCGCAAGGCCAGCGGCCTGGATCCCGCCAAGGCGGACGGCAAGGCCGGCCCGGCCGCCGCCCCGGCCAAGGGGGCGCCGGCCGCAACTACGGATGCCGCCGCCAAGAGCGCTGCGCCAGCGGTGACGGGTACGCCTGCCGCCACCGTTGCGGCCGCGTCTCCTGCCGCTTCCGCGCCTTCGCCGGACACGCCGGCGGCGTCTTCGGCTGCCCCCGCTGCCCCTGCCGCGGGTGCTCCCGCGGCCTCGTCCGCCACGACTCCTGCAGGCACCCCAGCCGCGAACGCCACCGCGCCCCAGCCGGCGCCCGCGCCCACGGAATGGAAGGTCGAGCTGGACGCCTTCAATCTGCACGAAGGCGAGGTCTACGTTGCGGATGCAGTCAGCAAGCTGGACTATGTGATGACCGGTCTGGCCGCGACGGTCGAGGGCGTCACCTTGCCGCAGGTGCCGGATCAGCCGATCAACCTGTGGCTGACCATGGACAACAGCACCGATGGCGGCTGGCTGCGCGCCAAGGGCCCGCTGGTCCTGAAGCCGCTGTCGCTGGAACTGGGCGTGCGCCTGGGCAACATCGCGCTGGCGCCCCTGGCGCCGGCCGTGCGCAACGCCTCGCCCATCGCGCTGCTGGATGGCCGTCTGGCCGCCAGCGCGCAGATCCATGTGAAGGAAAAGAACGGCGCGGTGGACGCATCGGCCAGCGCCGTGCAGGCCGACCTGACGCAGTTCAAGGCCCGTGACGAATCCCTCAAGCCCGCCGTGGATATCGCGCTGCAGAGCCTGCGCGTGACCGCCGACCGCCTGGCAATGGGGCCGGGCCAGAGCAATTTCACGCTGGCCGCCGCCGGCATCCAGGGCAACGGCAAGCTGGACCTCAAGGGCGCGTTCACGCCGCAGCCGCTCACGGTGAAAACCTCGGTGGACCTGTCGGAACTGAACGTCGCGTCCTTCGCGCCGTATGCCGCTTCCAGCCTGAACGCCACGGTGCGCGCCATCACGTTGGGCGCCAAGGGCAACGCGGAGTTCGCCGCCGCCGCTGGCTCGGCGCCGATGAAGGTCAACTGGAAGGGCGGGGTCGAAGTCACCGGCGTGGACCTGCAGGATCGCGTCAACAAGGACGACTTCCTGAACTGGAAGCGCCTGGGCTTCACCGGCATGGACGTCTCGGTGGCGGGCGACAAGATCGGCGCCAAGCTGGGCGACATAGCGCTGGAGGATTTCTACGGCCGCGTGCTGCTCAATGCACAAGGCCGCCTGAATGTCATGGACCTGGTGGCGGCCCCGGGCCAGGCCGGCGGCTCCATCACCCAGGACACCCAGACGCCCGGCCGCAGCGCCGCGCCGCCGCCCGCGGCGCCTGCCGCGCCTGCCGCCAAGGGGGGCGGTGGCATGCCCGACATCTCGGTGAACAGCGTCACGCTGAACCGCGGCCGCATGACCTTCACGGACCGCTTCGTCAAGCCCAACTACGTGGCCGAGCTGTCCAGCATCGAAGGCTCGATCACGGCGGTGTCGTCCACCAATCCCCAGCCCGCCAAGGTCAAGGTCACCGGCCGTGTCTACACCACCGCGCCGCTGTCGATCAGCGGCGTGGTGCAGCCCTTTGCCAAGTTCCTGTTGCTGGACCTGAAGGCCTCGGCCAAGGGCGTGGACCTGCCGCGTTTCAACACCTATTCCGCCAAGTACGTGGGCTACCCCATCAAGCGCGGCAAGCTGTCGGTGGACCTGGAATACAAGATCAAGGACCGTGCGCTGCAGGCCACCAACCACGTGGTGCTGAACCAGCTGACTTTCGGCGACAAGACCAACAGCCCCGACGCCACCAAGCTGCCGGTGCTGCTGGCCGTCGCCTTGCTGAAGGATTCGCGCGGCAACATCGACATCAATCTGCCGATTTCCGGTTCGCTGGATGATCCCGAGTTCTCGGTGGGTGGCATCGTGGTGCGCGTGCTGCTGAATCTGGTGGTCAAGGCCGTCACCTCGCCCTTCAGCTTGCTGGCCTCGGCCTTCGGGGGCGGCGAAGAACTGTCCTACGTGGAATTCGCGCCCGGCAGCGCGGTGCTGACCGAGGACAGCCAGCAGCGCATCGACACGCTGACCAAGGCGTTGACGGATCGCCCGGCGCTGAAGATGGACATCAGCGGCCGCGCCGACCCCAAGACCGACATGGAAGGCCTGCGCCAGGCCTGGGTGGACGGCAAGATCCGCTCCGCCAAGGCCGCCGCCACCACGCCGCGCGGCAAGAAGCCGAACCCGGCGGGCGTCGAGGTATCGGGCGCGGAACGCGCCAAGTACCTGGAAGAGGTCTACGACGATACGGACATCAAGGACAAGCCGCGCAACTTCATCGGCATGTCCAAATCCGTGCCGGCGGCGCAGATGGAGGAGATGCTGCGCAGCGTGGCGCCCGTTGGCGACGAGCAGTTGCGCCAACTGGCCGATGCGCGCGCGCAGGCGGTTTATGAGAAGCTGCAAGCCCAGGAAGGACTCGCGGATCGCGTGTTCATCGTTGCGCCGCAACTGGACGCGGATGGCATCAAGGACGAGGGGCAACCCTCGCGCGTGGACTTCTCCCTGAAGTGAACCAGGCTGGTTCAAGGGGCGGCGACTCGCCGCCCCGCGCCAGTTTTTTGCCAGGAGATTCTCGATGAATGACCAGGACGCGCACTTCGACAGCCTGCTTCCGCCCCTGCGGTTGAACCGGCGGGGTTTCATGGCCACCACGGTGGCGACGGGGTTTTCGCTGGCGGCCGGCCAGGCCGTGGCGCAGACCACGATCACCACGGACGCCGGCGGCCTCGTGGCCGGCAAGGTGGACATCCCGGTCAAGGACGGCAAGATGCCCGCGTACCGTGCGGCGCCCAAGGGCAAGAAGGACTTGCCGACGGTGCTGGTGGTGTCGGAGATTTTCGGGGTGCACGAGTACATCCAGGACGTGTGCCGGCGGCTGGCCCACCAGGGTTATCTGGCCATCGCGCCCGAATTGTTCGCGCGCCAGGGCGATCCGTCCAAGTACACCGAGATTCCCAAATTGCAGGCCGAAATCATCGGCAAGGTCCCGGACGCGCAGGTGACGTCAGACCTGGACTCGACCGCGGACTGGGCCGCAGCCAACGGCGGCAATCCGGGCCGGCTGGGCATCATGGGCTTCTGCTGGGGCGGCCGCCAGGTCTGGCTGTACGCCGCCCACAACCCGAAACTGAGGGCGGGCGCGGCTTGGTACGGGCAGTTGGGCGGACAGCCGAGCGAGCTCAAGCCCAGGTCGGTGCTGAGCGAGGTCAACGACCTGAAGGCGAAGGTGCTGGGAGCCTATGGCGGCAAGGACGCCGGGATTTCGATGGCGGACGTGGACAAGATGCGGCTGGAACTGGCGCAGGGGCCGGCGGCGGCGAAGGCTTCGCGGATCGATGTCTATCCGGAGGCGCCGCATGCGTTTCATGCGGATTATCGGCCGTCTTATCGGAAGGCGGAGGCGGAGCAGGCTTGGGGGCGGATGCTGGATTGGTTCAAGCAGAACGGGCTTTGAGGTGATGGCGGGTGCTCATGGGTGTACGTAGGTAGTGTTTTAGGTTACGTACGTGTTTGGTGGCCTGCGTCGCTCTTTGTAGGTCGCCCGTCGGCGCGGGCGGCGTGGCGGCTCGCGCCCACGATTGCGGTCCGGAGCGTTCGCTCCGGACTACCCCTTCCTCATCCTCGTCCTCGCCTGCGGCGACTCCTTCGGATTCCGTCGGGCGCATCGAGGTTGCGAGCCGCCACGCCGCCCGCGCCCACGGGCTGCCGCTATCTTGGCTTGTGGCGCTGCTAGGGCTGTGGTCGGGGGCGAGTCTTGGGCGGCCCGTGTTTTTCGGCCGCGCGGGCGGCCGAAAAACACATACGTCATTTTTTTAAGTGTGATTGTGATCGCTGGCGCGCATGCGTAGGTCGGTTTTCTGATGGCGTTGCCGTCAGGGGGGGCGGTGATGGGTGGCGCGCGGCAGGCAGCCGTTTGCGCATGAAGATCCATACGCGCGCCACCCATCCGGCATCGGAGTTCAAATGGCGATTGATCTGGCAGCGGGTTTCGGCGCGCCGTCACGAAAAATGGCTCGTGAGATCGGAGCCCCCCCATCAGCGCGAAGCGCCATTCTTTACCGCAAGACACCGCGTAAGCCCCCAGAGGCCGCCCGCGCGGCCGGCCGGGGGCGGGCCCTGCAAGATCCATCGCCACACACCACCGGCGGCGAGAACCCTAAGCACGCAATTCGTCCCTGCTGACGTCAAGTTTCAAATGCAGGAGCCTGGCGCGCCCCAGGCCACCGCCGCGTCAGGCGTCTCAAGAACCGAACCGCGACCCGTCAAAAACTACTGCGCCTTCTCCCCCGGCAACCCATCGCTAACCTCAGCCAACGCCCTCTTCATATCCTCATACTCCATCACCCTCTCATTCTGAAACCCGCCCAGCACCCCCCGGCACCCATCCACTCCCGAGCGCTTCATCTCGTCCATCATCGTCTTCCCCTGGCCCTGTCCCTTCTGGAACAGCCCGTCATACCCACCCGAGGAAAAGCCATATTCCTGCGCATACCGCAGCAGGTTCTTGCGGGACGTGGCCTGATGCTCGGCCAGATCGGGTTCGGATGCCCCGCAGGCGCGGGCGGCGCCGTTGGAGGCGCCGGCGGCGATGATGAAGGAGTCGTACTGGGCCTGTTCGGCGGCATCCGGAGCCGCCCAGGCCGTGGCGGCCGAGGCCAGCGTCAGGGCCAGGCTGGTCAAGATCTTGCGCATCGATGAACCTCCGCATGGAGCCCGCCAGCCGGCAGCGCGGCGTGCGCGGGCGGTGATCGCCAGCACAACATTATGGCAAGCAGCCGTTTCGAACCCGTGTAAGCGCGGTATGGAGTCGTTTCAGACTGTGCATCTTTTTTTCTTGCGGGCTTGGCGGCCAGCAAGGCGGCCGCGCAGGAACTATGATGGAGGCTGTGGGGCGCTCCTGCCCCAATGCATTGCCCCTTATTCCTGGAGATCTACATGACGATCAAAGTCGGCGACCGCGTGCCGGATGGCACCCTGACCGAATTCATCGAAACCGAATCCGCCGGCTGCTCGCTGGGCCCCAACGCGTTCCAGGTCGCCGACCTGACCCGCGGCAAGACCATCGCGTTGTTCGCCCTGCCGGGCGCCTTCACGCCCACCTGCTCGGCCAAGCATCTGCCGGGCTACGTGGAGCAGGCCGCGGCCCTGAAGGCCAAGGGCGTCGATGAAATCTGGTGCGTGTCCGTCAACGACGCGTTCGTCATGGGCGCCTGGGGCCGCGAGCAGAAGACGGAAGGCAAGGTCCGCATGCTGGCCGACGGTTCCGCCCTGTGGACCAAGGAACTGGGCCTGGAGCTGGACCTGATCCAGCGCGGCATGGGCGTGCGCTCGCAGCGCTACTCTGCCCTGATCGTTGACGGCGTGGTCAAGCAGCTGAACGTCGAAGGCCCCGGCAAGTTCGAAGTCAGCGACGCCGCCACGATGCTGTCGCAAGTCTGATCCCACGTAGTTCCTGTTTTACCGCTTAGCGCAGCGGGCCGCTCCGACGGCCTGTTGCGCTGCCGCCAGCAGCGGTTGCCGACGCCATGCTCGCCACCATCTCCTCCTTCTCGTCCCTTTACTTCGCGACCTTGCTGATGCTTATCGGCACGGGTCTGTTCAACACCTACATGGGGCTCCGGCTGACAGCGCAGTCTGTCAGCGAGGTGTGGATCGGCGCCTTGATCGCCGGCTACTACCTGGG
Organism: Achromobacter pestifer; assembly: GCF_013267355.1. Lineage (NCBI taxonomy): Bacteria > Pseudomonadati > Pseudomonadota > Betaproteobacteria > Burkholderiales > Alcaligenaceae > Achromobacter > Achromobacter pestifer. Next base: position 4,216,443 of record NZ_CP053985.1, read on the forward strand.
CCTGGTGTGCGGCGCCCGCCTTGGGCACAAACTCATCATCCGCGTCGGCCATATCCGGGCGTTCGTCGCCTGTGCGGCCGTGGCTACCAGCATGATCCTGGCCCAGACGCTGGTCGACTCCATGCCGTTGTGGCTGGTGTTCCGCGTCATTTCGGGCATCGTGATGGTGACCGAATTCATGGTCATCGAGAGCTGGCTCAACGAGCAGACCGAAAACCACCAGCGCGGGCGTGTCTTCTCCGTCTACATGGTCGTGTCCGGCCTGGGCACCGTGCTGGGGCAATTGGCCCTGACCGCCTATGCCACGCTGGATCTGCGGCCGCTGACCCTGGTGGCCATGTGCCTGGTGCTGTGCCTGGTGCCGATTGCGGTCACCGCCCGTTCGCACCCGCCCACGCCGCTGCCGGCGCCGCTGGACATACGTTTCTTCATGCGGCGCGTGCCGCTGTCGATGACGGTGCTGTTCGTGGCGGGCAATCTTTCCGGGGCCTTCTACGGGCTGGCGGCCGTCTACGGCGCCAAGCATGGTTTGTCCACCTCGCAGGCGGCCATTTTCGTGGCTGCCGCGGTGACTGCCGGCCTGTTGTCACAGTGGCCCATGGGCTGGCTATCCGACCGCATCAACCGCGCCGGGCTGATCCGCTTCAACGCGCTCTTGCTGGTGGTGCTGCCGGTGGTCATGTGGGGCTGGATCGTGCTGCCGTACTGGGCGCTGGTGGCCATGTCCTGTGTCTTCGGCGTGCTGCAATTCACGCTGTATCCGCTGGGCGCGGCCTTCGCCAACGATCACGTCGAGTCCGAGCGCCGGGTCAGCCTGTCGGCCGTGCTGCTCATGACCTACGGGGTCGGGGCCTGCATCGGTCCGATGATTGCCGGGATACTGATGTCGCTGGCCGGCCCCAGCATGTACTACGTCTTCATATCCGCCTGCGCCTTGATCCTGGTCTGGCAGGTGCGGCCCACCCGCGTCACCGGCGCGCACCAGGTGGACGAGGCGCCCACGCACTTCGTGCCCATGCCGGACACGCTGCAGAGTTCGCCCGCCGCGGCGGTGCTGGACCCACGCGTGGATCCGGCAACCGACATTGCCATGGAAATGGTGCAGCCCGAGGTGGCCCCGGTCGCTGCCGCGGCCGAACCGCCAGCGGCTGATCCTGGCGCGGCGCCTGCCACGGATGCGGCGGACGATGCGGCAGAGGATCGCCGGCAGGTCCGTACGGGCACCTGACGGCCGCATTGGCGTGTCTTACCAGGGCGCCATCAGCGTGATGGCCGCCAGGGCCAGGGCGATGCCCAGCAGGTTCAGACGGGTCAATGGCTCGCGGAAGGCCAGCGCGCCGACCAGCGTGCCCAGGGTGATCACGCCCATGTTCATGGACGCGAATACCAGCGCGGGATGTTCGGGCAGCGACTGGTGCGCGCGGATGTAGGTCAGGATGTTGCCGAAGTTCGCCAGCCCCAGCGCCGCGCCCGCGGCCAGGTGGCGCGGCTGGCAGCGCACCCGGCGCCACAGCAGATAGGCGAGCATCAGCAGGCCGGCGATGACGAAGGCCAGCAGCAGCCCGCCCGCGAAGGCCGTGCCCGCGCGCGCCATCTGCTTGAACAGGATGTCGATCACGCCATAGCCCACCCAGACCACCAGCGGCCATAGCCACATGGCGCGGCTGCTGGCGGGGGTGTCCTCGCCTGGCGCCTGCGTGCGAGGCGCGCGGCGCAGCAGGCAGTACAAGGCGCTGGCGGCCAGCAGGGTCGCGGCCAGCTTGCGGCCGCTTACCGGTTCGCCGAACAGCAGGAAGGCCGCCAGCAGCGGGATGAACAGCGACAGGCGTTGCGCGGCGTCGCTGCGCACGATGCCGGCATGGCGCACGGCCGCCGCCATCGCCAGGAACACGCTGGGCAGCAGCACGCCCAGCGCGGCCAGCACCAGCCAGGGCGTTTGCGGCGCCAGCAGCGCGGCCGGGTCCGGGCGCAGCACGGCCCAGCAAAGCAGGGCGGCCACCGCGTAGTTCATGGCGATGGCCTGGCGCACGTCCACCTGGTAGCGCCGCGCCAGCTTCAGCAGCACGGCCACGGTCACGCTGCAGGCGACGCTGGCCAGCAGATAGAGCAGGCCCGGGGTCAGCGGCATGCCACGGCGTCGTGGTGCTGGTGCTGGGCGGCGTCGATGCGCATGCCCAGGCGCTGCAACAGGCGCTGGTCGGCTTCCATCTGCGGATTGGCGGTGGTCAGCAGGGCATCGCCGTAGAACATGGAGTTGGCGCCGGCCATGAAGCACAGCGCCTGCAACGCGTCGTCCATGGTTTCGCGGCCCGCGGACAGGCGCACCGCCGCGCGCGGCATGGCGATGCGGGCCACGGCGATGGTGCGCACGAACTCGAACGGGTCCAGGGCTTCCACGCCGGCCAGCGGCGTGCCTTCCACCTGCACCAGATTGTTGATCGGCACGGACTCGGGATAGGGCTCCATGTTGGCCAGCTGGGCGATCAGGCCGGCGCGCTCACGGCGCGATTCGCCCAGGCCCACGATGCCGCCGCAGCACACGTTGATGCCGGCGTCGCGTACCCGGTCCAACGTGTCCAGCCGGTCCTGGTAGGTGCGGGTGGAAATGATCTTGCCGTAGAACTCGGGCGAGGTGTCCAGGTTGTGGTTGTAGTAGTCCAGGCCGGCGCTCTTGAGCTGTTCGGCCTGGCCTTCACGCAACATGCCCAGCGTGACGCAGGTCTCCAGGCCCAGGGCCTTCACCGCGCTGACCATCTCGGCCACCGCCTCCAGGTGGTGTGGCTTGGGGCTGCGCCAGGCGGCGCCCATGCAGAAGCGCTGCGCGCCGCCTTCCTGGGCCTTGCGGGCCGCGGCCACCACGTCTGCCAGGGGCATCAGCTTGTCGGCGTCCAGACCGGTGTCGTAGTGCGAGGACTGCGGGCAATAGGCGCAGTCTTCGGGACAGCCGCCGGTCTTGATCGACAGCAGGCTGGACAGCTGGATGGCGTTCGGATCGAAGTGGGCGCGGTGCGTCTGCTGGGCCCGGAACACCAGATCCATGAATGGCAGTTCGTAGAGCGCCATGATGTCGGCGGCGCTCCAGGCGGGGGCGACGGCCGGCTTGGCGACGGTCGGGACGGGGATGTAGGCGGTCTGCATGGGTGGGCTCCTTTCGGTCTTGCGGGGATCGCGCCGCTGGCATGGGGCAGGGCGGGATCGGCGGATCGTAAGAAGCTGCGCAGGGTTTGCGCAATGCTGGCCGTCAGGCGAAAGTTAGCCGCCTGTTGTCGCTATTTTTTCAGGAAATGGAGGATTTTGACGGTTGCCGACTTCTAAGTCGCGCACATCTTCGGGGACACTGGGTAGTCGATTATTTTGAATCGAATTGTAAGTTTCTGGCCGTCAGTCCTTGGCCCGCTTGTCGCGGGGCCGCGTACGCTCGTGCCCGGTGATGCCGCGGTCGCGCGCCCATACGATGGCCGCGCTGCGGCGGTGCACGCCGATCTTGCTGTAGATCGTGGCCACGTGGTTGCGCACGGTGTTGCGCGACAGTTTCAGCTGTCGGGCGATGCCTTCATCGTCATGGCCCTGGCACATCAGGCCCAGCACTTCGCGTTCGCGCGAGGTGAGCTGCGCCAGTTCGGCCACGTCGCGCGTGGCGGGCGCGGGTTCGCGCAATTGCGCCAGCTTCTCGATGACGCTGCGGCTGAACCAGGAGGTGTCCTGCATGACAGCCTCGATCGCCGTCAGCAGTTCGGTTTCGGAGCGCTTGCGTTCCGTGATGTCCTGGATCGCCAGCAGCACGCGCTGCTGGCCGCCGATGGTCACGGGTTCGGCCGACAGCAGGCAGTCCAGCCGGCTGCCGTCCCTGGCCGCCAATGCCACGTCGCGGTTGCGGGCGCTTTCGCCGCGCTTGAGGCTGGCCTCCAGGTCTTCGGGAAGTTGCAGGTCCAACCCGGTCAAGGCCTGGCCGATGCCGTCCTGCGCAGAGGTGCCGGTGACTGTGGCGAAGGCGTCGTTCAGGTCCAGCGCGAGCAGCGTTTCGCCCTCGCAGACGGCCATGGGCACGGGCGCCAGGCGGAACGCCTTGGAGAAGCGCTCCTCGCTTTCGCGCAAGGCCAGTTCGGTGCGCTTGCGGGGTTCCAGGTCGATGAAGGTGAACAGCATGCATGGCTCGCCCTGCATGTCGATGGGCTGGCCCGCGACGATGACGAACTTCACGCTGCCGTCCGCGAGTTTCAGCACGCCCTCGCGCTGCGCGATGGTTTGCCCTTCGTTGAGGCTGGCGACCGCGTTGTCCTTGTCCTCGCCGCCGTCCAGCACGTCCAGCTCATAGGCCGACTTGCCCACGATGGCGTCGCGCGCGTAGCCGGTCATTTCGAGGAAGCCCTGGTTCACCTTCACATAGCGCAGGTCGGACAGGCGGCAGATGAGGGCGGGCGCGGGATTGGCGCCGAAGGCCCGTTCGAAGCGTACTTCGGCGTTGATCTGCTCGGTCTGGTCATACAGGATCAGGACGCGATATTCGGCGCCATCGCCACTGTCCAGGTTCAGCCCGCTGGCACGTATGTTGCGCAGGAACTCCGCGTCGTCCTTGCGCAGCAGGTCCAGCAGCAGTTCGTCGAATGGCTCGGTCGCGGCCAGCCGGTCCAATGGGTACTGGCGGGGGGGTACGCGATGGTGGTTGCGGTAGGTGAGGGCATAGCGCTTGCGATAGCCGGCCGGCGTGCCGCCCAGATCTTCCAGCTTGTCGGCGCCATGCAGCCTGAGCGCGCTGGCATTGGCCCAGGCGATGGCGCCGTCCGCTTCGAGCAGGATGATGCCTTCGTTCAGGCCCGCGATGATGCGTTGCAGATGCTGGCGGTGCGGATGGGGAGCGGCGGCGTTCGCGGTCACGTAGTCCTCTTCTTTTCGCAGGGCACGACGCAAAGAGAATGAAGGCGCACTGAAAGGCTGTCCAGATGGCGAAATGGACGAGTCTGAGCGTAGGGGGGGAGGGTAGAGAAGATGGCTGCCGACTGATGATGACGGCAAATACCACGGGCAGAAATGCAAAAAGCTCCGGGAACCGGAGCTTTCGATGGAAGCTGAATTTTGAACCGTGCACAAAGTGCTTGGCGGAGCGGACGGGGCTCGAACCCGCGACCCCCGGCGTGACAGGCCGGTATTCTAACCAACTGAACTACCGCTCCGCAGCGGTTTGCTTTGACTTCTTCAATGCACTGCGGTGTCAAGGCAGCTTGGTACCACATGCCAGAAAGACTGGCGTCCCCTAGGGGATTCGAACCCCTGTACTCACCGTGAAAGGGTGATGTCCTAGGCCTCTAGACGAAGGGGACCTGAACAAAACAGAACTACTTTACTATCGTACTGCTGACTGGTGGAGGTAAGCGGGATCGAACCGCTGACCTCTTGCATGCCATGCAAGCGCTCTCCCAGCTGAGCTATACCCCCCAGGATCCTCGATGTCCCAAACTACAGACAACAAGGTCTCACACTATATAAAGCAAAAAAGCCCCGAAAACGGAGCTCTTGAAAGACTCTGAGCGAGAGCTTTGGCGGAGCGGACGGGGCTCGAACCCGCGACCCCCGGCGTGACAGGCCGGTATTCTAACCAACTGAACTACCGCTCCGCAGCGGCGTACTCACAACATTGTCACTTCAACTGCATCACTACATACTGCTGCCAGAAAAACTGGCGTCCCCTAGGGGATTCGAACCCCTGTACTCACCGTGAAAGGGTGATGTCCTAGGCCTCTAGACGAAGGGGACTTGGACTTGCAAACTGGTACTACATCCTTCGCCGTTGACTGGTGGAGGTAAGCGGGATCGAACCGCTGACCTCTTGCATGCCATGCAAGCGCTCTCCCAGCTGAGCTATACCCCCGTCTTTCTAATCAGTCCGTTCAATGTTTTACGAAACCGAGCACACGTTTTACCGAGTGCTTTTTCGTAGTTCGTTGCCGGTTTTGTTTAGTGCCGTTGGCGAAGAAACGAGATTATGCACGAACTAAATTTGGTGTGCAAGTCGCTTCGCGACAAAAAGCCCAAAAGTTGGGAAAAAAAAGGGGATGGAAGGCATTTTTGGCCAGATTTTGCGCTTTTCTTGCTCAGGGCGGGCAAAGGTGATTGATGCGGAAATCAAGTAAATCAAAGACTTGTGGGAATGCTATCGTGGACGGAAATTTTTTTCGCCGATCCGGAAGATTTTTTGCGCCGGACCCGCACACACGGACATCGCCATGAGCAGCAAGACTTCGTTCCCCACGCGCCCGCTGGGCCAGAGCGGCATGGACATCACCCGCATCGGGCTGGGCGCCTGGGCCATCGGCGGCAATGGCTGGGCGGTGGGCTGGGGGCCGCAGGACGACGCCGAATCGGTGGCCGCGATCCGCCGCGCCGTCGAGCGCGGCATCAACTGGATCGACACCGCGGCGGTATACGGCCTGGGACATTCCGAGGAAATCGTGCGCCGCGCGCTGGCGCAGATGGCGCCGGACGCGCGGCCTTATGTGTTCACCAAATGCGGCCTGACCTGGTCCGCGGAGCAGCCACAGGCGATGCCGCGGCGCACCGGCGCGCCGGCCAGCATCCGGCGCGAAGTCGAGGACTCGCTGCGCCGGCTGGGCGTGGAGCGTATCGATCTCTACCAGATGCACTGGCCGGCGGGCGACGGCACGCCCTTGGAGGTGTACTGGCAGGAACTGCTGGACCTGAAGCGGGAGGGCAAGGTCAGGGCGGTGGGGCTGTCCAACCACAATCTGGCGCAGTTGCAGCAGGCCGAGGCGCTGGGCCATGTGGATACGCTGCAGCCGCCGTTCTCGGCCATCCAGCGTGCGGCGGGCGCGGATCTGATTCCGTGGTGCGAGCGGAGCGGGACCGGGGTGATCGTCTACAGCCCGATGCAATCCGGCCTCTTGGCCGGCAGCTTCAGCCTGGAGCGCGCCCGCGCCTTGCCGGCGGACGACTGGCGCGCGCGCAACGCGGAATTCACTACGCCGGGCATCGAGCGCAACCTGGCGCTGGCCGATGCGTTCAAGCCCATCGCCGAACGCCATGGCACCACGGTGGCGGCCGTGGCCGCGGGCTGGACGTTGGCTTGGCCGGGCGTGACGGGCGCCATCGTGGGCGTCCGCAGCGCGGCTCAGGTGGATGGCTTGCTCGGCGCGGCGTCGCTCGAACTGGACGGCGAAGACATGGACGCCATCGCGGATGCGATCGAGCGCACGGGAGCAGGGGTGGGGCCGTTGCGCCCGCTCGAAGAGAGCGGCGCGCTGCCGGCCAATCTGTTCGCCTGAGGGGGCCTCAGGCGCGGCGCGTCTTGCGGCCGCTGCCGACCGCCGCGATCAGCGCCAGGCCGATCAGGGCCAGCGCGGTCTTGTCGCCAAAGCGGGCGTAGGGCGTCAGCCCCGTCATGCCTTGCACGGCGACCGGCAGCACGCCGGCCTGCAGCGGCGCGAGCTGGGCTGCCACGCGGCCCTTGGCATCGATGGCGGCGGTAATGCCGGTGTTGGTGGAGGTCAGCATGGGCCGCGCCGTTTCCATGGTGCGCAGGCGGCCGATCTGCAGATGCTGGCGCAAGGCCCAGGAATCGCCAAACCAGCCCAGGTTGCTGACGTTCACCAGTATCGTCGCGCCCGGTTCGCCGTTGGGGCCGGGCTGCAGCGCGGGCAGCAGGTCCGGGCCGAACAGGTCTTCGTAGCAGATGTTGAACGCGATGTGCTGGCCGCCGACCGCGAAGGGCGTCTGGCGCACCGCGCCGCGGTCGAAGTCGCCCAGCGGAATGTTCAGCATGTCCACGAACCAGTGGAAGCCGGGCGGCACGTATTCGCCCCAAGGCACCAGGTGGCGCTTGTCGTAGCGCATGGCGGTGGTGCCGGCCACGAGCTGTTCGACCGGCGTATTGCCGTCAAAGCCCATGACGCTGTTGGTGTAGCGGTCGCGGCCATCGACGCGGTCGTGCAGCGGCACGCCCATTGCGATGGTTGTCTTGCGCTGGGCAGCCAGGTCGCGCCAGACGGCCCAGACGCGCGGGTCGAGCTGGTTCTGGAAGATGGGCAGCACGGTTTCCGGCAGGATGATCAACTGCGGCGCGGGCACGCCCGGCGCCGGCGGCATGGCCGCCAGGTCCAGATGGCGCGTCAGGCTCTGGTCGAGCAGGGCGGGGTCGAACTTCTGGGATTGTCCGATGTTGCCCTGGACCAGGCGCACGTTCAGCGGATCGCCGGACGGCGTGGACCAGTCGATGCGGGACAGCGGCCAACCAGCGGCCGCCAGGGCCAGCGCGATGCCGGCGGCCAGGGCATGGCGCGAGCCGGTGCCGTTCTTGCGCGAGGGTTGCCACAGGCTTGCAAGGGCCGCGGCGACGAAGGCGGCCAGGAAGGCCATGCCGTGCACGCCGAGCAGCGGCGCCCAGCCGGCAATGGGGCTGTCGACCTGCGCGTAGCCGATGTTGAGCCAGGGGAAGCCCGTCAGCAGCACGGCGCGCAGCCATTCGAACGCGGCCCACATTGCGGCCCAGGCCAGCGTGCCCGACAGGATGCGGGCGGGCGGTGAATCCGATGCCAGCGGCGCGTAGCGGCGCGCCAGCGCGCTGGCGGTGGCCGGGAACAGCGCCAGGAAGGCCGACAGCGCCAGCACCGCGGCCACGGCCAGCGGCGCGGCCAGGTCGCCATAGCGGTGCAGGCTGATGAAGATCCAGTACAGGCCCAGCGCATAGCTGGCGAAACCGAACAGCCAGCCGCGCGCCCAGGCCTGCTTGGCGGAAGGCGCATACAGGGTGACGCGGGCGGCGATGGCCAGCATCAGGACCTGGGTGACCGCCAGCGCCCAATCCGGCAAGGGACCGGGCGAGAAAGTCAGGGCGTGCACGGCGCCCGCCAGCATCAGGCCGGCGGCGCCGCGCAGGGTACGGCTGCGCGGAGTTGGGGTCATGCTTCGTCGGAGGGGCGGGTGGCTTGGGCCGGGGTGTTGCGCTTGACGCGCAGCCAGATGGCGCGGCGCGCGTCGCCGCGGGCCACTTCCAGGCGCAGGCCGTCGAATTCGGCGGTGTCGCCGCGGCGCGGAATGCGGCCCAGCTGTCCGCCCATCCAGCCGCCGACGCTGTCGTACTCGTCGTCGGGCAACTGGCAACCGAACACTTCATTGAAGTGCGAGATGTCGGTGGCGGCCAGGACGCGCCACTGATTCTCGCCTTCGGGGAAGATGGAATCTTCCTCGGTTTCGTCGAATTCGTCCTCGATGTCGCCGACGATCTGTTCCAGCACGTCTTCCATCGTGACCAGGCCGGAAATGCCGCCATGCTCATCGATGACGATGGCCTGGTGGTTGCGGCTGGCGCGGAACTCGTGCAGCAGCACGTTCAGGCGCTTGGATTCGGGGATGAACACGGCGGGCCGGACCAGCGAGCGCACTTCGATGCCGGGTTCCAGCATGCAGCGCAGCAGATCCTTGGCCAGCAGGATGCCGATGATGTTGTCGCGGTCGCCTTCGTAGACGGGGAAGCGCGAGTGCGCGGTCTCGATGACGGAGGCCACCAGGTAGGGGATGGGCTGCGTGACGTCCAGCAGGTCCATGCGCGAACGCGGGACCATGATGTCGCCCACGGTGCCTTCGGACACGGCGAGCGCGCCCTTGATCATCTTGTAGGATTCCGCGTCGAGCAACTGGCGTTCGTGCGCGGCTTCCAGAACGGCCTTGATGCCTTCGCGGTCCTCGGGCTGGCGGCGCACAAGGGAAAGCAGGCGGTCTAGAAGGGATTTGGTGGCGGGTTTGGCTGAGCGAGCAGGAGTCGCTTCGGGAGCAGGGTAAGGGTCAGACATCGTCCGGGAGGACAAGTTATGGAGGGGCCAGCATAACCGATACTGGCCTGCAAATTGTAACGGCGGCCCCCAAAATGAGGGGAACCGCCGCCATCTGCGCCTTGCTGTACGCCATTTTCCGGCAATTTCTCAGGGTTGACCCGAGGGCGCGCGCGGATTCAGGCGGCCACGTAGGGGTCGGCGATGCGCATGGCGGCCAGCGTGGCGGTTTCCAGGGCTTCCATGCGCTTGGCGTCGCGCGCCTTGATGTGGTCGTAGCCCAGCGCGTGCAGCACCCCGTGGATGGTGAGGTGGGCGGCGTGGTCCAGCAGCGCCTTGCGCTGTTCGCGGGCCTCGCGCACCAGCACCGGCACGCACATGACGATGTCGCCGCGCGCCACGCCCAGCGGATCCACGCCGTACTCGAAGGTCAGCACATTGGTGGCGTAGTCGCGGCCGCGGAAGTCGCGGTTCAGGCGCCGGCCTTCGGCCGCGCCGACCAGGCGCAGGCTGAGTTCCGCGGCAGAGAACGCCACCAGGCCGTCCTCGGCGGCACCCGCCAGCGCGCGCTCGGCCCAGCGGCGCAGGCGCCAGCGGGGCAGGCGGGCTTCCTCGACGCCGTACTGCACGGACAGGGACAGTTCAGGCTTCATCTTCGGAGGCGCGGTCGTAGGCGTCGACGATGCGCGCGACCAGGGGATGGCGCACCACGTCTCGGCTGGTGAATCGGGTGGTGGCGATGCCCTGCACGTCGTGCAGCACCTTCACCGCATGCGCCAGGCCGCTGTCCTGGCCGCGCGGCAGGTCGACCTGGGACGGGTCGCCGGTGATGACGGCCTTGCTGCCGAAGCCGATCCGCGTCAGGAACATCTTCATCTGTTCCGGCGTGGTGTTCTGCGCTTCGTCCAGGATGACGAAGGCGTGGTTGAGCGTGCGCCCGCGCATGTAGGCCAGCGGCGCGATCTCGATGGTCTGCTTCTCGAACAGGCGTTGCACCTTTTCGAAACCCATCAGGTCGTACAGCGCGTCGTACAGCGGGCGCAGATACGGGTCGACCTTCTGCGCCAGGTCGCCGGGCAGAAAGCCCAGTCGTTCGCCGGCCTCGACCGCCGGGCGCGTCAGCACCAGGCGCTGCACGGTGTCGCGCTCCATTGCGTCGATGGCGCAGGCCACGGCCAGCCAGGTCTTGCCGGTGCCGGCGGGACCGACGCCGAAGGTGATGTCGTGCTTGAGGATGTTGTTCAGGTAGTCGCGCTGGCGCGGGGTGCGCGGACGCAGGTCGCTGCGCTTGGTGCGCAGGGCGATGCTGTCGCTTTCGTCGTCCAGGTCGGGCAGCGGGTCCGCTTCGCGGGCCTGCTCTTCCTTGAGTTTTTCTTCCTGCCGTCCGACGCCGATCTCGACCAGTCCCAGCTGGATGTCGTCGACCGACAGGGCGCGGTGCACGGCCTGTTCATGGAAGCGGCGCAGTACCCGCCCCGCCAGTTCCGCCAGTTCGCCTTCGATGGTGACGCGGCTGCCGCGGCGCGACAGCTTGACGTTCATGCCGTCGGCCAGCTGCCGCAGGTTCTCGTCCAGCGGGCCGCAGAGATTGGCCAGGTGGGTGTTGTCGCCGTCCAGGGTGACGACGGCGGGCATGCTGCGACGGGCGCGGGAGCGGGGAGTGGTCATTCGGCCTCTTGGGAAACACGGTCCACGTCGGCGACCCGGGCGCGCAGCGAATTGGTGTGCGCTTCGGTGATGATGACGTCGACCATTTGTCCGATGAGCCGCGCGGGCGCGGCGAAGTTCACGATACGGTTGTTCTCGGTGCGGCCCATCAGTTCGTTCGGGTCGCGGCGCGAGGGGCCTTCCACCAGCAGGCGCTGGCGGGTGCCGACCATGTTGCGGGCGATCGTGGCCGCCTGCTCGTTGATCAGCGCCTGCAGGCGTTGCAGGCGGCGCAGCTTCACGTCCTGCGGCGTGTCGTCGTGCAGGTCGGCGGCGGGCGTGCCCGGACGGCGCGAATACACGAACGAGAACGAGGTATCGAAGCCGACGTCCTCGATCAGCTTCATGGTCTTTTCGAAGTCTTCCTCGGTTTCGCCGGGGAAACCGACGATGAAGTCCGAGGACAGCGTCAGGTCGGGGCGGGCAGCGCGCAGGCGGCGCACCACCGACTTGAATTCCAGGGTGGTGTAGCCGCGCTTCATGCCGGCCAGCACGCGGTCGCTGCCGGCCTGCACCGGCAGGTGCAGGAAGGAGACCAGCTTGGGCAGGCGGGCGTAGGCGTCCACCATGCGCTGGGTCATTTCCTTGGGGTGCGAGGTGGTGTAGCGGATGCGCTCGATGCCCGGGATTTCGTGCACGTATTCCAGCAGCATGGCGAAGTCGGCGATCTCGTCGCTGTCCGTCATGCGGCCGCGGTAGGCGTTGACGTTCTGGCCCAGCAGCGTCACTTCCTTCACGCCCTGGTCGGCCAGGTCGGCCACTTCGATCAGCACGTCGTCGAAGGGGCGCGAGACTTCCTCGCCGCGCGTGTAGGGCACGACGCAGAAGCTGCAATACTTGCTACAGCCTTCCATGATGGAGACGAACGCCGTGGCGCCGTCCACGCGGGGCGGCGGCATGTTGTCGAACTTTTCGATCTCGGGGAAGCTGATGTCCACCTGCGAACGGCCTTCGTCGCGGCGGCGCTTGATCAGGTCTGGCAGGCGGTGCAGCGTCTGCGGGCCGAACACCACGTCCACGTAGGGCGCGCGCTTGACGATGGCCTCGCCTTCCTGGCTGGCCACGCAGCCGCCCACGCCGATCACCAGGTTGGGATTGGTCTTCTTCAGGTGCTGCACGCGGCCCAGGTCCGAGAAGACTTTTTCCTGCGCCTTCTCGCGCACCGAACAGGTGTTGAACAGGATGACGTCGGCGTCTTCCGGGTTGTCGGTCAGCTCCAGGCCCTGGTCGCCGCGCAGCACGTCGGCCATCTTGTCCGAGTCGTACTCGTTCATCTGGCAGCCGAAGGTGCGGATGTAGAGCTTGCGGGGGGAGCCGGCGTCGGCGGCGGGGAGGGCGGCGCTGGCGCCGTCGTGCGCGGCGTCGGCGCGCTTGAGGGTGGTTTCTTGCATGATGGTCGCCGTGACGGGTGTAGATCCCGGGGGCAGAAAGGTAGGAAACCGGGGATTTTAACCCTTGCCCGAATTTGCTTCTTGGTCTGGCGCGTCCAGGCCGTTACGATAGCGTGCTGGGCCGATTTTGGAGCCCAGGAACATTTCTCATTTCCCTGCAGCGGTACCGATGAACACCAATCCCCTGACGCCTTCGGCGGCCGCTCCCGTGACTGACGCCGCGGCGGACCAGTCCGATTCCGCGCAGTTCCGCAACCCGTTTTCCGCGCTGACCTGGGTGCTGCTGGGCTGCGCCCTGGCGCTGGCCGCCGGCGCCTGCGCGCTGTGGGTGGACCTGCCGCTGGCCGTGTGGATCAAGCAGTCGGTCTCCGAGGGCGTGAACGAATCCTTCGAATGGATCGGCGAACTCGGCGAAAGCGGCCCCTATATCGGCGTGGCGCTGGCCTTCTACGTGATCGGCCTGGTCGGCCTGGCGCGCGGCTGGCGCAATCCGGTACGCATGAGCTACGCCAGCATGGCGCGCGGCAGCCTGCTGATGCTGTCGACCCTGGCGGTGGGCGGCCTGGTGGTGCTGGTGCTCAAGCGTTCGGTGGCACGGGCGCGTCCCGAGCTGTTCTTCGAGAAGGGTATCTACGGGCTGGGCGAGTCGTTTTCGCGCGTGCAGCTCTACAACTCCTTCCCGTCCAGCCACACCTATGCGGCTTTTGCCGTGGCGGTGACGCTCGGCATCCTGGCGCCGCGCTGGCGCTGGGTCTTCCTGCTGCTGGCCGCGCTGGTGGCCATGAGCCGGCTGGTCAACCTGGACCATTATCTGTCCGACGTGATGACGGCCGCGGGCATCGCGGTGCTGGTCGGGCATGTGCTGGCGCCCCGCGTGCTGGGCGCCAGATACCAATGGCCCTTGCGCGCGCCGTGGCGCTGGTGGAAAAAGTAAGGTTTGCTGTTGCTGGCGTTGGCTTGTGCTTCGTAGGTAGCCCGTCGGCGCGGACGGCTGGGTGGCGAGCAACCTTGATGCGCCCGACGGAATCCGAAGGCAGCCGCCGCAGGCGGCCACGAGGATGAGGACGGGGTAGTCCGGAGCGAAGGCTCCGGACCGCAATCGTGGGCGCTCGCCACCCAGCCGTCCGCGACGACGTGCGGCCTACGAAGCGACACGGCCTTTGCCTGCAAACCCGCAATCCACGAAGAAGCAAAAATAAGCCACTGTCCAGGAAGCCGGCCAGGGGCCGGCTCCAGGCTACGCCTTACGCGAAGTTCACCACCACGCGCCGGTTGGTGCGGCTCTTTTTCTCGATCTTCGTAACGATTACCGCGCCGATCTCGCCCGTGTTGGCCACGTGCGTGCCGCCACAGGGCTGGCGGTCCACGCCGGGGATCTCGACGATGCGTATGCTGGCGGTGCCTGCCGGAGGCGCTGCTCCCACGGTGCGCACCAGGTCGGGTTCGGCCGCCAGTTCCTCGGGCGTGATGCAGTTGATGCTGACGCCGGTGCGGGCGTCGATCAGGGCGTTCAGGCGTTCGGTCAGGTCGGCCTTGTCCAGCGTGGATTCGGGCAGGTCGAAGTCGACGCGCGCGGAGTCGGGCGAAATGCTGCAGCCGGTCACGGGCGCGGGCACCAACGCGCCCAGCAGATGCAGACAGGTATGCAGGCGCATGAGGCGATGGCGCCGCGGCCAGTCGATGGCCACCGAAACGCGCTCGCCCAGCTGCGGCACGATATCCCCTTCCAGCACGTGCAGGATGCGCTTGCGGTCCTCGGCGTAGACGGTGTCGGTCAGCGCCAGCGCGCGGCCGTCCGCCAGCGTCAGCGTGCCGCTGTCGCCCGCCTGGCCGCCGCTGCGCGCGTAGCAGACGGTCTCGTCCAGTTCGACGCCTTCGGGGCCGACTGCGATCACCGTGGCGTCGCACCGGTCCAGATAAGGGTCTTCGTCGAAACGCTTGCGAGTGGAAGGCATGTACAGGTCTCCGGATGTTCTGGGTATTTTGATGAGGGGCGGACTCAGGCCAGGATCTTCACGCCATCGGCCGTTTCTATCTGTGCGCTCAGGCGCGGCGGACCATCGGCCTGGTCGACCTGGATCAGATGGTCGGCGCCCAGCCAGGCCAAGCCCTGGCGCAGCAGCCCCGCCTGGGGATGGCTGCCGGACAATTGCTTGAGGACGAGGTCCTGGCGCGGCAGGCTGACGCCGGGAAAATCCGCCACGTCCCACTGGATCAGCGTGGGCAGCAGGCCGTCGCCGGCGGCATGGCCGGCCTCGCGCCAGGCGGGCAGGCTGCCGTCGTCCGGCACCGTCAGCCGCCAGCGCAATTGCCCGCGTTCCATGGGAATGGCGGGAGGAATGCGCATGGGATGCTCGGCCTGCATGCGGGTCAGGTCCAGCGGCGCTTCGACCCGCGCGGCCCAATGCGCGAGGTAGGGGCCTTGCGCGAGCCGGGCGCGGACCGCGCCCTGATCCAGTCCGAACCAGCGCGGCCGCGAGGGCGCGGGAGCCTGCGGATCGATGGCGATGACTTCCAGGTAGATGCCGTGGGCCATGCCCAGTACCCGGTTGTGGGTGCCCATGCGGGGATGCGCGCCGCCGCCCGAGGGCGCGATGCCCAGCAGGCCGGCGACATATTCGGTGCCGCTGTCCAGGTCTGCGGCGGCGATGACGAGGTGATCGATGACGAGTTTCATGGTGCGGCTATGGTAGCGAATCCGCGACGATCCGTATCCGTACACTGTGACGGCGGCCTGCGGTACAGTGCTCGCGCCCGGCCGTGCGCGCCGGCGCATCGGCCCAACAGGCCCTGGCAGCGGACATCGACTATATGGTTTTCTATCTTTTCGCAGCGCTGTTCGCAGTCAGTCTGCTGGTTGCGCTGGCGGCCAGCGCGGTGTGTTGGCTGCGTTTCGGTCTGAAGGCCAACGGAACCCGGCTTTGGCTTTTCGTCATGGGGTGCGTACTGTTTTCATACCTGATCGGCCTGGCGCTTATCAGTCATGACCCGTACTTCGATGACAACGGGGTGCCGGAATTCATTCCGTGGCGTTTCCGCTGGGGCTGGGCCTGGATCTACGCGGGCTTGCTCCAGTTCGCCGTCATACCCTGCGGGTTCGGCTTGCGGGCGGGGCTGAGGTTCCTGGGCAGGCGGAAGCCGGCAGGCGCCGCGGAATAAAAAAACCCGCCGCAATGCGGCGGGTCTTGTCAGCGTGGATACGATCAGGCGGCTTCGCCTTCCTCGCCTTCCTTCTTGACCGGCTTGACCAGGTCTTCGCGCTTGACGCCCAGCCACATGGCCAGGGCCGCGGCCACGAACACCGACGAGTAGATGCCGAACCAGATGCCGATGGTCAGGGCCATGGCGAAGTAGTGCAGGGTGGGGCCGCCGAAGAACAGCATGGCCAGCACCATCATTTGGGTGGAACCGTGGGTGATGATGGTCCGCGAGATGGTCTGCGTGATGGCGCTGTTGATGACTTCGTGCACGTCCGCCTTGCGGTACTTGCGGAAGTTCTCGCGGATCCGGTCCATGATGACCACGGATTCGTTCACGGAGTAGCCCAGCACCGCCAGTACGCCCGCCAGCACCGACAGCGAGAATTCCCACTGGAAGAAGGCGAAGAAGCCCAGGATGATCACCACGTCGTGCAGGTTGGCGATCACGCCGGCCACGGCGAACTTCCATTCGAAGCGGAAGCCCAGGTAGACCATGATGCCGATGACCACGACCAGCAGGGCCATCAGGCCGTTGTGCAGCAGTTCCTGGCCCACCTGCGGGCCGACGAATTCGACGCGGCGCAGCTCGACGCCGGAATCGGCGGTCTTCAGCGCGGCCATGACGGTTTCGCTCTGGGTGGCCGAGGTTTGGCCTTCCTGCAGCGGCAGGCGGATCATGACGTCGTGCGAGGTGCCGAAGTTCTGCACCTGGAAGTCGGTGTAGCCCAGCTTGGAGACCACGCCGCGCACGTTTTCAAGCTGCGCCGTCTGGGCGTAGTTGACTTCCATGACCGTGCCGCCGGTGAATTCGATCGACAGGTGGAAGCCGCGCGTGAGGATGAAGAAAACAGCCGCCAGGAAAGTGACGAGACTGATGATGTTCAGCACCAGCGCGTGGCGCATGAACGGGATGGTGCGGTGAATACGGAAAAATTCCATTTTTCGCCTTCGGCTTTATCTGTGGCGGGCGGCCGGGCCGCCCGCGCTCATGTTCAGTTGGTCTTCGGTTTCCAGACTTCACCGATGGAGATGGTCGTGAGCTTCTTCTTGCGGCCATACCAGAGGTTGGCCAGCGCGCGCACGCCCACCACCGACGTGAACATCGAGGTCAGGATGCCCAGCACGTGCACCACGGCGAAGCCCCGGATCGGACCCGAGCCGAAGGCCAGCAGCGCCAGGCCCACGATCAGCGTGGTCAGGTTCGAGTCGAGAATGGTGCCCCAGGCGCGTTCGAAGCCGTGATGGATGGCCTGCTGCGGCGTGGCGCCGGCGCGTAATTCTTCTCGTATCCGCTCGTTGATCAGCACGTTCGAGTCGATGGCCATGCCCAGTGTCAGCGCAATGGCCGCGATGCCCGGCAGGGTCAGCGTGGCCTGCAGCATGGACAGCAGCGCCAGCAGCAGCAGCACGTTCATGGTCAGGCCGATGGTGGAGAACACGCCGAACAGGTGGTAGTACAGGATGATGAAGACGGCGATGGCCAGGAAGCCGTACAGCGTCGAGTAGAAGCCCTTGGCGATGTTGTCCGCGCCCAGGCTCGGGCCGATGGTGCGTTCTTCGATGATGGACATGGGCGCAGCCAGGGCGCCAGCGCGCAGCAGCAGCGCGGTGTCGGCGGCTTCCTCGGAGCTCATGCTGCCCGAGATCTGCACCTGGCCGCCGCCGATTTCGCCGCGGATGACCGGGGCCGTGACCACTTCGCCCTTGCCGTTTTCAAACAGCAGGATGGCCATGCGCTTGCCGATGTTGTCGCGGGTGACGTCGCGGAAGATGCGGGCGCCCTTGGAGTCCAGCGTCAGATGGACGGCGGCCTGCTGGGTCTGCGAGTCGCGGCCGGGCTGGGCGTCCTGCAGGTTTTCGCCGGTCAGGATGACCTGGCGGCGCACCAGGATGGGACGGCCGTCGCGGTCGTTGTAGCGTTCGAGGCCGAAGGGCACGCTGCCGCCCAGCAGCGCGGCTTGCGCGGTGGGGGAGTCGTCGACCATGCGGATTTCCAGCGTGGCGGTGCGGCCCAGCAGTTCCTTGGCCTTGGCCACGTCCTGCACGCCGGGCAACTGGACCACGATGCGGTCGGCGCCTTGCTGCTGGATGACCGGTTCGGCCACGCCCAGTTCGTTGATCCGGTTGTGCAGCGTGTTGATGTTCTGCTTGAGCGCGGAATCCTGCACGCGGGTGACGGCGGCCGGGTTCAGCGCAGCCATCAGCAACGGCTTGCCGTTTTCCATGCGCTCGGTGAACTCCAGGTCGGGCAGGCGGCTGCGCAGGGTGGAAATGGCGCGGTCGCGGTCGTCGGTGTCGGCGAAGGTGGCGGCAACGGCCATGCCCGAGCGTTCGACGCCGGCCACGTTGACCTTCTGGTCGCGCAGCACCGAGCGCACGTCGGCGGCCAGCGAGTCATAGCGGGCGGTCAGGGCGCCCTGCATGTCCACTTGCAGCAGGAAGTGCACGCCGCCGCGCAGGTCCAGGCCCAGGTACATGGGTTTGGGCGCGAACCAGCCCAGCGAGCGCATCCAGGGGGGCGAGGCGGGCAGCAGGTTCAGCGCGACCGTGTAGTGAGGGTCGCCGGCGACGGTGTTGAGGGATTTGTCGATCAGGTCGCGCGCCTGCAGTTGCAGGTCGGTCGACGTGAAGCGGGCGCGCACGGTGCCGAGCGTGCCGTTCTGTTCGTAATAGACCCCTTCATTGGGGATCTTGGCATCGGTCAGGATCTGATCGACCCGGTTCAGCATGGCGGGATCGACCTTGATCGTGGCCTTGGCGCTGGAAACCTGGACGGCCGGGGACTCGCCGTAGAAATTGGGAAGCGTGTACAGCAGGCCGATGATGACCGCGACCAGGACCGTAATGTACTTCCAAAGGGGATAGCGGTTCATTGCCGGCTACTTCATGTAAAAGTGATGAAAGGGCCGCCCGGGCGGCGAGCGCGGCGGGCGGCGGCAGGGCCATCAAGCAACAAGAGCCCGATGGGGCTCCTGTGGGACGCTTACAGGGCCTTGATGGTTCCCTTGGGCAGCACGGTCGAGACCGAGGACTTCTGCATGATCACTTCGACGGGCTTGTCGGCCAGTTCGGAGACTTCGACGGTAACGTAGCTGTCGTTGACCTTGGTGACCTTGCCCAGCATGCCGCCGGAGGTGACCACTTCGTCGCCCTTGGCCAGGGCGGCGATCAGATTACGGTGTTCCTTCTGGCGCTTCATCTGGGGACGGATCATCAGGAAGTAGAGGATCACGAACATCAGGATGATGGGCAGCATGCCCATCAGCGCGTTGCCCTCAGGGGCGGCCTGGGCCACGACGAGGCTGGCGGTATCGATAACGGACATTGAATTCTCCTGCGGTTAGTCTGTTTGGGTGTTTATGTCTGTGTTTTTATGCGCCCATCCCCGCGCGAGCCATGGATAGGGCAAGCCGACTATTGTATATAGGTTCTGCGGCCCCACGGTACGCCCGCAGCGCGGGCGGACTGTCCGGCAGGGGCTGTTGTGCATGGGTTGCCGATTTTTGAAATTCTAATCCACCCCCCGCGCCCGGTCCGCCGCGAATTGCGCGCGCCAGGCGTCGAAGCGGCCTTCGGCGATGGCTTCGCGCATTTCCTTCATGATGGTCAGATAGAAATGCAGGTTGTGCAGGGTGTTCAGGCGCGCGCCGGTGATTTCGTTGGCGCGTTGCAGGTGATGCAGGTAGGCGCGGGAGAAATTCGCGCAGGTATGGCAGCCGCAGCTCGGATCCAGCGGGCGGGTGTCGTCGCGGTGCTTGGCGTTGCGGATCTTGACGTCGCCAAACCGGGTGAACAGCCAGCCGTTGCGGGCGTTGCGGGTGGGCATGACGCAGTCGAACATGTCGACGCCCCGGCTCACGCCTTCGACCAGGTCTTCCGGCGTGCCCACGCCCATCAGGTAGCGTGGCGCCTGGGCCGGCAGCTTGGGCGTGACGTGCGCCAGGATGCGCATCATGTCTTCCTTGGGCTCGCCGACCGACAGGCCGCCGATGGCGTAGCCATGGAAGCCGATCTCCTGCAGCCCGGCCAGGGATTCGTCGCGCAGGGCTTCGTACATGCCGCCCTGGACGATGCCGAACAGGGCATTGGGGTTTTGCAGGCGGTCGAACTCTTCGCGCGAGCGGCGCGCCCAGCGCAGCGACATGCGCATGGAGCGGGCGGCCTCTTCGACGGTGGCGGGGCGGCCGTCGATCTCATAGGGCGTGCACTCGTCGAACACCATGACGATGTCGGAATTCAGCGAGCGCTGGATGCGCATGGATTCTTCCGGCGTCAGGAACAGCCGCGCGCCGTCGATCGGGGAGGCGAACTTCACGCCTTCCTCGGTGATCTTGCGCATGCCTTGCAGGCTGAACACCTGGAAGCCGCCTGAGTCGGTCAGGATGGGCTTGTCCCACTGCATGAAGCCATGCAGGCCGCCATGCTTTTCCATGATTTCGGTGCCCGGGCGCAGCCACAGGTGGAAGGTGTTGCCCAGCACGATCTGCGAGCCGATCTCCTTCAGTTCGTGCGGCAGCATGGCCTTGACGCTGCCATAGGTGCCCACAGGCATGAAGATGGGCGTCTCGACCACGCCGTGGTTCAGCGTGATGCGGCCGCGGCGGGCGCCGCCGTCGGTGGCGAGCAGTTCGAAATTCAGTCCGGTCATGGGGCAGGGGACTCGATAAACATGGCGTCGCCATAGCTGAAGAAGCGGTAGCGCTCGGCGACGGCGTGGGCGTAGGCGCGGCGTATCGGTTCTACGCCGGCCAGCGCCGACACCAGCATCAGCAGGGTCGACTGGGGCAGGTGGAAGTTGGTGACCAGGGCGTCGATGACGCGGTACCGGTAACCAGGGGTGATGAAGAGGCGGGTGTCGCCCTGGGCGGCGGCCAGCGGCAGGCCGGGGGCGGTGCGCCCTTCGGTCTGGGCGGCGGCGGATTCCAGGGCGCGCACGCTGGTGGTGCCGATGGCGATGACGCGGCCGCCGCGGTTGCGGGCGGCGGCGATCGCGTCGACCGTGGCTTGCGGCACGGTGAACCATTCGGCGTGCATGACGTGGTCGGCCAGATTGTCCACGCGCACCGGCTGGAAGGTGCCCGCGCCCACGTGCAGCGTGACAAAGGCGCGTTCGACGCCCATCGCGGCCAGGCGGTCCAGCGTGGCCTGGTCGAAGTGCAGGCCGGCGGTGGGCGCGGCCACGGCGCCGGGTTCGCGGGCGTAGACCGTCTGGTAGCGCTCGTCGTCGCCAGTGTCGGCTTCGTGCGTGATGTAGGGCGGCAGCGGCGTCGCGCCGTGGGCATCCAGCAGGTCCAGCACCGGGCCGGGGAAGCGGATGTCGAAGAGTTCGCCTTCGCGGCCCAGCACGGTGGCGTCAAAGGCGTCGGCCAGGCGCAGCACCATGCCCGGGCCGGGCGACTTGCTGGCGCGCACGTGGGCCAGGACCCGGTCTGGCTCGGTGATGCGTTCGACCAGCACCTCGATCTTGCCACCGGTGATCTTGTGGCCGTTCAGGCGCGCCTTGATGACGCGGGTGTCGTTGAAGACCAGCAGGTCTTGCGGCCGCAACAGCGTGGCCAGGTCGGCGAATTGCCGGTCATGGAGCTGGCCGGCGCCGTCCAGGTGCAGCAGGCGGCTGCCCGTGCGTTCGGCGGCGGGCGCCTGGGCGATGAGCTCGGGCGGCAGTTCGTAATTGAAATCGGCAACGGTGAGGGGCTGGGTCACGCGGCTATCCGTCCGGCAAGGGCGGCAAAAAGAGGGCGAAAACGGGCCAGGCGGGCCCGGGGCAACCCTGTATTGTAAAGCGGCCGCAAGATCGGGGCGGCCGGCCCGGGGACGGATGGCCGTCCCGGCTGCATTCAGCGCGCCGGGTTCCAGCCCAGACGGCGCGAGCAATCCGCCGCGGCCGCAGTCAGCGCCCGCACCGGTTCGCCGTCGGGCAACAGGTCGAACCCCCCGAGCAGCCCCAGGCTGGTGATGGCGCCGGCCAGATGGCCCTGTGCATCCCGCACCGGCACCGCGGCCGAATTTATGCCGTGCAGCAGGTGGCCGCTGACGCTGGCGTAGCCACGCTGGCGGGTCGCCTGCCATTGCCGGCGCAGGGCGGCGGCGGGATCGGCGGGCGGTTCGTCCGCATCCAGCACCAGGGCGGCAGCGGGGTCATGGGCGCGCAGCGCTTCCCATTCGGACAGCGCCCTGGGCAGGGCCAGGGATTCGGGCAGCCAGGCGGCGAAGACGCGGCCGGTGGCGCTGTTGAGCAGCGGCAGCACCGAGCCTACCCGCACGTTGACGGTCACCGGCAGCCGCGCGTCGCGCCATTGCACGATGGTGGGACCGTGCTGGCCCCAGACCGAGATGAACACGGTCTGGCCGATGGCGGCGCTCAGGCCGTCCAGGCCGCCGGCCGCCAGTTTCACGAAATCCACTTCAGCCAGCGCCGCCAGCCCGGTGTGCAGCGCTTGCGGGCCGAGGCGGTAGCGGGCGCTGGCCGCGTCCTGTTCCACATAGCCGCGCCGTTCCAGCGACACCAGATAGCGGTGCACCTTGGCGCGCGGCATGTCCAGGCTGCGGCCCAGCTCGGACACGGACAGGGCGCCGCCCAGTTCGGCCAGCCGGGTCAGCACGTCCAGGGCGATTTCGGCGGATTGGATCCCCGTGCTGCTATCTGTTGACATGAGGTTGTCTCTTATTAGAATACGTGTATCACTAAAAAATACAGCGCTTGCCAGTCACTGGCAACGTGGAGACCAGCAACGACGCAGCCGCACCGCGCTGCGAGCCCGTGCGGACAAACCCGCAGCGGGCCCCCGAGGTGCCCGCCCGCCGGGCTCCCCGCCGTATAAACAGAGTTCCACGCCGTAGCGGATCGGCGCCAAGCATAAGACATCCGCGTATCCAAGGAGACTCCGCATGACCCCTCGTCGTACCCTCATGGCCGCTGCGCTGGCCGCCCTGCTGGCAGCGGCCGCCGCGCCCGCGCTGGCCCAAGTGAAAATCGGCGCCACCCTGTCCACCACCGGGCCCCAGGCCTCGCTGGGCATCCCCGAACGCAACACCATCAGCTTGCTGCCCACCGAGATCGGCGGCGTCAAGGTCGAGTACGTGGTGCTGGACGACGCTTCCGACACCACCCGCGCGGTCAGCAACTCGCATAAGCTGATCTCGGAGAACAAAGTGGACCTGATCGTCGGGTCCAGCACCACCCCCAACACCATGGCCATGCTGGACACGGTGGCCAGCGGCGCCACGCCGGTGATCACGCTGGCCTCTTCGGCGCGGCTGATCGAGCCGGTCGACGACAAGCGCCGCTGGGTGTTCAAGACGCCGCACTCCGATTCGCTGATGGCCGAGGGCATTGCGCGCCATGCGGCGGCCAATGGCGTCAAGAAGCTGGCCTTCATCGGTTTCAACAACGCGCTGGGCGAGACCTTCTGGGTGGAAATCGAGAAGGCGGCTAAAAAGCACGGCATCGAGGTGGTGGGCAAGGAAGCCTTCGCGCCCACGGACACGTCCGCCGTGGCTCAGAGCCTGAAGGTGATCGGCGCGGCGCCCGACGCCGTGGTGGTCGGCGCCTCCGGCACGCCCGCCGCGATGCCGGCCCGGGCGCTGCGCGAGCGCGGCTACAAGGGCAAGATCTATTTCAACCACGGCGTGGCCAACAACGACTTCCTGCGGGTCTGTGGCGATGCCTGCGAGGGCGCCTGGGTGCCGGTGGGGCCGGTGATGGTGGCCGACCTGCTGCCGGATACCAACCCGGTCAAGTCCACCGCCCAGGCCTTCGCCAAGAAGTACGAGGCGGCCAACGGCGCGGGCAGCGTGTCCCTGTTCGCCGCCTACACCTGGGACGTCGGCCTCTTGCTGCAGCAGGCCATCCCGGTGGCGCTGAAGACGGCCAAGCCCGGCACGCCCGAATTCCGGGCGGCGCTGCGCGACGCGCTGGAGAACGTCAAGAACCTGCCCACCGCGACCGGGGTGGTCAACATGAGCCCCACCGACCACAACGGGCTGGATGAGCGGGCGCTGGTGATGGCGACCGTGGCTTCCGGCAAGTGGAGGCTGCAGAAATAAGGAGAAAGGCCCCGACGTCGCGCATGCAATATGTATCTGCTGCGTCCTCAAAGGGCCTTTTTTGCTTGTTTGGGGCAGACGGGGGAGGGCCCCCCGCGCCGCAAGCGTCCCAGGTTTTGTATGCTCTCGGTTTTGCTGGACGAGCAACCGGGTGGGCGTGGCATGACGGGACGAGCGAATATGCGTATGGGCGGGCTGAAGCGGTGGCTGGCTGGCGGGCTGCTGGCCGCGGTGGCGGGCGTGGCCTGGGCGCAGGTGCCCGGCCTGCCGCCCAACGTGGTGAACGCCTGGAAAGCCAGCAAGCTGCCCGACAGTTCCTTGTCCCTGGTGGTGCAGGAAGTGGGCGGGCCGCGCCTGGTGGCGCTGAACGCCAAGGAGTCGCGCAATCCCGCCTCGGTGATGAAGCTGGTCACGACCTGGGCCGCGCTGTCCGAGCTGGGGCCCAACTACGTCTGGCGCACCGAGTTCATGACGGCGCCGGGCGCGCGGCCCGACGCCAAGGGCGTGCTCAGTGGCCCGCTGTACCTGCGGGCTGGCGGCGATCCGCAATTCCTGCTGCAAGACCTGTGGGCGCTGCTGCGCGAACTGCGCCTGCGCGGCGTCAAGCAGATCAATGATCTGGTCATCGACCGCAGCATCTTCGGCCAGGTCGCGACCGACCCGGGCGCCTTCGACGGCGCCCCGGACCGGGCCTACAACGCCAGTCCGGACGCCCTGATGGTGGGTTTTGGCGCAATGCGGCTGCTGTTCACGCCCGATCCCGCCGCCAACAAGTGGGTGCCGCTGATCGACCCGCCGCTGCCGGGCCTGAAGATCGAGGGCCGCGTCGAATGGAGCGACGCCCGCTGCCCGGGTCCCCCGGTGGTGACGACCGAACCGTTGATCACCCAGCAGGGCGTCACCATCCGCGTGAATGGCAAGGTCGCCGGCTCCTGCGGCGAATTCAGCCTGTACCGCCTGGCGCTGTCGCAGCCCGAGTACGCCACCGAAGTGTTCCGCATGCTGTGGAAGGAACTGGGCGGTACCTTCAAGGGCCAGGTCCGTTCCGGCATGGTGCCGCCCGACGCGGTGGTGCTGGCCTCGCATGATTCGCCCACGCTGGCCGAGGCGATCCGCCAGATCAACAAGCGCAGCAACAACGTCATGGCGCGCACCTTGCTGTTGACCCTGGGCGCCGAACGCGGCCGCCGGCCCTCCACCGTCGCCAGCAGCGAGGCCGTGGCCAAGGGGCTGTTGGCCAAGCAGGGCCTGGACATGCCCGAGCTGGTCATCGACAACGGCGCCGGCCTGTCGCGCGACGCCCGGGTGTCGGCCGACAGCCTGGCGTCGATGCTGACCGTGGCCTGGAATTCGCCGGTCATGCCCGAGTACATTTCTTCTTTTGCGATCGCGGGGGTGGACGGCACGGTGCGCCGCCGCCTCAAGGGCGATGGCACCCTGGGCATGGCCCACCTGAAGACCGGGTCGTTGCGCGACGTGCGTTCCATCGCGGGTTACGTGCTGGGCGCCAGCGGCAAGCGCTATGTGGTGGTCAGCATCGTCAACCACGAACAGGCGGGCGCCGTGCGCGCCTTCGATGACGCCCTGATCGCCTGGCTGGCCGAACAATAAACATGCATGCTTCGCGCCGGCAAGAATCTTTGGCTGATCCTGCCGGCGGTCAATAACAATTCCCTTCCAAACCGATTACGATCCTCGGATGTGGCTCGACGACGGGCGACGCCAAGCGCGCCGCGCCGTCATGGTTCCGCCTGAGGCGAATACCCTGTCTATCAATATTCTGGAGAGTTACGCACATGCCCGTGCACGAAATCCGCCATCCGCTGATCCGCCACAAGCTCGGGATCATGCGCCGCGCCGACCTCAGCACCAAGAGCTTCCGTGAGCTGTCGCAGGAAGTGGGCGCGCTGCTCACTTACGAAGCGTCCAAGGACCTGCCGCTGGCGCCCGCCACCGTCGAGGGCTGGTGCGGCTCGGTGCAGGTCGAGAAGATCGCCGGCAAGAAAGTCACCGTGGTGCCCATCCTGCGCGCCGGCATCGGCATGCTGGACGGCGTGCTCAGCCTGATTCCGGGCGCCAAGGTCAGCGTGGTGGGGGTGGCCCGCAACGAAGAAACGCTGGAAGCGCATACCTATCTGGAGCGCCTGGTGGGCGAACTGGACCAGCGCCTGGCGCTGATCGTCGATCCGATGCTGGCGACCGGCGGCTCCATGGTCGCCGCAATCGACCTGCTCAAGCGCGCGGGCTGCAAGGAAATCCGCGCCCTGGTGCTGGTCGCCGCGCCCGTCGGCATCGATGCCGTGCTGGCCAAGCACCCCGACGTGCACATCTACACCGCGTCCATCGATGACGGCCTGAATGAACACGGCTACATCATGCCTGGCCTGGGCGACGCCGGCGACCGCATTTTCGGCACCACGCAGAAGACGGAATAGCGGCCGGAGTACGGCCACGAGCAAAAACGCCAGCCTGCAGGCTGGCGTTTTGCATTGGGCCCGGCGACGCCTTACTGCCCACGGCCCCTCAGGCCGCCAGACGCTCCAGGCGTCCGTCCAGGTGCTGGCCGAACCACTGCAATTGCGAAGCCAATCCCGCCACCTCACCCACGATCAAGAGCGCGGGCGAGCGGATGGCGTGCTCGGCGGCCAGGGCCGGCAGCTGTTCCAGCGTGCCCGAGAGCACGCGCTGTTCGGGCCGGCTGCCGTTTTCGATCAACGCGAAGGGCGTGTCCGGCGAACGGCCGTGGGCCAGCAGGCGGCCGGTCAGCAGATCCAGCTGACCTACCCCCATATAGAAGGCCAAGGTCTGTTTTTCACGGGCCAGCGCGGGCCAGTCCAGATTGTCTTCGTCTTCGCGGCAATGGGCGGTGACCAGGCGGACGGACTGGGCGTGTTCACGATGCGTCAGCGGAATGCCGGCGTAGGCCGCACAGGCCAGCGCGGCAGTGATGCCGGGCACCACTTCATAGCGCACGCCGTGCGCGCGCAGGTACTCCAGCTCTTCGCCGCCCCGGCCGAAGATGAAGGCGTCGCCGCCCTTGAGCCGCACCACGCGGCGGCCGGCGTGCGCATGCTCGACCATCAGCCTGTGGATGCGGGCCTGGGTGGCGTTGTGGTCCTCGCCGGGCAGCTTGCCGACCGATGTGCGCTCGGCGTCGCGGCGAGCCAGCGACATGACCTCGCCGCTGACCAGGCGGTCGTGCAGAATTACGTCGGCCTCGTTCAGCGCGCGCAGCGCCTTCAGCGTCAAGAGGCCAGGGTCGCCCGGTCCTGCGCCCACCAGCACCACGCTGCCGGCGTCGGGCGCCCGCGGCGCGGCCAAAGCCGCCGCCAGCGCAGCCTCGGCCTGGGCCGGCTGCTGCTGGCGCAGGAAGCCGGCCACCGGGCCGTCCAGCAGCCAGTCATAGAAGCGGCGGCGCGCGCCCAGGTCGGGATGGCTGGCGCGGATCCGCTTGCGGTAGCTGGCGGCCAGTCCGGCCAACTGGCCCAGGGTGTGGTCGAACAGCGATTCGATGCGTTCCCGGATACGCCGCGCCAGCACCGGCGCCACGCCGGACGAGGAAATCGCGACGATCACGGGCGAGCGGTCGACGATGGATGGCACCTGGAAGGACGACAGCTCAGGATCGTCCACCACATTGCTGAAAATGCGGCGGGCGTGGGCTGCTTCGGATACGGCAGCGTTGGTGTCGCGGTCATCGGTGGCGGCGACCACCAGCCAGACCTCGTCGAGCCAGGCGGGATCGAAACGGCCGGCCAGATGGCGGATGCGTCCTTCGGCGGCCAGCGCGGCCAGGGCGGGCGTCAGTTCAGGCGCGCCCAGCAGCACGTCGGCCGAGGCTTCCAGCAGCGACAGCGTCTTGCGCTCGGCGACGGCGCCGCCGCCTACCACCAGGACCAGCCTGTCTTTCAGATCGGCAAAAATCGGGAAAAGCTTCATGAATGCCAGCCTCGGGCGTACCCGGCACAGTGTCGTTGGATCATAGGAAGGGGGCTTCATCCCCACAACTTTTGATTTCTTTGTTTCATATAACTAAAGCTTATTAAGTGGATTTGCCCAGCCAGGCGCTCATCTCCACGACTTCGCGGGCGACCTCGCCCAGCCGTTTCTGGCTTTGCATGGCGCGCTGGCGCAACAGGCCGTGGGCCTCGTCCTCGGAAATCGACCGCGCCTTCATCAGGATGCCCTTGGCCTTTTCCACCCATTGGCGGTCGGCCAGGCGCAATTGCGCTTCGCGCAATTCCTCGCGCCGCGACTTCTCCATGGCGAAGCGCTCGATCGCCACCGTCAGCAGCGGCTCGATGCGCCCGGCGGGCACGTCGCCCACGACGTAGGCCGCGACCCCGGCGCGCAAGGCGCTGCGTATGGTTTCGCGATTGCCGTTGTCGGTGAACATCACCACCGGGCGATCGCTGTGCTCGCTGGCCACGCAGACGTTTTCCAGCGTGTCGCGGCCGGGCGCGTCGCTGTCTATCAACACCACGTCGGGCGCGGCCTGCGCGA
The DNA here is from genome assembly GCF_013267355.1 of Achromobacter pestifer. Lineage (NCBI taxonomy): Bacteria > Pseudomonadati > Pseudomonadota > Betaproteobacteria > Burkholderiales > Alcaligenaceae > Achromobacter > Achromobacter pestifer. Next base: position 4,245,069 of record NZ_CP053985.1, read on the forward strand.
TGGCGGCGGCCAGGTCCATGCCCGGCGCCATTTCCGCCACGACGTGCACGCCCGCGGCGGCCAGCGTCTGCCGCAGCGACGCCGCGCGTCCTTCGCCATCGTTGAGCAGCATGACCTTGAGCATGAGATTCCCCTCTGATGCTTCCAGCCACGCAAGTTCCATGCCATCGCGTTGCGCGGCGCGGGCCGCCAGGCGCGCACAGCCGCGGAGCGCAGACCGCACGCGGATGGTGCACTGCCGCAACCGGCTGCGCACCAAGTTGGTTCGCGCCCTGTTTTCCAGCATTCCGGACCGCGCGCCGGTTGGCGGGGCAGCGCCAGCGCAGGCGCGGCCTGGCGGCCCTTCAGGCCATGCTTTTTTCTTGCTGGCACGGCGTTTGCTTCAGTGGAATCGGGCGGCCAACGAAGGTTGCCCGACGCAACGCGCCGCGACCTGCGGCAAGGGACAACGACGTTCCGCAGCGCCACCGGATGGGAGTCCAGGGCGCGCGGGACGTTTTTTTTTGCCAGGAGCCATGCATGACGCCATCGACCCGTAGCCCCTCCGCCGACGCCGCCGCAAGCGGCGACCTCAGCGCCAACGCCGGACGCCGCAAATGGCTCTGCGGCACGGCGCGCGCGGTGGCCGGCGCCAGCCTGCTGTCGCTGGTCGATCCGCTGGTGCGGGCCGGCGCCTGGGCCGCCGGCACCGACGCGCCCGAGAAGACCGAGGTCAAGATCGGCTTCATTCCGCTGACCGATTGCGCTTCGGTCGTGATGGCCTCGGTACTGGGCCTGGACAAGAAGCACGGCGTGACGATCACGCCTTCCAAGGAAGCGTCCTGGGCCGCCGTGCGCGACAAGCTCATGAACGGCGAGCTGGACATGGCGCACGTGCTTTACGGCATGGTCTACGGCGTGCACCTGGGCATAGGCGGACCGAAGAAGGACATGGCCGTGCTGATGAGCCTGAACCAGAACGGCCAGGCCATCACGCTCTCGAACAAGCTGCTGGCGGCGGGCGTGCGCGATGGCGAATCGCTGGCCAGGCTGATGGCGTCCGACAAGCGCGAGTACACCTTTGCCCAGACCTTCCCCACCGGCACGCATGCGATGTGGCTGTATTACTGGCTGGCGTCCTACGGCATCCATCCCATGAAGGACGCCAAGGTCATCACCGTGCCGCCGCCGCAGATGGTGGCCAACATGCGCGTGGGCAATATGGACGGCTATTGCGTGGGCGAGCCCTGGGGAGCGCGCGCCATCCTGGACAAGATCGGCTACACCGCCGTCACCTCGCAAGGCATCTGGACGGATCATCCCGAGAAGGTGCTGGGCACGAGCGCGGACTTCGTGTCGCGTCATCCGAACACGGCGCGCGCGGTCACGGCCGCCATACTCGAAGCCGGCAAGTGGATCGACGCCTCGCCCGCCAATCGCCAGAAGACCGCCGAGACCATCGCGGCCAAGTCCTACGTCAACACGGACGCCAGCGGCATCATCGACCGCATGCTGGGCCGCTACGACGATGGGCTGGGAAAAAGCTGGACGGACGAGCATGCCATGCGCTTTTACGCCGATGGCGCCGCGAATTTCCCGTACCTGAGCGACGGCATGTGGTTCCTGACGCAGCACAAGCGCTGGGGACTACTGAAGGAGCATCCCGATTATCTGGCGATGGCAAAACAGATCAACCGGATCGACCTCTACAAGCAGGCCGCGCAGGCTGCCGGCGTGGCGCTGCCGGCCAGCGAGATGCGCACTTCGAAACTCATCGACGGCGTGGTCTGGGATGGCAGCAACCCTGCCGCCTACGCCGACGGATTCAAGGTCAAGGCCTGAGCGCCGATACGAAAAGGGGCATGCGATGTCTAGCGTAACGAGTATGAGCCGCGGCGATGAATTCATCGCCCTCTGGCGCGAACGCCTGGAGTCCGCGCTGCGGGCCGTGGTGGGGCCCGTGGCGGGCTTCGCGCTGTTTGTGCTGGTATGGCAGGTGGTGGCGCTGCGGATACCGGAAATTCCCACGCCGGGCGTCACCTGGCGCGCCGCCGTCGAACTATTTTCGGACCCGTTCTACGACAACGGCCCCAATGACAAGGGCATAGGCTGGAATCTGCTGGCGTCGCTGGAACGCGTGGCTATCGGTTTCGGCCTGGCCGCGCTGATCGGCATACCCGCAGGCTTTGCCATCGGCCGCTATGCGGCGGTGCGCGCGATGTTCTCGCCCATCGTCAGCCTGCTGCGGCCGGTGTCGCCGCTGGCCTGGCTGCCGCTGGGGCTGCTGCTGTTCAAGGCGGCCAACCCCGCCGCCATCTGGGCCATCTTCATCTGTTCGATCTGGCCGATGATCATCAACACCGCGGTTGGCGTGGCGCGCGTGCCGCAGGACTACCTGAACGTGGCGCGGGTGCTGAACCTGTCTGAATGGAAGGTGACCACCCAGGTGCTGCTGCCCGCCGTGTTGCCCTACATGCTGACCGGCGTGCGCCTGTCCATCGGCACCGCATGGCTGGTGATCGTGGCGGCGGAAATGTTGACCGGCGGCACGGGCATCGGTTTCTGGCTCTGGGACGAATGGAACAACCTGAAAGTGGAGCACATCGTCATCGCCATTTTCGTAATCGGCATCGTCGGGCTGCTGCTGGAATCCCTATTGGTTGCCCTGGCCCGCCGCTACACCTACACCGAGGAATAGCGCCATGAAGAAGCATGTACGCATCGAGCGCGTGGGCCAGACGTTCAACACCCGCAAGGGCGCATTCGTGGCGCTGCGCGATATCGACCTTACCGTGGAGCAAGGCGAGTTCATCACGCTGATCGGCCATTCCGGCTGCGGCAAGTCGACCTTGCTCAATCTCATCGCGGGCCTGACCCGTCCCACCAGCGGCGTGCTGCTGTGCGCCGAGCGCGAGATCACAGGCCCCGGCCCCGACCGCGCCGTCGTATTCCAGAACCACTCGCTGCTGCCCTGGCTGAGCTGCTTCCAGAACGTGTACCTGGCGGTGGAGCGAGTGTTCGGCGCTACCGAGAAACGGGCGCAGCTGGCCGAGCGCACGCGCGCCGCGCTGGACCTGGTGGGTCTCTTGCCGGCGCAACACAAGCTGCCGCGCGAGATCTCCGGCGGCATGAAGCAGCGCGTGGGCATTGCGCGGGCGCTGGCGATCGAGCCAGGCGTGCTGCTGATGGACGAACCCTTCGGCGCGCTGGATGCGCTGACCCGCGCCCACCTGCAGGACGAGCTGCTGAAGATCGTCGCCAAGACGCGCACCACCACCGTCATGGTCACGCACGACGTCGACGAGGCAGTGCTGCTGTCCGACCGCATCGTGATGTTGACCAACGGCCCGGCCGCGACCATAGGCGAGATCCTGGCCGTGCCCCTGTCGCGTCCGCGCGACCGCGTGCGCCTGGCCAATGACGCCACCTATCTGGCGTGCCGCGCGGCAGTGGTGGACTTCCTGCATCGCCGCCATGGCAACCCCGAACGCTCGCAAGCGGCAATCCAGGCAAACGCCGTGCTGGATGCGGAGCCGCAGCCGCTGGCCGAGGCCGGTGCGTCGCGCGCAGCCGCCTAGAGGCAGCCATGGATGCGAAGCAGAGGCTGGTGGTGGTCGGCAATGGCATGGCGGGCATACGCACGCTGGAGGAACTGCTGAAGCTGGCGCCCGATCTGTACGAGATCACGGTGTTCGGCGCCGAGCCGTACCCCAACTACAACCGCATCCTGCTGTCGCCGGTGCTGACGGGCGAGCAGAGCTTGCGGGACATCATGCTCAATGACGAGGACTGGTACGCCCGCCACGGCATCCGCCTGCTGCTCAACCACAAGGTCGTGGGCGTGAACCGCGCCCGGCGCACCGTGCTGGCGGACGATGGTTCCGAGACGCCTTATGACCGGCTGCTGCTGGCCACCGGCTCCAATCCGTTCATCCTGCCGGTGCCGGGCAGCGCTCTGGACGGGGTGGTTGCCTTTCGCGATATCGGCGACGTGAACCGCATGATAGAGGCGTCGGCGCGCTACCGGCACGCGGTGGTCATAGGCGGCGGCCTGCTGGGCCTGGAGGCCGCCAACGGCCTGGCCGCGCGCGGCATGGATGTGTCGGTGGTGCATCTGGGGGAATCGCTGCTGGACAGGCAGCTGGACGGCGGCGCCGCAGCCATGCTGCGCCGCGGCCTGGAGGCGCGCGGCCTGAAGTTCCTGCTGGGGCGCCAGACCCGCGAGATCCTGGGCGGGGCCGACGGGCGGGTGCGCGCGCTGCGCTTCGCGGACGGTGTAGAGATTCCGGCGGACCTGGTGGTGATGGCGGTGGGCGTCAGGCCCAACACCGAACTGGCCGAGCGTTGCGGCCTGCATGTGAACCGCGGCGTGGTGGTCAGCGACACCTTGCAGACCTATGACCCGCGCATCTACGCGGTGGGCGAGTGCGTGAGCCATCGCGGCACCGCCTATGGGCTGGTCGCGCCCTTGTACGAACAGGCGAAGGTGGCGGCCAACCACCTGGCGCTGCATGGCATCGGCCGCTACGAAGGCAGTGTGACCTCGACCCGGCTCAAAGTCACTGGCATCGACCTGTTTTCCGCCGGCGATTTCGCCGGAGGCCAGCAGACCGAGTCGATCACGCTGGCCGATACGCCGGGCGGCGTCTACAAGAAGCTGGTGATCCGCGACGACAAACTGGTGGGCGCCTGCCTGTATGGCGACACGGCGGACAGCGCCTGGTATGTGCGGCTGATCCGCGAAGGCCGGCGCATCGGCGCTTTGCGCGAGCGGCTCATGCACGGCGAAGCGACGGGGGGGGATTGAGAAATGGACGCGCCCATGGCTAGGCGGATCGATATCGTGGACGCGGCGACGCAAGGCGTGCGCGAAGTGGCCTCGGTGTGCTGCTATTGCGGCACCGGCTGCGGCGTGCGGGTGGCAACGCGCGATGGCGCCGTGCTGCGCGTGCGCGGCGACGAGCAGCACCCGGCCAACGATGGCAGGCTCTGCAGCAAGGGCCTGGCGCTTGCGGACACGGTGCGGCGCGACGGCGCGCGCGTGCTGTCGGCGCAATGGCGCGAGACGCGCGCCCAGCCGCTGCGCGCCATCGCGCTGGACCAGGCGCTGGACATCGCGTCGGCCAGGCTGGCCGACACCATTGCGCGGCATGGCCCGGACGCCGTGGGTTTCTACCTGTCGGGACAGTTGCTGACCGAGGACTACGCGGTCTTCAACAAGCTGGCCCGCGCGCTGGCCGGCACCAACAACATCGACACCAATTCGCGCCTGTGCATGTCCAGCGCGGTCTCGGGCTACAAGCGCACGCTGGGCGCGGATGCGCCGCCGGCCTGCTACGAGGACCTGGACCTGGCGGACACGGTGTTGATCGCCGGCTCCAACATGGCGTATGCGCATCCCGTGCTGTTCCGGCGGCTGGAGGCCGCGCGGGCGCGGCGTCCGGGCATGAAGGTGATCGTCGCGGATCCGCGGCGCACCGACACCGCGGCGTTCGCCGATCTGCACCTGCCGCTGGCGCCGGGCACCGACGTGGTCCTGTTCCACGCCATGCTCAACGTCATGGAGCAGGAGGGCCTGCTGGATCGCGGCTACATCCAGCGCCATACCGAGGGCTTCGAGACCTTGCTGGCGCGCGCGCGGCAGTACACGCCGCGCGCCGCAGAGGAAATCTGCGGCGTGCCGGCAGCCGCCATCGTCCAGGCGGCGCGCTGGTTCGGCAAGGCGGGCGCGGCGTTGTCGCTCTACACCATGGGCTTGAACCAGTCGGCCAGCGGCACCGACAAGAACACCGCGCTGATACACCTGCATCTGGCGACCGGACAGATCGGCAAGCCGGGCGCCGGGCCGTTCTCGCTGACGGGCCAGCCCAATGCCATGGGCGGGCGGGAGGCCGGCGGCATGGCCACGCTGCTGCCGGGCCACCGCGATCCCGCGTCGGAAATGGATCGCAAGGAAACCGCCGCGCTGTGGGGCGTGGACGCCTTGCCGCAGGCGCCGGGCCTCACCGCGCTGGAGATGTTCGACGCGGCGCGGGAAGGGTGCATCAAGGTGCTGTGGATCGCGGCCACCAACCCGGCGCAGTCCTTGCCGGATCAGGCCCGGGTGCGGGCGGCGCTGGAGCGCGCCGAGTTCGTCATCGTGCAGGAGGCGTACGCGGGCACCGAAACGTTGGCCTACGCCGACCTGGTGCTGCCGGCCGCGACCTGGCCCGAGAAATCCGGCACCGTGACCAATTCGGAACGCCGCATCAGCCGGGTGCGCGCGGCAATCGATCCGCCCGGCGACGCGCAGCCGGACTGGCGTCTGGCGCAGGCGGTCGCGCTGCGCCTGGCCGCCCGCATGGCCCCGCACAAGGCGGCGCTGTTCGCCTACCGGGATGAAAGCGAGGTCTTTGCCGAGCACGCCCGCACGACGGCGGGCCGGGACCTGGACTACAGCGGCCTGGATTACGCGACGCTGCACGCGCACGGACCGCAGCAATGGCCGTACCGGCAAGGGCAGGGCACGGCGCGCCTGTATGCCGATGGCATGTTTCCCACCGCCAGTGGGCGCGCCCGCTTCTGCGACGTGGATTACCGTCCGGTCGCGGAGGCCGTTACGCCGGAGTACCCGCTGCGGCTCACCACCGGCCGCCTGCGCGACCATTGGCACACCATGGCGCGCACTTCGCTGGCCCGCGTGCTGACGCAGCATGTCGAGGAACCCTGGGTGTCCATGCATCCCGAGGACATGCGCCGGCTCAAGCTGGAACCCGGCGCGCTGGCGAGGCTGGCATCGCGCCGGGGTAGTGTGGTGCTACCCGTGCAGGCGGACGGCTCGCTGGCAGAGGGACAGGCGTTCCTGCCCATGCATTGGGGCAGCGCCTACATGGCGGGGCTGGGGGTGAACGCGCTGACCAACCCGGCCGCCGATCCCATTTCTCGCCAGCCGGAACTCAAGCACAGCGCCGTGTCCGCCGAACCGGCTGGCCTGCCATGGCAGGCCGCGGGCTGGCTGCAGGGCGACGGCGCGGCGCTGCGCGCGCGCCTGGCGCCGTGGTTGCGTCGCTTTGACTACGCGGTCGTCCTGCCGGTGGGCGCGGGCGGGGTGCGGATGCGTCTGGCGGCCCCCGCCGCGCCGCCGGCGGAGATGCTGGAAGCGATGGCGGATGCGCTGGGCCTGCTCGGCCCCGACGTGGCCTTCGACGACCCCGCGCGCGGCCAGATGCGCAGGGTGCGGCTGGAGCAGGGCGTGCTGCACGGCTTTCTCCTGGCCGGCGATCCGCGGGCGCAGGATGCGCTGTTGTCCTGGGCCGGCGGCGGCGAGGCGCCGGTCAGCGTGGCGGCGCTGCTGACGGGACAGATCGCGGGCGCGGTCCGCTCGCGCACGGTCTGCGTCTGCAATGGCGTGAGCGAGGCTGCGATCCTGGCCGGCATAGTCCGGGGCTGCGATCTGGCGGCCCTGAAATCGACGCTGGGCTGCGGCACGGGTTGCGGTTCCTGCGTGCCGGAGATCCAGGCCCTGATCGGCCGCGCCGCGCGCGCCGCCGTTCCCGCGTAGCCGCTGCAGGCGTGGCCGCGGCCGACACGTTCCGACACGCGCCGGCCCTCGCAACCGGTGTAGTATCAAGCCAGCCTTGCGCCAGGCGCGGGCGGTTCTTATCCAGATTCATGGAGTGGCTTGTGACGATGCGAAAAATGGCATCCCTGATTTTTACGGCGGGCGCGCTGGGTGCGGCCGCTGCGGCGCAGGCCGGCGTGTGCGACGCGCAATTCATGCATGACGGCGGCGCGGTGCAACTGACCGGTACCGGGAACCTGGCGCTGGGCGCCGACCTGACTTTCGCCGAGGTTACAAAAAGCAATGGCGACAACTGCCGCGCGCGCGTGCAGGGCGTGGCCACGTTCAGCTACGCGGGCCTGCCTCCAGGCAAGTCCAAGCTGGATTACCTGATGACGGTCAAGGGCGGCCAGGCCACCTTCCTGCGCTATGCCAGCGCGGGCGAAGCGCCCAAGCCTTCCGAAGGCCAATTCGACCTGCGCATGCTGGGCCTGTTCGCGTATGACGGCAAACTCAGCGCCGGCCAGAAGCTGCCCGGCTCGTCGTTCCGCCTGAAGATCGGCAAGGAGGCGCCTGTCGGCGGCCAGCCCAGCACCACGGTGCGCATCGGCGAGAAAACCGTGGGGCAGAAGACCTCGGTGACCACCGCGCTGGGGGCGCAGTCCTGCCACCCGATCACATACACCCGCAATTCCGATCCCACCATGGCCACGTTCCAGGGCCTGACCATTCCCATCCCGGGCATGAACACCACGGTGACGGACTGGTACTGTCCGGCGATCAATCTGGTGATGAAGCAGGACATCGATCAGGGCGGCGTCAAATCCGCCGTTGAGATTACGCAAATCAAGTAGCACCCCGTAGCAAGCGCGCCGTGTCTCCCGCATGGCGGCTGGTATGATGGTTCCGTCATTGACACACAACAGGAGCTCAAATAATGGCCACGAGAAAATCCGAAGAAGTCGCAAAAGAAAAACTGATCGACAGTGTCAAGTCCAGCCTGAATGACGCCGAGAGCCTGCTGCGCGAAGCCGCCAGCAGCACGGGCGACAAGGCCAACGAATTGCGCGACCGCGCGCTGACGTCGCTCAAGCGCACGCGTGAAGCGCTGTACGAAGCGCAGGACGCCGTGCTGGAACGCGGCCGCAAGGCTGCCCGCGCGACCGACGACTACGTGCACGACAATCCCTGGCAAGCCATCGGCATCGCAGGCGTGACCGGCCTGCTGCTCGGCTTGCTGATCAGCCGCCGCTGATAGGGCAGGACATCCGGGCGGGCGGCGCGGGCGCGAGGCCGTGCTTCCCGCCCGGCGTCCTTTTCAGCCATGGGTCTACGAAAATCTGTTTTCGGCGTTGCCTCCAGCGTGGTCGGGCTGTTGCGCACGCGCCTGGAATTGCTGGCGCTGGAAGCGGCGGACGAAAAAGCGCGCCTGCTCAAGCTCTTGGGCATGGCGTTTGCTGCGCTGCTGTTCCTGACGTTGGCGGTGCTGGTCTTCACCGTCACGGTTGCGGTGGCGTTCTGGCCTACTGAAGACCGCTATCTGGCCCTGGGCCTGTTGGCGGGCTTCTATGGACTGGTCGGCGTGGCCTTGCTGGTGGCGGTGCGCCACGGGCTGGTCTACGGCGCGCCGCCGTTCGCCGCCACGCTTGAAGAACTCGGGCGTGACGCCGAACTGCTGGAGCGGGTGCGCGACGCGCAGGACGACGACGAGGCGCAGGCGCGCCGGCGCGAGGAGGGCTGAAGCATGACAAAAAGGTCTCCCACCGTCGATCGCGCCGTGCGCATCGAACTGCTGCGCGCCCGCGCCGCCATCGAACGCGAATCGCTGGCGCAAAGCATCGCGTCGACCGGACGCAAGCTGGAACCGGCCGCGCTCCTCAAGGGGCTGTTGCCCGGCCTGGTCTCGGGCGGCGCATCGCGCTGGGCCTTGCAGGCAATCAGCCTGGCGCGGCGCTATCCCATCGTCAGCTCATCGCTGTCCGCCATGATCATGCGCGGCGGCAAGCGCTCCAAGCTCTTGAAGATCGCCGGCGGCGCGTTTGTCGGCTGGCAATTGTTCAAGGCCTGGCAGAACTCGCGCCGTGATGATGATCCATCAGGTGGTCAACGCTGACGCTGCGGCTTTGCCCAATTAGAAACCCGCCATTTAGGCGGGTTTTTTTATGCCCGGCGGAGCGCTACGTTTCGTCTTCGGATTCGGGCCAGCCAGAAAACAAAAGCCCCGGCTCGAGGCCGGGGTGGGAATCAGGTCTTACATGATGGGTCGTAGGCTTGCACCCATTGGAAGCCATCACCAACCTTAAGGGGATTGTATGTAGGTCAACCCGCCGCCGTCAACGGCGATGGCCTGTTCCTTCTCCCAGGTCGGCACGATGCCTCACACATTGCAGTATCGTCCGCTATTGATCGACGCGCTCATCAGTAACGAGCGCATAAACAGCTACCAGAGCGTATTCAACCCCGCGAACGACGTGGAACTGATGGGGGCCTATCTATGGAATGCGCACGCCTGCGGTGCGTTGTACCCGCTCATGGGCGCGGTGGAAATCAGCTTGCGAAACTCCATCGACCGGGCGCTTGTCGCGGATCTGGGGAGGTTCTGGTGGGCGGGCGGCAAGCTGCGCTACCGTTCCTACGCGCCGGGCACGGATGCGCCGCATCCGGTGCAGGCGGTGCGGAACAACTTCGCCAAGGCGACCCGCAACCATGCTTCCGAACAGCGCCGCCGCCATGCGGTGCGCGGCAATGTGATGCCGCAGCATCATGGTGTCATCGCCAAGACTGAATTCTCGACCTGGGAATTCCTGCTGGATACCGAGTTGATGGGGCGCGGATTGATCTGGCCCAAGCATCTGTCCGCCGTGTTTCGCGGGGTGTGGCCGATGCGCCAGGCGGGTGGGATGCTGGCCCATGTGCAGGATCTGGTCGCCACGCTGCGCGCCTTCCGCAATCGCCTGTTTCATCATGAACCGGCATGGAAGCGGTATGGCGTGCAGACCGAAGCGGACGCCTTGCAGCACCTGCAGGAAAAGACCGCCAAGGCGGAAAGCCTGCTGATGCTGATACATCCCGAAAATTTGCGATTGTTGCAAACCAATGGCTTGTTGCGAGACGCAAGACGGGCTTGCACGGCGTCGGAGATCAGACGTTTTCAGCACCTGGCACAGACGCATCGGATCAACTCGTTGAACACGTTGACTGAGTTGGTTACGCGCAGCGCCCAGGAGAACAGCGCCTTGGTCGCCCGGATACATCACGGGCAGGATCAGCGCTTCCTGATCCTGCCGCGATAGCGCCGGTCTCGATGCGAGAGAACGGTCAGGATTACAAGCCCAGCTGACCCCACATCTCATCCACCCGCTTCTTGACGTCCGCGTCCATGGTGATGGGGGTGCCCCATTCGCGGTGGGTTTCGCCGGGCCACTTGTTGGTGGCGTCCATGCCCATCTTGCCGCCCAGGCCGGACACTGGCGAGGCGAAGTCCAGGTAGTCGATGGGGGTGTTCTCCACCAGCAAGGTGTCGCGTACCGGATCCATGCGGGTAGTCATCGCCCACACCACTTCCTTCCAGTCGCGCGGATCGATGTCCTCGTCCACCACCACGATGAACTTGGTGTACATGAACTGGCGCAGGATGCTCCACAGGCCGAACATGACGCGCTTGGCGTGGCCGGCATACTGCTTGCGAATCGACACCACCGCCAGGCGGTAGCTGCAGCCTTCCGGCGGCAGGTAGAAGTCCACGATTTCGGGCAACTGGCGGCGCAGCAGCGGCACGAAGACCTCGTTGAGCGCCACGCCCAGCACGGCGGGTTCGTCGGGCGGTTTGCCGGTGTAGGTGGAGTGGTAGATGGGATTGCGCCGCATCGTGATCCGCTCCACCGTGAAGACGGGGAACCAGTCCTGCTCGTTGTAGTAACCGGTGTGGTCGCCGTAGGGGCCTTCCAGCGCCATTTCGTAATCGGTGTTCGGCGGCGGGTTGACGCCCTCGGGCACGACGGGCGCGAGGGCGCGCGGGTCGGAGGACGGCAGCAGGTGGCCTTCCAGCACGATCTCGGCCCAGGCCGGCACGGACAGGTCGCTGCCCAGCGCTTTCGCGACCTCGGTGCGGGAACCGCGCAAGAGGCCGGCGAACTGGTATTCGGACAGGCTGTCGGGCACCGGCGTGACCGCGCCCAGCGTGGTGGCCGGGTCGGCGCCCAGGGCGACGGCGATGGGGAAGGGGGTGCCGGGGTGCGCCAGGGCGTGGTCGCGGAAATCCAGCGCGCCGCCGCGGTGCGACAGCCAGCGCATGATCAGCTTGTTCGGTCCCAGCAGCTGCTGGCGGTAGATGCCCAGATTCTGACGGCGGGCATTGGGGCCGCGCGTGATCACCAGGCCCCAGGTCAAGAGCGGCGCCACGTCGCCGGGCCAGCAGGTCTGGATCGGCAGGCGGGTCAGGTCGACGTCCTTGCCTTCCCAGACGATCTCCTGGCAGGCGGGGCTCTTGACGTTCTTGGGGCTCATGTCCCACAGCGCGGACTTCAGCATCGAGACCTTGGCCAGCGCGTCGCGCAGGCCCTTGGGCGCTTCGGGTTCGCGCAGCGAGGCGAGCAGCTCGCCGATGTCGCGCAGCGCGCTGACGTCGTCGGCGCCCATGCCGCGGGCCACCCGGGCCGGGGTGCCGAAGAGATTGGTCAGCACCGGCATTTGCGCCGGCTGACCGTTGTGCCGCGCATTTTCGAACAGCAGGGCGGGCCCTTCCGCGCGCAGGACACGGTCGGATATTTCAGTCATTTCCAGCCGGGTGGACACCGGCGCGGCGATGCGTCTGAGGTCGCCCATGCGTTCAAGTTGGGCGATGAAGTCTCTAAGGTCGCGGTATTTCACTACAGATCCCAGCTATTTGGTTACATATTGGGTAGACAGAGAGGTTAACATTGACTCCCTCTTTTTTAACGCAGGAGGTTTTATGCCCGATGCGTCAGTGGCCAGCCTGTTCAGGAGCCTGGCCCAAGGAGTGCACCAATATCTTGCCGAGTCCCTGCGCATCTGCTCCGTTTATCTGGGCATTGCGGTCATTGTGACGGTAAGCATGGGATTCGCCCTGCCTGGTTTGCGCGACCAGGCATTGCAAGTGCACAAAGCCTTGTTGACCGCCCTAGCGCCTACATCCATGCAAGCCAGCACCGAATTCGATGCCGGCTCCGAACTGGGTTCCGACAGTGCGTCGGCAATTGCCATGGCCGTTCCCACTGCTCCCGCCAGCAATGCCACAGGCATGTTGGGGCCCGCCCGTGTCGCCCCCGCGGCGCCCAAGCCTGTCGCGATGAGCGCCACGGGCCCGCAGGCGGAAGCCTTGCGCAACTATATTTCGCGCAAGTACAAGGTCGCGTATGACGCCACCGGCCCGCTGTTGAACGTCGTGTACAAGGTCAGCCGCGAAAAGAAACTGGATCCGCTGCTGGTGCTGGCCGTGATCGCCATCGAGTCCCGCTACAACCCTCTGGCCGAAAGCCATGTGGGCGCCCAGGGGCTGATGCAGGTGATGACCAGCGTGCACCAGGAAAAATTCGACGCGGTCGGCAAGACCGCGCTGGACCCGGCCGCAAATATCGGGGTCGGAGCCACGATCCTGCGCGATTGCATCAACCGCCGCGGCTCGGTCGATGGCGGCCTGGCATGCTACGTCGGCGCCACGGGACCGGACGACAACGGCTATGGCGCCAAGGTGCAGGCGGAACGCCGCCGCCTGGCGCTGGCCTCCGGGATCGCGCTGGCGCGCGACTGATCGCCGTACTGGCTTGAATGCAAAGCGCGTCCCTTGGGACGCGCTTTGTTTTTGGGTCTTGTTTTTGGGATCAGCCCTGCAGCAGCCGGCCGATCCGGGCGACGGCCTCTTCCAGGCGGTCCAGGCCGGTGGCGTAGGAAAAGCGCATGGTGTGGCTGCCATGGGCCGGTCCGAAGTCCAGGCCCGGCACCGCGGCCACGCCGGCTTCCAGCAGCAGGCGCTGCGAGAACGCGGCGCTGTCCATGCCCAGGTTGGCGATGTCGGCATAGATATAGAAGGCGCCGTCCGGCTTGACCGGCACCTGGATGCCCATGCGCTCGAATTCCGGCAGCAGGTAGTCGCGGCGCTGCTTGAAGGCCTCGCGGCGGTGCTCGAAGGTCTTCATCGCGCCGGGCTCGAAGCAGGCCAGCGCGGCATGCTGCGCCAGCGTGGGCGCGCAGATCGCCAGGCTGGCGGCGATTTTCTCCACTGGGGCCACCATGTCCTCGGGCACGATCATCCAGCCCAGGCGCCAGCCCGTCATGTGGAAGTACTTCGAGAAGCTGTTGATGACGATGACGTCGTCATCCAGGGTCAGGGCCGAGCGCGGCTGGCCTTCATAGGACAGGCCCAGGTAGATTTCATCGACGATGGCGAAGCCGTCGCGGGCGCGGACCTGCGCCAGCAGCTCGGCCAGCTCGCCGTGGTCGATCGAGGTGCCGGTGGGGTTGCTGGGCGAGGCGACCAGCACGCCCTGGGTGGCGGGCGTCCAGTGGCTGGCCACGTCCTGCGCCGACAACTGGAAGCGCTTGGCCGCCGTGCTCGGGATCAGGCGCGGCACGCCGCCGGCGGCCAGCACGAAATTGCTGTTGGCGGGGTAGGACGGGTCCGGCATCAGCACTTCGCCACCCTGGTTGACCAGCGCCGCGCAGGCCAGCGTCAGGGCGCCGGAGGCGCCCGCGGTGACGATGACGCGGGACGGATTGATCCGGGCGCCGAACTGCTCGTGGTAGAACTGGGCGATGGCCTCGCGCAGCGGCGTCAGGCCGGCCGAGGGGCTGTAGCCGCTGAGACCGGCGCGCGCCGCGCGTTCCAGCGCTTCCACGACCTGGGGGGGCGCGGTAAAGTCCGGTTCGCCGATGCCCAGGCTGATAATGTCCTTGCCCGCTGCCTGCAGCGCTTGCGCCTGCTTGAATAGTTCCATTACCTGGAAGGTCAGGAAGTCGTGGGTGCGATGGGCAAGGCGGGGCATCGGATTCTCGAAGGCGTTTTGTAGCGAAAAAGGAATTGTAGTCATGCAGCCATCCCGGCGCGCTTTCCTCCTGGGCCGTCGTCCGGTCCGCAGCCCGTGGTCGGCCTTCATCGAGCGGCTGAGCCTGCTCTGCCAGGGATCCGTCCGAGATCTGGGCGAGACAGGAGAGGGCGGTCCCCGGGGTTTGCTGGCGCCGGTGCGCGACGCGGACGTGGCGCATGCGCGCACGCTGTGTGCCGAATATCGCGTGACGCTGGCGCTGGAGGGGGCGGAAGGGCCTTTCGAGACGGCTCATGGGCCGCTCCTCAGGGTGGATTCGTCCGCCCTGACCGGCCTGGTGCGCCTGTCCGGCGATACCGGGCGCTGGCGCGCACAGCCCGGCACGCCGGTGGCGGCGCTGGCCCAGGCCGGGCTGCGGCAGTTCGCCGGCCTGCCTGGGGATTTGACGCTGGCCGCGTGGCTGGCGGCCAAGGCCAACTGGCCCGCCGGGCGCTGCGCCGAATCCGGGGTGCTGGCGCTGGACGTGATGCTGGCGGACGGCATAGAGGAAACGCTGGGGCCGTTCGGCGAATCGGACGTCCAGCCCCTGCGTTCGGCCACCGTGCAGCGCCTGGTTCCGGCGCTGTTCCAGCTGGCTACGGGCGGCGATGCCTTCGCCACCCGTGACGGCGAGCGCTGGCTGGGCCGCTACCGGCTGGACGCGCTCAAGCCCGACGCGCCCGCCACCGTCAACCTGGCGCATCTGCTGCTGGGCCATGGCGGCACGCTGGCCTGGGTGCAGTCGGTGACGGTGGCCGACGCCGCGCCCGCGCCACGGCCTGCGGCAAGCCAGGGCGAGCCGCCGGGGCTCGCCACCACGCGCCTGGATTCCCGGGTGAAGGCGCTGTTCGATCCCGATGGACGTTTTCCCTTATTCCACATTGCGGAATAGCGACAATTTGTAAGCCAGCGCTAACATGGGATGTGCCTGCTTATCCAAGGGGCAGGCGGGCATTGCCGAGGTATCGCGGCGCCCGCCATCGGAATAGAATTCCCCCCTTTCGTGTCACACACTCTAGCCAGTAGCCGCCCCTATGGATGCCAATCTCCGCAAAGCCGCCCTTGAATACCATGAGCTTGGACGCCCCGGCAAAATCTCGGTCACGCCGACCAAGCAGCTCACCAACCAGCGCGACCTGGCCCTGGCGTACTCGCCCGGCGTGGCGGCGGCCTGTGAAGAGATCGTGGCCGATCCGGCCAATGTGTACCGCTACACCGCGCGCGGCAACCTGGTGGGCGTGATCACCAACGGCACCGCGGTGCTGGGCCTGGGCAACATCGGCGCGCTGGCTTCCAAGCCGGTGATGGAAGGCAAGGCGGTATTGTTCAAGAAGTTCGCCGGCCTGGACGTCTTCGACATCGAGATCAACGAGACGGATCCGGACAAGCTGGTCGAGATCATCGCCGGCCTGGAAGCCACCTTCGGCGGCATCAACCTCGAAGACATCAAGGCGCCGGAGTGCTTCACCGTCGAGCGCAAGCTGCGCGAGCGCATGAAGATCCCCGTCTTCCATGACGACCAGCACGGCACCGCGATCTGCGTGTCCGCCGCCTTCATCAACGGCCTGAAGGTCGTGGGCAAGGACATCAAGCAGGTCAAGGTGGTGACCTCGGGCGCCGGCGCGGCCGCGCTGGCCTGCCTGGACCTGATGGTGGATCTGGGCCTGCCGCTGGAAAACATCTGGGTCACCGACATCGAAGGCGTGGTCTACGAAGGCCGTACTGCGCTGATGGACCCGGACAAGGCGCGTTTCGCGCAGAAGACCGATGCCCGCAAGCTGGCCGAGGTGATCCCGGACGCCGACGTGTTCCTGGGCCTGTCGGCCGGCGGCGTGCTCAAGCCCGAGATGGTCGCGGCGATGGGCCCGCGTCCGCTGATCCTGGCGCTGGCCAACCCCACGCCCGAGATCCTGCCGGAGCTGGCGCAATCGGTGCGCGACGACGTGGTCATGGCCACGGGCCGTTCGGACTATCCGAACCAGGTCAACAACGTGCTGTGCTTCCCCTATATCTTCCGCGGCGCGCTGGATGTGGGCGCGACCACGATCACCCGCGAAATGGAAAAGGCGGCGGTGTACGCCATCGCCGAGCTGGCCGAAGAGGAACAGAACGAAGTCGTGGCCGCGGCCTATGGCACCTTTGATATTTCGTTCGGCCCCGAATACCTGATCCCCAAGCCCTTCGACCCGCGCCTGATCGTGCGCATTGCGCCGGCGGTGGCCAAGGCCGCGATGGAAGGCGGCGTGGCCACGCGTCCGCTGGCCGACCTGGAAGCCTACGAAGAGCAGCTGCAGCAGTTCGTGTACCACTCGGGCGCCTTCATGAAGCCGCTGTTCTCGGCGTCCAAGCGCATCGTGCGCGAGGGCGGCCCGGCCCGCATCGTGTTCGCCGAAGGCGAAGACGAGCGCGTGTTGCGCGCGGTGCAGGTGATCGTCGACGAAGGCCTGGCCCGCCCCATCCTGGTGGGCCGTCCGTCGGTGCTGCTGACCCGCATCGAAAAGCTGGGCCTGCGGCTGCGCCTGGGCGAGGACGTCGAAGTCACCAACCCCGAATACGACGAGCGCTTCCACCAGTACTGGACCACGTACTGGGAACTGATGTGCCGCCGCGGCATCACCAAGGAAATGGCGCGCGTGGAAATGCGCCGCCGCATGACTCTGATCGGCGCGATGATGGTGCGTCTGGGCGATGCCGACGGCATGGTCTGCGGTTCGGTGGGCGCATACCACGATCACCTGCGCTTCGTGGACGAAGTCATCGGCCGCCGTCCCGGCCACAACGTGTACGCCGCCATGAACATCCTGCTGCTCAACGAGCGCACGGTGGTGTTGGTGGACACGCACGTCAACGATGAGCCTTCGGCCGAGCAGATCGCCGAATTCACCATCGCCGCCGCCAACGAGATGCGCCGCATGTATCTGGCGCCCAAGGTCGCGCTGCTGTCGCGTTCGAACTTCGGTTCGGGCAGTTCGGCGTCGGGCGCGAAGATGCGCCGCGCGCTGGAGCTGGTGCGCCAGGCCGCGCCGGACCTGGAGATCGACGGCGAAATGCATGGCGACTGCGCGCTGGACGAAGCCTTGCGCATGCGCATCCTGCCGTCGTCCACGCTCAAGGGCCAGGCCAATCTGCTGGTGTGCCCGAACGTGGACTCGGGCAACATCGCCTACAACCTGTTGAAGACGGCCGCCGGCGGCAACGTGGCGGTGGGGCCGTTCCTGCTGGGCGCCAACGCACCGGTGCATATCCTGACCTCCAGCTCCACCGTGCGCCGCATCGTCAACATGACCGCGATGACGGTGGTCGATGTCAATACACCGCGTTGATGTGACGCCACCCGGTCCGGCGTGCCCGCGCACGCCGACCGGCCTGGTCCTGACAGGAGGCGGCGCTCGCGCCGCCTATCAGGTGGGCGTGCTCAGCGCCATCATGGAACTGCTGGATCCGGACTGGCATTCGCGTTTCCAGAATCCCTTCCACATCATCTGCGGCACGTCCGCCGGCGCCATCAACGCCGCCGCGCTGGCCTGCCGCGCCGATCGGCCCCATCTGGGCGTGCGCCGTATCCGCCGGCTGTGGTCCTCCCTGAATACCGACATGATCTACCGGGCCGACGCGCCCGGCCTGATACGCACCGGCGTGCGCTGGCTGGGCTTGCTGTCGCTGGGGTGGATGTACTCGGGCCTGACGCGCAAGCGGCCCCATTCGCTGCTGGACAACAGCCCCATGCAGGCCCTGTTGGGCCGGGTGCTGGACTTCCAGCACCTGCGCACCAATCTGGAAACCGGCGCGCTGTCGGCGTTGGCGATCACGGCTTCGGGCTACACCAGCGGCGAGCACCTGACCTTCTACCAGGCACACACGCCCATCGAGCCTTGGCACCGCTATCTGCGCCTGGCGCTGCCCACGCCCATCGGCATCGACCACCTGATGGCCTCGTCCGCCATTCCCTTCGTCTTTCCCGCCCGCCAGGTGCAGGTGCACGGCAAGGGGGAGTGGTGCGGCGACGGCTCGATGCGCCAGCTCGCGCCTATCAGCCCGGCCATCCACTTGGGCGCGCACCGCGTGCTGGTGATCGGCACGGGGTTCCGCGACGAAACCCACCCTGAAAACCGCGAGGACTCGCCGCCTTATCCCTCGCTGGCCCAGGTCGGCGGGCATGCGCTGGCCAGCATCTTCCTGGATGGCCTGTCGGCCGACGTCGAACGCCTGGAACGCATCAACTTCCTGATGGACCAGTCCGGCGGGGAGGGCACGCATGGCCATGCGCGCCGCATCGACGTCCTGACGATCACGCCCAGCCAGTCGCTGGACGTCATGGCGCTGGAACATTTGCAGGATATGCCGGCCCAGGCCCGTGCCCTTTTCCGCGTACTCGGTGTATCGTCCGATCCAGACCGTCCCGGCGGCGGGTCGCTGATGTCCTATCTCTTATTTGAATCCAGCTACACCAAGCGATTGATTGAACTGGGTTATGCCGATACGATGCAGCGTAACGACGAAGTGATCGCCTTTTTCAAGGGGGCTCAGGCATGACGCGCAATGGCCAATCTACTCTGCAGCGGCAGCTGCTGCGCGGCGGTGCGCTGGCCCATGACGGGCTGGACAAGAAGGCCGTGGTGGACGCCGCCCATGAGCTTGGCCTGGCCTTGTTTGTCGCCAATTGCGATCCTGCCCGCAGCCGTTCCGCGGTGCTGCGCGCCATCGTCAAGGCAGTCGATTTCCCCGAGTACTTCGGTGGCAACCTGGACGCTCTTTACGACTGCCTGTGCGACACCGTGCTGGACCACAAGACCGGCGTGGTGCTGTGGCTGTACAAGCTGCATTCGGGCGACCCGGCGCTGGAAGAAGACGCTGGCCGCATCGAAACCGTTTGTTCCGACGCGGCGGATTTCGCCCGCGAAAACGGTCGCGTCTTTGCGTATGTCATCGAACACGCCGGACGCCATCCGGACCCCGAGCCCGGGGTGGCGGCAGCGCCCTACGGCGAAGACCACTGATCCGGCGGTACTACCAGGCCAGCAGCGCGCTGGCCGCCGACAGCAATGCCAGTCCCGCGGTCTCGGTGCGCAGCACCCGGGGGCCGAAGCGCACGGCCTGCACGCCGGCCTCGCGGGCCTGCGCCAATTCCTTGTCCGACCATCCTCCTTCCGGTCCCACCAGCAGGGTCAGCGCCTGCAGGCCGGGCGCGGTCCGCAGCGCGCCGCCAAGGTCGTCCCGCGCTTCCGGGTGGCATAGCAGGCGCAGGCCCTCGGCGGGCTGTTGCAGCCATTCGGCCAGGGTGAGCGGCGCGTCCACCGCCATCAGCCGGTTGCGTCCGCATTGTTCGCTGGCGGATTGCGCGATGCGCTGCCAATGCGCCACGCGCTTGTCGAGCCGGGCGCCTGACAGCTGCAGCACGCTGCGCTGGGCGGCGATGGGGCTGACGCGCGCGGCGCCCAGCTCCACGGCTTTTTCCACCACCCAGTCCATCTTGTCCCCGGAAGGCAGGCCCTGCACCAGGGTAACGCGTCCGCCCAGTTCGGCCTCGCGCGGCAGGAATTCCCCCAGTTGGGCAAAACCGGCCTTGCCTTCCACTTCGAGCGTGGCGGGATACTCGCCGCCCTGGCCGTTGAACAGCGCCACGGCCTCGCCGGCGCGCAGGCGCAGCACGCGCAGCGCATGGTGCGCCAGGGCTTCGGGAAGCGCGACGCGGGCGCCGGCGCTCAGGGGGATATCACAGAAGAAGCGGGGGGCTGACATGGACATCTATGGTTCTTTTATTCAGAAAGCTAGCCTAGCATGGGCCGCCTTCTGGCCGATGGCGTGGGGGAAACCCCTGGATGCTAAAATCCCATGCTTCGCAACCTACTCAACTGGCCCCTATTTTGACCGTAGGCCCGCCAGCTTCAAAGAGCCTTCCGAATGAGCAATCCGACCGCCCCTAAACTTGCCTTGGCGGATGCCATCCGCGCCCTCGCGATGGACGCCGTGCAACAAGCGAATTCCGGGCATCCGGGTGCTCCCATGGGCATGGCGGAAATCGCCCAAGCCTTGTGGGCCGGCAACCTGCGTCACAATCCCAAGGATCCCGCCTGGGCCAACCGCGACCGCTTCGTGCTGTCCAACGGCCACGGC
Organism: Achromobacter pestifer; assembly: GCF_013267355.1. Classification (NCBI taxonomy): domain Bacteria; kingdom Pseudomonadati; phylum Pseudomonadota; class Betaproteobacteria; order Burkholderiales; family Alcaligenaceae; genus Achromobacter; species Achromobacter pestifer. The sequence goes on from NZ_CP053985.1 coordinate 4,265,742, forward strand.
TCGATGCTGATCTACGCCTTGCTGCACCTGACCGGCTACGACCTGCCGATCGAAGAGCTGAAGAATTTCCGCCAGTTGCATTCCAAGACGCCGGGCCACCCCGAAGTGGGCATCACCCCGGGCGTGGAAACGACCACCGGTCCGCTGGGCCAGGGGCTGGGCAATGCCGTGGGCATGGCGCTGGCCGAAGCGCTGCTGGCCGCCGAGTTCAACAAGCCCGGCCACACGCTGGTCGACCACCACACCTACGCTTTCACCGGCGACGGCTGCCTGATGGAAGGCATCTCGCACGAAGTCTGCTCGCTGGCCGGCACGCTCAAGCTGGGCAAGCTGGTCGTGCTGTATGACGACAACGGCATTTCCATCGACGGCCACGTCGAGCACTGGTTCGCCGACGACACCGCCAAGCGCTTCGAAGGCTACGGCTGGAACGTGATCCGCGGCATCGACGGCCATGACGTCGCCGCCGTGGACGCCGCCATCAAGGCTGCCCGCAAGCAATCGGAAAAGCCCACGCTGATCGTCTGCCGCACCGTCATCGGCAAGGGTTCGCCCAACATGGCCGGCACGCACAATGTGCACGGCGCGCCGCTGGGCAAGGACGAGATCGCCGCCACCCGCGCCGCGCTGGGCTGGTCGTCGGAACCGTTCCAGATTCCGCAAGACATCTACGACGGCTGGGATGGCCGCAAGCAAGGCGCCGCCGCGCAGGCCGAATGGCAGTCGGCGTTTGACGCCTACGCCGCCGAATTCCCCGCCGAAGCCGCCGAATTCAAGCGCCGCATGAAGGGCGAAATGCCCGCCGGCTACGCCGAACAGTTCAAGGCGTTCCTGGACGCCACGCTGGAAAAGGCCGAAACCGTCGCCACCCGCAAGGCTTCGCAGTTCGCGATCACCGCGCTGGCGCCGCTGCTGCCGGAAATGCTGGGCGGCTCGGCCGACCTGACCGGTTCCAACTTCACCGACTGGAAGGGCGTCGGCGCCGTCCGCGCTGGTGACCATGGCATTCAGTTCGGCCGCCACATCAACTACGGCGTGCGCGAATTCGGCATGGCCGCCATCATGAACGGCGTGGCCCTGCACGGCGGCTACCTGCCGTTCGGCGGCACCTTCCTGACCTTCTCCGACTACTCGCGCAACGCCATCCGCATGGCCGCGCTGATGAAGCAGCGCGTGATCCACGTGTTCACCCACGACTCCATCGGCCTGGGCGAAGACGGCCCGACCCACCAGTCGATCGAGCACGCTTCCAGCCTGCGCCTGATCCCCAACCTGTCGCTGTGGCGTCCTTGCGATACGGCTGAAACCGCCGTGGCCTGGAATGCGGCCGTGACGCGCCCGACCAGCATCGGCATGGACGTGCACGACGGCGGCCCGACGGCCCTGTTGCTGTCGCGCCAGAACCTGCCGTTCGTGCCGCGCGATGCCGCCACCGTCGAGGCCATCGCCCGCGGCGGCTATGTGTTGCGAGATGCCGAAGGCGCCCGCGCCGTCATCATCGCCACCGGCTCGGAAGTCGCCATCGCGCTGGACGCGCAGGCGCAGCTGGCCAAGGAAGGCATCGCCGTGCGCGTGGTCTCCATGCCCAGCACCGACGTGTTCGACCGCCAGGACGCCGCCTGGAAGCAATCCGTGCTGCCCAAGGGCCTGCCGCGGGTGGCCGTCGAAGCCGGCATCACCGCCTTCTGGCACAAGTACGTGGGCCTGGAAGGCGCCGTCGTCGGCATCGACCGCTACGGTGAATCCGCGCCTGCTGGCGCATTGTTCAAGTTCTTCGGGCTGACCGCCGACAAGGTGGCCGAGACCGTCAAGCAAGTTTTGTAAAAAGGAGCTCAGTCATGACTATTCGCGTCGCCATCAACGGTTACGGTCGCATCGGCCGCAACATCCTGCGTGCCCACTACGAAGGTGGCAAGAAGCACGATATCGAAATCGTCGCCATCAATGACCTGGGCGATCCCAAGACCAACGCGCACCTGACGCGCTACGACACCGCCCACGGCAAGTTCCCGGGCACCGTCGAAGTCGACGGCGACTTCATGGTCGTCAACGGCGACAAGATCCGCGTGCTGGCCAACCGCAACCCGGCCGAGCTGCCCTGGGGCGAGCTCAAGGTCGACGTGGTGCTGGAGTGCACGGGCTTCTTCACGACCAAGGAAAAGGCCGGCGCGCACATCAAGGGCGGCGCCAAGAAAGTCATCATCTCGGCCCCCGGCGGCAAGGATGTCGACGCCACCATCGTGTACGGCGTGAACCACGGCGTGCTGAAGGCTACCGACACCGTCATCTCCAACGCTTCGTGCACCACCAACTGCCTGGCCCCGCTGGTCAAGCCGCTGAACGACAAGCTGGGCCTGGAAAACGGCCTGATGACCACGGTCCACGCCTACACCAACGACCAGGTCCTGACCGACGTCTACCACGAAGACCTGCGCCGCGCGCGTTCGGCCACCATGAGCATGATCCCCACGAAGACCGGCGCTGCCGCCGCCGTGGGCCTGGTGCTGCCGGAACTGAACGGCAAGCTGGACGGCTACGCCATCCGCGTCCCGACCATCAACGTGTCGCTGGTCGACCTGTCGTTCGTGGCCAGCCGCGACACGACCGCCGAAGAAGTGAACGGCATCCTGAAGGCCGCGTCGGAAGGCGAGCTCAAGGGCATCCTGGACTACAACACCGAGCCCCTGGTTTCGGTGGACTACAACCACAACCCGGCCTCCAGCACCGTTGACGCGTCGCTGACCAAGGTTTCGGGCCGCCTGGTCAAGGTCTCGTCCTGGTACGACAACGAGTGGGGCTTCTCGAACCGCATGCTCGACACCACCGTCGCGCTGATGTCGGCCAAGTAAGCAGCACGGCTAGTCCATAGAGGGGACGGATTTGTTTTCCGCGAGTGCGGAAAATGGGTTCGTCCCCTTTGTACGCCCATCGTAGGAATCCAAATATGTCCAAGGTCAACACTCTGTCCGCGCTGGCGAAGTCCGGCGCCCTGTCCGGCAAGCGCGTGTTCATCCGCGCCGATCTGAACGTGCCGTTCGACGACGCCGGCCGCATCAGCGAAGACACCCGCATCCGCGCCTCGGTGCCCGGCATCCGCATGGCGCTGGACGCCGGCGCCGCCGTCATGGTCACGTCCCACCTGGGCCGTCCCAAGGAAGGCGTGCTGACCGACGCCGATTCGCTGGCCAAGGTCGGCCAGCGCCTGTCCGAGCTGTTGGGCATGCCCGTGCAGCTGGTGCGCGACTGGGTCGACGGCGTCCAGGTCGATCACGGCCAGGTCGTGCTGCTGGAAAACTGCCGCGTCAACGTCGGCGAAAAGAAAGACGACGAGACGCTGGCCAAGAAGATGGCCGCGCTGTGCGACGTCTACGTCAACGACGCGTTCGGCACCGCCCACCGCGCCGAAGCCACCACCCACGGCATCGCGCGCTTCGCGCCCGTGGCCTGCGCCGGCCCGCTGCTGGCCGCTGAGCTGGATGCCCTGGGCCGCGCCCTGCATGAACCCAAGCGTCCGCTGGTCGCCATCGTGGGCGGCTCCAAGGTGTCGACCAAGTTGTCGATCCTGCAATCGCTGGCCGACAAGGTCGACCAATTGGTCGTGGGCGGCGGCATCGCCAACACCTTCCTGCTGGCCGCCGGTCTGCCCATCGGCAAGTCGCTGGCCGAACCCGACCAGGTCGACCAGGCGCGCGCCGTGATCGACATCATGAAGCAGCGCGGCGCGGCCGTGCCGATCCCGGTGGATGTGGTGTGCGCCAAGGCGTTTGGCGCTGACGCCGAAGCCACCGTCAAGGCGGCTGGGGACGTGGCCGACGACGACATGATCCTGGACATCGGTCCCAAGACCGCGGCGCAGCTGGCCGAGATCCTGAAGCAGGCCGGCACCATCGTCTGGAACGGCCCGGTGGGCGTGTTCGAATTCGACCAGTTCGCCAACGGCACCGAAGTGGTGGCGCGCGCGATTGCCGAATCGGAAGGCTTTTCGATCGCCGGCGGCGGCGACACGCTGGCCGCCATCGCCAAGTACGGCATCGGCGAGCAGGTCGGCTACATCTCGACCGGCGGCGGCGCTTTCCTGGAATTCCTGGAAGGCAAGACGCTGCCCGCCGTGGCCGTGCTGGAAGCCCGCTATATCAAGTAATACGTCTTGCCATGCAAGGCCGAAGCCGCCCCGATGGGGCGGCTTTTTTATGCCGGCGCCTTGATCGTGGCCGCCCGGCTTCGGCTGCCTTGGTGTAGCCTTGGCGCAAACTGGCACGCTCTCCGCGTTCGCTTCATCCCCGATTTCTCCGCAGCACCATGAACCTACGTTTCATTCCCGGCCTCAACAATTTCCGCGGCATCACCCGGGAATCGGCGCGGCGCGACATCACCGCCGGCCTGAGCGTGGCGGCGGTGGCGCTGCCGGTGGGCCTGGCCTACGCCGCCATGATGGGCGTGCCGCCCGTGGCCGGCCTGTGGGCGGCCATCGCCGGGATGCTGGGCTACGCCTTGTTCGGCTCGTCGCGCACCTTGATCGTCGGGCCGGACACGGCCACCTGCACCCTGATCGCCGCCACGCTGACCGGAATGGCGCTGACCACGCCGGAAGACCGGTTGGTGGCCGCCACCGGCATCGCCCTGACGGTCGGCTTGGGCTGCCTGATCGCGCGCGCCCTGCGGCTGGGCGTGCTGGCCAACCTGCTGTCGCGGCCGGTGCTGATCGGCTATATGGCGGGCGTGGCGATCACGCTGGCGCTGTCGCAATTGAGCGGCCTGACCGGCGTCGGCCTGCGCAACAGCGGCCTGGTGCATCCCTTCCTGGAGCTGTCGCGGCGCCTGCCCGAAATCCAGATCCCCACCCTGATCCTGGGCCTGACGTCCTGCGCGCTGCTGGTGGCGGTCAAGCGCTGGCGGCCGACCTGGCCCGGCCCCATCCTGCTGGTGGTGCTGGCCTGCCTGCTGTCGTGGCTGTTCAATTTTCCGGGGCTGGGCATTGCCGTCGTGGGCGAGGTGCCTGCCGGCTTGCCGGCCCTGAGCCTGCCGGTGCGCCTGGAGGGCGTGGACGGCATTCTGCTGGGCGCTGCCGGGGTGCTGGTGGTCAGCTTTTCCAGCGGCATCGTGACGGCGCGCAGCTTTGCCGCGCGCACCGGGGAGCACGTGGATCCCAACCGCGAACTGGTGGGCTTTGGCGCGGCCAACATGGCGGCGGGCCTGTTCCAGGGCTTCGTGGTGACGGGCGCCGACTCGCGCACCGCGGTGGGGCTGGTGGCTGGCGGTTCCTCGCCGCTGGTCAGCGTCACGGCCGCGGCGGCGTTGGCGGTCGTGGTGGGGCTCTTGAGCGGACCGCTGTTCTGGCTGCCGCAGGCCGTGCTGTCGGCCATCCTGCTGCTGGCCGCCATCAGTCTGTTCGACGGCCATGCCTTCATGCGCCTGGCGCGCATCTCGCGCATCGAGCTGGCCTTCGGCATTTTGGCCGCGGTGGGCGTGGTGGGCTTTGGCGTGCTGCAAGGCGTGGCGGTGTCGGTGGGCGCCACGCTGCTGTATGCGATGTACGTGTCGGGCAATCCGCGCGATGCCCTGTTGGGCCGGCTGCCCGGAGAAACGGTGCTGGGCAAGCTGCACTTGAATCCCGAGGCCCAGCCGGTGCCGGGCACGGTGATCTGGCTGTTCGAGTCATCGGTGTGGTTCTTCAACGCCGATGCCTTCCGCCGGCGCGCGCGCGAGATCATCGAGCAGGCCGGCGACGTGCACTGGTTCGTGCTGGACGCCGAAGCCATGACCCAGGCTGACGCCGACGCGGTCGAAGCCTTGTACGAACTGAAGCATGCGCTGGACGAACGCGGCATCACGCTGCTGGTCGCGGGCGGACACGGCCAGTTCCGCACCGCGTTGGAACGCTCGGGCCTGGTCAAGAAGATCGGCCGTGAAAAGATCTTCGGCAGCCCTGAGCAGGCGGTGGAAGCGATCGAACGCTGGCGCCAGGCGCCGCCCGCGGCGCTGGGTTAGGGCGCCCCCGGCTAAGGCGCCCCCGGCTAAGGCGCCCCCGGCTAGGCGCCCCCGGCTAGGCGCCCCCCCTGCTAGTCGATGATGTGATAACCGCCGTCGATGTATATCGTCTGCCCGGTCATGCGGCGGGCGGCATCGGTGGCGAGCCAGGCGGTGGCTTCGCCCACGTCGTCGATGGACACCAGGCTGCGCGTGGGGGCCTTGGCCTGGGCCCGGTCCAGCAGGGCGTCGAATTCGGCGATGCCCGAGGCGGCGCGCGTCTTCAGAGGTCCCGGCGATATCGCGTGCACGCGTATGCCCTGCGGACCCAGTTCCGCCGCCAGGTAGCGGGTGGCGGATTCCAGCGCGGCCTTCACCGGCCCCATCATGTTGTAGTGCTCGACCACCATCTGCGAGCCGTAGTAGCTCATGCAGAACAGCGTGCCGCCGTTGCGCATCAGCGGCTCGGCCAGCTTGGCCATGCGGATGAAGGACCAGCAGGACACGTCCATGGCCTGCAGGAAGCCCTCGCGCGAGCAATCGGTCACGCGGCCGTGCAGATCGTCGCGCGGGGCAAAGGCGATGGAGTGCAGCACGAAATCCAGCTGGCCCCATTCGGCGGCGACGCTGTCGAACACGGCCTCCAGCTGGCCTTCGCGCATCAGGTCCAGCGGCAGCAGCAGCGGCGCCTCCACCTGGCGGGCCAGCGGCTCCACGTGGCGCAGGGCCTTGTCGTTCAGGTAGGTCACGGCCAGCTCCGCGCCCAGGGCGCGGAAGGCCTTGGCGCAGCCCCAGGCGATCGAGTCGGCATTGGCAATGCCCGTCACCAGGCCGCGCTTGCCCGCCAGCGGCAAGGCCGCGCTCATCGCTGCTTCACCAGTGCAAGTGTGTGCTGGGCGATGATCAGTTCCTCGTTGGTGCGCACCACGTAGACGCCGATGCGGCTGTCGTCGGTGGAAATGCGGGGGCCGTGGCGGGCGTTGCGTTCCGGGTCCAGCTTGATGCCCAGCCAGCCCCAGTGCTCGCTGATCGCCTGGCGGATCTCGGCGGAGTTCTCGCCCACGCCCGCGGTGAACACGATGCCGTCCACGCCGTTCATGGCGCAGGCCAGGCCTATCATGCCTTCGGCCACGCGCCAGGCGAAGTACTGCAGCGCCAACTTGGCCGAGGGCGCGTCGCTGGCCAGCAGTTCGCGCATGTCGTTGCTGATGCCGGAGAGGCCCTTCATGCCGCAATCGTGATAGAGCAGGTGCTCGATCTCGTCGTGGGTCATGCCGCGTTCCATCATCCACAGCACCACGCCCGGGTCCAGGCGGCCGGGGCGGGTGCCCATGGGCAGGCCTTCCAGCGCGGTGAAGCCCATGGTGCTGTCCACGCTCTTGCCGTGATGCATGGCGCAGGCGGAAACGCCCGAGCCCAGATGGGCCGCGATGATCTTGCCGCCGGCGATGTCCGGCAACGCCTTCTTCAGGCGCTGCGCGATGTATTCGTAGGACAGGCCATGGAAGCCGTAGCGGCGCACGCCCTCCTGGTACAGCCGCTCCGGCAGGGCGTAGCGGTCGGCCACGTCGGAGTGGCTGCGGTGGAACGCGGTGTCGAAGCAGGCGACCTGCGGAATCCAGGGACGGCGCTCGCGGATCACGCGGATGGGCGCCAGGTTGTTCGGCTGGTGCAGCGGCGCCAGCGGCGTGAACGTGTCGAGCTTGGCCAGGATGGCGTCGTCGATCAGTACCGGTTCGGACAACTCGGGGCCGCCGTGCACCACCCGGTGGCCCACCGCCAGCGGCGCGCCGCCCAGGTGGCCGCTGAGCCAGGTGCCGACGACCTCCTGGCCATTGGGCACGTCGGGCGCGTGGCTGGGCGCGATCTCGCGTTCGACCAGGGTCTGGCCGGCGGCGTCGCGCACCTTCAGCTTCGGGTGCGAGGTGCCTATGCCTTCGAGCTGGCCGCCCAGGCGCGGCGCCAGCTCCTGCGCGCCGTCGATGTCGTACAGGTAGAACTTGATGCTGGAACTGCCGGCGTTGATGACGAGGATGGTATCGGTCATGGCGCTGTGATTCCGGATTCTGAGGGGCGCTTCAGGCGAGCGGGCGGGCCTGTTGCTGGGCCAGGTGGTGGGCGTAGATGGCGGCGACCGCGCAGGACGCAAGGCGCGAGCGCGGGCTGTCGGCGCGGCTGGTCAGGATGATGGGCACGCGCGCGCCCAGCACGATGCCGGCCGCCTCGGCGTTGGCCAGGAAGGTCAGGTTCTTGGCCAACATGTTGCCGGCCTCCAGGTCGGGCACCACCAGCACCTGGGCCACGCCGGCCACCGGCGAGCGTATGCCCTTGATGCGGGCGGCCTCGGGGCTGATGGCGTTGTCCAGCGCCAGCGGGCCGTCCAGCAGGCCGCCCGCGATCTGGCCGCGGTCGGCCATCTTGCACAGCGCGGCGGCCTCGATGGTGCTGGGGATGCTGGGATTGACCTGCTCGACCGCCGACAGGATCGCCACGCGCGGCTCGCCCAGGCCCAGGCCGTGGTGCAGGTCGATCACGTTGCGGATGATGTCGGCCTTGGTTTCCAGGTCCGGGAAGATGTTGATGGCGGCGTCGGTGATGAAGAGCGGCTCCGCGTAGGTCGGCACTTCCATGATGAAGACGTGGCTGATGCGCCGGCTGCTGCGCAGCCCGGTGCTGCGCGCCACCACTTCGTGCATCAGTTCGTCCGTGTGCAGGCTGCCCTTCATCAGCAGTTCGGCTTCGCCGCTGCGCACCAGGGCGACGGCGCATTCGGCCGCCGCGTGGCTGTGCGGCGCATCGACGATGCGGGCATCGCCCAGGTTCAGCTTGTGCTCGGCGGCGACGGCGCGGATCTTCTGCTCCGGGCCCACCAGGATGGGCTTGAGCAGGCCCAGGTCGCGCGCTTCGAGCGCGGCCGACAGCGAGGGTTCGTCGCAGGGGTGGGCGATGGCGCAATGCGCCGGCGCTAGCGTCTGCGCGCGCGCGATGAGCTTGTCGTAATGGGTCGAAGGGGGCAGCGTCATGCGGATTTCGCCTTGGCGGATTTGCGCGCGGGACGCGCGGCGGGTTTGGCGGAGGCGCCGCGCTTGGCGCGCAGCGGCGCGGCCGGCTTGGGCGCGGCCAGCTTGGGAGCGGCAGCCTCAGCCGCAGCGCGCACGGATTTGCGCGCCGCAGCCGGCGCCTTCTTGGGCGCGGGAGCCGGTTGCAGCGCTTCTTCGCGCTTCTGCGCACGGCGCTCGGCGTACTCGAAGATCCGTTCCATCTCGTCCAGGCTGATGCGGGCGGCCTCGCTCAAGGGTTCGGCGGCTTCCAGCACATGCTTCATGGTGTTCAGCGTTTCACGGATCGCGGGGGCGGGCGCGTTGTCCAGCAGGTGCGGGATGGCCTGGATGGCGCCGGCCGCGTCCAGGGTCATCATCAAGGCCTGATCGCGGATGATGTCCTTGAATTCCTGCAGCGACAGCGCGGTGTCGGATTCGGCGCGCATCTTGCGGATCAGCGCGTAGCTGCGTTCGTCCAGGCCGCCTTCGGCTCCCGACACATACAGCAGCATGCGGATCGCGGCGACGCGCAGGCCGCCTTCCAGCATCAATGAGCGCAGCTCGGCGGCGCGCTCTTCCATGAAGCGGCGGTGTTCGGGCGATACGCCCGGATGCTTGCGCGGCGGGCCGGAACGCGCGCCCAGGCCGGCCAGGTCCTGCACCAGCGGCGAGCCATACACGCCCATGAAGGTGCGCTCGTCGGCGGAATCGCGCAGTTCCTGCCAGATGTTCAGGCTGGTCTCGATCAGGTTCGAGAACATTTCCTGGGCCATCAGGAAGGGGTTTGCGGGCGAGGCCGGCTGGCGCTGCTCGCGCACCTGCTCGGCGACCTGCGCGATGGGCGCGATCAGCGGGTTGCGGTCGGAGATCAGTTCGTAGGGCAGGCGCAGCGGATGCAGGCGCTGCGACCATTCCGCCGACTGCGGCGTCACCAGGGCGCGCAGCCAGGGCTGCACGAAGCTGCGGTACATGCCCAGGTTGATGTCGGAAATGCGGGCGACGGCGGCGAAGCGGCGGTCGTCCTCTTCATTGCGCTCGACGATGGCGCGCACGTCGTCCAGGCTGCGTTGTTCGAACGACAGCACGTAGTTGCCTTGGGCCAGGTCGGCGTTGAGCGTGTCCGGCGTCTTGTCGGCGATCTCGGCCTGATAGATGCCCGGCGGCAGCACGTCGATCATGTCGATGTTGGACGTGAATTCCTGGTGCTCTTTGCGCGCCACGCTGCCGGACACGAAGATGCCCAGGTGGCCGATGCTTTCGTGCACCGCATAGACGATGGTCTGGCCATGCGCCAGCACTTCGGATTCGTTCTGGTACAGGTCGGGGATCCAGCCCAGCGCCTGCGGCGGGGGCGTGATGTTGTCGCCCTTGGAGCAGAACACCACGATGGGTGAACGGATGTTGCGCAGGTCGATGCGGATGCCGTCCGAGGTCACCAGGCCGGCGGTGGCCAGGCGGTTGCCGACGAACAGGTTGTCGACGATGTACTGGATTTCCGGGCCGTTCAGGAAGACGTGGCCGCCCCACCATTTCTCGAAGCTCAGGTAGCGCTTGGCCTCGGTGTCGACGTTGGAGTACAGGTTGTACTGCTTGGACCACAGGGTGTTGGCCGGATTCAGGTTCTCGAAGTTCTGCACCAGCCAGGCGCCGTCGAATTTGCCGTCGCCCAGGTCGCTGGTCATGGCGGTGAGCCAACTGCCGCCCAAGAGGCCGCCAGCGTAGCGCATGGGGTTCATGCCGCGCCAGCCGGCCCAGTACGACAGCGGCGCGCCGGCCACGATGATGGGGCCGAACAGTTCGGGACGCACCGCGGCGGTCATCATGATCTGCCAGCCCGCCTGGCAATTGGCCACCACCACCGGCTTACCCTCGGCGTTGGGGTGCAGCGCGATGATTTCTTCCAGGAAGCGCGCCTCGGCCATCATCACGTCCTCGACGGTCTGGGTGGGCATGGGCTGCGGCAGGAAGGTGGCGAAGTAGCAGGGGTGGCCCGCGCGCAGCGCCACGCCGATCTCGCTTTCGGGTTTGAAGCCGCCGATGCCGGGACCGTGTCCGGCGCGCGGGTCGACCACCAGGAAGGGGCGCTTGATCGGATCCGTTTCCACGCCTTCCGGCGGCGTGATGCGCAGCAGGCCGTAGTTGACGGGGCGCGGCAGACAGCGGCCGTCCATCACCAGTTCGGATTCCATGCTCAGCACATTGGGCGCGCGCTTGGCCATGTGCTCGTGGTACTGGTTGCCGCGTTGGCGCATTACGTCAGCGTAAAGCACGCCGCGCTGCCAAGCGTCGACTGCGTATTCGTAGGCGGCCGTCCAGGGGTTGAAGGGCGGGGCGGGTACGCGATCGTTGCCGGATCCGGCCATGGCGATCTCCTGTAGGTTGCTTGCGGCGGCGGACCGCCGCGCCGATTCCGAGTGGAACCGGCCGAGTTGACCTCTCCATTACACCGCAACTGATGTTGCGGTGCAACATCGAAGGTTTTGATACAAGTCAAGCGCTGGTCGATTTACCTGTCCCCTTTAGGACAGGCCAGCCGGGCGGCGGTTCAAACCGCGTCGTGGCAGACCGCTTCGATGCGGTTGCCCGAAGGGTCCAGCAGGAACGCGGCGTAATACTGCGGGTGGTAGTGCTCGCGCAAGCCCGGGGAGCCGTCGTCGCGCCCTCCGTGGGCCAGGCCGGCGGCATGGAAGGCGTCGACGGCGGCGCGGCTGGACGCCTTGAAGCACCAGTGGCGGCGAGCGGCAGGGGCGCCGGCATCGTCGTCGGCGAACACGGAGAGGTAGCTGTGCTGGCTGCTATCGGCGCGGCAGCGTTCGCCATAGCCTAGCGCGTCGGGGCGGTCATAGACCTTGGCGGCGCCCAGCGCCTGCATGACGGCGTCGTAGAAGGGCCGGGCGGCGTCCAGGCGGGAAACGGCGATGGAGACGTGATCCAGCAATTGCATCGCGGCTCCGTGGCGGCTCAGTTGCGGGCGGCGGCGTTGTGCTCCAGCCATTTCTGGACGGAGGGGCGCTGCCACTGGGCGTCGGCATAGGCGCGCAGGGCGTCGGGCAGATCGTCCTGGAACAGGCGCTTGAGCATCACGGCGAGGTCCGTGTCGGCAAGGCACCAGTCGTCGAACAGCGAGGTCCGGTCCGCGCCCACCAAGGTGCCGGCGACGTGGATGAGCTTGGCCGCGGCGGCGTGGGCGGCATCGGACAGCGGCAGGCCGGTGGCGCCGTAGAACACGGTTTCGGTGGGCCGTTCCTGGCGCAGCGCGCCCAGATCGCTGCGCAGCCACGCCTGCACCTGGCGGGCGCGGGCGCGTTGGCGCAGGTCGCGCGGATACAGCGCGGCATGCGCGGGGGCGGGGAAGGCGTCTTCCAGGTACTCGGCGATGGCGCTGGATTCGGTCAGGCTGAAATCCGCATGCGTCAAGGCCGGCACGCGGGAGGTCAGCGCGCGGCTCTGATAGGGCTGCATGCGTTGCTCGCCCGCTTCCAGGTCGATGGGGCGCACCTCGAACGGCAGCTGTTTTTCAGTCAGCGCCACATAGGCCGACATGGCATAAGGGCTGAGGAACAGGGAATCGACGAATAGCGTAAGCGGGGCGCCCAAAATCTAGTCTCCGGTCAGACGGGTAACGGCATGCGCCGCGGCAGCAGGCCGCGGATACTTCAAAGCGTAACGCAACTGCGGCCGGCGTGTCGCGCCGGGGCCTCAGTCGACGATGAAGAGCTTGGCGCCGACGGCGGTCGACGAGCGGTGCGGCTCGGCTTGGTCGGCGACCTGGTAGCTCATGCCGGGCGTCAGCACGAACTGCCGGCCGTCTTCCAGTTCCGTGTGCAGTTCGCCTTCCAGGCAGAACAGAATGTGGCCCTTGCTGCACCAGTGGTCGGCCAGGTAGCCCGGCGTGTATTCGACCATGCGCACGCGCAGGTCGCCGAACTGCCGGGTGCGCCAATAGGCCATGCCGGTGTCGCCGGCGTGCTCGGTGGGTTCCACCTCGGACCAGTCGGTGGTGCCGAAGGGGATGTTGCTCATCTTCATGGTGATTCCTGCGTCGTGGTCCGGACGCTACGGCGTCCGGCATGGAATGGATACTACGCCAGCGCGGGCAGCTTCTTATGCCAGAACATGGCGCGGCCGGTGGTTTCGTCCAGGGCATAGCCTTCGAAACCGAGCTTGCGGTACAGCCCCTGGGCGACCGCGTTGCCTTCCAGCACTTCCAGGGTGATCTTGCAGCAGCCCAGATCACGCGCCCGCTCTTCCAGCGCCGACAGCAGCGCCTTGCCCACCCCGCGGCCCTGGAATTTTTCCGCTACCCCCAGGTCGTGCAGATTGAGCAGCGGGCGGCAGGAGAATGTGGAGAAGCCTTCAAGGTAGACCGCGACGCCGGCGGCTTCGTTGTCGATGCGGGCCAGCAGCGCGCGCGCGGTGGGGCGGCGGGCCAGCTCGGCGATCAGGTTCTGCTGCGCGTAGGCGGGCAGGGGAGCATTGCCGCCCATGGGGCCGCTGGCGTATTCGTTCAGCATGGCCAGCACCTGGCGGCCGTGTTCGGGGTCGTTGAAGTCTACGTCGATGATTTCCAGCACGATCTGTTCCTGTGGGCTTGCCGTGGTCGGGGCTGGCGCATGCGGGCGCCAACCGGACATTATGCGCGATGCCAAAAGCCTGACAAGGCGCATTGAAAAATCGTCCCATAACCCCTATCTTCTTGATATCCCAGGCCGAACCCGGCGCAACCGGAGGCGGCCGCAACGCTTTGCCAAGGGCTGCACATGGAGTTCAAGGACTACTACAGCATTCTAGGGGTGGAGCGGGAGGCCTCCGAAGACGACATCCGGCGCGCCTACCGCAAGCTCGCCCGCAAATATCATCCCGACGTCAGCAAGGAAAGCGACGCCGAAACGCGCATGCGCGACGTCAATGAAGCCTATGACGTCCTGCGCGACAAGGAAAAGCGCCTGGCCTACGACAATCTCGCCGCGGGCGTATCGCCCGAGGGCAGCTTCCAGCCGCCGCCCGGCTGGGACGAGGGCTTCGAGTTCCACCGCGGCGCCGCGTCCGGCGACGAGGCCCAGTTCAGCGAATTCTTTTCTTCGCTGTTCGGCGGCCGCAACCGGCGCGGCGGCGCGCAGCAGCAACAGGAGTTCCGCGCGCGCGGCGAGGACCACCACGCCGCGATCGAGGTGGACCTCGAAGACGCGCTCAAGGGCGCCACGCGCGACATCAGCCTGCGTTCCATGCAGATGGACGATCAGGGCCGCCCCCACATGCAGACCCGCACGCTCAGCGTGCGCATTCCGCCAGGCGTGCGCGAAGGCCAGTACATCCGGCTGGCCGGCCAGGGCATGCCCGGTTACGGCGGCGGCGAGAATGGCGACCTCTATCTGGAAGTCCGCTTCAAGCCGCATCCGCGCTACCGCGCCGACGGCCGCGATCTCTACATGACGCTGCCGGTGGCGCCGTGGGAAGCCGCGCTGGGCGCCAGCGTGCACGCGCCCACCCCGGGCGGCACGGTCGAGGTCTCGATTCCGCCGGGATCCGCCAACGGCCGCAAGCTGCGCCTGCGCGGCCGCGGCATTCCGGGCGATCCTCCCGGAGATCTCTACCTGGTGCTGGACCTGGTGTTGCCGCCCGCTGACAGCGAGGCGGCCAAGGAGGCCTATCGCAAGTTGCAGCAGAACCTGCCCTTCAATCCGCGGCGCCACCTGGGGGTATGACCATGAAAAAAATAGTCGTCACCACCGCCACGATCGTGGGCAAGTCCCGGCCTCTGTCCGCGGACGACCTGGCCCGCGCCTGCGGCGAGGAAGTCGAATGGGTCGTCCGGCTGGTCGAGGTCGGCATCGTCAACGCCAGCGGTCCCAGGCCCGCCGAATGGCGCTTCTACAGCACCGACCTGCAACGCGCGCTGGATGCCCGCCGCCTGGTGCGGGACTTCGGCGCCGGCTTGGACGCGGCTGCGCTGATCCTGGACCTGAGCCAAGAGGTACGTCGTCTGAAAAAGCAGCTGCGTGCGCTGGGGGGCGACGAGAAGTAGGGGGCAATGGGTAAACTAGCTGGTCGTGGAACCGTACAAGCGAAAATACCTTGGAGACTCCCTCCGCTTCCGCGCCCGCTCTTGCGGGCAGCGCCCGTATCGATGGCCTGAAGTCCTGCCTGCCCGTCATGATCGGCTACTTTCCAGTGGCCGTGACGTTTGGCATCGCCGGCGTGGCGGCAGGCCTGTCACCCCTGCAAGTGGTGCTGATCTCCGTGCTGGTCTACGCCGGCGCCAGCCAGTTCCTGCTGCTTGCCTCGATCAAGGCCGGTACGCCGTGGCTGTGGGTGGTGGCGCTGTGTTCGCTGCTCAATGCCCGGCATCTGCTGTACGGCCCGCTGTTGTCGCGTTTCCTGCCCGCAGCGCTGCGCGACCGCCTGAAGGTCGCGTTCCTGCTTACCGATGAAGTCTTCGCCACCGCTTTCAACCGCCTGCAGGCCGTGGAGCCCGCGGGCCGCCAGCGCTGGATGATTGCGCTGGGGCTGGGAGCCTGGCTGACCTGGATCGCCGGCACCGCCGTCGGCGTCTATGCGGGTGACGGACTGGAGCGCCATTACCCCATGCTGTCCCAGGTGATGCGCTTTGCGCTGCCCGCGCTGTTCATGGCCCTGGTGTGCCAGAGCGCCAAGCGGGGCATGGGCCTGCCCATCGTGGTGGCGGTGGCTGGCGCCGCTGCCGTGGCCGCGCTGGGCCATACCAGCCTGGCCATCCTGGCCGGCGCCGTGATCGGCTGTGCCGCCTATCGCCTGAGGAGGTCCGCATGAATGCCGACGGACTGGGTTTCTGGGGCGCGGTGATCGCCATGGCGGCCATCACCTATCTGACCCGCGCCTTGCCCTTCATGCTTTCCGAGCGCAGCCGCCTGCTGCGCCATCTGTCGCGCGAAGGCTCGGCGCTGGCCGCGCTGGGGCCGTCGCTGCTGGCCGGGATCGCCGCAGCGGTGATCGTGCCCGACCTGCTGGCCGCCGGCGACCAGGCGGCGAACCTCGGCCCCTACGTAGGCGGCCTGGTCGTGACCGCCGTGGCGGCGCGCCTGGTCAGCAATGCCGGCGTCGCGGTGCTGCTGGGCATGGCGGGATACGGGGTGTTGCTGGCCTTGGCGGCGTAAAGCCAGCGGAGCAAAATGGTCGGACTTCCATGGAGACCGACCATGCTTACGCTTTATCATGCGCCGCGCTCGCGGTCGTTCCGGATACTCTGGCTGCTCGAAGAGTTGGGCGAGCCCTACGACACCGAAATGGTGTCCATCCGCGGCAGCGACAGCGCGGGCCACATGCCCTCGGACTACATCGACATCCACCCGCACCGCAAGGTACCGGCCCTGGTGCACGACGGCGTGCCCGTCTTCGAGACGCCGGCAATCGCCCTCTATCTGACCGATCTGTTCCCCCAGGCGGGGCTGGGACCGGTGGTGGGCGACCCGCTGCGCGGTCCCTACCTGACCTGGCTGGCGTATTCCACCGGCGTGTTCGAGCCCGCCATGGCCGAGCGCGCCTTCAAGACGCCGCATCGAGGGGGCGCGCTGGGCTGGGGCTCGGCCGAGGAGGTCGAGCAGGTGTTGACCCGGGTCCTGCAGGCGCGGCCGTTTTTCCTGGGCGAGAAGTTCTCGGCGGTGGACATCGTGCTGGGCGGAACCCTGCAATACATGATGCAGGTGAAGGTCATGCCCGAGACGCCCGTGTTCACCGCCTATGCGGAGCGGCTGGGCGACCGCCCGGCCATGCACCGCGCCCTGCAGCGCGACGGAGACATCGAGGAAGCCTGAGGCGGCGCGCCAGGCGTTAACCGCGTCCGATGCGTGCGCTCAGGTCCGCCTGCCATTCCTTGGGGCGGCCCAGGTAGCGGCTGGGCTCCAGCATCTCGCAGACGCCATTGCGTTCCAGCGCCAGGGTGGGAAAGCCGCTGCCGCCGACTTGCGCCAGCAGCTTGCGGCTGGCAGCTATGTGCGCGGCGGTTTCGGCGCCCTGCGCTGCCGCGTAGGCGGCGCGGAAGGCTTCCGGGTCCAGGCCGATGTCGGTGGCCAGGGACTGCAGCACGGCCGGATCGGCAATGCGCAGGCCCTGCACGTAGTGCGCGCGCTGGACGCGCTTGAGCAGGTCCAGCCCGCGGCCGGCCACCGTCTGCGCGGCCAGGATGGCGGTGGTGGGCGGCTCGGAATCGAACACCGCGCCCTCATCGCGCAACAGGCCGTTGTAATAATCGTCGCCGAAGGGCTGGCCGGTCAGGCCGGCGATGCGCTCGTCATGCGGCATGACGTAGCGGCGCAGCCTGTCGGTGACCGGCTGGCGGTTGCCGCCCGTCATCATGCCGCCGCCGTGCAGCGCGATGTCCAGGCCGGGAACGGCGCGAGCCGCCTCCACCAGCGGGGCGGCGCCGTAGCACCAGCCGCAGAGCGGGTCGAAAATGTAATGCAGGGTGGGATTTGAGGTAGCCATGGCGCCATGGTAGACGCGGGCCGGGCCAGCTGGAAGCCTGGCGGGGTAGCCAGAGTGTTGCATCGGCCGTGCAGATTGCCTGCACGGCCGCTCGATATCAACCGGCGATCTGCACGCCGATCCAGAACAGGCCGGCGGCCAGCAGCATCGAGGCGGGCAGGGTCAGTATCCAGGCCATCAGGATGTTGCGCACTGTGCTGCCTTGCAGGCCGGTCTTGTTGGCGATCATGGTCCCGGCCACGCCGGAGGACAGCACGTGGGTGGTGGACACTGGCAGGCTGAAGACGTTGGCGATGCCGATGGCGCCCATGGCGGTCACCTGCGCGGACATGCCCTGCGCATAGGTCATGCCTTGCTTGCCGATCTTCTCGCCCACCGTCAGCACCACGCGGCGCCAGCCGACCATGGTGCCCGCGCCCAGCGCCAGGGCCACCGCCACGATCACCCAGAAGGGGGCGTATTCGGTCGTGGCCGTCAGGTCGGCGCGCAGGCGCTGCAGGTCGGCTCGCTCGCGGGCCGGCAGCCCTTCGATGCGCGCGACCTTCTTGGCCGTGTCGTCCAGGCAGAGCAGGTAGCGGCGCACGGAGATGCGCTTCTCGGCCGGCAGGTCGGCGTAGTTGGACACGCCGTGCAGATCGGTCTGCAGCGCGGCGATGGTCGGCATGGTCAGTTCGGGATCGCAGCGGAAGTTGCGCGGCAGTTCGGTGGTCGCGTCCACGCGCTTGAGCGCCAGGTATTCGCCCAGCATGGCTTCATTGCGCTGGTAGAACACGTTCAGGTGGTTGGCGGCGTCGCGGGTGCGTTCGATCTGGTAGGTGGTGCTGTTGGTGTCCAGCACGAAATTGGCGGGCACGATGCCGATCAGCACCAGCATGATCAGGCCAATTCCTTTCTGGCCATCGTTGGAGCCGTGCACGAAGCTCACGCCCATGGCCGACAGCACCAGCACCAGGCGGTTCCAGAAGGGCGGATGCTTTTTGTTGTCGATGGCGCGGCGCTGTTCCGGCGTCTTGTGCATCTTCGACAGCGGCAGCCAGCGCTTGAGCGCCAGCAGCAGGCCGCCCGCCACCAGGAAGCCAGCCACCGGCGACACCACCAGCGACAGGCCGATGTCGATGGCCTTGCCCCAATTGACGCCGTCCGCCAGCGGCAGGTCGGTGATCAGGGCGTTGGCCAGGCCCACGCCCAGGATCGAGCCGATCAGGGTGTGCGAGCTGGACGCCGGGATGCCGAAGTACCAGGTGCCCAGGTTCCAGGCGATGGCCGCGGCCAGCATGGCGAACACCATGGCCAGCCCGCGGCCGGTATCCACGTTGATCAGCAGTTCCACCGGCAGCAGGTGCACGATGGCATAGGCCACGCCCACGCCGCCCAGCAGCACGCCCAGGAAGTTGAAAATGCCGGAAAGCACCACCGCCAGATGCGGCGGCATGGCCTTGGTGTAGATGACCGTGGCCACGGCGTTCGCCGTGTCGTGGAATCCGTTGATGAATTCAAAGGCCAGGACGAAAGTCAGGGCCAGCGCAAGGCTGAGGCCAACCCAGAGGTCTAGGCCGTGGAATAGGTCGAACATGGAGGCGGGGGAGGTTCCGGCGAGAGGAGCCGATTATTGCAGATTTGTGACCTGTCACTGGTTGCTTGCGGCTACCAAGTGCAGGCGGCGAACCCCGCCCGAAGTCAGAATTTCGAATACTGGAACTCGATTTCCATCGGTTTGCCCAGATTTGCGGACGTATCCGCCTGGATCACCATCACCGCCAGGACGCCCAGATACAGGAGGCATAGCCACAGGGTTCTTTTCACGGTTGGCCGTCCTTCATGGGTAGAAAACTTCCGCGATCTTCTGGTTCACGCGCAGCCAGCCCAGTTCGCCCAGGTGCTGCACGTCCCGCAGCGTCCCCACTTCGAAGGGGGCGCTGTACATGTCCATGCAGCGCATGGCATAACGTTGGCACAGCGCTGCGACGTCCCGCTGCACTGGCCCGAAACGGTCCAGGTCCTTGAATACCAGCGGATGCAGCGGCTGCATGACGAACAGGGCGTTGACCCCGCGCTGGCGCAGCAGCGCCATCAGCGCGTCCAGTTCGCGCAGCTCGTCGCGGCCGGTCAGCGGCTGGGGCAGATAGGCGGTCTTGCCGCCCTCGGGAATGCTGCGCAGGTATTTATTGAAGAACTCGTCGCGCACGGCGTAGCGGTTGCCGCCCATCAGGGCCTGTTCGGCGCCCTGGGCCTGGGCGGCCAGCGCGTCCCAATCCACCACGCGGGCGGCCGCGGGCGGCCCTTCGCGTTCACGTTCGGGGACGGGCGCGGCGTAGGCGGGGGCCCACAGGTCGATCAGGCGCTGGCGGAAGACATAGGCCTGTTCGGCCGCCATCGACCAGGCGACGCCCGCGTCGCCCTTGGCCTGCAGCCAGCGGACCACCTCCGCCCGGCCCTCGGGCTGCCGCAGCAGGCGCGGCAGCAGCGGGTTGGCGTGCTCCTTGAACTCATCGGGCCCCAGCCCGCCTTCGCCGTCGAACCAGCCCGGCGACAGCATCACCACCACGCGCGAGGCCGGCGACAGGTCTTCGGCCATCGCGGCCAGCACCAGTTGCATGCCCAGCGACTGGAAGCCCGAGTGGCCGTAGGCCAGCACCGGCATCTGCAATTCGTCGGCCAGATAGCGGTAGGGCACGAAGCGCAGGTCGTTGCTGGTCAGCTCCGACGAACCCAGGATCACCAGCCGGTCGCCCGTGCGCAAGGCCTGGCTCATGCGGGACAGGTTGCGCGTCTGCTCCTGCAGCGTGTTGCCCAGGTTGGGGATATAGATGCCCGGGGCGGCGGCCGGGACCGGTTCCGTCTTTAGCGCCAGGGCGTGCAGGGCGCCCCACCCGGCGGCAGCCGCCGCGGCCAGGGCCAGCGCCGCCGCCAGCGCATGCTGCCGTAGTGTGCGTTTGAACATGGGGAACCAATGCCGCGCGCGGCCCTCTCTATTGGGGATAGCTTTGTTAGCGGATGTTATCGAGCGGACATGGCTGGAACAAGCGCGGGAAAGCGGGGCCAAAGCCGATTCGCCTTTTTGCGACAGGGGCCATCGCCGGCGCGCTGTCCGGCGCCGCGATTCCCGCAGGGAAAGAATGCGATAGCATCCCTTTGGCGGGGTTCTTCTGGATTTCCATGATTGACCTCGCCCGCGGCCGCATCCGCGGCGCCCGAATGTTCCTCACCAAGATTGCGCAGCCCATGACCGCCACTACCCGTATCGCCCGCAAGCACCCCGACGAACTGATCGTGGGCCTGGTGTCCGTTTCCGACCGCGCTTCCAGCGGCACCTATCAGGACCTGGGGCTGCCCGCGCTGCGCGAATGGCTGGGCGGCGCGCTGGCCTCGCCCTGGCAGGCGGTGGACCGCCTGATTCCGGACGAACCGGCACGCATCTCCGAGACGCTGATCGAGCTGGTGGACGGCTGCGGCTGCGACCTGGTCCTGACCACCGGCGGCACCGGTCCGGCGCGCCGCGACGTCACGCCCGAGGCCACGCTTGCCGTCGGCACCAAGGAAATGCCTGGTTTTGGCGAGCAGATGCGCCAGATCAGCCTGCGCTTCGTGCCCACGGCCATTCTGTCGCGCCAGGTGGCGGTCATCCGGGAAACGCCCGCGCACGCCGCCCTGATCGTGAACCTGCCCGGCCAGCCGAAATCCATCCGCGAAACGCTGGAAGGGCTCAAGGGCGAGGACGGCGCCGTGCTGGTGCCGGGCATCTTCGCCGCCATTCCCTATTGCATCGATCTTATCGGCGGCCCGTACGCCGAAACCCGGCCCGAAGTCATCGCGGCCTTCCGTCCCAAATCGGCCCGCCGCGCGCCGCAGGCCTGACCCGGCGCTGCGTTATATTGGCCGCCCCAGCCACCCCCAACCGCTCGAGAGTCCCATCGCCATGAAGGTCCGCACCGTTTTGTCCCTTACTGTCCTGGCAGCCTTGTCGGCTTGCGCCAACGTCAAAGACGTGCGCGACCGCGATCCGGTCTTCTACGGCTCCACCCAGCGCACGCCCGAGGACTACACGGCCTGCGTGGCGGAATCCTGGAAGAACCTGGGCCTCAATTTCCAGCAGAAGGCGGTGCGCAACGGCTTTGAACTGATCCAGGAAGACAGCCTGGGCGTCGAAGCCGTGCTGACGACCACGCATTGGAAGGGCAAGACCGAAGCGCGCCTGTCCACGCGCATCGCGCGCCGCGACCAGACCATCATCGAGCCCGCCAACCTGTGCCTGTGAACGCCATGCATCATCGTCGCGACGTCCTGCGGCTGGGCCTGGCCGCGGCCGCCCTCTGCCTGGGCCTGCCGGTCCGCGCACAGCAGCAGGGCGGCTTCATCAGCCGCAAGCTCAACGTACCCGTGCCCGGCGGCGTGGCCGTCCTGGGCCTGGGCAATGCCGAGCGCGCGCCGGAGGTCAGCTTCCTGGGCCGGCGCGTGCTGGTCGTGCGCGAAGACGGCAAGCAATGGATCGCCGTGGTCGGCATCCCGCTCAGCGTGAAGCCGGGCGAGCAGCAGGTGGACATCAAGGACGCGCAAGGCAAGCGCGCGCTGCCCTTCAAGGTCGGCGCCAAGGAATACAAGGCCCAGCACATCACGCTGAAGAATCCGCGCCAGGTCAATCCGGATCCGGATGACATGAAGCGCATCGAACGCGAACAGGCCGAGCAGGCCGCGGCCAACCGCGCCTATCGCGCCGGCGTCACGCCCAGCAACCTGCTGCTGGACCGTCCGGTGAACGGCGGCCGCCTGTCCAGTCCCTTCGGCCTGCGGCGCTTCTTCAACGGCGAGGAGCGCAATCCGCATTCAGGCCTGGATTTCGCCGTGCCGTCGGGCACGCCGATCAAGGCGCCGGCCGCCGGCGTGGTCGTGCTGGTGGGGGATTACTTCTTCAACGGCAAGACGGTGTTCCTGGACCATGGCCAGGGCTTTGTCAGCATGTTCTGCCACATGTCGGCCATCGACGTGAAAGTCGGCGACGAAGTGCCGCGCGGCGGATCGGTGGGCAAGGTCGGCGCGACCGGTCGCGCCACCGGCCCGCATCTGCACTGGAACGTCAGCCTCAACGACGCGCGCGTCGATCCGGCCATCTTCATCGGGGCATTCAAGCCCTGATTCATCCAGGGCTTGGGGACGCGGATCTGCGCGCCCTCAGGCCGTGGCGGCCTGCTGCGCAATCAGTTGCAGCACGTGCTGGTGCACGCGCTCGGCATAGTCCATCTGCTGCCGCACGTCCAGCTGCTCGGCTTCCTGTTCGTCCAGGCAGTTGTCGTACTTGGTCTTGGCGTCGGCGTAGGTCAGGCCGGTATTGCGCAGGCTGTTGATGAAGGCCTCGCGCGATTGGTACAGCAGGCGCAGGCCTTCCTCGCCCTTGACGAATTTTCTTCGCGCAAGGGCAAGGTGGTCGGCGGCGGCTTGCAGATCTTGTGTCAGGTCCATCTTGCTTTCATGCTCATCCTGCCGGCGTCGCGCCAGGCAGTGGGCGCCATTCTTCCATGAACGGGCGCTCCACGCATTACGGCATTGCGCGGTCCAGGTTTAAGGCTGGCGCGAAAGGGGAGCCGGCGCGGGGCCGGCCCTGTCGCCCTGGCTTAGCGGCGGAACTGCTGGGGACGCTGCGGCGCGGGACCGCGTTCGTCCTTGTGGCGGAAGTTGATGCGGCCCTTGGTCAGGTCATACGGCGACATTTCCAGGGTGACGCGGTCGCCAGCCAGGATGCGGATGCGGTGCTTGCGGATACGGCCGGAGGCGTAGGCGCCGACTTCGATGCCGTTGTCCAGCTTCACGCGGTAGCGGCTATCGGGCAGCACTTCGTCAACGATGCCATCCAGTTCGATGAGTTCTTCTTTAGCCATTCTTTTCTCCTATCAATACGCGCAGCCATGCCGGCGGCATGGCTCGCCGCGCAGGGCGGCAAGCGCGTCGGACCCGGACAGCGGGTCCAGCGGGTTGAACGTAAAACGTCCGGGCAAGCGCGGGTAAGGGCCACGGCATCCGAAGCGGATGGCTGAAATGACGGATACTCGCGCCGCGTGGGCAATGTGCGCGCGGCGCACGGCTTGGTCGCGGCGGCGCGTTTTGCGCAAATCGCCGGAAGAAGCGGGGTGTAGCGGTTGCTGCCAGGCCGCACAACGATGGAGATGGGGGCGTGCCTGGCGAAGGCGGGTTTGTTCCGGGTAAATCAGGCACGTCCTGGGTTGTCCCGGAGCATTGCCCGCAGGCCGTACAGGTTGGCACTCAGAGTGACCGAAGCCCGGTTTTTGCGGAAAAATCACGGACTTATGTTACTGCAAAGCGCAATGATTAGCCAGTATTTATCTGTCACTACGCCGTGATAGTTGTTGCTCAACGACTCTGGCCCGAGGGGATCCGATCCCGGTATTCGCTTTCCACCTGGCCGAGCACGGACCAGAACGGGCCAGGGGCGCGGCCGGCCAGGCGGGCTTCCAGCACGCCCAGGTGCACATGCCAACCGCCGGCCACGTCCACCATGCCATCGCGCGAGGCCAGCTTGCGGTGCGTCAGTACCAGGCGCGTTTCCTGGCCCTGCGGCGACAGTTCGAACGTGACTTCGGAAGGATGGCCGGGGGAGCCTCCCCAGGTGAACGCCAGCAAGTGCGGCGGTTCGCAGCGCGTGACGATGCCTTGCGTCGTCACGCCGCCTTCATACGGCTTGTAGGCTTCGGGCACCGGCTCGGCCACCGAGGACAGGTCGGCGTGCATGAAGCGCAGCGTGACGCCCCCGCCTTCGCGCAGCTCCATGTCGCCGGACGCCAGCCAGCGGCCGCGCTTTTCCGATTCCGTGAGGAATGCCCAGACCTCGTCGACGCTGGCGGGCAGGATCCGCGTGAAGCGGATGGAGGTGGGGTCCAGGACCACGCCGTGTTCACTCATGTTGTTCTCCAGGAGACGCGGCCGGGGACCGGCTGGCGACGAGCGCGGCTTCCAGCGCGCCCAGCTTGCCCGACCAGAATTGTTCATAGAAGCGCAGCCACTGCATGGCCTCGGCCATGGGTTCCGGATTGAGGCTGCACACATGCGTGCGGCCACGGATGGCGCGCTGGACCAGGCCGGCGCGTTCCAGGGCCTGCACGTGCTTGGAGGCGCCCGCGAAACTCATGCTGTGGGGCGCCGCCAGCTCGCCTATGGTCTGCTCGCCCTGGGCCAGGCTGCGCAGCATGTCGCGGCGCGTGGGGTCGGCCAGCGCGCGAAAGACGGCATCGAGGACGGGGGAGGGGATTGATTCAACCATGGGGTTGAATATAGTCCGGCCTCCCAATGAAATTCAACTAAATGGTTGAATTTTTATGTAACCACCTGCGGGTGGTCTTCTTCCATCGCGCCATATGCGTCGGGGTACTGCGGCAGGTCGTCGCTGATGTCGAACCAGGGGGCCTTGCTGGCGACATGGCAATGGGCGGCCGGCTTGATCCCCGGGTCGTCGTCCAGCGGACCCAGCGGCAGGCCATAGACGTCCGGGGTCTGGTCGAAGCGGGTCAGCAAGGGCGTGCCGCAGGCTTCGCAGAAGCCGCGGTAGCTGCCCGGAGACGAGCAGTACCACGTGACGTGGTTTTCGCCTCGGCTCCAGGCAAAGTCCTTGGCCTGGACCGTCGCGCGGCTGCGGAAAGCAGCGCCATGCGCCTTGCGGCAGATCGTGCAATGGCAGTTGAGGGCGTCGGTGAGCGGGCCGGTGATCTCGTAGGCGACGCGGCCGCACAGGCAGGAACCGTTGATCATGATGAACGCCAGGCTGGTGGGGGAACATCCCCAATATACCTGCGGCGCAGCGTGCCGGAACCGGCTTTTATGACGAACGTCTTTCAGATCGTTGCGGCGTCCCTATTTTCAGCCAAATCAATCGATCCGCAGGTCATCGTGCTGTCATGCCGCGAAAACAGAATGCCGCCATGAACATATCCATGGGGATTCGACGATGACTTACGCCATCGAAGTACACGGGCTCTGCAAGAGCTTCCACGCCGGCGCCAAGGCGCTGGACGGCGTGAACCTGCAAGTGGCCGACGGCGAGATGGTCGCCTTGCTGGGCGCCTCGGGTTCGGGCAAGTCGACGCTGCTGCGCCATCTGTCGGGCTTCGTGGCGGGTGACGCGGGCAGCGTGGCCGTCAACGGCCGCATGATCCAGCGCGACGGCCGCCTGAGCCGCGATGTGCGCTCCGCGCGCGCCGGCATTGGCTTCGTGTTCCAGCAATTCAATCTGGTGGGCCGCCTGCCGGTCATCACCAACGTGTTGACCGGCCTGTTGCCGCGCGTGCCGCTGTGGCGCAGCCTGACGCGCTGGTTTCTGCGCGGCGAAGTGCAGCAGGGCCTCGAAGCGCTTGCTCAGGTTGGTATAGACGACTACGCATTTCAGCGCGCCTCGACGCTGTCCGGCGGGCAGCAGCAGCGCGCGGCCATCGCCCGCACCCTGGTGCAGAACGCCCGCGTCATCCTGGCCGACGAGCCGATAGCCTCGCTGGACCCGGAATCGTCGCGCCGCGTGATGGACACGCTGGCCCAGATCAACCGCAGCCGCAAAGTGGCGGTGGTGGTGTCGCTGCACCAGGTGGACGTGGCCCTGCGCTACTGCCCGCGGGTGGTGGCGCTGCGCCACGGCAAGGTGGTCTATGACGGTCCCTCCGCCGCGCTGACGCCGGCCATGCTGAGCGAGCTGTACGGCTCCGAATTGAGCGAACTGCTTCCCGAATACGCGCCGCAAGCGCCGGCCATGCCGGGCATGGCGCCGCTGTCCCGACTGGCGCAAGCCGCCTGATGCCTGACCCATTTCCCCCGGAGCCCTTCCATGCTACGTAGAACCTTTGTCACCCTGATCGCCGCCGCGGCCCTGTCCGCCCAGGCCCACGCGCAAGACGCCAAGACCCTGAACTTCGGCATCATCTCGACGGAATCGTCCACCAACCTGAAGTCGGTGTGGCAGCCCGTCATCGACGACCTGAGCCGCTCGATCGGCGTGCCGGTCAAGCCCTTCTTCGCTTCCGACTACGCCGGCATCATCGAAGGCATGCGCTTCAACAAGGTGCAGATGGGCTGGTTCGGCAACAAGTCCGCGATCGAGGCGGTGGACCGCGCCAAGGGCGAAGTGTTCGCCTCCGTCATCGACAAGGACGGCAACCCCGGCTACTGGTCGCTGCTGATCGTCAACAAGGACAGCGACCTGAAGACGCTGGACGACGTGCTCAAGCGCGGCGGCACGCTGAGCTATGGCGCGGGCGATCCCAACTCGACCTCGGGCACGGCCGTGCCGGGCTATTACCTGTGGGCCGCCAACAAGATCGAACCCAAGACCTTCTTCAAGACGGTGCGCGCCAGCAATCACGAAACCAATCTGCTGTCGGTCATCAACAAGCAGGTGGACGTGGCCGTCAACAATACCGAGGCGCTGGAGCGCTATCGCCTGAACACGGGCAAGGACGCCAACGATAGCGTGCGCGTGCTGTGGAAGTCGCCGTTGATCCCGGCGGATCCGCTGGTCATGCGCAGCGATCTGCCGGCCGACCTGAAGGCCCGCATCCGCGACTTCTTCATCAACTACGGCAAGGGCAAGGACGCCGAGCGCGAAATGGCCAATCTGAAGGCGCTGACCTACCAGGGCTTCCGTCCCTCCGATAACCAGCAACTGGTGCCGATCCGCCAGATCGAGCTGGCGCGCGAGAAGGTCAAGGTCGAAGCCGACACCACCTTGGGCCAGGCCGAAAAGCAGAAGCAGCTGGCCGAACTAGACAGCAAGCTGGCCGGCCTGGGCCAGCCCGCCGCCAAGCAGTAAGCCCCGTCAGGGCAAGCCTGCGCGCCGCGGGGCGCGCAGGCTTGCCCGCCAATGAAAACCACCGAGCGGATTGCCTTTTCATATGAACGTAGCCATGCAGACTTCCCGCCTTTCCGCCGCGCCGCGCTCGTCGCTGCCGGTCCTGCTCGTATGGGCCGTCGTGCTGGCGTTGCTGGTCATGTCGTGGCAGGGCGCGGACATGCGGCCCCTGGACCTGCTGCGCGATTCGGGCAACATGGCGCAGTTCGCGGCCGACTTCTTTCCGCCGAATTTCCGCGACTGGCGCATGTACCTGGACGAGATGATCGTCACCGTGCAGATCGCGGTGTGGGGCACCTTCCTGGCCATCGTGGTGGCCGTGCCGCTGGGGCTGCTGTGTTCGTCGAACATGGTGCCGGCCTGGGTGTACCAGCCCATGCGCCGCCTGATGGACGCGTGCCGCGCCATCAATGAAATGGTGTTTGCGATGCTGTTCATCGTGGCGGTGGGCCTGGGCCCGTTCGCCGGGGTGCTGGCGTTGTGGGTGCACACCACCGGCGTGCTCGCCAAGCTGTTCTCGGAAGCGGTGGAGGCGATCGATCCGCGCCCGGTCGAAGGCGTGCGCGCCACCGGCGCGAATGCGCTGGAGGAAATCGTCTACGGCGTGATTCCGCAGGTGCTGCCGCTGTGGATCTCGTATTCGCTGTACCGCTTCGAATCCAATGTGCGCTCGGCCTCGGTGGTCGGCATCGTGGGCGCGGGCGGCATCGGCACCGTGCTGTGGGAGATCATCCGCAGCTTCCGCTACGCCGAAACCTGCGCCGTGATGATCATCATCGTCGCCTTCGTGATCATCATCGACATGGCCTCGGCGCGCATCCGGCGCGCGCTGATCTGAGGGGGAGCGGGACCCGGACGGGTCCCGTCGCCTCAGGCCTGCTGACGCAGGGCCTGGAACGCAGGCAGCGCCAGCAGGCCCGCCAGCTGCGCGGCCTGCACATCGGCATCCGAGACCGCCGCGCGCGGCATCAGGAAATTGACGGTGCCCAGGCAGACCGCGCCATACACCACCGGGACATTGATGACGGACCGCAGGCCCAGGCGCCGGATCGCGTCGTGGTCGTTGAAGAACTCGCGGATCGCGTCCTCGCCTTCCCCCACGAACAGCTTCTGTTCCAGCAGGACGTGGCGGCCCCAGGCGGTGCCGCTCTTGTCCTTGCTGCCGCCCGGCGGATAGGCCTCGGGGTTGGAGCTGTAAAGCCGCAGCACCCGCATGGCCTGTGCGTCATAGCGGTTGACCGTGCACAGCGTGTGCGCCAACGCGGCATGGGCATGGGCGTCGATGGCTTGGAAGGCCGCGGCCGGATCGGCAGCGGCGTAGGCCCGGGCGATGGCGGCCACGCCGGCCTGCGCCGGCGGGGCGGAATTGATGCTCACGGTCATTCGGCGGTGATTCCCAGTTCTTTGATCAGCTTGCCGTACTTGTCGGCGTCGCGCGCCAGGATCTGGCCGAACTGTTCCGGCGTGGTCTCGGTCAGCAGCACGCCCATGTCGCCCATCTTCTTGATGACCTCGGGACGCTTGAGGATCAGGTTGATCTCGCGGTTCAGGCGCGCGGTCAGCTCGGGTGGCATGCCCGCGGGACCGAAGGCGCCATACCAGACCGACAGCTCATAGCCCGGCAAGGTTTCGGCCACCGTGGGCACCTCGGGCAGCAAGGGCGAACGCGTCTCCTCGGTCACGGCCAGCAGCTTCAGCTTGTTGTTCTGCACGTGTGGCAGGGTCTGCGTGCCGGCGCTGAACAGCACCTGCGTGCGGCCGGCCACGGTATCCAGCACGGCGGGGGCGCCGCCGCGGTAGGGGATGTGCATCATCTTCACGCCGGCGGCTTTCTCGAACAGCGCGGCGCTCAGATGGTTGGTGGAGCCCTGGCCGGCGGAGGCGTAGGCCACGGTGCCGGGGTTGGCCTTCAGGTAGGCGATGAATTCCTTCACGTTGGACGCGGGCACCGACGGGTTCACCACCAGGGTGTTGGTGACCAGCGCGAGCTCGGCGATGGGCGTGAAGTCCTTCACGCCGTCGAACGGCATGCTGGAGTACAGCGCCTGGTTCATCGTGTGCGTGCTCATCGAGCCCACCAGCAAGGTGTAGCCGTCGGGCTTGGCGCGCGCCACGAAGGTGGTGCCGATGTTGCCGGACGCGCCCGAACGGTTTTCCACGATCACGGGCTGGCCCAGCGACTGGGTCAGACCCTCGGATAGCACGCGCGCCAGGATGTCGGTGGAGCCGCCCGCGGCCCACGGCACAATCAGCGTGATGGGTTTTTCGGGCCACGCGGCATGCGTGAGCGCGGGCGCGGCCAGCGCCAGTCCCAGCGCGAACGTGCGCAGCAGTCGTTTGAATTGCAGTTTCATGGTGTTTACCCCTTTGCTTGATGTCCGGTCTGCATGCCGGTTGAATGAAACAGGTTCAGCGGCCGGCGGCATAGCCCTGCATGCCGCGCGGGTTGGCGCCGGCGCGCAGCAGCAGGCCGCCGTCCGCGGCAGGCTCGCGGGTGCAGGCGCTGATGCGGCCTTCGGACCAGTCCGGCCCCACCTTGACCTCGTGGCCCGCCGCGCGCAGCGCCTCCAGCGTGGCGGCCGGCATGCGCGATTCCACGGTCAGCCGGTTCAAGGTCAGGCTGCGCGGCCAGAACGAGCCCGGGAAGTGATCGATATGCCAGGAGGGCGCTTCGATCGCCTCCTGCAGATTCATGCCCATGGCGTGGCGCAGGAAGAACGCCACCGTCCATTGGTCCTGCTGGTCGCCGCCCGGCGTGCCGAACGCCATATAGGGTTGGCCGTCGCGCAGCGCCAGGCCGGGCGACAGCGTGGTGCAGGGACGCTTGCCTGGCTGCAACTGGCCTGGCACACCCTCGTCCAGCCAGGTCATCTGCAGGCGGGTGGTCAGCGGGAAACCCAGGCCGGGCACGACGGGACTGGACGACAGCCAGCCGCCTGACGGCGTGGCGGCCACCATGTTGCCGTCGCGGTCGATGACGTCGATCTGGCAGGTGTCGCCCACGAAGATCTCGCGCGCGGCCCATTCGGCTACCGGCGGCAGCGCCGCGAAGGTGGGTTCGCCCACGCCGAAGCGCGTGTCGGACGCGGCCAGGGTGCGGGCCGCGGCATCCAGGTCGGGCAGGCGCGGCGCTAAGCCGTCCGGGCTGCCGGGCAGGAACTCGGACGAAGCGCGAGCGCCGATGCCCGCCGCGCGGGCGCGGGCGTAGTCGTCGCCGAGCAGGGCGGCCAGCGGCACCTGCGTGTAGTCGGGGTCGCCGTACCAGGCGGTGCGATCAGCGAAGGCCAGCTTGGCCGCCTCGGCCACGTAGTGTACGAATTGCGGCGAGGTCGGATCCAGCCCGTCCAGTTCCAAGTGCCGCAGTATTGCCAGCTGCTGCAGGTGGACCGGGCCTTGCGACCAGACCCCGCACTTGGCCACGGTGTAGCGGCCGTACTGGACAGTCAGAGGCTCGTCGTAGGTGGCGCGCCAATCGGCCAGATCGGATTTGCGCAGCAGGCCGCGGTTGCGCTGGCCGGTGGTGTCGCGTACCTCGGCCTGGCTGTAGTAGTCGTCGATGGCGTCGGCCACGAAGCCGCGATACCAGACCTCCAGCGCGGCATCGATGCGGCCGCGCCGGTCGGTGCTCTGGGCGTGCGCTTCGTCCAGGATGCGGGTGTAGGTGGCGGCGATGGCGGGCGTGCGGAACAGCGCATCAGGCGCGGGCACGCGGCCGTCCGGCAACCAGACCTCGCGTGAGCTGGTCCATTCGTCGCGGAACAGCGCCTGCACCGCCAGGATGGCCTGCGAGATGCGCGGCACCAGGGGAAAGCCGTTGCGCGCATAGTCGATGGCCGGGCGCAGCACGTCGGCCAGCTCCCAGCTGCCGTAGTCGCGCAGCAGGGTCAGCCAGGCGCCGAAGGCGCCGGGCACGGTGGCGGGCAAGAGGCCGATGCCGGGCACCAGGTCCACGCCCAGGCCGCGGAAGTACGCCGGCGTCGCCAGCGCGGGCGCTGGACCCTGGCCGCATAGCGCGCGCATGCGTTGCTCCCGTTCGCTCCAGAACAGGATGGGCACTTCGCCGCCGGGCCCGTTCAGGTGCGGCTCCACGATCTGCAGCGTGAAGCCGCCGGCGACCGCCGCGTCGTAGGCGTTGCCGCCGCGTTCCAGCACGCCCATGGCCACTTGCGAGGCCAGCCAGTGGGTGGAGGAAACCACGCCGAAGGTGCCGCGTATTTCGGGGCGGGTGGTGAAGGATGCGCTCATGGGGCGGGTCCGGGCAGCAGGGGAGTGTTTGCAGTATAGGGATATGAAATAACTAGTTTTGCCTTTGTTGGCATAATTGAATAACCAATTGGTTATAGGAAAGATCGTGACCTGGGATGCCGCCCGTCTCGCCAACCGTCTCAAGCATCGCCACCTGACGCTGCTGATCGATATCGCCAGGCACGGCTCGCTCACGCGCGTGGCAGCCGCGGCCGGCATCAGCCAGCCCGCCGTCACCAAGGCGCTTACGGAGATCGAGGACATCTTCGGCGCGCCCCTATTCACGCGCACCGGGCGCGGCCTGCAAGCCACGCCGCTGGGCAATCTGGCCCTGGTGCGCGCGCGCCACATGCTCAGCGACCTGGACCTGTGGGCGCGCGAGGTCGAGGCCCTGCACGCCGGCCGTTCCGCGCATCTGCAGGTGGGCGTGGTGCCCTACGTGTCCAGCGCCTTGCTGACGGCGGCCATCAGCCGCCTGCACCAGCGCCACGGCGTGACGCTCAGCCTGCACCGCGCCACCACCGATCATCTGGTGCCCATGCTGCGCCGGCATGAACTGGACTGCATCATCAGCCGCGCCACCTCGACGGTGGCGCCGGAGGATCTGATCCACCGCGTGTTGTACCGCCAGCGGCCGCGCCTGATTGCGCATGGCCAGCTTGCGCAGCGGCTGGCGCGGCGCAAGCCGGACTGGGCCGCGGTGGCGGCGATGGACTGGGTGCTGCCGGCGGCCAATACGCCGACGCGGCAACTGATCGTGGAACACTTCATCCGTGCTGAACTGCAGCCGCCATCGCCGGTGCTGGAGGCGTACTCCACCGACGTGATCGAAGGCATGCTGACGATGAACGAGGCCTTTGTTTCGGTGGTGCCTGAAGACATCGCGCGCGAACTCTGCCAGCGCGGCAAGCTGGGCATGGTGCCCTGGGACTTCGGCTGGGAATTGCCGCCGATCAACCTGATACGGCGCAAGCGCGAACAGCCGCTGGCGGCCGAGGAGTACTTTTCGGAGATCCTGCTGGATCTGTGCGGCGAGGCCGCCGCGCCCTGGGGCCAGGGCGACCCGCGATGAATGGCGGCGCTAGGCGCCTAGCTTGCCGCGGGCGATGCCCAATAGTGCGGCGGCCGCGGTTTCCGGCGCTGCGTCGTTGCTGACGCGCAGCAGCCGGCATTGTTGCGGCACTGAGAATGCCTGCGTCGCGCGCGCCAGGCGCTGTGCGATCTGTTCCGCGCTTTCCCGGCCGCGTCCCGCCAGGCGGAGGACGAGCTGGCCGGGATCGACCGTGACCTCCACGGCGGTCAACGCCGGGTAGCGCGAGTGCGCCTGTTCCAGGTGCGCGCGCGAGCCGTTGATGATGACTGCGGCGCCGCAGGACAGCCAGGCGTCTATCTCGATGCCGATGCCGTATTGCAGGCCATGGCTGGCCCAGCGCAGCGCGAAGCAGCCCAGCGCGGCGCGGCGTCCGAACTCGTCTTCCGTCAGGCGCAGCGCGTCTTCGGTGGCGCCGCTGTCGCGGGTGATGTAGCGATGCGCGACCAGCACGGGCTCGTCGCCGCGTAGCTCCGCGCGCAGCAGGCGCAGCAAGGTGTCCTTGCCGCTGCCCGATGCGCCCATCAGGTAGATCAGCCGTGCGCCGTCGGCGGGAATCGAGGGACTCATGCCGCCGCCGGCCCTTGCAGATAGCCGGCCCCGGCCGCATCGGTGCAGGAACCGTCAAAGCCGTAGTGGCGCGCCGCGACGAAATCCGCGCCCGGCGTAGTCTGCACGTAGACGCTGACTCCGGGCACGGCCATGCGCTGGCTGCGCAAGGGATCGGCGAAGGCGGCGATCCCGGCCTGCGCCTGCGACAGCGCCTCGCCTTGCAGCTTGCCCGTCAACGTGATGTGGAAAACGTAGGTGTCGAACACATACGGATAGCCCCAGCGCGCCAGCATGGCTTGCTGCGCCGGACTGAGCGATTGCGGCTGGCGGCGCGCGGTTTCCTCGGGCGTGGGAGGCGCGCGCAAGGGATCCAGGTCGCGCACGGCGGCTTCGGAGAGGGCCTGGATCCGCGCGCGGCCCTGCGTGTCGGACGGGGCGATGCGCCAGGCCAGGAAGCCGCGCAGCGGCTCGCATTCCAGCGCCAGCGAGAACGGCGTGCCGCCTGCGGCCAATTGGCGGGCGGCCGCGTCGACGTGTTCGGGGCTGGCGTCTGCGTTCAGGCGGAACGGCGGCTTCAGCGTGGCGTGCAAGCCATAGTGGCGCGGCGCTTCGGTCCAGTCGCGCGATTCGGCGTTTTGGCCCGGCAGCGGCGGCAGCGCCAGGCCGGTGTCGGCGCAGCGGCCCAGCCAGCGGCTGCCGTGTTCGCGCCAGGGGCCGGTGGGCGCCAGATACAGGGCGTAGCGGTGGGCGAGCGGCATGGTCAGGCCGCCATGCGCTGGCTGTGGCTGTCGCCGAACGCGCGCGTGGCGTAGCGCAGCTCGCCGCCCACGATCGCGGCGCAGACGCGGGGCAGGCCCGGAACCTGGTCATCCACCACGATGGCGTCGGCGATCAGCCCGGGCGCCAGCGCGCCGCGGTCCTTCAGGCCTGCGGCGCGGGCCGGATTCAAGGACACCAGATCCCAGGCCTGCGCCAGCGGCAGCACGCCGTCGCTGGCCAGCTTCATCACGGCGGCCAGCGGGGAAGGGTAGTAATAGTCGGACGTGAGGATGTCGCACAGGCCCGCGCGGATCATCTCGGTGGCGCTGGGCGCGCCCGTGTGGCTGCCGCCGCGCACGACATTGGGCGCGCCGAAGACCACGGAATCGCCCAGGTCGCGGGCGACGCCGGCGGCCTCGCGGGTCAGCGGAAACTCCGCCACGCCGCAGCCCAACTGGTGGTAGTAGCGGCGGGTGGCGGCGTCCGGATCGTCGTGCGAGGCCACCTTCAAGCCGGCTTCCCGAGCGCAGCCGGTCAGCTCGCGCATCGCGTCGGCCACCGCATCGGCGGCAGCCATGGCGCTGCGGATGCGGTCCTGGAAGACGTCGAGGTCGCACTCCGCGCGGTTGGCGTACTGCATCAGCTTGCGCTCGTCGCCCAGGCGGCGCGCCATGCTGGGTAGGTGGTCGTTCAGGGCCAGGAAGCGGACGCGGCCGTCGCGTATCCATTGCTGGGCAATCTCCAGGCCGCCCACGTGATGGGTTTCGAAGCGCAGATGCACATAGTGCCGCGCGCCCATGAGGTGGCGCATCCGTTCCAGCGCGTCGAACATGCGCTCGGCGTAGGCCTCGCCGCGCAGCCCGCCTTCCCAGGACAGGGTCACGCCGTGGAACTCGGTGGTGATGCCGTTGGCCAGCAGTTGGCGGTCCACGTCGAACAGGGCGCCGTCATAGGGAAACGTCACGCTGGGCCGCGGCATGACGGCGCGCTCGAAGGCGTCGCCATGCAGGTCGACGATGCCGGGCAGCACCAGCAGGTTGCCGGCGTCGAACCAGGGCGCGCTCCGCGGCGCCGCGGCGGCGGAGCCTTCGATCAGTCCACCGTGGAACCGCAGGCTGGCCTGTTCGACGCCGCGCGGCGTCAGGATGCGTTGGCCTGTGACACCGGCCAGGGGCGAGGGGGCGTGCGTGTGTGTGTTCATGGCGTGACGTTAGCGGGATAGCATTACAACCAGATGTCTAGATGAGTTAAGCCGTTAGGCGGAGCTTTCCGCGCCGCCTGCGCGCAGGCGGCGGCCTTGAGTCAGGTGTCGTCCGCCACCATCAGCTGCACCAGGTCGCCGACGAAGCGCGCGACGCTGTATTGCAGCGGCGAGCCATGCTGGTCCACGTTCAGGGCTTCCACCTGAAGAATGGGGCGGGTCTTGGGCTGTCCCAACAGGCGGGCGATTTCGGGCGTGGGCAGGGCGGCGGTGATGCGCGACCACTTGCGCGTGTAGTCGCCGATGCCGTAGTGGGAGTAGACCTTGGAGATCGAGCGCAGGGCCGCCAGCCGCTCCGCAAAGTCGGGAAAGCGCTTTTCGTCGAAGAAGTGCTCCGAGACGCTGATCGGGCGGTTTTCCGCCTTGCCCACGATCTGCACCCGCAGCAACGGCGCGGCACGGCTCAGGCCCAGGTGCTTGGCGATGTCGCCCGCGCGCAGGCTCTGGCTGCCCAGGACTTCCTGGTGGCCCAGCATA
Organism: Achromobacter pestifer; assembly: GCF_013267355.1. Lineage (NCBI taxonomy): Bacteria > Pseudomonadati > Pseudomonadota > Betaproteobacteria > Burkholderiales > Alcaligenaceae > Achromobacter > Achromobacter pestifer. The sequence goes on from NZ_CP053985.1 coordinate 4,301,429, forward strand.
CCCTGGCTGCGCAGGTTCTCGGAAAAGCGCGTGCGCTTGCCGATGGCGTAATCGATCGCGTGTTCCTGGACGAAGGTGCCGCGGCCTTGCTCGATGCGGACCAGGCCGCCTTGTTCGAGTTCGCCCATCGCGCGGCGGATGGTGTGGCGGTTGACGGAAAACTTGGCGGCCAGCTCGGGCTCGGACGGCAGCTGTTCGCCTGCCGCATAGAGCTTGTTGCGGATATCGTCCGCCAGCGCTTCGCCGATTTGCCGCCAGACGGCGATGCCGGAACCTCTTTCGACCATAGGGTGTGCTCTTGCTGTCACATCAGCTTCATGAAGAATGGCAGTGATTGTGCACCATGCGGCGGCGGCCGCAAAGGCGCTGCGGGCGCGCCGCAACTGTCATCAAAAATTCACGCCAGGCTGTTGAACTTCGTTTTCAGAGCGATCATACTCCATCCGGTCGTCTAGACGTTTAGAGGAAAAAGATGGATCACTCCAAGACAGGGCAGGACGCGGCGGGCGCGCAACGCGCCGCCTGGATGCGCGTGCTGGCGTTGGCCGACCCGGCCGCGCTGGATGGCGCTTTTTGCGCGTTGGCCGGCAAGCCTGAACACCAGACGCTGCGCCCCGCGCAGACCGGCATGGCCATGGTGCGCGCCCGCAGCGGCGGCACCGGCGCCCGCTTCAACCTGGGCGAAATGAGCGTGACACGTTGCGCGGTGACGATGGCCGAGGGCGTGGTCGGCGTGGCTTACGTGCAAGGCCGCTCGCAACGTCATGCCGAGCAGGCCGCCGTGGCCGACGCCCTGCTGCAACTGCCGGAATGGCATGACACGGTGCAGGCGCAGCTGATCCAGCCGCTGGCGCGCCAGCATGCCGAACGGATCGAGCGCCAGGCCCGCGTGGCGGCGCAGACCAAGGTGGAGTTCTTCACGATGGTGAGAGGCGAGGACTGACATGCAGCAACAGATACAAGCCGCCGCGGCCTCGGGCCGGGCTCTGCTACCGGGTTTCGCGGATCCCGTCGGCGACGCGCAGGCCACGTTCCGCGCCGCGCTCGACGCCATGGCCCATCCGGGGCGCATCAATGAGATCCTGGCCGAAACCGGCGTGCCCGCGGGACTGTCCCCCGCGATGACCGCGCTGCTGCTGACGCTGGTGGACGTGGACACGCCGCTGTGGCTGCCGGAGGGCGTCAGCGAGAGCGTCATCGCCTTCCTGCGCTTTCATTGCGCCTGCCCGATAGTGCCCTCGCCGTCGCTGGCGCGCTTTGCCGCGGTACCCGCCGGCGGCAAGGCGCCGGCGCTGTCGGCCTGCCACCAGGGCGATCCGGCCTATCCCGACTTGTCTACCACCCTGCTGATCGAGGTCGAGTCACTGTCGGCGGGCGAGGCCGCCATCCTCGGTGGCCCGGGCATCAAGGACCGGCAGACGCTGTGCGCGGCAGGCCTGCCCGAGGGCTTCTGGCGCGAATGGCGCCTCAATCATCAGCGTTTTCCGCTGGGCGTCGACGTGTTCCTGACGCAGGGGCGGCGGATTTGCGCGCTGCCGCGCAGCACGCGCAAGGAGAACTGACATGTACGTAGCCGTAAAAGGGGGCGAACGCGCCATCCTCAATTCCTACCGCATGCTGGACGACTACCGGCGCGGCGACCGCGAAGTGCCCGAGCTGAGCCTGGACCAGATCCGCGAACAGATGCCGCTGGCGGTGTCGCGGGTCATGGCGGAGGGCTCGCTCTACGATCCGCGGCTGGCGGCGCTGGCCATCAAGCAGGCGGCCGGCGACCTGATCGAAGCGGTGTTCCTGCTGCGCGCCTACCGCACCACCTTGTCGCGCTTTGGCTATACCCAGCCCATCGACACGGGCCGCATGCGCTTGCAGCGCCGCATCTCGTCGACCTTCAAGGATGTGCCCGGCGGCCAGATCCTGGGGCCGACCTATGACTACACCCAGCGTCTGCTGGACTTCTCGCTCGAAGCGCAGCGCGAGGCCGACGCCTTGCCGCCGGGCGGCGAGGCCCTGGACAGCGCCATGCCGCGTGTCACCGACCTGCTGGCGCATGACGACCTGATCGACGCGGAACCGGTGCCCGAGGGCGATCCCGAGCCCTTCGACCTGACCCGGCAGCCGCTGGATTTTCCGGCCTCGCGCGCGGCCCGCCTGCAGAACCTGGCGCGCGCCGATGAAGGCTTTCTGTTGTCCATGGGTTATTCGACCCAGCGCGGCTATGGCAACACCCACCCCTTCGCCGCCGAGATCCGCTACGGCGCGCTCGAGGTGGAAATGCATATCGAAGAACTGGGATTCGCCGTCACCGTGGGCGAGATCGAGATCACCGAATGCCAGATGGTCAGCCAATTCGCGGGCAGCGCCGAGGAAGGCCCGAAGTTCACCCGGGGCTACGGGCTGACCTTTGGCTATGGCGAGCGCAAGTCCATGTCGATGGCGCTGGTGGACCGCGCGTTGAAGGCGCGCGACCTGGGTGAACGCGCCGATTCCCCGGCCAACGATCACGAATTCGTGCTTTACCACAGCGACAACGTCGAAGCCTCCGGTTTCGTGCAGCACTTGAAGCTGCCGCACTACGTGGATTTCCAGGCCAATCTTGAACTGTTGCGGCGCATGCGCGCCGACCGCGCCGCGCCCGAGGCCGCGCGCACCGATCTGATGGACGAGGCGGTTTCCCCATGACTACCCAACACGCAACGGTCGAACGCGACGACCACTACAACTTCGCCTACCTGGACGAATCCACCAAGCGCATGCTGCGTCGCGCCTTGCTCAAGGCCGTCGCCATCCCCGGCTACCAGGTGCCTTTCGGCAGCCGCGAAATGCCGCTGCCCTATGGCTGGGGCACCGGCGGCATCCAGGTCACGGCGTCCATCATCGGCGCAAACGACGTGCTCAAGGTGATAGACCAGGGTTCGGACGACACCACCAACGCCATCAACATCCGCCGCTTCTTCGGCCGGGTCACGGGCGTGGCGACGACGGAAGCCACGGCTGCGGCCACCATCGTCCAGACGCGCCACCGCATCCCCGAGACGCCGCTGGCGGAAGGGCAGATCATGGTGTTCCAGGTGCCCATCCCCGAACCGCTGCGCTGGCTCGAACCCAGCGAAACCGAGACGCGCACCATGCACGCGCTGGCCGAATACGGCGGCATGCACGTCAAGCTGTACGAAGACATCGCGCAGCACGGCCACATCGCCACCACCTACGACTATCCCGTCATCGTCAACGGGCGCTACATGATGCGGCCTTCGCCCATCCCCAAGTTCGACAATCCCAAGCTGGACCGCAGCCCCGCGCTGATGCTGTTCGGCGCGGGCCGCGAAAAGCGGGTCTACGCGGTGCCGCCCTACACCCAGGTGAAGAGCCTGGACTTCGAGGACCATCCGTTCCAGGTGGAGACCTGGAGCGAGTGCTGCGACCTGTGCGGCTCGCGCCAGAGCTACCTGGATGAAATCATCCTGGACGACGCCGGCACGCGCCGCTTCGTCTGCTCGGACACCGAATACTGCAACGACCGCCAGTCGCGGCAGGATGCGCAACAAGCCAACCAGGAGGCCGCGGCATGAACGCCCAACCTTTGCTTTCCGTGCGCAACATGACGCGCACCTGGGACGGCGTGCACGGCTGCCGCAACGTCAACTTCGACCTGTATCCCGGCGAAGTGCTGTGCGTGGTCGGCGAGTCCGGCTCCGGCAAGAGCACGCTGCTGTCGGCCGTGTCGTACCAGACCCGGCCTGACGCCGGCAGCGTCTGGTACGACACACGCGATCAGGGCTTCACCGACCTGGCCGCGCTGCCGGGCGCGCGCCTGCGCCTGCTGTCCCGCACCGACTGGGGCTTCGTGCGGCAGAACGCCAGGGACGGCCTGCGCATGCAGGTCAGCGCCGGCGCCAACATCGCGGAGCGGCTGATGGCCGTGGGCGACAGGCACTACGGCGACCTGCGCCAGGCCGCAGGCAACTGGCTGCAGAAGATGGAGATCGACGTGGGCCGGCTGGATGACAGGCCCACTTCGTTCTCGGGCGGCATGCAGCAGCGCTTGCAGATCGCCCGCAACCTGGTGACGCATCCGCGCCTGGTGTTCATGGACGAGCCCACCGCCTCGCTCGACGTGTCGGTGCAGGCGCGCCTGCTGGATCTGTTGCGCCAGCTGGTGGCCGACCTGGGCCTGGCGGCCATCGTCGTGACCCACGACCTGGCCGTGGCGCGCCTGCTGGCGCACCGGACCCTGGTCATGCGCGGCGGCGAGGTGGTGGAAAGCGGCCTGACCGACCAGATCCTCGACGATCCTCAGCATCCCTACACCCAGTTGCTGGTGTCTTCCATTTTGCAGAGCTGACCATGCCTGAAAAGACTCCCATGATCGAGGTGCGGGGCCTCGGAAAGATGTTCACCCTGCACAACCAGGGCGGCATGCGCCTGCCCGTGCTGGAATCGGTCGACTTCGACGCGGCCGCCGGCGACTGCCTGGTGCTGGCGGGGCCGTCCGGTACCGGCAAGAGCACCTTGTTGCGCTGCCTTTACGGCAACTATCTGGCGACCGAGGGCAGTATCCGGGTGCGCTGGAACGACGAATGGGTCGAGCTGGCGGGCGCTCCCGAGCAGCGCATCCTGGCGCTGCGGCGCGAGGTGATCGGCTACGTCAGCCAGTTCCTGCGCGTGATTCCGCGCGTGTCGGCGCTGGACGTGGTGGCCGAGCCCCTGCGCGCGGCGGGCGTGGACGCCGACGAAGCCCGCTCGCGCGCGGCATCCCTGCTGCAGCGCCTGAACGTGCCGCCGCGCCTGTGGGGGCTGGCGCCCGCCACCTTCTCGGGCGGCGAGCAGCAGCGCGTGAACATCGCGCGCGGCTTCATCGCCCGCCATCCCATCCTGTTGCTGGACGAACCCACCGCGTCGCTGGACGCCGACAACCGCCAGGTCGTGATCGAGCTGATCCGCGAGGCCAAGGCCGAAGGCCGCTGCCTGCTGGGCATCTTCCACGATGCCGAAGTGCGCGACGCCGTCGCCACGCAGACTCTGGCGCTGCGTCCCGCCCAACCCGCCCTGGCCGACCTGGAGCCATGATGCAGAGCACTTATCTCACCCACGCCCGCGTGGTGCTGCAGGACCGCGTCCTGGAGGACAGCGCCGTGCTGATCGACGATGGCCGCATCGTCGCCATCGAGCCAGCCGGGACGCGAGCGGACCGCGAGATCGACCTGCGCGGCCAGACCTTGCTGCCGGGGTTGATCGACTTGCATTGCGACGCCATCGAAAAGGAAGCCGAGCCGCGTTCGCGGGTGCTGTTCCCGCTTGACTTCGCGGTGGCCCAGGTGGACCGGCGCAATGCCGCGGCCGGCATCACCACGCCTTATCACGCGCTGTCCTTCGCCAACAGCGAGTGGGGCGTGCGCAACAACCAGACGGCGGCGGAAGTGGTGCGCACCGTACGCGCCTTCGGCCAGCACAGCCTGGTCGACAACCGCGTCCATTGCCGCTACGAAGTCACCGACGCCACCTCGGTGGACGTGCTGCGCGCGTTGATGGACGAGGGCGCGGTGGACCTGCTGTCGGTCATGGACCATTCGCCGGGCCAGGGGCAGTTCAAGACGCTGGAGTCCTATCTGCAGTACATGATGGGCAACCACGCCATGAGCCGCGAGCAGGCCGAGGAGGCCGCGCAGGCCAAGACGCGCGCCAAGGATGGCGCGGTGGCGCGGGTGGCGGCGCTGCTGTCGCATGCGCAGGGGTTGGGCATACCCACCGCCAGCCACGACGACGATTCGATCCAGCGCATCGCCACCATGCGCAACCTGGGCGTCGCGATGAGCGAGTTCCCGATCACCCTGGATACCGCGCGCGCCGCGGTGTCCTGCGGCCTGCCGACCATTCTGGGCGCGCCCAATGTGCTGCGCGGCCAGAGCCAGAGCGGCTCCATGCGCGCCATCGACGCCATCCGCGCCGGCGTGGCCAGCTGCCTGTGCTCGGACTACCAGCCGTCGGCGCTGATCGCCGCGGCCTACACGGTGGCCGCGCAGACGGACCTGACGCTGCCGCAGGCGGTCGCGCTGGTCACGCTGAATCCGGCGCAGGCTTGCGGCCTGTCCGACCGCGGACGCATCGCGCCGGGCCTGCGCGCGGACCTGGTGGCGGTGGCGCAAGTGGGCGCGCAGCCGCTGATCAGCCATACCTGGTCGGCCGGCAGGCTGGTATTCTCGGCATACTATCCGCCTGTGCGGGCGAGCGAGCAGCGCGCGCCAGAGGCGCAGGCGCTGACAGCCTGAACCCGATCCTGGAGAGATGCCATGCATCCCATCGTGACCGCCGTGGCCTGCGGCCCGACGCACGGCTTCAGCAAGCCGGTGGTGCCGGCGATCCTGCTGTTGCAGGGGCTGGGGGTTGAAGGGGACGCCCACATGGGCGTCACGGTCAAGCACCGCTCCCGCGTCAAGGCGGATCCCACCCAGCCCAATCTGCGGCAGGTCCATCTGATCCACGGCGAACTGCACGACGAGCTGCAACTCGCCGGCTTCAACGTGGCGGAAGGCACCATGGGCGAGAACATCACCACCCGTGGCATCGATCTGCTGGGATTGCCGCGCGGGGCGCGCCTGCACCTCGGCGCGGACGCGGTGGTCGAAATCACCGGCCTGCGCAATCCCTGCTCCCAGCTCGACAGCTACCAGCTGGGCCTGACCGCCGCCGTGTTGGGCCGCCATCCTGACGGCAGCCTGATACGCCGCGCCGGCATCATGGCCATCGTCATCGAAGGCGGAGCGGTGAGCGCGGGCGATCCGATACGGGTGGCCCTGCCGGATCTGCCGCACCTGCCGCTGGAGCGTGTCTGAATTCAGTCTGCGCAGGGGCGATCCGTCGCAAAAACATCGCCGACAGGCGCAGCCGGGAGGCCGCGCATCTGGTTAAATGGCGGGAAAGGCGCGGCCGCGATTTCCGCGGCGCGCCGGCCCTTTTTCCGGAGTTCGCGATGGCACGATTCAATTTCACCCAGGATCCCGAGGAGCCCGATCTGTGGGCCGCGGAGAACGTCGCCGCCGGCAAGGGCCGTCCGCCCATCCACGTGATGGTCCAGACTGACGGCGAAGAGCCCGACGGCAGCGCGTCCAAGGTGGTCAAGGCCATCATCGACGACCTCGACGACCAGATCCTGGCCGCGGCCGAGTTCCTGCTGGAAAACTACTCCTACGAGCACTACAAGAAGCTCGGCCTGGACGACAACCAGCTGCTGCAGGAAGAAACCCCCGAAGCCATGGCGCAACATGCCGTGCTGCGCGCGCTGTGGCTGTTCGACGAAGACGGCGACGGCTATGAACTGTGGTTCACGCTGCCCTGGGACCCGGTGCATACCTACGACGTGGAATTCGAGGACGGCGCGCCCGTCTCGTGTTCGGTCAACGACTAGGGCGTATAGAGCCTAGGGGCGTTCCAGCTCGAATTTCGTCGCCTGGCTCTGCCCCAGCGAATCGTCGTAGCGGTACAGCATCTTCAGGGACTTGCCCTTGCGGACCGTGTTGGCGGCGGCGTTCTCAAGCACCACGTCGATCTCGCGGCCGACGAATTCGGTGCAGTCGGTATCGGCGCGGGCGCCATCCGGGATGTCCGCGTCCCTGACCTTGAGCCTGAACATCAATTGCGTCAGTTCCGTGCCGTCGGTGCGGTACTGGCGCATCACCACGGGCAGGTTGGCCACGGTGCCGCCCAGCTCGCAGGAAATGCGGGTCCAGGCGTGGGAGGCGGGCGCGGCGGACATCAGGGCCGCGGCTGCCAGGGCGCAGCGCAGGCTAGGGCGTTTCATGGCATGAGGACTGAGCGTGGCGCCCATGCGCGCCGCGCCGGGATAGGGAGCGAAGGGCTTATATGTTGCTCCCGGCCATGGCGCCGGTCAAGCTGGCGCAATCCATGAAAAAAACGGGCCATGCGGCCCGTTTTTATTGCCCCTTGCTTCAGGCGTTCTGGCTCGCGGCCTGGCCCGCGGGGGCATCCTCGGCCGCTGCGGACGCGGTATCAGCCGCGTCCTCGCGCTTGCCTTCCAGCTTGGAGATCACGGCGGTGGCCAGGCTGTTGCCGACCACGTTGGTGGCCGTGCGGCCCATGTCGAAGAACTGGTCGATGCCCATGATCAGCAGCAGGCCGGCTTCGGGCAGATGGAACATCGGCAGGGTCGCGGCCACCACCACGAGCGAGGCGCGCGCCACGCCGGCCATGCCTTTGCTGGTCACCATCAGGACCAGCAACAGCGTCAGCTGCTGCGTAAAGCTCATCTGGATGTTGTAGGCCTGGGCGATGAACAGCACCGCGAAGGACTGGTACATCATCGAGCCGTCCAGGTTGAAGGAGTAGCCCAGCGGCAGGACGAAGCCCGAGATGCGCTTGGGCACGCCAAAGCGGGTCAGCGCCTCGATGGTCTTGGGGTAGGCCGATTCGCTGCTGGCCGTGGAGAACGCCAGCAGTGTGGGCTCCTTGATCAGGCCGCCGAGGCGGAAGGTGGACTTGCCCAGGAACAGGTAGCCCACGGCGAACAGGATGACCCACAGCAGCGCCAGGCCCAGGTAAAACTCGCCTATCAGCTTGCCGTAGCTCACCAGCACGCCCAGACCCTCGGTGGTGATGGCGGCGGCCATGGCGGCGAACACGCCGATGGGGGCGAAGCGCATCACATAGTCCGTCACCCGGAACATGATCTTGGCCAGCTCGTCGATCAGGTTGTAGATAGTGTTGTGGCCCTTGCCGCGGATGAAGGACAGGGCCGCGCCGAAGAACAGCGAGAACACCAGGATCTGCAGGATCTCGTTGTTGGCCATGGCCTCGGCGATGCTGCGCGGGAACACGTGCGTGATGAAGGCCTTGAGCGTGAAGTCGCCCGTCTTCAGGCCCGACGTCAGGCCCGCGTCCGGCAGCGCCAGGTTCATGTGCGCGCCGGGCTGGAAGATGTTGACCAGGGCCAGCCCCAGCAGCAGCGACAGGGCCGAGGCGGCAATGAACCAGACCATGGCGCGCATGCCGATGCGGCCCACGGCGCTGGCGTCGCTCATGCTGGCCAGGCCGGTCACCAGGGTGGCGAAGACCAGCGGGGCGATGATCATCTTGATCATGCGCAGGAAGATGTCGGTGATGAGACTGAAGTACGAGGCGATCTGCACCGCCTCCTTCTGGTTCTGCGCGTAGTTGTGGCAGAAATAGCCCACCACGATGCCCAGCACCATGGCGATGCCGATGTAACGCGTCAGCTTCTTAGTGTTCATGATCAAAACGGAAAACAGGGATCGTTTGCCTGGCCCGGGAAGGCGGGCGCGCCGGCATGGGGGCGGGCAAGAGGATCCGAAGACGGGATGCCAGGGTGGTTCGCGAGGTTGCGGGTTTACCCTTGGGGCGCGATCTTAACGCCGCACACCTGACACGCAGTTGTCAGGACGGGGACGGATAAGGCGGCTTACCGAGGGAGTCGCTTCGGGGCCGGCGATACCGGAGTTGTATCAATTTGGAACTGCTGCGCTATCGCCCACCGCCATGCCAGAATGGACCGATCCCGGCGTGCGCGGCAGCGGCGCGGGGCAACACCAACAACAGGCCCCTGCGCGGGGCTGCACAAGGAGACTAGGCAATGCCGAAACGCGAATTGTCCGTGCTGGCGTCCGGATACACCTATCTGGAGGGGCTGCGCTGGCACGAGAACCGCTTGTGGGCGTCGGACTTCTATACCGAGCAGGTCATCGCCGTGGACCTGGACGGCAAGGTCGAGCAGATCTGCCAGGTGCCGCAGCAGCCGTCCGGGCTGGGCTGGCTGCCGGATGGCCGCTTGCTGATCGCGTCCATGAAGGACCGCAAGCTCCTGCGGCGCGAGGCGGACGGGACGCTTGCGGTTCACGCCGACTTGTCGGCGTACGCGGGCGGCCCGGTCAACGACATGGTGGTGGATGCGCAGGGCCGGGCCTACGTGGGTAATTTCGGTTTCGATCTGATGGCGGGCGAGCCGGTGCGCAACACCGGCATCGTGCGCGTGGATCCCGATGGCTCCGCACGGCAGGTGGCCGACGGGCTGTGCTTTCCCAACGGCTCGTTCATCACGCCGGACGGCAAGACCATGATCGTCAACGAAACCTTCGGCAACCGCATTTCCGAATTCGATATCCTGGCCGATGGCGGGCTGGGACCGCGCCGCGACTGGGCCGATTTCGGCCCCTTGCCGGACAGCGGCGACCTGGGCGTGCTGATCGCCGCCTCCGCCATCGGGCCGGACGGCGGGGCGCTGGACGCGGAAGAGGCCTTGTGGGTGGCGGACGCCATCGGCAAGCGCATCGTGCGCGTGGCGCGCGGCGGCAAGATCCTGGAGCAGATCGACACCGGCGAGTTCGGCATCTTCGCCGCCGCCCTGGGCGGGCCGGACGGCCACACCCTGTTCATGGCGGCCGCGCCCGACTTCATCGAGGCCAACCGCCGGGCCAAACACGAAGGCTGCATCCTGATGACCCGGGTGGACGTGCCGCACGCCGGCCGGCCGTAGACGCTGCGGTTTCTGGCGCGGCGCAAGCCGCCGCGCCATCGGTCCTTCGGGGGAGTCGAAGACTGGCCTGAGCCTTTCGTGCTCATCTGAATGGACCGGATACGGGCGGTTGCAAGACCTTTCGTCGAATCCCCCGTAAAATCCCCCCATTCAGCAAGGCTTCAACCATCTTTCAATAGACAGTACCTAAGGAGGACCACTCATGGCCCTAGTCTCCATGCGCCAGTTGCTCGACCACGCCGCCGAGCACGGTTACGGCATTCCCGCTTTCAACGTCAACAACCTGGAACAGGTCCAGGCCATCATGGAAGCCGCTGCGGAGACCGACAGCCCGGTGATCATGCAGGCCTCGGCCGGCGCGCGCAAATACGCCGGCGAAGGCTTCCTGAAGTACCTGATCCAGGCCGCCGTGGAATCCTATCCGCACATCCCGGTGGTCATGCACCAGGATCACGGCCAATCGCCCAAGATCTGCCAAGGCGCCATCGACCTGGGCTTCTCCAGCGTCATGATGGACGGTTCGCTCAAGGAAGACGGCAAGACCATTGCCGACTACGACTACAACGTGGAAGTGACCAAGAAGGTCGTGGACACCGCCCACAAGCTGGGCGTGACGGTCGAAGGCGAACTGGGCTGCCTGGGTTCCCTGGAAACCATGGAAGGCGACAAGGAAGACGGCCACGGCGCCGACGGCAAGCTGACCATGGACCAGCTGCTGACCGACCCGGAACAAGCCGCCGACTTCGTGCGCCGCACGCAGCTGGACGCCCTGGCCATCGCCATCGGCACCAGCCATGGCGCCTACAAGTTCACGCGCAAGCCCACCGGCGACATCCTGTCGATCTCCCGCATCAAGGAAATCCACGCCCGCCTGCCCAACACCCACCTGGTGATGCACGGCAGCTCGAGCGTGCCGCAGGAACTGCTGGCCGAGATCCGCGAATTCGGCGGCAACATGAAGGAAACCTACGGCGTGCCCGTCGAGGAAATCCAGGAAGCCATCAAGTACGGCGTGCGCAAGATCAATATCGACACCGATATCCGTCTGGCCATGACCGGCGCGATCCGCCGCTTCTTCGCCGAAAACCCGGAAAAGTTCGACCCGCGCGAATACCTGAAGCCGGCCCGCGCCGCCGCCAAGGCCATCTGTGTGGCTCGCTACACCGAGTTCGGCACCGCCGGCAACGCCAGCAAGATCAAGGCGCTGCCGCTGACCGAGATCGCCGCGCAATACGCGTCGGGCAAGCTGTCCCAGGTGGTGCAGTAAGTCTCTGCCGCGGGTGCGGGGCGCCATGGGCGTCTGGCGCCCGAGTGCAATGAAAGAGCGGTCCGCATGCGCGGACCGCTTTTTTTTGCGCCGCCGGTTACGGCGCCGGCGAGTTGCGGGGGAAGTGCGGCACGCTCCGGTCGACGTGATGCCAGGACGGGGCCGAGTCGGTCCAGAGGCTGGCGCGGGCGCGGAACGCCTCCGGATCGTCCAGCGAGCCGGCCCGCACGATGTCATAGCCCATGCCCGCCGAATTGCCGAACAGCGGGGTGCCGCAGTCCGCACAGAAGCTGCGCATCACGGTATGGCCGGATTCGCCCCGGTAGCGGTGCTCCTTGGGGCTGCCGCGCAACAGCGTGATGGAGCCGGCCGGGAAAATCAATGCATGGGCCGGGGCGCCGCCACTGGAATACTGGCAGTCCCGGCAATGACAGCTAGCGGCCGTGAGCGGTTCATCGGTGATGGCGTAGCGGACTGCGCCGCACTGGCAGCCGCCGGTCAGGTGCACCTGCGCGTCGGCTTGGGCGCTACGTTTTGGGGAAGCATCCTGCATACGACTCTGTCTCCGGGCTTGGGGTCAGCGCCGTGACGCCAGAGGCGGCCGGCGCGCATCATATAGGAAGCCAGAGCCTAACCCGGCGACCGGGCGGCGTCGAGGGGAGGCCCGGCAAAACCTGTCTATTTGCAGTAACCTATGCGCTTCGCAAGACCCGTGCGCGCCGCGCCCGCCTTGCCCGCAGTTCCCGGATTCCGTTCTACTTCCCGCCCTGGCGCCTGCCCGAGGCGGGAATCTTCATTATTGCCATAGGCCATTCCCGTGACTTCTGCTTTGCATCAATCCAGCATCAAGTCCTTGCCGCTGCTGGGCCGCGGTAAGGTGCGCGACATGTACGCGGTGGGCGACGACAAGTTGCTGATCGTCGCGTCGGATCGCATCTCCGCGTTCGACGTGATTCTTGACGACCCCATCCCCGGCAAGGGACAGGTGCTGACCGAACTGACCGAGTTCTGGCTGCAGAAGCTGGCCCACATCCTGCCGAACCACTCCACGGGCATCAAGGCCGAAGACGTGGTCGCGCCGGACGAAGTCGACCAAGTGCGCGGCCGCGCCGTGGTGGTCAAGCGCTTGAAGCCCATCCTGGTGGAAGCGGTGGCCCGCGGCTACCTGATCGGCTCCGGTTGGAAGGACTACCAGGCCACCGGCGCCGTGTGCGGCATCAAGCTGCCCGCCGGCCTGCAACAGGCCAGCCAGCTGCCCGAACCCATCTTCACGCCCGCTGCCAAGGCCGAATTCGGCATGCACGACGAGAACGTGGACTTTGCCCACGTGGTCAAGGAAGTCGGCCAGGAAATGGCCGAGCGCATCCGCGACGTGACGCTCAAGCTCTACGCCGAAGCCGCCAAGTTCGCGGCCACCAAGGGCATCATCATCGCCGACACCAAGTTCGAATTCGGGCTGGACGACGATGGCACGCTGTACCTGATGGACGAAGTGCTGACGCCGGATTCCTCGCGCTTCTGGCCGGCCGACGGCTACCGTGTGGGCATCAGCCCCCCGTCGTTCGACAAGCAGTTCGTGCGCGACTGGCTGGAAACCCAGACCTGGGACAAAACCCCGCCCGCGCCGCGTCTGCCCCAGGACGTGCTGGAAAAGACTGCCGCCAAGTACCGCGAAGCCCTGGACCGCCTGGTCGCCTGAACGCTGCCGGCCAAGGGAAACCCGCTCCTGGGGCGTCCGGATGAGGAAAATCCGGACCGCACTTCGGTTTTGTGAGGCAGCGTTCTTGAGCCGCCGGCGTCCGGACTGCGGGATTCCGATGCTCGCCCCGGTGGGGCTGCGCTTCGGATCCCTCCGCCCGGCCACCGGCTCACGGCATCTGCCCCTGAACGGGGTCCGAAACCAATGCATTAGGCGACTGCCAGCCGAGGACCCCGGAGCCATCCGAAGCGCAGCCCCACCGGGGCGAGCATCGGAATGGCGCAGGGCAGCCTCGGCGGCTAAAGAACCCTGACATCCGCAAGCTCGAAGCCCTACCGCCCCGCACTTCGGTTTTGGGAGGCAGGGTTCTTGAGTCGCCAGCGTCCGGACTGCGGGATTCCGATGTTCGCCCCGGCAGGGCTGCGCTTCGGATCCCTCCGTCCGGCCACCGGCTCACGGCATCTGCCCATGAACGGGGTCCGAAACCACCCGCATTAGGCGACTGGCAGCCGAGGACCCCGGAGCCATCCGAAGCACAGCCCCACCGGGGCGAGCATCGGAATGGCGCAGGGCAGCCTCGGCGGCTAAAGAACCCTGACACCCGCAAGCTGGAAGCCCTGCTGCCCCGTACTTCGGTCTTGTGAGGCAGCGTTCTTGAGCCGCCGGCGTCCGGACTGCGGGATTCCGATGCTCGCCCCAGTGGGGCTGCGCTTCGGATCCCTCCGCCCGGCCACCGGCTCACGGCATCTGCCCATGAACGGGGTCCAAAACCAGTGCATTGGGCGACTGCCAGCCGAGGACCCCGGAGCCATCCGAAGCGCAGCCCCACCGGGGCGAGCATCGGAATGGCGCAGGGCAGCCTCGGCGGCTAAAGAACCCTGACATCCGCAAGCTCGAAGCCCTGCTGCCCCGCACTTCGGTTTTGTGAGGCAGCGTTCTTGAGTCGCCGGCGTCCGGACTGCGGGATTCCGATGCTCGCCCCAGTGGGGCTGCGCTTCGGATCCCTCCGTCCGGCCACCGGCTCACGGCATCTGCCCAGGAACGGGGTCCAAAACCAACGCATTAGGCGACTGCCAGCCGAGGACCCCGGAGCCATCCGAAGCGCAGCCCCACCGGGGCGAGCATCGGAATGGCGCAGGGCAGCCTCGGCGGCTAAAGAACCCTGACATCCGCAAGCTAGAAGCCCTGCCGCTCCGCCCCCCGAAAGCGTTTGCCCTGCAAGGGTTATCAGGGCTTTCGATAGGATTTATTGCGAATTGTGACGCTATAATTCTCGGCTGCTTGCATGGGGACGTTCCCCAGAAAGGAGCTCCCAGCATGGTAATGATGTTGCCCTTCCTGACTGGCCTGATCGCAGTGTGGTTCGGCATGCTAGGCAGGCGCCGCCCTTGCGTGACCTTCTGGCTGCTGACGCTGGCGCTGTTCGCCGCCTGGTGCCAGTACCACATGACCAGTCCGCTGGCCTTGTCGTTCTGAGGGCGGGGCGATGATCTTCTCCCGCAATCCCGCGCGCGGCTCGCGCATCCTGAACGGCCTGGCGCTGCTGGGCATCACCGGCGCCCTGGGCATGGCCTTCTTCTGGCAGATCGCCTATGACGAACTGCCTTGCCCGCTGTGCCTGTTGCAGCGCGTGGCGCTGCTGCTCGCAGGGGTGGGCTTTCTGTTGAACATGCGCCTGGGGCCGTCGCCCATGCACTATGCGATGAGCATCGCGGCTGCATTGGGCGGCATGCTGGCCGCGGGCCGGCAGGTGCTGCTGCATATTGCGCCGGGTGATCCGGGCTACGGCTCGCCGCTGCTGGGCCTGCACTTCTACACCTGGGCGTTCATCGCCTTTACCGCCATCATCATGTTCAGCGCGCTGATGCTGACGGTCGACCGCAAGTGGGGCGACAACATGCTGCGCAAGCCCGTGTCGGTGCTGGGCGTGCTGGTCATGGCCCTGTTTTTTCTGGTGGCGCTGGCCAATGTGGGCAGCACCACGCTGGAGTGCGGTTTCGGGCCCTGCCCGGACAACCCGACCAGCTATCAATGGCTGGATTCCGCCGCTGCCACATAGCCGTGCGCCGGCGCCGGGTAAAATACCGGGTTTCGCGGCATCCGTCCGCGGTCCTTTGACTTTCCGCGGCCTTGCGCCGCGGTCTCAACTCTACGACACCGGTTATGACAGCCAAGACTTCCGCAGCGGCAGAGGCCACCCCCGTGGTGGGCGTGATTATGGGTTCTTCCAGCGATTGGGAGGTCATGAAGCACGCGGTCACCATGCTGGAGGACTTCGGCGTTCCCCACGAGACGCGCGTGATTTCCGCGCACCGCATGCCGCAGGACATGGCTGAATACGGCGCTGCTGCACATGCGCGCGGCCTGCGCGGCATCATCGCCGGCGCCGGCGGCGCGGCGCACCTGCCGGGCATGATGGCGGCGCTGACCGAAGTGCCGGTGTTCGGCGTGCCGGTGCCGTCCAAGTACCTGCGCGGCGAGGATTCGCTGCTGTCCATCGTGCAGATGCCCAAGGGCGTGCCGGTGGCCACGTTCGCGATCGGCGAAGCCGGCGCCGCCAATGCGGCGCTGCACCTGATCGCCACCCTGGCGGGCACGGATGCCGGCTTGCACCAGAAGCTGGTGGCGTTCCGCGCCCGCCAGACGCAAGCCGCGCGCGACATGAAGGTTCCGCCCGAGGCCTGATCAGAATGACTCAATCGACTGCTTTCATGATTGCCCCCGGCGGCTGGCTGGGCTTGTTGGGCGGCGGCCAACTGGGCCGCATGTTCTGCCACGCGGCCCAAAGCCTGGGCTACAAGGTCGCGGTGCTGGATCCGGCCGCCGAATGCCCGGCGGGCATGGTGGCTGACCTGCACATCCAGGCGGCCTATGACGACGAGGCCGGCCTCGAGCGCCTGGCCCATGCCTGTCAGGCCGTCACCACCGAATTCGAGAACGTGCCCGCGGCCAGCCTGCGCACGCTGGCCACGCGCTGCCGCGTCAGCCCGGCGGCCGACGCCGTGGCCATCGTGCAGGACCGCATCGCCGAAAAGACCTTCATCGCTGCGCAGGGCATTACCGTTGCGCCGCACGCCGCCATCCGCAGCGAAGCCGACCTGCGCGCGGCTCCTCAGGGCTTGTTCCCCGGCATCCTGAAAGTCGCCCGCCTGGGCTACGACGGCAAGGGCCAGGCCCGCATCGACACGCGCGAGGAAGCGCTGGCCGCCTTCGCCGAATTCGGCGGCGTGGCCTGCGTGCTGGAAGCGCTGATGCCGTTGGATTACGAAATCTCCGTGGTGCTGGCGCGCGGTTTTGACGGCGCGAGCGTGGTATTCCCGGTGGCGCGCAACGTGCACCGCGACGGCATCCTGGCGGTGTCGACCGCCGCGCCCGTGCAGCAGGACGCGGCCCACGCCGAACGCCAGGCGCGCGCCACGCAGGCCGCGCAAGCCATCGCCCAGGGCCTGGGCTACCATGGCGTGCTGTGCGTGGAATTCTTCGTGCTCAAGGATGGCAGCCTGATCGTCAACGAGATCGCGCCGCGTCCGCACAATAGCGGCCACTACACCATGGACGCCTGCCTGACCAGCCAGTTCGAGCAGCAGGCGCGCGCCATGGCCGGCCTGCCGCTGGGCGGATCCGATCTGCTGGCGCCCGCCGTCATGCTGAACATTCTGGGCGACATCTGGTATCCGTCGGCCAGCGCCACGACGCAGCGCGAACCCGATTGGGCCGCCGCGCTGGCCGTGCCCACCGCCAAGCTGCACCTGTACGGCAAGCGCGAAGCGCGCCGCGGCCGCAAGATGGGCCACATCACGATCGTGGCGCCCACCTTGCAGCAGGCCCGCGACGACGCCGCCCGCGTGGCGGCGGCGCTGGGCATGCAGGCTCCCGAGTAAAGCGCGGACGCCATGACTTCCTTGCCCCCGTCAGCTTCCGCCAACGCCGCGGAGATCGCCCAGGCCGCGCAGCGCATGCTGGACGGCGAGCTGGCCGCATTCCCCACCGAGACCGTCTACGGCCTGGGTGCGGACGCGGAGAACCCACAAGCGGTCGCCAAGATCTACGCCGCCAAGGGCCGGCCTTCCAACCATCCCGTCATCGTGCACATCGCGCCGCAAGGCGACCTGTCGTACTGGGCGGCGGAAGTGCCGCAAGAGGCGCGCCTGCTGATCGATGCCTTCTGGCCCGGTCCGCTCACGCTGATCCTCAAGCGCGCGCCGCACATCGTCGACACGGTCAGCGGCGGCCAGGACAGCATCGGCATCCGCTGCCCCTCGCATCCGGTGGCGCAGGCGCTGCTGGCGGCTTTTGCCGCGGGCAAGCCCAACGGGCAGGGCGGCGTCGCGGCGCCGTCGGCCAACAAGTTCGGCCAGGTGTCGCCGACGCGCGCCGAGCACGTGCGCAGCGAGTTCCCCGAGGAAGTCGCGGCCGGCATGCCGGTGCTGGAAGGCGGCGCTTCGGAAGTGGGCATCGAGTCCACCATCCTCGACCTGTCGCGCCTGGACCGTGGCGCCGGCCCCGTGCTGCTGCGTCCCGGCCACATCAGCGCCGCGCAGATCGAAGCCGTGCTGGGCGTGCAGGTCTTCGCGCCCGACGCCGCCGCGCCGCGCGCTTCGGGCACGCTGAAGGCGCACTACGCGCCGCGCACGGCGCTGGAGCTGGCCTCGGACGCGCGTCTGCGGGACGTGGTGCGGGGGCAGGGACTGCCCGAAGGCAAGGTCGTGGTGGTCGCCTACGGCGATCGTCCCGATGCGCTCGACGTCCGGGTGCAGTGGCAGGCCGTGCCCGCCGATCCGGCGCGCTATGCGCAGGCGCTCTATGGCCTGCTGCGCGACCTGGACCAGCAGGGCTACGCCCGCATCATCGTGCAGGCGCCGCCCGCCACCGATGACTGGCACGCGGTCAACGACCGTATCGGCCGCGCCGCCGCCGCTTTCACGCTGGACACGACGGACCTGTAGGGCTCGCGGCTCAGGCCGCCAGGAACTCTCCGATTCTCTCCACCGCCTGCCGCAACGGCGGCAGGAAGTCCTCCGTCAGCCGGTTCAGCGGCACCCGCGCCGCCTTGACGCTGACGTTGACGGCGCCGCAGGCCTTGCCGCTGGCCGAGCGCACCGCCACCGAGATGGCGCGCACGTTCAGTTCCAGCTCCTGGTCGACGACCGCATAGTCCTGCTCGCGGATGCGCGCGAGTTCCGCGCGCAGTCCGTCTTCGGAGATGACCGTGAATTCCGTGTACGGCTGCAGCTCCGTCGCGGCGAAGTAGCGGGCCAGCGCCGGTTCCGGCAACTGCGCCAGCAGCACCCGGCCGATGGAGGTGCAATAGGCCGGCAGCCGGCTGCCCAGCCCCATCGAGGTCGCCAGCAGGCGGGTGACCTCGGAGCGCGCCAGGTATAGCATTTCGTGGCCTTCCATGATGGCCAGCGCGCAGGTCTCGTTGATCGTGGCGCTCAGTTCTTCCAGCACCGGCTGCGCCAGCGAGACGAAGGGCGTGGACGAAAAATAGGCATAGCCCAGGCCCAGGATGCGCGGCGTCAGCACATAGAGCCTGCCTTGCTGCTCGGCGATGCCCAGCAGGATCAGCGTGTGCAGGCAGCGTTGCACCACGGCGCGCGGCAGGCCGGCGCGGCGGCTCAGTTCGGCCGCGGTTTGCGGATGGCGGCGCGTGCCGAAGGCGCGGATCACATGCAGGCCGCGCGCCAGCGTCAGCATGTAGTCCGGATCGCCGCGCAGCTGGTCGGGATGATCTTCCGCCGCGAGCGGCGCGGCATAGCCGGGCGGGGGAAGATTGGGCCGCATCAGGCTGCGCGCAGTGGCGCGCCAGTGCGCGCCTGTAGGGCTGAGAGAGTCATGCCGTCGATCATATCCCGAACCAGCAGCCCGTCTGGCGTGACCTCGATGACGGCCAGGTCGGTATAGATGCGGTCCACCACGCCGGCGCCCGTCAGCGGATAGGTGCAGCGCTCGACGATCTTGGGGTCGCCATTCTTGCTGTTGTGCTCCATCATGATATAGACGCTGCGCGCGCCCACCGCCAGGTCCATCGCGCCGCCCACGGCCGGCGCTTCTCCCGGCTTGGCCAGCGACCAGTTGGCCAGGTCGCCGTTGGCGGCGACCTGCATGCCGCCCATGACGCAGATGTCCAGATGGCCGCCGCGCATCATCGCGAATGAATCCGCGTGATGGAAGTACGCGCCGCCTTCGAGCAGGGTCACGGGCTGCTTGCCGGCGTTGATCAGGTCCAGGTTGATGTCGGCCTCGGCGGGCGGCGGGCCCATGCCGAGGATGCCGTTTTCACTGTGCAGCACGATCTCGCGGTCGGCAGGCAGGTGCGCGGCCACCAGTACCGGCATGCCGATGCCCAGGTTGACATAGCTGCCGTCGGGGATGTCCCGGGCGAGGCGGCGCGCCATGGCCTCGCGGGTCAGGGGTTGGAACATGCGGATTCCTTTGGGGTTCGGCCAGCCCTAGCTGGAAAAGGCGGCGTTGGCGACCTGGGTGACGCGCTTGACGAAGATGCCCGGCGTCACCACGGCCTCGGGCGACAGTTCGCCCAGCGCGACCTTGGCGCGCACCTGCACGATGGCGGTCTTGGCCGCCATGCACATGACGGGTCCGAAGTTGCGCGCGCTCTTGTTGTAGGTGAGGTTGCCCCAGCGATCGGCCAGGTCGGCTTTCACCAGCGCGAAGTCGCCGTGCAAGGGATGTTCGAAGACGTGGCCGCGGCCGTCGATCATGCGCGTTTCCTTTCCGCGCGCCAGTTCGGTGCCGTAGGCCGTGGGCGTATAGAACCCGCCCAGGCCGGCCCCCGCCGCCCGCAGGCGCTCGGCGATGGTGCCTTGCGGCACGCATTCCAGTTCGATGCGGCCCTGGCGGTAGAACTCGTCGAAGACCCAGGAGTGCGAGGCCTTCGGAAACGAGCAGATCACCTTGCGCACGCGCCCGGCCTTGATCAACGCGGCCAGGCCGGTTTCGTGGTTGCCGGCGTTGTTGCTGACCACGGTAAGTTCGCGCGCGCCCTGTGCGATCAGCGCGTGGATCAGTTCCGTGGGCATGCCGGCGCCGCCGAAGCCGCTGATCAGCACGGTGGCGCCGTCGTGTATGTCCGCAACGGCGGTTTCGGGCGTGTCATAGAACTTGTCGATCATGGCGGGGCTCCGCGTTCAGTCCACGCTGATGCGGGCCTGCTTGATGATCTCGGCGTAGCGCGCCGAGTCCGTCTTCATCAGCGTCGCGAATTGCGCGGTGGTGCCGCTGGCCGGCAGGAAGCCCGCGTCCAGGAATTTCTGCCTGACGTCGGGTTCCTTGACGATTTCGCTGATCTCGCGCGCCATGCGGTCTATGACCGGCGCGGGCGTGCCGGCTGGCGCCATCAGTCCGGCCCAGGAGCCGGTGACGAAGCCGGGCAGGCCGGCTTCTTCCATGGTGGGGATCGAGGGCTCGGTCGGCCAGCGTTCCTTGCCGGTGAACGCCAGCGCCTTCAGCCGGTTCTGCTTCACGTACTGCATGGGCACCAGGATGGGGTCGAACACCATGGAGACCCGGCCGCCCAGCAGGTCGGCCAGAATGGGGGCGCTGCCCTTGTAGGCCACGTGCGTCATCGTGATCTTGCTTTGCAGCGCGAAGTCGGCGCCGGTCAGGTGCGCGCTGGAGCCGTTGCCGCTGGAGGCATAGGTGAGCTTGTCCGGATTCTTGCGCGCGTAGGCGACCAGTTCGGCCACCGTTTTCACCGGGATTTCCTCGGCCACGAACAGGAACAGCGGCAGGTCGGCCATCTGCACCACGGGGGTCAGGTCGGCGGGTTTGTAGCCCAGCTTGTACAGATGGAAATTGATGATGTAGGCCGGAAGTATCGATAGAAAAGTGTAGCCGTCCGGCTCCGCCTTGGCCGCGATGGCCGAGCCGACGCTGCTGTTGGCGCCGGGACGGTTCTCGATGATGATGCTTTGCTTCAGGCGCGTTCCGAGCTTGTCCATCACGATGCGGGTGACGATGTCGGTCGACCCCCCCGGGGTGTACGGCACGATGATCTTGATGGGCTTGCTGGGCCAGGCATCTGCCGCGTGGGCGGCGCCGGCGGCCAGGCCGGTTGCCGCCAAGGTTGCGCAGAGCAGGGTTTTGAGGGTGCTGCGGCGGGACTGCAAGGGGCTTGCATGCGTCATGGGTTGGTCTCCTCCATGAATTGGCCGGTACGGAAGCGCAGCCGTTTTTTTTGAGAGATTGCGACTCCGGCAGCGGCAGGCCCGGAATGCGAAAAAAGTATGGCACGCAAGGCAAGCCGTCATCGCCGGCCGGTGGGCGGATAAAGTTCGTTCACCGGACAGCGCGGCAATCGCCTGGGAAGCCGCCTTTCCCTTCGGGTTTCCTCTAGGAAGCGCCGCGTTGTTCACGCCGTGGACATGGCTTAATCTGGCGGCCGGCCCAGTAAAGCAGGGCTTGGTTTCAACCGCGGCCGGCTTACAAGCTGGCGCGGGCATCCCTCTCAGGAGAAGTGATCATGAAGCGGTCCATCTTGTTTGCAGCCAGCGCCATTGCCCTGGCTTGCGCGTCCCAGGCGGCGGTGGCGGGGCCCACCCTCGACGCCGTGAAGAAAAAAGGATTTGTGCAGTGCGGTCTGACCGACGGCGTATCCGGTTTTTCGGCGACTGACAGCAAGGGCGAATGGGAAGGCATGGACGTGGACATCTGCCGCGCGGTCGCCGCGGCGGTGTTCGGTGATCCGACCAAATTCAAGGGTACGCCGCTGTCCACGCAGCAACGCTTCACCGCGCTGCAATCGGGCGAAGTGGACGTGCTGCTGCGCACCGTCACGCTGACGCAGACCCGCGACACCTCGCTGGGGTTGGCCGCCGTGGCCGCCAGTTTCTATGATGGCCAGGGCATCCTGGTGAACAAGAAGCTGGGCGTCAAAAGCGCCAAGGAACTCAACGGCGCCACGGTCTGCGTGCAGCCGGGCACCACCACCGAACTCAACCTGGCCGACTGGTTCCGCACCAACAACATCGAGTTCAAGCCGGTGGTGATTGACAAGGTGACCGAAGTCGTGCGCGCCTTCGAGTCGGGCCGCTGCGATGCCTTTACCGACGACTCCTCGCAACTGGCCGCGGTGCGCGCCACCCAGGTCGCCAAGCCGGACGACTACGAGATCCTGCCGGAGCGCTTCTCCAAGGAGCCGCTGGGCCCCATGGTGCGCCAGGGCGACGAGAACTGGCTGGGCATCGTGCGCTGGACGCTGTTCGCGCTGCTGGAAGCCGAGGAATACGGCATCACGCAGAAGAACGTGGACGAAATGTTGAAGAGCAAGAACCCCAACGTCTTGCGCATCCTGGGCGTGACGCCGGGGGCGGGCAAGAACATGGGGCTGGATGAAAAATGGGCCTACAACGCCATCAAGGCGGTGGGCAACTACAGCGAAGTGTTCGAGCGCAACGTCGGCAAGGACAGCAAGCTCGGCCTGCAACGCGGCACCAACGCGCTGTGGAACAACGGCGGCGCCATGTATCCCTGGCCGATCCGCTGAGGTTCGTGCCCGTCAAGACGGCCCGGTAATCCGGGCCGTTTTTTTTGCGACATCGCCACGCGATACGCATGAACCGTAATGCGGTACGCTATGCGCTTTCCACCGGACGCCCCACCACGCGCCATGACGCAGACCCGAAACGCCGAGGATTCCCCATTGTTCATTGCCGCGCTGGCACGCGGCGTCTCCGTCCTGCGGGCCTTCAGCGAGGGCCAGCCCGCCATGACCTTGCCGGAACTGGCGGAAGCGACAGGACTGAGCAAGAGTGCGGTGCAGCGCTTCACCCACACGCTGTGGACCCTGGGCTATCTGCGCAAGGATCCCGTGAGCAAGAAGTTTTCGCTGGGCCCCTGGTCGCTGGAGCTGGGCATGAAGTACGTGCAGACCAGCCCGCTGGTGCTGGGCGGCAATCCCTTCCTGCACACGCTCAACCGCAACAGTCAGGAAACCTGCAGCCTGGCCGAGCCCGACGGCTTGGACATGGTCTATGTGGCGCGCTTTGCCACTCACAAGGAAATGTTCGTGAACATGCCGGTGGGCATGCGCTTGCCGCTGTACTGCACGGCGGCGGGCCGGGCGGTGCTGGCCAGGTTGGATCCGGCGGTGGCGCGTGGCCTGTTGGAACGCTGCGACCGCAAGTCCTACACCGCCGCCACGATCACCGACATGGATGCGCTGCTCGCCGAACTGGAGTTCGCCCGCCGCCAAGGCTATGCGCGCTCCAACGGCGAGTTCTATCCGGGTGACATCACAGTCAGCGCCGCGGTGCTGGATGCCGGCGGCACGCCGGCGGGGGCGGTCAACGTGTCGGTGCCGTCCAGCCGTTGGTCGTTCGAGCAGGCGCAGGCGGTGTTCGGGCCGCAAGTGGTGGAAACGGCGCACGCCATCAGCGCGTCGCGCACGCTGGGGCGGTCGCGCCCCTTCTATGAAATGGAGCCGCCCGGTGGCGCCCTGCGCGACGCGATGCCGTTCGCGGGCGACGAGGCCTGATTCCGCGGCGGGCCGGGCGCGAGCGCCCTCGCGCCTTTTATTCCTATTAATTTAGTCGGATATAAAACTACCGATTAGGGGAAACTCCCTAATTGGCTGGATGCTTGTACGCGCGCTACTCTTATTTCGACACGATCATATCGTACAGCGATTTGATTGAATCTAAATAGTGATCCCGATCTTGTCCATGGCAGCGGGTCGTCACACAGGAGCCGAGTTGTGCAGCAGCCAGCCGAAGTCTGTTTTCATCCCGTCGCCGGGTTCATGGGCCTGCCTTCCGTACGCGCCGCCGGCACGGGGGCGGCGCGCGCCTGCGTGGTCGGCATCCCCTTCGATTGCGGCACGCATCCGTTCCGGGTGGGTTCGCGCCAGGGGCCGGACGCGATCCGCGAGCAGTCCAGGCTGCTGCGGCCGGTCGACATCTTCCGGCGCAATGGCATCGACAACCCGCGTGAATTCCTGCGCGCCGTCGACGTGGGCAACGTGGCCTGCCATCCGGGCGATCCGGACGCCTCCTATCCGCTGATCGAGGCCGGCATCGGCGCCATCCTGGATTCGGGCGCCATTCCGATTTCCATGGGGGGCGACGGCGCGGTCACGCTGCCGCAGCTGCGCGCCGTGGCGCGCCGCCATCCGGATTTCGTGGTGCTGCATTTCGATTCGCATACCGACACCTATCCCATCCCTGGCTACAACACGGCCACCACGTTTACGCGCGCCGCCGAAGAGGGGCTGCTGGACGTGGCCTCCAGTTTCCACGTCGGCACGCGCGGCAGCTCTTTCATGCCGGGGGTGCTGGAGTTCGGGCGCGAGGTCGGCTACACGATCCTGCCTTACGACGATTTCGACCAGGACCAGAAGGGCGCGCTGGAACAGATCAAGCAGCGCATCGGCCAGCGTCCGGTGTATCTGTGCTTCGACATGGACATCTTCGACCCCTCCTGCGCGCCGGGCGTGTGCACGCCGGAGTGGGGCGGGCTCTCGGCCAAGGAAGGGCTGGCGCTGCTGCGCCAACTCGCGGGCCTGAACTTCGTGGCGTTCGACGTGAACACTGTGTCGCCGCCGCAAGACGTGCAGGGGGCCACGGCCTTCCTGGCCGCCACCGTCATGCAGGAATTCTGCGCGCTGGCGGCGGTAGCGGTGCAGCAGTATCCGCAGGGGCGCCCGGCCTGAGCCGGCTGCGCCACGCGATAACTTCATTCAAGGGGAAAACGATGAAACTCAAATCCATCCTGTTGGGCCTGGCTGCCGCCAGCCTGCTGGTCCACGCCGGCGCGCAGGCGCGCACGCTGGACGAGATCCGCGCGGACCAGAGCCTGAACGTGGTTACCACGGCGTCCGCGCCGCCGCACGGCTTCAAGAACCCGAAGTCGAACCAGCTGGAGGGCATTATGGTGGACGTGGCCGCGGCCGTGGCCAAGCACTTGAAGGTGTCGGACAAGCTGTCCGATGTGCCGTTCTCCGGCCTGATTCCCACCCTGACCTCGGGCCGCGCCGACGTCATGTCGGCGCCGCTCTTCATCACCGAGGAACGCGCCCGCGCCATCGATTTTTCGGCGCCTGTCTACGAATGGGGCGAGGGCATCGTGGTCAGCGACAAGGCTGACAAGAAGTACGCCAAGTTCGAAGACATGAAGGGCCAGCGCGTCGGCGTGCTGGTGGACTCGGTGCAGTTCAACATGATCAAGGACATGCCTGGCACCAAGGTGTCGACGTACCAGGACTATTCCACGCTGCTGGCCGACGTGCGCGCGGGCCGCATCGACCTGGGCATCGTGGATCCGCCCAGCATCATCTACCAGATCAAGACCAAGAACATCCCGGGCGTGAAGCTCGATACCGGCTACCAGCCGCAGCGCAAGTGGCAGGTGGGCATGGCGGTGCAGAAGGGCAACGCCGCATTGCTGGATGCGGTCAACGGCGCGCTGGCGCAGATGAAGCAGAGCGGCGAACTCGCCGCCATCGGGCAGAAGTGGGGCGTGGCCGACCTGATGAGCAAGTAACGCCGCACCGGCACGGATAAGGAGCACGACTTGGATCTCGCGACCCTGCGCATGTACCTGACCCCCTTGGCCGAGGGCACGGTCTGGACCCTGGCGCTGTTTTTTTCTTCGGCATTCCTGGCGGTGGCCCTGGGCCTGGTCGTCTGTCTGTGCCGCCTGTCGCCGTCGCGGCTGCTCAGCCGCGGCGCGCGTCTTTATATCGACGTGATACGCGGCACGCCGCTGCTGTTGCAGCTGTTCTACATCTATTACGGCCTGCCTGAAATGGGCGTGGTCATCAACGGCTTCGTCGCCGGCGTGCTGGGCCTGACGCTGAATTTCGGCGCCTATCTGGCGGAGCTGTTCCGCAGCGGCATCCAGTCGGTGGACAGCGGACAGTACGAGGCGGCGCGCGCGCTGGGTCTGGGCAAGGTGCAGCGGCTGCGCCGCATCGTCTTGCCACAGGCGCTGCGCACCGTGTTTCCGGCGCTGGGCAACTACGCGCTGGTGCTGATCAAGGAAACCTCGCTGGTGGCCGTCATCAGCGTCTACGAGCTGATGCGCGCGGGCGAAATGCTGGCGGGCGCCACCTTCCAGGCGCTGACCGTCTACACCATGGTGGGCGTCATCTACTTCGCCATGTGCAGCGTGCTGGCCTACGTGTTCCGCCGTTCCGAAAAACGCCTGACCGTGCCGGGTTACTGGAGCGGGGCGGGCGAAAACCATGACATTTCGAAGGCCTGATGCGATGGATGGATTGAACTACGCCGCCCCTATCATCACGATGCAGGGCGTATGCAAATGGTATGGTGACTTCCAGGTGCTCGACGACCTGGCGCTGGAGGTGCTGCCGGGCGAGAAACTGATCCTGTGCGGGCCGTCCGGCTCCGGCAAGTCCACCACCATCCGGCTTTTGAACCGGCTTGAGGAACACCAGAAAGGCCGCATCGTGGTCGACGGCATCGAACTGAACGACGACCTGAAGAACATCGAGCGCATCCGCGCCGAGGTCGGCATGGTGTTCCAGCATTTCAACCTGTTCCCGCACCTGACGGTGCTGGACAACTGCACGTTGGCGCCGATGCTGGTGAAGGGCGTTCCGCGCGAGGAAGCCGAAGCCCGCGCCATGGAATACCTGGAACGCGTCAAGATCCCGCAGCACGCGTCCAAGTATCCGGGCCAGCTGTCCGGCGGCCAGAAGCAGCGCGTGGCGATCGCGCGCGCCCTGTGCATGCGGCCCAAGATCATGCTGTTTGACGAGCCCACGTCCGCGCTGGACCCCGAAATGGTCAAGGAAGTGCTGGACACCATGGTGGCGCTGGCGCGCGACGGCATGACCATGGTCTGCGTGACCCACGAAATGGGTTTCGCGCGCGAGGTCGGCGACCGCGTGGTCTTCATGGACCAGGGCGCCATCGTCGAGGCCGATACGCCGGACAATTTCTTCCGCGCGCCGCGCACCGAACGCGCGCAGGCCTTCCTGGGGCAGATATTGGGTTGACCGGGCCTTTCAAATTCCGTTTGGCGGAACCAGCGGAATGGTTCCATGACGACGGCCTGAAATGGCTCTAGCCGGTTTCGGCTACGCTACCTATCATGCATGTCACGCGGGCGCGCATGCGCCCATGCACCGCCCATGGAAAACGATCAGGGAAAAACGATGAACGGCGCTGATAGTCTTTGCGATACCTTGCTGGCCAACGACGTGGATGTTTGCTTTGCAAACCCCGGCACATCCGAAATGCACTTTGTCGCGGCACTGGATCGCAAGCCGAAGATGCGTTGCGTGCTGGGCCTGTTCGAAGGCGTGGTGACGGGCGCTGCCGACGGTTATGCGCGCATGGCCGACAAGCCTGCCGCCACCTTGCTGCACCTGGGTCCAGGGTTGGGCAACGGCCTGGCCAATTTGCACAACGCCAAGCGCGCCCGCACGCCCATGGTCAACGTGGTGGGCGACCACGCCACCTATCACGTCCAGTACGACGCGCCGCTGACCAGCGACGTCGAGGGCGTCGCGCGCCCGATGTCGCACTGGGTCAAGCGCACCACGAAGGCCGCCGACCTGTCCGCCGACGCGGCCGAGGCCGTGGGCGTGGCGCGCCGCTCGCCGGGCAACATCGCCACGCTGATCCTGCCGGCCGACGCGGCCTGGACGGACCTGCCGGACAACGCCGGCGCGCCGGTGCTGGCCAAGAGCGAGGCCCTGGCCCAGACCTCGGCCGAGGCGGTGCGCGCGGCGGCCGCCGCGATCCGCTCGGGCGAAGTCACGACGCTGATGCTGGGCGGTTCCGCGCTGCGCGAGCGCGCGCTGAGCGCCGCTGGCCGCATCGCGCGCGCCACCGGCGTGCGCCTGGTATCGGAAACCTCCAACCGCCGCATCGAGCGCGGCGGCTCGCGCACGCCGGTGGACCGCCTGCCGTATCCGATCGACCTGGCGGTGGCCAAGCTGAAGGACGTGCGCCATCTGGTGCTGGTGGGCGCGAAAGCGCCGGTCGGCTTCTTCGCCTATCCCGGCAAGCCCAGCCTGCTGGCGCCGCCCGACTGCAAGCAGGTGGTGCTGGGCACGCCCGAACAGGACCTGGCGCATGCGCTGGAGTGGCTGGCCGACGAGCTGGGCATTGCAAAGGACGCGCCGCGATTGACCGCGGCCCCCGCCAGCTACGAGGTGCCGCAGTCCGGCAAGCTGACCGGCGCCGCCGTCAATATCCTGGTTGCGCATCATCTGCCGGAGCAGGCCATCGTCTGCGATGAGTCCATCACCCAGGGCCGCGAATTTCCCATCTATAGCGTCAGCAGCGCGCCGCACGATTGGCTGATGCTGACCGGAGGTGCCATCGGCATCGGCCTGCCCATGGCGACTGGCGCCGCGGTCGCCTGCCCGGACCGCAAGGTCGTTACCTTGCAGGCCGACGGCAGCGGCATGTACACCTTGCAGGCGCTGTGGACGCAGGCGCGCGAGAACCTGGATTGCCTGACGGTGATCCTGGCCAATCGTTCCTACGCCACGCTGCACGGCGAAATGAAGAACGTGGGCGTACAGGAGCCGGGCCGCAACGCCCGCCGCATGCTGGACCTGCAGGAGCCGCATTTGGAATGGACGCATCTGGCACGCGGCATGGGTGTGGAAGCGGTCAGCGTGGACACGGTGGAAGGCTTCGCGCGCGCGCTGCAGGAAGGTCTGAAGCGCCGCGGCCCGTTCCTGATCGAAGCGGTGATCTGAGCCGTTCTTGCGCCTCAGCCCAGGAAAAAGCCGGGCTGGGGCGCGGTGACGACGGCGCGGTACTCGTCGAGCAGCAGCTCGGCGTGCCGTGTCAGCGGCCGTATGCGCGAGCGCACGATGCGCGAGTGGATCAGCAGGCTGGGACGGAACGGTCGGACGACGAACTGTTCTTCGGGAAAAGGCACGATGGCTGCGGGCTCAACCAGGCCCACGCCCACGCCGGCGCGTATCAGCGCCAGTAGCGCCGCCGAGGAGGTAACCTCGACCGCCACGGGCATGTGCAAGCCCGCCTCGGAGAACGCGATCTCCAGGAAGCTGCCAAAATTCGTTTGGGGACCATACGACAGGAAGGTCTCGGATTTCAAATCCTGCGCCGTGACGTGATCCAGGCTGGCGTAGCGGTGGCCGCGGGCGGCGACGCAGACCAGGTGCTGCGGACCGAGATCCTCGTTGCGCGTGTCGGGCGAGGCGGTAATGTCGTGCACCAGCCCGAAATCCGCCTGTCCGTTCAGCACGCGGTCGACGACAGGCTGGTTGGCCAGAATTTCCAACGTGACGGTGATGCCGGGCTGGCGTTCGCGTAAGCGTTTGACGGCTTGGGGAATGAAGGTCGCTGCCTGCGTGGGTATGGCGGCCACGGTGACGTTGCCGTGGTCCGGATTGGCGAGGCTGCCGATCAGACGCTGTACCACGCCGTAGGACCCGTAGAGATGTTCCACGCTTTCCTGCAGCCGCAGCGCTTGCGGCGTCGGCACCAGACGCTGGTGCGCGCGTTCGAAGAGCAGCAGGCCGGTGTCGTCCTCGAGCTGGCGCAGCATCTTGCTCGCAGCGGACTGTGTCATGCCCAGCAGCTTGGCCGCGCGCGACACGGAGCCCGAAATCATGATGGCGTTGAATACCCCCAACTGCGCGAAGCTGGGTTCGCGCGGTTCGTGGGATCGGGCCAGTCCAAGATGCGAGCGAGGGCTCATGAGCAAGAGGGCCTAGGGGAAGTACGGATAGGTGCAAAGCTCATATATTGCATGAAAGAAATGGCGCCGTCATCATGCCCGCTCCCCCAAGCTGAATCAGGAGCAAGCCGATGAAGACGCCTTCGCAAGACCCTTGCCTGACCGATGCCGCGCGCCTCGCGCTAAGCGATCCCTCGCTGGACTCCGCGCGCCGCCGCCAATTGCTGGCGCTGCTGGGCGCCGCTGGCGTATCGGCCATGTTGCCGCTGGGCCGCGCGCACGCCGATGCGGGCAAGATCGTCGTCTGCAATTGGGGCGGGGACGCTATCAAGCACCAGCCCACCGTGTGGGGCAAGCCCTTTGAAAAGGCGACCGGGACCAAGGTCGAATTCGATGGGACCGGACCGTCGTTCGGCAAGATCCGCACCATGGTGGAATCGAAGAACGTGGTGTGGGACGTGTGCGATGCCAATCTGGCCGCGGCGCATTCGCTAGGCAAGCGCGGCTATCTTGAGCCCATCGACTACTCGATCGTGGATCGCGGCAAGGTGCGGCCCGGCTTTAGCAGCGAATACGGGGTCTCGCATTTCATCTACAGCTTTGTGCTGGCGTATGACAAGAAGGCCTTTGGCGATCGCGTGCCCCGAACCTGGGCCGATTTCTGGAACACGAGGGATTTCCCTGGAACGCGCATCCTGCCGGATCGCGTACTGGCCTCGCTCGAGGCCGCGCTGATGGCGGATGGCGTGCCCGCGGATGCGGCCAGGATCTATCCGATCGACGAGAAGCGCGCGCTGGACAAGATCGCCGCGATCAAGGAGCACGCGATCTTCTGGAAGACGGGGGCCGAGAGCCAGCAGTTGCTCCGGCAAGGCGAAGCCAGCATGGGGTTGGTGTGGCATACCCGCGCGACCGTGATGCGGCGGGAGCCCGGCTCGACCATCGATTTCACCTGGAACCAGGGCATCCTGATTCCGGCAGGCTGGCTGGTGCCCAAAGGCAATCCGGCCGGGCGCAAGGTGTTCGACTTCATCGCCGCGACGCAATCGCCGGAGAGCCAGATAGAACTGTTGCGGCTGATGGGCAATGGTCCGGCGAACCCCGCCGCCAACGCGTTGGTGCCGCCGGAACTGCGCAAGGACAATCCCACTGACGACGACAATTTCCGTCTGCAGCTCGTGGCGGATGCGACCTGGCATGGCGAGAACCAGGACCGCATCTACAACGAATACGTCAAAGTGATCACGGGCTGAGCCGCCAGCATGAACGCATACGCGGATATGGTGTTGCATGGCGGCCGCATCGCCACGCTGGATGGCGCCCTGGGCGTGGTGCAAGCGTTGGCGATACGGGATGGCTGCGTGGTCGGCGCGGGCACGGATGTTGATTGCCTGGCGCTGGCAGGACCGGGCACATCGAGGATAGACCTGGACGGCGCTTTCGCCATGCCGGGAATCAACGACAGCCATTGCCACCCGGATGGGCAAGCGGTCAAGGCGGGACGATGGGACGATCTTTCCGGTATCAGTACGCTGCCCGCGCTGCTCCAGCGCATCGCGGCATTCCACCGCCGGACGTCCCCAGGCGCGTGGTATCTGGGCTTTCGTCTGGACGAGCATGATATCGGCGGCTACCCCTCGCGTGCGGCGCTGGACGCGGCGGCGCCGGGGCGGCCGGTGTTCCTGTTGCGCCGCGATGCGCAGGTAGGCGTGGCCAGCAAGACCGCGTTCGACGGATTGGCGGCCAGCGGCCTGTCGCGCCAGGTTCCGGACCATTGCCTGAATGCCGCCGAGGGCATGGCGCGCGGCCGCGGCGTGTTTGCGTTCACGACGCATATTGCGGCGGGTGATCGGATGGAGGACTACCTCGGGGGCTATCCCGCGATCTTCAGCGAGATGGCGAGGCTGGGCATCACCAGCGTGCACAATGCCCTGACCAGCGCTTTGGCGATGCAGGCCTATCGGCGCCTGCACGCGGCGGGAAGTTTGCCCGTGCGCGTGGGCATGATGCTCAACGGGCGTGACGAAGCGCTGGTGGAGGACGTGCTGGGATCTGGCATGCGCTTCGGCTTTGGCGACGATCGCCTGCACCTGCTCGGTGTCGAGTATGGCTCCGACGGCAGCACCAGCGGCCGCACGGCCGCCTACTACCAGCCCTATGCCGCCCAGGGCGGCGCGGAGGGGCCGCCGGAATTCGGCGATGTGAATTTTTCCGCGGAGGAACTCGCGTTCAAGGTGGGGCGGGTCATGGCCGCGGGGCTGCAAGCGGCCGCTACCGGCAACGGCGATCGCGGCATCGACTTCGCACTGGACGCGTTCGAAGAAGCGCTTGCCCTGCATCCCGAAGCAGTGCCGCCGCGCATAGAGCATTGCTGCTGCGCGCCGCCGCCCATCCAGGAACGCATGGCGAGACTGGGCGTGATCGACTCGTCCGCCGCGGGCTTCGCCTACAACCTGGGCGACGCCTACCTGCGCAACCGGCCTGCGTCCGACTGGCCATGGCTGTGGCCGCATCGCGACATGCTGGACCGGGGCGTGCTGGTTTGCGGGCATTCCGATGCTCCCGTGTGCGACCGCAATCCCTTCCTGGGCATGTGGTCCATGGTGATGCGCAAGACGGCCTCGGGGGCCGAGATAGGCGCCGCTCAAGCGATCTCGGTGGATGAGGCCATGCGTTGCTACACCGTCAATCCCGCGCTGGCCGAAGGCCAGGGGGCAAGCAAGGGCACGCTGGCGCCGGGCAAGCTGGCCGACCTGATCGTGCTGGATCGCGACCTGTACCGCATTCCGGCGGAGCAGATCCGCGATGCCGCGGTGCGCGCCACGCTGGTTGGCGGGCGCGCCGTGTTCCGTTCGCCGCTCGCGTCATGGGCGGATCAACTACCCGAGGAGGACTGAACCCATGCAGCGCTCGCTTCCCACAGTGCTGGTTCTGCCCGTGGTGTTGCTGGTCGGTGGCTTGTTCCTGCTGCCGGTCCTGCGCATCCTGGCGATCAGCTTCACCGAGCCCGTCGCGGGCATCGGCAATTACGTGGCGCTGTTCACGCAGCCGCTCTATCTGAAGATCATGGCGACCACGGCCAGGATATGCATCTGGACCACGGTCATCGCCCTGACGCTGGGCTACGCGGTGGCCTATGTCATGGCGAACGTGCCGGAGCACGTGCGCAGCTGGATGACGATATGCCTGTTGGTGCCGTTCTGGCTGTCGGTGCTGGTGCGCGCGTTCGCCTGGGTCCTGTTGCTGTCCAAGGAGGGCGCGGTCAACGCGACGCTGATGGCGCTGGGACTGGTCGACCGGCCGCTGGCGTTGTTGCGCAACGAGACTGGAGTACTGATCGGCATGGTGCACTACATGATTCCCTATGCGGTGCTGCCGATGCTGACCAACATGCTGGGCATGGACCGGTCGCTGATGGCAGCGTCGCGCGCGCTGGGCGCCGGGCCGGTCCAGACCTTCCTGCGCGTGTACCTGCCGCTTTCCCTGCCGGGCGTGTTGGCGGCGGCGGTGCTGGTGTTCATTTTCTGCCTGGGATTCTTCATCACGCCGGCCCTGTTGGGCGGGGGAAAGACCGTGATGGTGGCGCAGTACATCGAGTTCGGCATCAGCGAAACCATGAACTGGGGGATCTCGACGGCGTTCGCCAGCGCCTTGCTGGTCACCGTGGTGCTGAGCTTGATCCTGATGTCGCGCTGTGTGCGCGTTCCTTCACTGTTCGGTGCGCCATGAGCATACGTCCTTCATGGTGGTTCGCGGCGGCGGCGTTGATCGCGGGGCTGGTGCTGGCGTACCTGTTTTTGCCG
This sequence comes from Achromobacter pestifer, assembly GCF_013267355.1. Classification (NCBI taxonomy): domain Bacteria; kingdom Pseudomonadati; phylum Pseudomonadota; class Betaproteobacteria; order Burkholderiales; family Alcaligenaceae; genus Achromobacter; species Achromobacter pestifer. Next base: position 4,335,346 of record NZ_CP053985.1, read on the forward strand.
GCGCTGGTGGTGGTTCCCGTTTCCTTCACCGACCGAAGCTATCTGTCGTTTCCCGCGGAATCCTGGTCGCTGCAGCATTACAGGCAACTGGTGGAAAGCCCGGTCTGGCGCGACAGCCTGCTGCAGAGCGTCGCCGTATCGGCGGTTTCCACGCTCGCCGCCACCGCGCTGGGTTGCGCCGCCGCCATCGGCGCGTGGAAGCTGGGTGCGCGTCTGGGCGGCCTGGTTCGCATGCTTGCCCTGCTGCCGCTGATCGTGCCCACCATCGTGGGGGCGCTGGCGTACTACCGCCTGTACATCGATCTGGGCTTGCTCGATACCTATACCGGCGTGGTGCTGGCGCATGTCGTGGCCGCCACGCCCTTCGTGTTCGTGTCGGTGGGGTCGGCGCTGGCCAATTTCGATCCGCGCCTGGAACAGGCTGCCCGTTCCATGGGGGCGAGTCCCCTGCAAGTGCTGCGGCGCGTGACCTTGCCAGGCATCCGGCCCGGCATAGTCTCGGGCGCGATCTTCGCGTTCATCGTGTCCTGGGACGAACTGGTCGTGCTGCTTTTCATCACCACGCGCAATGTCTATCTGCTGCCGCGCGCGATGTGGGACGGAATCAATGAGAACGTCGATCCCACGATAGCGGCCGTGGCGACTTTGATGATCTTGATCACCTTCATCTGCCTGTGCGTCGAGCGCTTGCTCGCGCACCGGAAAGGAAAGCGGGAGTCCACATGAATTCGTCTCTTTCTTCATCTGAGCCCTTGCTGCGCGTGCAGGGGTTGCGCAAGTTGTTCGGCGCCACGGTGGCGCTGGATGGCATCGATTTCTCGCTGGCTCCGGGGGAGTTCCTCACGCTGCTGGGGCCGTCGGGATCCGGCAAGACAACGACCCTGATGTCGATCGCGGGCTTTGTCGCGCCTAGCGCGGGCGAGATCTTCCACAGGGGCAAGCCGATCACGCGGCGCCAGCCTGAGGAGCGGGGCTTCGGCATGGTGTTCCAGGGCTATGCGCTGTTTCCCCATATGACGGTGGAACAGAATGTGAAGTTCCCCTTGTCGATACGCGGAGTATCCGGCGCCGAGGCGCGCAGCCGCGCCCGCGCGGCGTTGGAACAGGTTCAGCTCGGAGCCTATGCGGGAAGATATCCCAGGCAGCTTTCGGGCGGGCAGCAACAGCGCGTGGCCCTGGCGCGCGCACTGGTGTATCGGCCCGACGCGCTGTTGCTGGACGAACCGCTTTCCGCCTTGGACAAGAAGCTGCGCGCGGATCTGCAATGGGAACTGCGCAAACTGAACAAGGAGTCCGGCGCTTCGTTTCTGTACGTGACGCACGACCAGGAGGAGGCCTTGTCGATGTCGGACCGGATTGTGATCTTCAACCAGGGCCGGATCGCGCAGATCGGCTCGCCTTCCGAACTATACGAGCGGCCGGCGAACCTGTTCGTGGCGGAGTTTCTGGGCCGCAGCAACGTGCTGGAGGGCACGGTGCGCTCGGTGGATCAGAACGGCGTGGCGGTGGATTACGAAGGCGGAACGATACCCGCGTGCGTCTCCAGCCGCGCCTTTGCCGCCGGCGACAGCGTGCGCCTGGTGGTACGGCCGCACAAGTTGCGCCTGGCGCCTGAGGGTCATCCGGGCCTGCAGGCCCGGGTCGAAGCGCTCAGCTATGCGGGCAACCTGCTCAACTACTTGTTGCGCACCCCCCGCGGTACGCCGCTGTATCTGGAGCTGGTGGCCGGCGCGCAGGGTCTTCCGGACTTGCGCCAGGGGGCCGACGTAAGGGTGGCGCTGGACGCCGCGGCCGTCAGCGTTCTGGACGCTGAGGAGCCGGTCTGACCTACACTCCAAGATAGCGCGTCAGCTGCTCGGGCTGCCGGGCCAGCGACGCGCTGTCGCCGTCCTGCACGATCTGGCCTTTTTCCATCACCAGGCAGCGGTCGGTGTGTTCCAGCACCGCGCGGTAATTGCGGTCCACGATCAGCGTGGACATGCCGCTGGCGCGGATCTGCCGGATGATCTTCCAGATCTCGGCCACGATCAGCGGCGCCAGCCCCTCGGTGGCCTCGTCCAGGATCAGCAGTTCGGGATTGGTCATCAGCGCCCGGCCGATGGCCAGCATCTGCTGCTCGCCGCCCGATAGCTGCTGGCCGCCATGGCCCAGGCGTTCCCGCAGGCGCGGAAACACCTCCAGCACGCGGGCGTAGGTCCAGTCCTGGCGGCCGTCGCGGCCGGCGCGCGCCGCTACTTGCAGGTTTTCGCGCACGTTCAGATTGGGAAAGATGCCGCGCCCTTCGGGCACATAGGCCACGCCCATGCGGGCGATGGCGTGCGGCTGCGCGCGGGTGCAGTCGCGGCCGTCGACGCGCACGCTGCCCTGGGCGCTTCTGACGTGGCCCATCAGGCTGCGGATCAGGGTGGTCTTGCCCATGCCGTTGCGGCCCACCAGGCCCACGGATTCTCCCGGCGCGATGTGCATGTCGATGCCGCGCAGCACATGGCTGGCGCCGTAGTAGACGTGCAGGCCGCCTGCTTCGATCAATGCGGTCATACGCTGGCTCCATGGCTGTCTTCGCCCAGGTAGGCGGTGCGCACGTCGGGGTTGGCGCGGATCTCGTCCGGCGTGCCGCTGGCGATGGCGGCGCCATTGACCATGACGGTAATGGTCTCGGCGACGCGGAAGACCGCGTCCATGTCGTGCTCCACCAGCAGGATGGCGTGGCCGGGCTTGAGCGTTTCCAGCAGATCCAGGATGCGGTCGGTTTCCTCGGGGCCCATGCCGGCCAGGGGCTCGTCCAGCAGCAGCACCTGCGGTTCGCCGGCAAGGCACATGGCGATCTCGAGCTGGCGCTTGCGGCCGTGCGGCAGCAGCCCGGCCTCGCGCGCGGCGTCGTCCGCCAGGCCGGTGCGTTCCAGCGCGTGGCGCGCAAGCTCCGCGCTGTGGCGGCATTCGGAGGCGGACCGCCACCAGTGCCAGAAGCGCTGGCGGCGTGCCTGGGCGGCCAGCCTGCAGTTTTCGAACACGCTCAGCTCGGGAAAGATGGTGGACCGCTGGTAGCTGCGGCCCAGGCCGGCGCGCGCCCGGTCGGGCTGGCGCCAGGCCGTGATGTCACGGTTGCCCAGCATGACCTGGCCGCTGCTGGGCGCCAGTTCGCCCGACAGGATGTTGATCAGCGTGGACTTGCCCGCGCCGTTGGTGCCGATGACGGCGTGGACCTGGCCGCGCTGCAATTGCAGCGACACGCCGTTTACGGCCGTGAGGCCGCCGAAGCGGCGCGTGACGGCGCTTGCGGCAAGCAGGACGTCAGACATGGGGCTCTCCCTGGATGGGCAGGCGGGCGGGGGCAGGCTGGCGGCCGGCATGGGCGGTATCCGGCTTGGGCGTGGCGCGGGCGGCGTCGACGTCCGCGCCGGGGGCGGCAATCCGGGCCGCGCGTCGCTGGCGCAGCTGCGCCGGCAGTCCTGCCAGGCCATTGGGCAGCAGGGCCACCAGCGCGATGATCGCCAGACCCAGGGGCAGGTGCCAGTAGCGCGCGTACTCGCCGAAAATCTCCTGCGACTGGAACAGTTCCTGCAACAGCACCAGCGTCACGGTGCCCAGCACCGCGCCGCCCAGGCTGCCCATGCCGCCCAGGATCACCATCAGCAGCACCAGGCCCGATTGTTCCCAGGCCAGCAGCTCGGGCGTGACGAAGCCGTCCTTCAGGGCGAACAGAAAGCCCGCCAGGCTGGCCAGCGTGGCGCCCACCACATAGGCGGCGAGCTTGTACGGATAGGTCGAGTAGCCGGCCGCGCGCATGCGCTGTTCGTTGATGCGGATGCCGGCCAGCGCGGCGCCGAAGGGTGAGCGCCGCAGCAGCGCCAGAAAGCCCCAGGTCAGCGCCAGGCAGGCCAGCACGAAGAAGTAGAAGGTCCGGGCATCGCCCAGGTCGAACGGCAGCCAGCCGCCCAGGGACAGCTCGGGCCGGAAGTACAGATAGATGCCATCGCTGCCGCCGCCGATCTTGGTGTCGTGGAACACGTAGTACGCCATCTGCGAGAAAGCCAGCGTGACCATGATGAAGTACACGCCGCGGGTGCGCAGCGCCAGCGCGCCGGTTGCCAGCGCGTAGGCCGCGGCGGCCAGCAGGGCGGCCGGCAGCAGCCACCACAGGCCGGCGGCCTCGGACTCCGGCGACAGCAGCGCCGCGACGTAGGCGCCGATGCCGAAGAAAGCGGCGTGGCCCAGGCTGACCAGTCCCGCGCCGCCCACCAGCAGTTGCAGGCTGAGCGCGAAGATCGCGTAGATCATGATCTTGATCGCCAGGCCGGTGTAGTAGTCGCTGCCGCTCCAGGAAAAAACGGCCAGCGCCAGCAGCGCCGCAATGGGCAATAGTCGGTTCAACATGGTCAGCCCTGCTTGAACAGCCCTTCGGGCTTGCAAAGAAGTATGAAGGCCATCAGCAGGTACACCAGCACGCCTGCCGCGGACGGGAACAGCACCTGGCCGAAGGTTTCCACCACGCCTACCAGCATCGCGGCCAGGAAAGCGCCGCGGATCGAGCCTATGCCGCCGATCACGACCACCACGAAGCAGATGATCAGCACGCCATTGCCCATACCGGGGTAGACCGAGGACACCGGCGCGGCGATGCTGCCGGCCAGGGCCGCCAGCGCCACGCCCGCCGCGAACACCAGGCGGTAGAGCTTGTTGATGTCTATGCCCAGCGAGCCGATCATTTCGCGGTTGCTGGCGCCGGCCCGCAGCATCATGCCCAACCGCGTGCGCGTGATGACCCAGTACAGCAGCAGCGCCACCGCGATGCCCACGGCCGAGATGAACAGCCGGTAGACCGGGTAGGTCATCACGTCGCCCAGCGCGATGCTGCCTTGCAGCCAGGCGGGCAGGGGCACGCCATGCACGTCATTGCCCACCAGGATGCTGCGCAGTTCTTCGAAGACCAGGATCAGGCCGTAGGTCATCAGCACCTGCTGCAAGTGGTTGCGCTTGTACAGGTAGCTGAAGAACGCGGCTTCCAGCAGATAGCCCAGCGCGCCGGCGGCCAGCACGCAGATCGCCAACGTGGCCAGGAAGCCGCCGCCCAGCCAGCGGTCGACGGCCGGTCCCAGCGCGAACGCCATGTAGGCGCCTATCATGTAGAAACTGCCGTGGGCAAGATTGATGATGCCCATGATGCCGAAGATCAGCGTGAGTCCGCTGGCCACCAGGAACAGCAGCAAGCCGTACTGGAAAGCGTTCAGGCTCTGGATGAGCAGGATGCTGATGTCCATGGGGCCTCCCTGTGGCGGATTGCGCTTGGCGTCAGAGCTTGCAGCCGCGGGCCGGATCGGCCAGCTTCTTCACGGCGACATCCACGACCTTGTTCTCCAGCCCGTCGACGCGGCGCAGGTAGATGTCCTGCACCGGGTTGCCCGCGCTGGACAACGTGAAGGGGCCGCGCGGGCTGTCCACCGTGGCGCCGCGCATGGCCTTGCGGAAGTCCTCCTTCTTGGCGAAGTCGCCCTTGACCGCGGCCAGGCCCGACTGCATCAGTTGCGCCGCGTCATAGCCTTGCACCGCGTACACGTCGGGCTGCGCCTTGTAGGCTTTGCTGTAGTCGGCGCGGAAGGCGTTGTCGCGCGGCGTGTTCAGGCCGTCGGCATAATGCAGCGTGGTCAGCAGGCCTTGCGCCGACGCGCCTTGGGCTTCCAGCGTGCCATCGGTGAGGAAGCCCGATCCGTACAGGGGAATGGTCTTGCTCAGGCCGGCGGCATGGTAGTCCTGCACGAATTTCACGGCGCCGCCGCCGGCGAAGAACGTGAACACCATGTCGGGCTTGAGCGCCGCGATTTCCGTCAGCAGCGGCTGGAACTCCACGTTGGGAAACGGCAGGCTCAGTTCCTTCACGACCTTGCCGCCGGCCTTCTCGAAGCCCTCCTTGAAGCCGCCGATGGCCTCGTCGCCGGCCGCATACTTCCAAGTGATGGTGACGGCCGTCTTGTGGCCCTTGGCAAAGGCCACCGGACCCATGGCGTAGGCAGGCTGCCAATTGGTGAACGAGGTGCGGAAGATGCCCGGGCTGCACAGCGGGCCGGTGATGGCGTTGGCGCCCGCGTTGGTCACGATCAGCGTGGTGTCGGCGTCCTTGGCGGCCTTGGCCAGCGCCATCGCCACGCCCGAGTGCACGGTGCCGATCAGCACGTCCACCTGGTCGCGCTTGATCAGGCGGTTGGCATTTTCGGCGGCCTTGGCGGGGTTGGATTCGTCGTCCACCTTGAAGTACTCGATCTCGCGTCCACCCAGCTTGCCGCCTTGTTCGGCGACGTACAGCTTGAAGCCGTTCTCGATGGCGTTGCCCAGCGCGGCGTAGGTGCCGCTGTAGGGCAGCATGAAGCCGACCTTGATCTTGTCGGCGGCCTGGGCGCCGGTGGCGGCGAGCGTCAGAGCCGCGGCGAGCGCAGCCCGGTTCAGGGCGTGGTTCATGGTTAGTCTCCGTGCTTGTTATGGGCCGACGCAGAGGTCAGCGGGGTTTTTCCAGGCCGCCGATAAAGCTGGCGATTGCCTGGATAACGCGGGCTGGCTGGTCCTTGTGCGCCGAGTGGCCGCAGTCGGGCAGTTCCAGCAATTCGGTCTGGGGCGCGAGCCGGCGTATGCCGCGTATCTGCGCCAAGCTGCCGTATTCGTCGTCCACGCCCTGGATGGCAAGCACGGGACAGGCGATGCGGGGCAGGTAGTCGTCCAGGTTCCAGCGGCGGAAGGCCGGGTCCAGCCAGATGTCGTTCCAGCCCCGGAACGCCGAATCCGGGTCTGCGTGATGGCGTCCCAGCCGGGCGCGCAGGTCCGTGTCCAGATACGCCTGGCGCGCCTGCGCGATGCTGGCGACCGACACGTCTTCGACCAGGATATGGGGGGCGGCGGCCACCACGCCGGCGACGGCGTCCGGATGCATGGCGGCGTACAGCAGGGCGATGGAGCCGCCGTCGCTGTGGCCGAACAGCACCGGCTGGTCCTGCCGGGCGTCCAGGTCCAGGGCGCGCAACAACGCGGGCAGCACGTCGCGCGCTTCGCGGTGCATGTAATCCACTGGCCGCTTTTCTTCGGAGCGCAGCGGGGTGGACTGTCCATATCCCAGGCGCGAATACACCAGGCCGCGGCAGCCTGCCGCCTCGCAGACTTGGCGGGGCCAGTCTTTCCACATGGACACCGAGCCCAGTCCTTCGTGCAGGAACACCAGCAGCGGGGCGTCGGGAAGATCGGACCCGACCCACTGGCATTCCAGGCGCAGGTCGCGTCCGCCGGCATGGAACTCGGCGAAGACGGTGTCGGCGACGTCGCAAGCGCTCATAACGTGGCCTCTTCCAGCTGGCGCAGGCGGAAGCGCTGTATCTTCCCGGTGGCCGTCTTGGGCAGTTCTTCCGTGAAATTGATCTGGCGCGGATACTTGAACGGCGCCAGATGCTGCTTCACGTAGTTCTGCAGCGCGGCCCCGGTCTGCGCGTCGGGCTCGAAGCCGGGGCGCAGCACCACATAGGCCTTGGTCTTGACCAGCCCGTCATGGTCCGGCACGCCGATCACGGCCGCTTCGAGCACGGCCTCGTGCTGCACCAGGATGTTTTCGACCTCCACCGGCGACACATACTGGCCGCTGACCTTGATCATGTCGTCGCTGCGGCCGGCATAGGTGTAGTAGCCGTCTGCGTCGCAGGTGTACTTGTCGCCGCTCTTGAGCCAGTCGCCCAGGAAGCACTGGCGTGTCTTGTCGCGGTTGTTCCAGTACATCAGGGCCGCGCTCGGACCCTTGATGTAGAGATCGCCGATGGCGCCGGGCGGCACCGGGGCGCCGCTTTCGTCGCGCAGCTGCACTTCATAGCCGGGCACGGGCTTGCCCGTGGTGCCGTAGCGCAGCTGCCCGGTCTGGTTGGAGATGAAGATGTGCAGCATCTCGGTGGAGCCGATGCCGTCCAGGATTTCGCAGCCGAAGTGGCGCGTGTAGCGTTCGCCGATGTCGCGCGGCAAGGCTTCGCCGGCGGACGTGCAGATGCGCATGGCGACCTGTTCGCGCGCGGGCAGGTCGGGCGAGGCCAGCATGCTGGCGTACAGCGTGGGCACGCCATAGAACACCGTGGGCCGGTGCTGGGTCAGCCGCTTGAAGACCGCTTGCGGCGTGGGACGTTCGCCCATCAGGATGACGGTCGCGCCGACGGATAGGGGGAAGGTCAGGCCATTGCCCAGGCCGTAGGCGAAGAACAGCTTGGCGGCCGAGAACACCACGTCTTCCTCGCGGATGCCGAGCACGGGCTTGGCATAGAGTTCGGCCGTGTGCCACAGGTTGCCGTGGGTATGGACCACGCCCTTGGGCTTGCCGGTGGAGCCGGACGAATACAGCCAGAAGGCGATTTCGTCGGACAGGGTGCGCGCCGCCGGCGCGAGCGGGGCGGTGGCCAGCAGCGATTCGAATTCGCGCGCGCCTTCGGGCAAGGGGCCGGCGGGCTGCGAAACCACCAGGTGTTCGACGTCGGCGGCGGCCTGTCCCAGCGCGGTCTGCACCATGGGCAACAAGGCGCCCGACACGAACACGGCGCGTACGCGGCTGTGGCCGATGATGTAGGCGTAGTCGTCAGCGGTCAGCAGAGTGTTCACTGCCACCGGCACCACGCCCGCATGCAGCGCGCCCAGGAAGATCACCGGCCAGTCGACGGTGTCCTGCATCAGCAGCAGGATGCGCTCCTCGCGCCGCAGGCCCAGCTGGCGCAGCGCGCCGGCCATGCGCGCCACCCGTTCCGCCAGTTCGCCGTAGCTGAGCTGGCGGGTGTCGTCGATATAGGCCGGCTTGGCGGCGCGCGGCGCATTGAGCGCCGCCAGGTGGCTGGCGAAGTTGAGTTCGGCGGGACAGGTGTTCACGGTTGTCTCCTGATGTCCTGTGGGGTGGAAGCCGCGCTGTGTTTTTTTTCTGGCGGCGGAGCGGGCGCTAGGACCGCGTGAAATCGATGGCGCCGCCCGGCAGCAGATACAGCACCAGCGCGCGGCCGCCGCTCACGGTCGGGCTGTGCGCGCTGCCGGGGCCGTAGACCAGCCAGCCGGCGCCGTGGCCGTCGAAGCGGGCGCCCTCGGTCAGCGGCATGATCATGTCGATCTCGCCATTGGGATGCGCATGGTGCGGGCCGGCCAGGTCGTTCATGTCGACCACGTCCACCGAGCAGTCCGCCAGGTCCGGCGCCGGTTTGATGACACGGCCGTAGCGGATGCCGCCGCCTTCCCGGTTGCACATCCAGCCCTCGGCCACGCCTTGTCTACAGGTGGCGTATATCTGCTGGAACAGGTCGCTTTGCGGGCCGGCCTCGCGGTTCAGGCTTTCTTGCAGCGTGGCGTCCAGCGGCTGGCCTTCCGTCAGGCGCGTGACCTCGCGCATCAGAGCGTGGAATTGATCAGGCGTACTCACCGGGCTCCTCCTTTACACTGTCGGCGCTTCAGAATCGAGATGAAATCGACTGCTGTTTTTTTGCGCATGAGCCGCTTCGGACTCACTGAATGGAAAAATAGTGCTTCCATTGATCAGGGTCAAGCACTATAGTGCCTAAAACGTGGTAATCAGGGTTTTTGCGGAGTCACGTAAACATGAATCAAGCGCTAGACGCGGCGCCATCCGAACCCAGGCGGGAAGCGTTCCTGGTGGCATTGGGCGAGCGGGTGCGCCGCTTGCGGGCCATACGCGGCATGACCCGCAAGAGCCTGTCGCAGGTCACCGGCGTATCGGAACGCCATTTGGCCAACCTGGAACACGGGGTGGGCAACGCCTCCATCCTGGTGCTGCTGCAGATTGCCCGGGCCTTCAATTGCGCGCTGGCCGAACTGGTGGGCGACGTGACCACGGAATCGCCCGACTGGCTGCTGATCCGCGAACTGCTCAGCGGCCGCACGGAATCGGACCTGCAGCGCGCGCGCGAGGCCCTGACCCAGCTGTTCGGGGTGGGGGCGGGGGCGCAGCGACCCAACCGTACCCAGCGCGTGGCGCTGATCGGCCTGCGCGGCGCGGGCAAGTCCACGCTGGGCCAGATGCTGGCCGACGACCTGGGCTACCCGTTCGTGGAGTTGAACCGCGAGATCGAGCGCGTGGCCGGGTGCAGCATCCTGGAGATCCACAATCTGTACGGTCCCAACGCCTACCGCCGCTACGAACGGCGGGCGCTGGAAGAGGCCGTGCAGATCTATCCGGAAATGGTGCTGGCCACGCCGGGCGGGCTGGTGTCCGAGCCGGCCACCCTGAACCTGTTGCTGGCGCACTGCTATACGGTGTGGCTGCGCGCCACGCCAGAAGAGCACATGGGCCGGGTCATGGCGCAGGGCGACTTCCGCCCCATGTCGGGCAACAACGAGGCCATGGCCGATCTGAAGCGCATCCTGGCCGGACGCGAGGCCTTCTACGCCAAGGCGGACCTCACCTGGGTCACCAGCAACCTGGAGGTGCAGGAAAGCTTCGCTGGTTTGCGCACCCAGGTGCGCAAAGCCTGCGGCTTGCCGCTATAGCTTGGCTCGATGCCGGCTCGGCCAGCAATATGCATTTTTGTGCATGCCCCGCTTGACGGGGCTTTTTTTGTCCTCTAATCTGCACAATAATTCATGTCGTGCAGTATTTTTCCTGTTTTGGCAGGCGTCCGAGGAGACACACTATGAGCAGCACCCTCAACCGGGTTGATTTCCGGACCGACCCCGAGCAATACCGCCACTGGCGCCTGAGCTTCGACGGCACGGTCGCCACGCTGGCCATGGATGTCGCCGAGGACGGCGGGCTGCGTCCGGGCTACAAGCTCAAGCTGAATTCCTACGACCTGGGCGTGGACATCGAACTGCACGACGCCTTGCAGCGCATCCGCTTCGAGCATCCGGAAGTGCGCACCGTGGTCGTGACCAGCATGAAGGACCGCATCTTCTGTTCCGGCGCCAATATCTTCATGCTGGGCCTGTCCTCGCACGCCTGGAAGGTGAACTTCTGCAAGTTCACCAACGAAACCCGCAACGGCATTGAGGACTCCAGCCGCCACAGCGGCCTGAAGTTCATCGCCGCGCTCAACGGCGCCTGCGCCGGGGGCGGCTACGAGCTGGCGCTGGCCTGCGACGAGATCATGCTGATCGACGACCGCTCTTCCGCCGTGGCGCTGCCCGAGGTGCCGCTGCTGGGCGTGCTGCCGGGCACCGGCGGCCTGACCCGCGTGACCGACAAGCGCCGCGTGCGCCACGACCACGCCGACATCTTCTGCACCCTGGTCGAGGGAGTGCGCGGGCAGCGCGCCAAGGACTGGCGCCTGGTGGACGACGTGGTCAAGCCGGCCCGGTTCGAGGAGGCCGTGCGCGAACGCGCGCAGGCGCTGGCACAGGGCAGCGACCGTCCGTCGGGCGGGCAGGGCGTTGCACTGACGCCGGTGCAGCGCACGGAAAGCGCCGATGGCCTTTCCTACCGCTACGTCGATATTCAGTTGGACCGCGAGAAGCGCCAGGCCACCTGGACGGTGCGCGCGCCCGAAGGGGCGGTGGAAACCGGACTGCAGGACATTGTCGCCGCGGGCGCGGCCTGGTGGCCTTTGCAGATGGCGCGCGAACTGGACGACGCCATCCTGACCATGCGCACCAACGAACTGGACATCGGCACCTGGATCATCAAGACCGAGGGCGACGCCGCACTGGTCCTGGCCGCCGACGCCGCGCTGGAGCAGCACGCGGACCACTGGTTCGTGCGCGAAACGGCCGGCATGCTGCGCCGCACGCTGGCGCGCCTGGACGTGACCTCGCGCAGCCTGTTCGCGCTGATCGAGCCGGGCTCCTGCTTTGCCGGCACCCTGCTCGAATTGGCGCTGGCCGCCGACCGCAGCTACATGCTGGACAACGAAGACGAGTCCGCACCCGCACAGATCGTGGTGGGCGGGCGCAATTTTGGCGCCTATCCCATGGTCAACGGCCAGAGCCGTTTGCAGCGCCGTTTCTACGAAGAGGACAGCCCCCTGGAAGCGGTGCGCGCGCGCGCCGGCCAGCCGTTGTCGGCCACCGAAGCGCTGGAGCTGGGCCTGGTCACCTATGCGCCCGACAACATCGATTGGGACGACGAGGTGCGCATGATGCTGGAGGAGCGCCGCGCGCTCTCGCCCGACGCCCTGACCGGCCTGGAAGCCAACCTGCGCTTTGGCGGCCAGGAAACAATGGAGACCCGCATCTTCGGCCGCCTCACCGCCTGGCAGAACTGGATCTTCAACCGCCCCAACGCCGCCGGCGACAAGGGCGCGCTCAAGCTTTACGGCAAGGGCGAGCAGGCCGCATTCGACTGGAACCGGGTCTGACGGCCCCACAGGAACAGGAGCGAGACATGTCTGGAATCAACTACACCGATAAGATCCCCAACAACGTCAATCTGTCGGGCGACCGCACCTTGCAGCGCGCGCTGGAGCATTGGCAGCCCAACTACCTGCAGTGGTGGCAGGACATGGGGCCTGATGGTTCCCACGGCTTCGACGTCTACCTGCGCACGGCCGTCAGCGTGCAGCCCGACGGCTGGGCGCACTTCAATCACGTCAAGATGCCGGACTACCGCTGGGGCATTTTCCTGGCGCCGCAGGATGGCCAGCGCAAGATCCATTTCGGCGAGAACATGGGCCGCGACGTCTGGCAGGACGTGCCCGGCGAGCACCGCGCCAATCTGCGCCGCATCATCGTCACGCAGGGCGACACCGAACCGGCCTCGATCGAGCAGCAGCGCCATCTGGGACTGACCGCGCCGTCGCAGTACGACCTGCGCAACCTGTTCCAGATCAACGTCGAGGAAGGCCGCCACCTGTGGGCCATGGTCTACCTGTTGCACCGCTACTTCGGCCGCGACGGCCGCGAAGAGGCCGATGCGCTGTTGCAGCGCAGTTCGGGGGATTCCGACAATCCGCGCATCCTGGGCGCGTTCAACGAGAAGACGCCGGACTGGCTGGCCTTCTACATGTTCACCTACTTCACCGACCGCGACGGCAAGTTCCAGCTGTGCGCGTTGGCGGAATCCAGCTTCGATCCGCTGGCACGCACCACCAAGTTCATGCTGACCGAGGAAGCGCACCACATGTTCGTGGGCGAGTCCGGCATTTCGCGCGTCATCCAGCGCACCTGCGAAGTCATGAACCAGTTGAAGACCGATGATCCCGCCAGCGTGCGCGCGGCCGGCGTGATCGACCTGCCCACCATCCAGCGTTACCTGAACTTCCACTACAGCGTCACCATCGACCTGTTCGGCGCGGACCAGTCGTCCAACGCCGCGATCTTCTACGGCTCGGGCCTGAAGGGCCGCTATGAAGAGAGCAAGCGCACTGACGACCATCAACTGAAGAACGACACCTACCGCGTGCTGACCGTGGAAAACGGACAGTTGCGCGAGACCGAGGTGCCGATGTTGAACGCGCTGAACGAAGTGCTGCGCGACGACTTCATCCGCGATTCGGTCGCCGGCATCGGGCGCTGGAACAAGGTCATCGAAAAGAGCGGCGTGCCGTTCCGGCTGCAAGTGCCGCACAAGGCCTTCAACCGCCAGATCGGCACGCTGGCCGGCATCCGCATGTCGCCCGAAGGCGAGATCCTCTCTGAATCGCAATGGCAGGCCAACAGCCACAAGTGGCTGCCCACGCCCGAGGACCGCGCCTTCGTCGCATCGCTGATGGGCCGCGTCACCGAGCCCGGCAAGTTCGCCAACTGGATCGCGCCGCCGGTCATGGGCATCAACCGCCAGCCAGTGAATTTCGATTACGTCCGTTTCAACTAAAGCGGGGCGGCGGCCGCGCTTGCGGCCGCCTACCGGAGCATGGGGAAGACCAAGATGAACGCTCCCTTACCAGCAGAAGTCCTGAAGCAGCACCTGATCGATCCCGAGATCTGCATCCGCTGCAACACCTGCGAAGAAACCTGTCCGATCAAGGCGATCAGCCACGATTCGAACAACTACGTGGTGGATCCCGAGATCTGCAACGGCTGCATGGCCTGCGTGCCGCCTTGCCCCACGGGGGCGATCGACAACTGGCGCCTGATGGTGCGCGCCGAGGCTTATGGCGTGCAGGAACAGCTGGGCTGGGAAGAGCTGCCGGGCGAGAAGGCGCTGCCGGAAATGGCTGCCGCCGCGCCAGCTGGCGATGAGCTTGATGCGCCGCAGCCTGCCGCACCCGCGCCGTCCGCCGCGCCGGGCGCGACGGTCCCGCCCTGGTCCGCCGCCCATCCCTACGTCAATCTGTATACGCACAAGACGCCGATGACGGCGACCGTGGTCGGCAACTACCGCGTGACCGGCGCCGACACGGAAAGCGACATCCACCATATCGTGCTCGACTTCGGCGAGCTGCCGTTTCCGGTGCTGGAAGGGCAGTCCATCGGCATCCTGCCGCCGGGCGCGGATGCGCAAGGCCGGCCGCATCACGCGCGCCAGTATTCGCTGGCCAGTCCGCGCGACGGCGAGCGCGCCGGCTACAACAATCTTTCCCTGACGGTGAAACGCGTCACCGAGGACCATGCGGGCGCGGCCGCCCACGGCGTGTGCTCGAACTACCTGTGCGACCTGGCCAAGAACGACAAGGTGCAGGTGATCGGCCCGTTCGGCCATACCTTCCTGATGCCCAACCATCCGCGCGCCAATCTCATCATGATCTGCACCGGCACGGGTTCGGCGCCCATGCGCGCCATGACGGAGCGCTACCGCCGCCGCATCGAGACCGGCGAAAACGGCAGGCTGCTGCTGTTCTTCGGCGCGCGCACGGAGCGCGAACTGCCGTACTTCGGGCCGCTGATGAAGCTGCCGCGCGACTTCATCGACATCAATCTGGCGCTGTCGCGCGAAGCCGGGCAACCCAAGCGCTACGTGCAGGACTTGATCCGCGACCGCGCGGGCGCGGTGCGCGAACTGCTGGCGGATCGCAACACCTGCATTTACGTGTGCGGCCTGAAGGGCATGGAAGTGGGCGTGCTGGATGCGCTGCACGACGTGGCGGTGCAAGCGGGCCAGGATTGGTCTATCCTGCATGATGCGTTGCGCCGTGAAGGGCGCCTGCATTTCGAAACGTACTGAATCCATAAACATGCGTGGCAATCGGCGCGCCGTGGCGCGCCGATTGCATTTGCGGGGGGAATCCAAAAATGAAGTTCGCCGAGTTCAAGGACGGCATGGTCATCAAGGGCGGTCCGGTCACCGTGACGGAACCCGAGATCCTGGAGTTCGCACGCAAGTTCGATCCCCAGTGGTTCCACACCGATCCCAAGCGCGCCTCGGAAGGCCGCTGGGGCGGGCTGATCGCCAGCGGCTGGCACACCTGCGCGCTGGCCATGCGCATGGCGGTGGACGCGGCGCTGCACGATTCCGAATCCTTTGGCTCGCCCGGCCTGGGCGAGGTGCGCTGGCGCACGCCGGTGCGCCCTGGCGATACCCTGCGCCTCGAAGCGCGTGTGCAGGGCGCGCGCACGTCGTCGTCGCGCCCGGACCTGGGCATCATCACCTGGGCCTGGACGGTCCTGAACCAGCACGACGAAGGCGTGCTGGAACTGGACGCGACCAGCCTGTTCGATCTGTCCGGCGAAAACTGAGGCCGGCCGTCTAGCGCTTGCCCGCCTGCTTCAGGATGGCGGCGGCTTCAGGGCCGGCCGCTGCCTTCCAGTTCTTGACCGAGTCCGCCGCTGCATCCTTCAGGGCGCGGCGTACGGGCAGGGGCACCGACGTATTGATCGCCACGCCGTTCTTGCGCATGTTGGCGTAATTCTGCTGCAGGCGGCCGTCGATGCGCTTCCATTGTTCGGTTTCGGTCTGCGCTGCCGCCTGGTCGATGGCGCGGCGCGTGCGCGCGTCCAGCGCCTGATAAGCCTGCAGGTTCATCGTCGCCACCGAGATCGGCATGGCGTAGTTGATTTCCGCGAAGTTGGGCAGGTGCTCCCAGAGCTTGCGGCCCGCGCCGCCGTCGCCCGACGACAGCACCGCGTTCACCTCGCCCGACGCGATCAGCGGCATCGCGTCCGCGAAGGAGATGTTCTGCGCGCGGGCCCCGGCCTTCTGCATGACGTCCTGCGACGTGGCATCGTAGGTGCGGATGCTCAGCTTCTTCAAGGCCGCGGCGCTGTCGATCTTCTGCTTGGACCAGATGCCGGACGCCGGCCACGGCGTGGTGTAGAGCAGCTTCTGCCCATGCGCCGCCAGCAGCTTTTCATAGGCGGGGCGGGCGGCCTTGTTGAGGTTGCGGGCCTTGGACAGCGAGTCCGCCAGAAACGGCAGGGACGACACGCCGAACAAGGGGTACTTGGTGGCCAGCGCGCCGGCAAAGGCATCGCCCGCATCCACCTTGCGCGCTTGCACCGCATCGATCATGTCGGCCGACTTGATCCCCTTGGACGCGTCATAGCTGGCGTCGATGACCACATTGCCCGCGGTCTTGGCGCGCACCAGCTCGGCAAAGGTGGATACGCCTTGTCCGGGCATGGAGGTGGCCGGGTATTCGGTGGTCATCGTGAGGGTGGTGGCGGCGTAGGCGCCATGGGCGAGGAACGCCATGGCGATGCCTGTCATCAGGCGGAGGGTGGGACAGCCTTGCATGCGCGGCTCCTGGTCTGGTTGCGGATCGCCGATGCGCGCGGCCGTCTGGGACCGGCGCCGGATCGCTGCGGCCCATCGTAGGACAAGGCATGCCCGCAGCCTATAGGGATGATCGGCAGTGATGACGTGGCAGGCGACGGCGGGTAAACCCCAGCAGGGCCGGTTTGGAATGTTGCTAGAATAAGAAACGTTCTCAATAACATTTGCCGTAATCCCCCTCGGTTCCGTCATGACCCACAGCCTGACCCGCGCGCAGGGCCACGAAAATGTGCGCCTACTCTATGTAGACCATCACCGCTGGCTGGTGGGCTGGCTGCGCCGGAAGCTGGGTTGCGGCCATGATGCGGCCGACATTGCCCAGGACACTTTCCATCGCCTGCTGGCGGCGCCCGGCAATGCCGAGCCGTTGCGCGAGCCGCGCGCCTACCTCAGTACGCTGGCGCACGGCCTGGCGGTGGACCAGATCCGTCGGCGCAGGCTGGAGCGCGCCTATCTCGACGAGCTTGCGCTGTTGCCGGAACCGCAGGCGCCTTCACCCGAAACGCGCGCCATCCTGATCGAAACGCTGTGCCGCGTGGACCGCATGCTCGACGGCTTGAACCGCAAGGCGCGCACGGCTTTCCTGATGTCGCGGCTGGATGGCATGAGCTATCCCGATATCGCCCGCGCGCTGGACGTGTCGCTGAGTTCGGTGGAGAAGTACATGGCCGCCGCGATCCGCCATTGCTACGAGGTGCGCTATGGATGAGCGCGCCGCGCAGAACGTCCTGCACGAGGCGATCACCTGGAGCGTGCGGCTGAGCTCCGGCCGTGCCGACGAGGCCATGCGCGAAGCCTGTCGCCGCTGGCGCCAGGCCAGCGCGGAGCATGAGCGGGTCTGGCGGCAGCTGCAGTCCATCGAGGACGATCTGGGTGCGGTGGCGGCGCCGGGGGCGGCGCAGGCCTTGCGCGCCGCGCCGCGGATGAGCCGGCGCACGGTGTTGGCCATGCTGGGCGCGGGAGCGGCCGGCGTGGGGCTGGCGGGCGCGCTGGGCGACGACGCCTGGCGCGGCTGGGGCGCCGACTTCCGCACGGCCGTGGGCGAGCGGCGCAAGTATGCGCTGGCCGGCGGCGCGCAGCTTTGGCTGGATACCGGCACGGCGGTGCGCCAGGACGCCGGGCATGACCTGACGCTGCTGGCGGGCGAACTTTTGCTGGACACGGGGCCGGCGGGCGGCCTGGCCTGGACGGTGCGCAGCCGCCAGGCGCGCTTTACCGCGCATGCGGCGCGATTTGCCTTGCGTCAGCTCGATGGGGCCACGGCCTTGGCCGTGCAGCGCGGCAGCCTGCGGGTCGAGCCTCGGCTGGGCGCGGAGAGCGAGGCGCTGGCTGGCGGCCGCTACCTGGTCAGCGATAGCGCCATGCGTCCGGATTCCGCCTCCTTCGAGGCGGGGGGATGGGCGGAAGGCGTGCTCGCGGTGCGCGGCATGCGGCTGGGCGAGTTCGTCGCCGAGCTGGCGCGCTATCAGCGCGGTTGGACCCATTGCGATCCGGCTGTCGCGCAGTTGCGGGTGTCCGGCGTGTTCCAGCTGGACGACGTGGCGGCCGCCCTGGACACGCTGGCGCATGCGCTGCCGGTAAGGGTGACGCGCTATTCGCGTTTCGTGACGCGGGTGGTTCCCGCCTGAGCGTCGCCTTTTACCTGCAAGGAAAGTTTTTTTTGCCGCCGCTTTACGGGTTTTGCGGGGTTCGTTCGACATAGGAATAAGCACCCATATGTTCGAACCAGGAAAGTCCCGCTCCATGCCTATCTCCGCCAAGCCGTCTTACCGCCATATGCCCGCGCGCCTCGCCCTGTGCGCCGCGCTGGGGGCCGTGTTGCCCGCCGCAGCCCACGCCCAGGCCGATGACCGCGTCGCCCATCGCCAATCCGCGGCGCCGCTGGAAGCCGCGCTCAACCAGTACGCCAGTGCCAAGCGTGTCACGCTGTCGTTCGATCCGGCCCTGGTGGCGGGTCGCCAGGCCCCCGCGCTGGACGGCGATTATTCGGTGCGCGAAGGCTTCAACGCGCTGCTGGCCGGATCCGGCCTGGTTGCCGAGCAGACCGGCGCGCGCCACTACGTGCTGCGCGCGGCAGGTTCGGTCAGCACGCTGGCGCCGGTGACCGTGACCGGCGAATCGGCGCTGGCCGAGCGCTACAACCCGCCCACCACGGTCGGCTCCAAGTCGCCGCTCACGCAGCGCCAGATTCCCCAGTCGGTCAGCGTGGTGACGCAGGAGCGCATGGCGCAGCAGGCCATGCAGACGCTGGACGACGCGATGCAGAACACGCCCGGCATCACCGTGGAACGGCGCGACAACAGCCGTTCCATCTTCCATTCGCGCGGCTTCGACATCACGTCGTACCAGATCGATGGCATCCCTACGCAGTACGACTGGCGCATGCTCTCGTCCAGCGACCTGGCGGTGTACGACCGGGTCGAGGTGCTGAAGGGGCCCGCCGGCCTGTACAACGGCGCAAGCGGCCTGGGCGGCGCCATCAATCTGGTGCACAAGCGGCCGCAGCGCGAGTTCGGCTTCGAGGGCAGCGTGTCGGCCGGATCCTGGGACAACTACCGCAGCCAGGTCGATCTGACCGGCGGTCTGAACGAGGACGGCTCGTTGCGCGGCCGGCTCGTGGGCGTGTACCAGGACCGCCGGTTCTTCTACGACAAGACCAATGAACAGCACTCGGTGCTGTACGGGGCGCTGGCCTACGATTTCACGCCGCGCACCACGCTGACCATCGGCGGCGGGCGCCAGGAGCGCGACATCCATGCCTCCATGTGGTCGATTCCCGCCTATGTGACCTACGGCCCCGGCGGCCAGCCGACGTTCTCGCTGGCCGACATCAAGCGTTCGACCTTCCTGGGCGCGGATTGGAACCGCGACCAGTTCACCTCGACCGAAGCCTACGCGGACCTGGAGCACAGGCTGGACAACGGCTGGACCGCGAAGCTGGCAGGCCGCTACGCGGAAAACGAACTGGACCGTGAGCAGGCCTATGCCTGGGGCCCGGCGGACACGAGCAACGACCTGATCCGGCTGATGTCGGCCAAGGGGCCGACCCGTCAGCGCCAGTCGTCCTACGATGCCTATGCCGATGGTCCGGTGCAGCTGTTCGGCCGCGAGCACCATGTCACGCTGGGCGCCAACTTCACCGATTCGCGTTTCCACAACCAGTGGAACTATCCCACGCCGAACTGGGCGCCCATCATCGATATCACCCGCCCGCGTTCGGATTTCGACAGGCTGAACTACGCCTTCAACAACGGTAACGACGCGCGTACCCGCCAATGGGGCATCTATAGCAACCTGCGCATCAGCCTGGCGGATCCGCTGACGCTGGTGGCCGGCGGCCGGCTGAGCTGGTGGGACCTGGATTCCACCCAGCGCAATCTGGCTGGCGAGAAGTCGCAGCAGGCAAGCTACAACGGCAAGTTCACGCCCAATATCGGCCTGCTGTACGACCTGAACGACACCTACACCTTGTACGCGAGCTACTCCGAGGTGTTCGCGCCGCAGAACGGATTTAGCACCGCCAGCGGCGACATGCTGGAGCCCTTGAAGGGCAAGCAGGTGGAAGCCGGCGTGAAGGGCGAATTCTTCGGCGGCGCGCTCAATGCATCGCTGGCGGCGTTCGAGGTCCGCGATGAAAACCGCGCCACCTTGTCGCCGGATTCGACGACGGTGTATGTGGCTAACGGCAAGACCCGCAACCGCGGCTTCGAATTGCAGGTCAACGGACAGGTGAGTCCGGGTTGGAACGTGTATGCCGGCTACACCTGGCTGCAGACGCGCGTGGACCAGAGCGCCACGTACGACTCCAATGTCACCGCCGTGGCGCCCCGCCATCTGCTGCGCCTGTGGACCGACTACCGCCTGCCGGGGCAATGGAACCGCTACACGGTGGGCGGCGGCGTCAATGTCCAGAGCAGCACCTACGTGGCATTTCCGCAGTACAACGGCGCGCGGCTGGAGCAGGGCGGCTACGCCACCGTGGACCTGAAGCTGGGCTATGAATTCAACCGCCATCTGGACATGGCGCTCAATGTGACCAATCTGTTCGACCGCAAGTTCTATCAGACCATCAGCTCGCCGCGTTCGCAGAACGTTTTCGGCGAACCCAGGGCGTTCATGTTGACCTTGCGCGCCAAGTACTGACGCGGCCGCATTGCCCATGGCCGCCGACGCGCGTCAATTCTGGGTCCGCGTGCACCGCTGGGCGGGCCTGGCCACGGCGCTGTTCCTTTTCATCGCGGGGCTGACCGGCTCCATCCTGGTGTTCGAGGAGGAGCTGGACGCCTGGCTCAATCCCGGACTGATGCGGGTGGCGCCGCCGTCCGCGGGCGCCCCGATGATGGATCCCTACGCCTTGCGCGCAGCCGTGCAGCGCCAGTTGCCGTGGGCGGCCGTCGACCAGTTGCCGCTGCGGCGCGAGCCGGGGCATTCCGTCGCGTTGCGGCTTGCGCCCAAGTTGGAGGCCGGCAGCGGACGGCCGCTGCCGCTGGACGCCACGCACGCCTATGCCGATCCCTATACCGGCAGGGTTCTGGGCGTGCGTGAAGAGGGCAGACTGTCGCTGGCGCGCCAGGACCTGATTCCGCTGATCTACCGCATCCATTGCGAACTGGCGCTGCCGGGCATCTGGGGGCGCCTGCTGTTCGGCGTCATTGCGCTGATCTGGACGCTGGACTGCTTCGTGGGCTTCTACTTGACCCTGCCCAGCCGCGGGGCGCGCCGCGGCGGATTCTGGCGCGGCTGGCGGCCGGCCTGGCTGATCAAGCGCGGCGCCAGCGCCACCCGGGTGACGCTGGACGTGCACCGGGCCTTCAGCCTGTGGCTATGGGCGCTGCTGCTGGTCTATGCCTGGTCCAGCGTCATGTTCAATCTGCGCGCGCAGGTGTACCAGCCGCTGATGTCGCAGATGCTGCCCTTCGATACTTCATGGCGCCAGGCGCCGGCGTTGCCGAGCCCCGTGCTGGAGCCGGCCCTGGACTGGCGCCAGGCGCATGAGGCCGCGCGCGCCGCGATGGCGGAGTTGGCGCGCGAGCGCGGCTTCAGCGTCGATGGCGAGGAGTTGCTGATGCTGGACCGCCGTCGCGGCTTGTACGGCTATCTTGCGCACAGCGACGCCGACCTGCGCAGCCGCGTGGGCAATACGGGGATACTCATCGACGCGGCCAGCGGCGAACGCCGCGGCATCTATCTGCCCACGCGCGGCGCAGCGGGCGACACCTTCAGCAACTGGATCGGCGCGCTGCACATGGCGCACGTGTTCGGCCTGCCGTATCGCCTGCTGGCCCTGGCGCTTGGGCTGGTCGTGGCGGCCCTGTCGGTGACCGGTGTGATGATCTGGTGGCGCAAGCGCCGGGGACGCTTGCGGCAGTTGCCGGCGCGGGCCAGGATCCGGCTTGAGCGCTAGCGCCCGGCTTGCGGCGGCTGAATGCAAAACGGCCCGGCATGGGCCGGGCCGGGCCGTTGCGCGCCATGCGGCGGTCAAGCGATCAATAGAACGCCTGGATGCCGGTCTGTGCGCGGCCCAGGATCAGGGCGTGCACGTCATGGGTGCCTTCGTAGGTGTTGACCACTTCCAGGTTCACCAGGTGGCGGGCCACGCCGAACTCGTCGGAAATGCCGTTGCCGCCGAGCATGTCGCGCGCCAGGCGGGCGATGTCCAGCGCCTTGCCGCAAGAGTTGCGCTTCATGATCGAGGTGATTTCGACGGCGGCGGTGCCTTCGTCCTTCATGCGGCCCAGGCGCAAGCAGCCGGCCAGCGCGAGGGTGATCTCGGTCTGCATGTCGGCCAGCTTCTTCTGGATCAGCTGGTTGGCAGCCAGCGGGCGGCCGAATTGCTTGCGGTCCAGCGTGTACTGGCGGGCGGTATGCCAGCAGGCTTCGGCGGCGCCGAGGGCGCCCCAGGCGATACCGTAGCGGGCCGAGTTCAAGCAGGTGAACGGACCCTTCAGGCCGGACACGCCGGGCATCATCTGGTCAGCGGAAATTTCCACTTCGTCCATGACGATTTCGCCGGTGATCGAGGCGCGCAGGCCGACCTTGCCGTGGATGGCCGGGGCCGACAGACCCTTCATGCCCTTTTCCAGGATGAAGCCGCGGATCTTGCCGTCGAAGTCGCCGCCGACGCACTTGGCCCACACCACGAAGACATCGGCGATGGGGGAGTTGGTGATCCACATCTTGTTGCCGGAAACCTTGTAGCCGTCGGACGTCTTGACGGCGCGGGTTTCCATGCCGCCGGGGTCGGAGCCGTGGTTGGGTTCGGTCAGGCCGAAGCAGCCGATCCATTCGCCGCGGGCCAGCTTGGGCAGGTACTTTTGCTTTTGGGCTTCGCTGCCGAATTCATTGATGGGCACCATCACCAGCGACGATTGCACGCTCATCATGGAACGGTAGCCGGAGTCGATGCGTTCGACTTCGCGGGCGATCAGGCCGTAGCTGACGTAGTTCAGACCGGCGCCGCCGTATTCGACGGGGATGGTCGCGCCCAGCAGGCCCAGTTCGCCCATCTCGGAGAAGATGGCCGGGTCGGTCTGTTCATTGCGGAAGGCGTTCAGCACGCGCGGGGCGAGCTTGTCCTGCGAATAGGCCAGGGCGGCGTCGCGCACCATGCGTTCTTCGTCGGTCAGTTGCTGGTCCAGCAACAGGGGGTCTTGCCAGTGAAAGGAAGGATTCGAGGACATGCTGGGTCTCCGCTATGGATTTCGGAATGCTAGAAAGTTTAAACCTAAAATAATTCGGGCGGCAAGCGGCGAATGGAACGGCCGGCGCGCGGCGCCGCCGTTCCGTCCCGCCTTTAGTGCTGCGCCTTGAGCGCTGCGTCGCGGATTTTTTCCAGGGTCGTGCCCGGGGTGATGGTTTCCGGATCGATGAAGCAGTGCAGGATGGCCGGCTTGCCGCTGGCCAGGGCGCGTTCGAAGGCCGGACCGAACTGTTCGGTGGTCTCGACGCGTTCGCCGTGCCCGCCGAAGGCGCGCGCGTAGTCGGCGAAGTCCGGATTCTTCAGCTCGGTCGCGGAAATGCGGCCGGGGTAGTGCTTTTCCTGGTGCATGCGGATCGTGCCGTACATGCCGTTGTCCACCAGCACCACGACGATGGGCAGGTCGTATTGCACCGCGGTCGCGAATTCCTGGCCGTGCATCAGGAAGCAGCCGTCGCCCGCGAAGCAGACCACGGTCTTGTCGGGCGCGACGCGCTTGGCGCCGACGGCCGCCGGCAGGCCGTAGCCCATGGAGCCCGAGGTGGGCGCCAGCTGCGTGCCGTAGCGCGTGAAGCGGTGGAAGCGGTGCAGCCAGGTGGCGTAGTTGCCGGCGCCGTTGGTCATGATGGCGTCGGCCGGCAGGGTCTTTTCCAGATAGGCCATGACCTGGCCCATCTGCAGCGCGCCCGGGGTGGTGATGGCGCTGGGGTCGCTCCATTTCAGGTACGACTCGCGCATGGCCTGCGTGCCGGCAGCCCAGGCGGGCTGGGCCGGCGCCTTTAGGCCGGCCAGCGCCTGCGCGAAGGCGGCGGGCGAGGTATTGATGGCCAGGGTGGGGCGGTAGACGCGGCCCAGTTCGGCGGTATCGGGATGCACGTGCACCAGCTTCTGCTTGGGCACCGGGATGTCCAGCAGGGTGTAGGCCTGGCTGGGGTTTTCCGACATGCGGCCGCCCACCAGCAGGATCAGGTCCGCGTCGGCGACGCGCTTGAGCAGCGCCGGATTGATGCCCAGGCCCACGTCGCCGATGAAGCAGGGATGGTCGGCCGGGAACAGCATCTGGCGGCGGAAGGACACGGCCGTGGGCAGCGCGTGGCGCTGCGCGAAATCGGCGAACTGCTGCACCGCGCGGGCGTCCCAGCGCGTGCCGCCCAGGATGGCGACCGGATTCTTGGCCTCGGCCAGCAGCTTTTCCAGGTCGGCCAGTTGGCCGGCCGAGGGCGCCGAATCGATGACTTCGTAGCGCGGCGCGTCAGCCACCTTGGCCGCTTCGACCAGCATGTCTTCCGGCAGCGCGATCACGACCGGGCCAGGGCGGCCCGAGGTGGCAATGTGGAAGGCGCGCGAGATCAGCTCGGGGATGCGTTCGACCTGGTCGATCTCGGTGACCCACTTGGCCTGCGTGCCGAACACGGCGCGGTAATCCATTTCCTGGAAGGCCTCGCGTTCGCGCATGCCGCGCTCGATCTGGCCGACGAAAAGGATCAGGGGAGTGGAGTCCTGCTTGGCGATGTGCACGCCGGCCAGCGCGTTGGACGCGCCCGGGCCGCGGGTCACCATGCAGATGCCGGGTTCGCCGGTCAGCTTGCCGTGGGCGTCGGCCATCATGGCCGCGCCGCCTTCCTGGCGGCACACCGTGACCTTGATGTCCGCATCGTGCAGGCCGTCCAGCACCGCCAGATAGCTTTCGCCGGGAACACAGAAGACATGTTTGACGCCCTGCGCAACCAGCTGGTCGACCAGGATGTGACCGCCAAGGCGGGATTCGTGCTGGGACATGGGGGTGGTAGTCATGATGAGCCGAGGTTAGGACATCCGAGCATAATGTTCCTTGATCGCACAACGCAATTGATAAAATTGCACAATCTATTGACCCACCGGCACGAGCTGCCATGCTGCGTCGCGGCAAGATCCATGCCGCGGAGCGCGGCGGCTCCCGCTGGCATCTGACGGTTCCCGCTCCATGAGAAACGGCATTCCCAATCTGAGCGCCCTGCAGGCGTTCGAAGCGTCGGCCCGCCTGGGCAGCTTTTCCCGCGCGGCCGAGGAACTGTCCCTGACGCATAGCGCGGTCTACCGGCAGGTGGCCAGCCTGGAGGCGCGCCTGGGCGTGCAGCTGTTCACCCGGGTGCGGCGGCGCATCGTGCTGACCGATCACGGGGCCGAGTACGCCGGCCGCATTCGTCACCACCTGGACCAGATCGAAAAAGACACCTTCGGCCTGGTCAGCCGTACCGGCATGGGCCGCAGCATCCATATCGCCGTGGTGCCCACGCTGGCGACGACCTGGCTGATCCCGCGCCTGGCCGACTTCCAGCGCGAGCATGGCGACATCACGGTCAGCCTGTCCGTGCGCACGCTGCCGTTCCAATTCAAGGACCAGCCCTTCGACGGCGCGCTGTACCACGGGGACGGATTGTGGCCGGGCACCCAGGGCGTGCTCTTGTTCCCCGAACGCGAACTGGTGCCGGTGTGCGCGCCGGAACTGGCGGCGCGCCCGCCGGACCCCGGCACAAGCGTCTTGTCCGGCATGACTCATCTGCACCTGGCCTCGCGGCCGGACGCCTGGCGGCAGTGGTACGGAGCCAATAGCCATCTTTACGGTCCCCACGCCGCCGGCGGGCCGCGCTATGAACTCTTCACCATGGTGATGGCGGCGGTGCAGGCCGGCCTGGGGGTAGGACTGATGCCGCGCTTTCTCGCCCAGCCCGCGCTGGACCAAGGGGCGCTTGTGATGCCGGTGCCGCAGGCGCTGGCAGTCAGCCAGGGCTATTACTTCGGATATCCACAGGGCAGCGAGCGCTCCGAGGCCCTGAAGCTCTTCGAGAGCTGGCTGAAGTCCGCCGCCGCGGGCGTGGGCGGACGCTGAGCCGTAGAATCCAGGCATGCCCGCGACCCGCCCCCCGCTTGAATCCCAGGCCGATATCGACGCCTTCATCGACGCCGTCTGGCTGGAGGATGGCCTGTCGGCCAACACCCTGGCCGCCTACCGGCGCGACCTGACCGGCTTTGCCCGCTGGCTCGAAGACCCCGAGGCCTACGCGCGCGAGATGGCCGACCGCCATGGCGATGCGGCGCAGGCCCACGCGCTGCCCGCCGGGCCGGCCAAACCCCTGCGCGACGCCGCCAAGGCCGACATCGAAGCCTGGTTCGCCTTCCGCCATGAGGAAACCCGCGCCACCACCGCCAACCGCAGGCTGGCCGCGCTGCGCCGCTTCTACGCCTGGGCCTTGCGCGAACACCGCGCCGAGCGGGATCCCTGCCTGACGCTGATCGCCGCCAAGCAGCCACCGCGCATGCCCAAGACCCTGTCCGAGCAACAGGTGGACGCCTTGCTGCGCGCGCCCGACCAGGAACAGGCGCGCGGCCTGCGTGATCGCGCCATGCTGGAAACGCTGTATGCCACTGGCCTGCGCGTCTCCGAGCTGGTGGGTGTGCGCACGCTGGACGTGAGCCTGAACGAAGGCGTGGTGCGGGTGGTGCTGGGCAAGGGCGGCAAGGACCGGCTGGTGCCGCTGGGCGCGGAAGCCGCGCATTGGATCGACCTTTATCTGAAGTCCGGGCGGCCGGAATTGGCGGCGGGGCGCGTAAGCGATGCGCTCTTCATTACCGGCCGGGCCGAAGCCATGTCGCGCCAGGCCTTCTGGCAACTGGTGAAGAAGTACGCCTTGCTGGCGGACGTGCGCGCGCCGCTATCGCCGCACGTGCTGCGGCACGCCTTCGCCACGCACCTGCTGAACCATGGCGCTGACCTGCGCGTGGTGCAGATGCTGCTGGGGCACGCCGATATCTCCACCACGCAGATCTACACCCACGTTGCGCGCGAACGCCTGAAGGCGTTGCATGCGGCCCACCATCCCCGCGGCTAGCCGCCACGCGCCGTTTCAAAATTCTTTTTCACGCATAACCATGAGCAAAGCCCGCCACGTTTCCGAAACGCCCGCCACCCAGTTCCTCAAGCAGAACAAGGTGGCGTACACGGAACACACCTATGAATACGTCGACCATGGCGGCGCGGGCGAAGCCGCGCGCCAGCTGGGCCTGGATCCGCATGCGGTGGTGAAGACCCTGGTGATGGAGGATGAATCCGCCAAACCCCTGATCGTGGTCATGCACGGCGACCGCGAAGTCTCCACCAAGAACCTGGCGCGCCAGGCGGGCTGCAAGCGCGTCGAGCCCTGCAAGCCCGAGGTCGCGCAGCGCCATTCGGGCTACCAGGTGGGAGGTACCTCGCCCTTTGGCACGCGCAAGAAGATGCCGGTGTGGGTCGAGGCCGAAGTGCTGGACTATCCCGTGGTCTACATCAATGGCGGGCGGCGCGGCTACCTGATCGGCATCGATCCCAAGGTGCTGGTCAGCCTGCTGGGAGCCAAGGGCGTGTCCGTCGCGCTGGAGTAGCGCCCGCGCGTTCCCGCGCGTGGTATCCCCATACCACCTCCCAGGCCGATGGCCGCGCCACAATAGGGGCGTAGATCAAGAACCGGAGCCCGGCCACGGGCGCTGAACCGGCTTTCCGCCATCCCTAGGAGACAAACATGAGCAAGCGACTGTTGATGCTGGTCGGCGACTATGCCGAGGACTACGAGACCATGGTGCCGTACCAGACCCTGCTGACGGTGGGGCATACGGTGCACGCGGTGTGCCCGGACAAGAAGGCCGGCGATACCATCGCCACCGCCATCCATGATTTCGAGGGCGCACAGACCTACACCGAAAAGCGCGGCCACAATTTCGCGCTGAACTACGACTTCGACCGCGTCGAACCATCTTCCTACGACGGCCTGGTGATTCCGGGCGGCCGCGCACCGGAATACCTGCGCCTGAACGAAAAGGTGTTGGACATCGTGCGCGCCTTCGACCAGGCCGGCAAACCCATCGCGGCGGTGTGCCACGGCGCGCAACTGCTGGCCGCGGCGGGCATCCTGAAGGGCCGCACTTGTTCCGCCTATCCCGCGTGCGCGCCGGAAGTGCGTCTGGCGGGCGGCACCTATGCCGAGATCGGCATCGACCAGGCCTACACCGACGGCAACCTGGTGACGGCGCCGGCCTGGCCCGCGCATCCGGCCTGGATGTCGCAATTCCTGGCGGTGCTGGGCACGAAGATCACGCCCTGATCTCCAAAGCCACAAAGCGCCAGGGCTGCAAGCGTGCAGCCCTGGCGCTTTTCCTTTACGGCTAGGCGATCAGGCGAAATCGAGCACGATGCGGCCTTCGATCTGGCCGCGGCGCATGCGGTCGAACACGTCGTTGATGTTCTCCAGGCTTTCGGTGGCGACGGTGGCGTGCACCTTGCCCTCTTCGGCGAACTGCAACGATTCCTGCAGGTCCAGGCGCGAGCCCACGATGGAGCCGCGCACGGTGACGCCGTTGAGCACCATGTCGAAGATCGATAGCGGGAAGTCGCCCGGGGGCAGCCCGTTGAGCGCCACGGTGCCGCCGCGCCGCACCATGCCCAGCGCCTGCTCGAAGGCCTTGGGCGATACCGCCGTGATCAGCGCGCCATGCGCCCCGCCGATCTCGCGCTTCAGGTAGGCGGCCGGATCGGTGGTCTTGGCGTTGACCGTGACCTCGGCGCCCAGGCGGCGGGCGAAGTCCAGCTTGGCATCGTCGATGTCCACCGCGGCTACGTTAAGCCCCATGGCCCGGGCGTACTGCACCGCCATGTGGCCCAGCCCGCCGATGCCGGAAATGACCACCCAGTTGCCCGGACGGGTGTCCGTCATCTTCAGGCCCTTGTAGACGGTGACGCCGGCGCACAGCACGGGCGCGATATCGACGAAACTGACATTCTTGGGCAGCAGGCCCACGTAGTCGGCCGCGGCCAGCGCATATTCGGCGAAGCCGCCGTTCACCGAGTAGCCGGCATTCTGCTGCTGTTCGCATAGCGTTTCCCAACCGCCCAGGCAGTGCTCGCAGTGTCCGCAGGCGGAATACAGCCAGGGAATGCCGACGCGGTCGCCTTCCTTCACGTGGGTGACGCCGGCGCCCACCGCCACCACGTGGCCGACGCCTTCGTGGCCGGGAATGAAGGGCGGGTTGGGTTTGACGGGCCAGTCGCCTTCGACCGCGTGCAGATCGGTATGGCATACGCCGCAGGCTTCGATCTTTACCAGCAATTCGCCCGGACCCGGGCGCGGTACCGCGACTTCTTCGATTGCCAGGGGCTTGCCGAATGCTCGTGCAACCGCTGCTTTCATGGTTTTATCCATCACTGCCTCCGAAGTCTGATCAAGATTCCTTATGCTCGAACTTGCGTGCTTTCCCAGCCATGATTTATATCAACCGGCTGGCCCGCGCATCGATGCCGGAAACGTGTGGTTTCAGAACTGGAGCGGCAAGCGCCGATGGGCTACCCCCGGCAGCGCCTTGCCGGGGCCGCGCCAAACGGCGTACAGTGAGCCGTAGGCGTCCCGGCCCAGGCGAAACCGCCCAGTCCCGAGTTCCAGGAGCTCCCATGTGTGAAATCTTCATCCGCGCCAGTGAGCAGTCCTACGCGCCTGAAACCCGTTCCCTGCGGCTGCACGGCGTGGCCACCAGCCTGCGGCTGGAGCAGCTATTCTGGCAGGTGCTGGAAGAAATCGCGGGCCGCGACGGCATGCGCGTGACACAGCTGATCGAACGTCTGTACGACGAACTGATCGAGTACCGCGGCGAGGCCGCCAATTTCACCTCTTTCCTGCGCGTGTGCTGCCTGCGCTATCAACTGCTGCAAGCCGAGGGCCGTATCCCGCGGGACGCCGCCGTGCCGATCCGCTCGCTCAATCCCCAGGCCGTCCTGGAAGGCCTGCCGCCCGCGCTGTACGACGCCCAGCCCCTGCGCCCCAAACGCAAGGCCGCGTAATCCGTCAGTGTCAAAAAAATTGGGCCCGAATTTTCGGGCCCAATTTCATGCGCAATCAGAACGCGGCAGCGGCTCAACCGCCGGGCTGAATCGATGCCAATGCCACTTCGTTCTGCACGATGCGGCGGATGCGCACGGCGTCGCCGATGCGCGACAGCTTGCCCTGAGAATCCAGCAGCACGATGGCCAGATCGCGGCCGTTGATGCGGGCCAGCATGACCAGGCATTCGCCGGCTTCGTTGATGTAGCCGGTCTTGGACACCTTGATGTCCCAGTCGGGCTTGCGCACTAGCAGGTTGGTGTTGCGGAACGTCTGCGTGCGGTTGTTGACCTCGACGTCGTACTCGGTGTCGGTCGAGTAGCGATGGATCAGGGGTCGTTGGGAGGCCGCGCGCAGCAGGCGGGCCAGGTCATGCGGCGACGAGACGTTGTCGCTGGACAGGCCGGTGGGTTCGATGAAGCGCGTGCTGGTCATGCCCAGCGACTGCGCCTTGGCATTCATGGCGGCCACGAAAGCGGGCAGGCCGCCCGGATAGTGGCGGCCCAGCGCGTTGGCCGCGCGGTTCTCGGACGACATCAGCGCCAGGTGCAGCATGTCGCCGCGCGACAGCTTGGTGCCCACGCGCAAGCGCGAAGTGGTGTGCTTGAGGCCGTCGACGTCGTCGTCGGTGATCTCCAGCATTTCGTCCATGGGTAGGTTGGCGTCGACCACGACCACGGCGGTCATCAGCTTCGAGATCGAAGCGATGGGGCGCACCACGTTTTCGTTCTTGGCGAAGATGACGGTGGAAGTTTCCAGGTCCTGCACGTAGGCGGTGGTGGAACGCAGGGCGGCGGCTTCGGCGCGCACCGACGAGGCGGGCGGCGGCATGGCGGCCGAACCCAGCGCGGCGGCAGCGGCGGCGCGTTGCGCGCGCGAGGGCTGGTTCGGCTTGCCGTTCTTGCCGGCGGCCGCGCCCTTCTTGGGCGGCGTGCCCTTGGCGGCGACCTGCGGCTTGCCACCCTTGGGGGCGGCGGCTTTCTTGCCGGAGGAGGATTTGGGGGGGGCCTTCTTGGCGGAGGAGGCGGCTTGTTTGCCCGAGGCGCTCTTGCCGGAGCTGGCCTTCGGGGCCGGAGCCTTCTTCGCTTGTTGCGCCTTGCAGGCCGACGACTTGGCGTTGGTCTTGCAAGGGTCCGTATTCTTCGCGGCTTGCGCGGCGGGGGGCAGGAGCGCGCACACCGCCAGCGCCACAGGCGCTATCGCGTTCGCAATCGCACGTTTCCAGGAAAATGCCATGGTTTGAGCTGGCTTGTCAGTCTGTCAGTAAATGTTTCTTAAGCCGGCGTTTCGTCGGGTCAGGAAAAATCCAGATGAATTAGAGGCTTACGCGTCGAATTTAAACAGCAATTTCAAGTTGCGCGCAAGGCGATTCGCTATCATCGTTCAAAAAAATATTAGTGACGTATTGACGTGGATTCAATTCGTCACAAGACAAGTCCGAGAAACTAACGGCATGCCGCGCGTGAGCGTAGCCCGGATTAACCCTCATCCGGCTGAACGCGAGGTTTTTGCCCCTGGGCCGCGCAGGGCAAAACGCGCTCGGAAAAGCGCAGTGGCTTCGGGCGGACAGGGCAACGGGCAGGGAAAGGAAAGCGTCGGAGCCGACGCCAAAGGTGGCCTCGCCGGGTGGAATCGAACCACCAATTGACCCTTAGGAGGGGCCGGTTATATCCATTTAACTACGGCGAGACTATTTCTGATCAGGCGGCAGGACTGGTCGAAGAGACCGCGCCCGCTCACTAAGGTCTTGATATCGCTACGAATCTTCCGGTCCTGAGTTTATCACTGGGGGCACGGGCTTCGGCGCAGGACGCAAGTCTATCAGCAGGCGGCGCAAGCCCCAAATCCGGTGCCGGCAGCCCGATGCCGCGGACCCAGTCCCCGACGTGGCTATTCCCGGAGCCTGGAGGCTATTTGTATATGATGTCCGGGTCCTGCGCCGAGCGCCGGACCGTCCCGAGGAGGGGGCGGCGAACCAAAACAACGAAAAACGGGTTTCATGTCTAGCCAAACCGATACGAATTTCACCCGCACCCTGATCGTGGGCACGCTGGTTGTGCTGCTCGCCATGGGGGTGCGCGCCACCTTCGGCCTCTTCATGCAGCCGATGGGGCTGGCGCAGGGCTGGGGCCGCGAGGTGTTCTCCATGGCCTTCGCGCTGCAGAACCTGGTGTGGGGCGTGGCCTGTATCTTCATGGGTATCATGGCCGACCGCTACGGCTCGGGCCGCACCATCGCGTTGGGCGCGGTGCTGTATATGCTGGGCATGATAGGCACGCGCTTCGCCACCGACGAAGCCACGCTCTACCTGACCGCCGGTGTGCTGGTCGGGCTGGGCCAGGCGGGGACCACCTTCCCGGTGATCCTGCCGGTGGTGGCCCGCGCGGTGCCGCCGGCCTATCGCAGCACGGCCATGGGCATCGCCAGCGCTGGCGGCTCGCTGGGCCAGTTTGCCGTGGTGCCCACGGGCCAGGTGTTGATCAGCGGCCTGGACTGGCCAGGCGCATTGTGGGTGCTGTCGCTGTTCGTCGCTTGCGCCGCGCCGCTGGCCTATTTCCTGCGCGGACGTCCGCAAGCCCACACCGGGCCGCAGCAATCGTTGGCCTCGGCAGTCAAGCAGGCGGTGCGCCACCCCTCGTTCCACTTCCTGTTCTGGAGCTACTTCGTCTGCGGCTTCCATACCGCCTTCATCACGCTGCACCTGCCGGCCTATGTCACCGACGGCGGCTTGACCGCGGGGCAGGGCGCGACCGCCATCGCGCTGATCGGCCTGTTCAACGTGCTGGGATCGTTCTATGCAGGCAAGCTGGGCGGCAAGTACAGCAAGAAGCGCCTCCTGGCCGTGGTGTACGGCATGCGCGCTTTCGGCATCCTGCTGTTGCTGTGGATGCCCTTGTCGCCGTGGGTGCTGTATGCCTTCGCCGCGTGGATGGGACTGTTCTGGCTGGGAACCGTGCCGCTCACGCAGGGTTTGATCGGCCAGATATACGGCCTGCGCTACGCGGCCACGCTGTCCGGCATTGTCTTCCTGGGTCACCAGCTGGGCAGTTTCATAGGCGTGTGGCTGGGCGGATATGCCTATGCCAAGACCGGCAGCTACGACGCGGTCTGGTGGCTGGGCGTGGCGCTGGCCATCGTCGCCGCGCTGCTGTGCCTGCCCGTGCGCGAACAGCCCGTGGCCCAGCCGGCGCCGGCCTGAGACCGGACCGCCCATGAAGCCCTCGACTCTTCCCGCACCCGCCGCCCGCCGCCATCGCGGCTGGCGCGCCGTGGGCGCGCTGGCCCTGGCCGCCGTCATGGGCCTGGCGTTCTGGGGCTACACCACGCCGGAAATGCAGATCCACTGGGAAAACCTGGCCGCGCTCTGCGGCTTCTAGGCGCGTTTTCCGCTCGGCCTCGCGGTATCCTACGGCGGTCATTCTTCCCTCATCGCGCGCCGCTTCCGGGCGGGCGCTCCGGATGCCCATGCAGGACTCATCGCCCTCCTATCCCGATCTATCGCTGCCGGACATCGGCGGCATGCCCGCCGCCGATACGCTGGTGCTGACGGTGAACAACCGCTTGTCGCGGCGCCTCACGCTGGAACTCGCAGGCCTGCTGCGCCAGGAGCGCCAGGTCAGCGAATTGCCGCGCATCCTGCCGCTGTCCGCCTGGCTGGCCGATGCCGCCAACGAACTTGCGTTCGAGACCGATGACGAGGTGCCCGCCTACCGGCTGGACAGCTTCGCCACGCAGCTGGTGTGGACCGAGGCGATCCGCGCCGAAGAGGCCGAGCGCGTGCTGCTGGACGCCAGCCAGGCGGCGCGCTTGTCCATGGACGCGGACCTGCTGATGGACGAGTGGGAACTGCAAGTGCCTTCGGGCGCCGACACCGACGAGTACAACGGCTTTGCGAGATGGCGCACGCGCTATCGCCAGGCGCTGGCCGGCATCGATGCCGAGGACGCCAATCAGGGCTACGCGCGCGTGCTGCGGGCGCTGGAGAATGGGCGCCTGGCCATCCCGCGCCAACTGGTGCTGGCGGGGTTCACGGACATATCGCCGCGCTTTCGCCGGTTGCTGCGCGCCTTCGAAGATCAGGGCGCGGCCGTCGCGCAGTGGCGCGATGCGCAGCGCGTCGAAACAGGGGCGCGCAGGTTCGAGGCCGCGGATCAAGGCGCGGAATGGCGTGCCGCTGCGGCTTGGGCGGCCGAGCACCTGAAGGCGCATCCGCAGGGCCGCTACGCCATCGTCTCGCCCCAGCTGGAAGCGGAGTCGCCGTTCGCGCGGCGGGTGCTGAGCCAGGCCCTGGCTGGACGCGGCGGCGAAGCCGCGCTCGCCTTCAACGTGGCGGTGGGCCGCCCCTTGAACGAATGGCCCATGGCGCGCGCCGCGCTGGCATGGCTGCGCGCTCTGGCCGAATGCGCGCCGGGCAAGGGCTGCGGCGTCGACGTGCTGGGCGCGGCCCTGTTGGGCGGGCATTGCGCGGGCGACGTGCGCGACCGCGCGCGGCTGGCCTCGATCGATGCGCGCTGGCGGCGCCAGGCGCAATTGCATGTCGGCCCGCAGGATTGGCGCAAGCTGCTGGCGGATCTGCCGTCGCTGGCGCAGGCCTGGAACCAGGCCATGGAGATCTGGACGCAAGGCGGCCGCCAGGCCACATGCGATGTGTGGATGCTGCGCATGAAGGCCGCCCTCATGGCGCTGGGTTTTCCCGGCGAAGGCGTGCTGGACAGCGTCGGCTATCAGGTGATGGGTGCATTGGGCGATGCGCTGGGCAGCTTTTCGGCGCTGGCGCCGGCTGCCGGTCGCCTGGGCGGCGTGGCTGCCGTCAATCTGCTGCAAAGCGTGGCGCGTTCCGCTTCGTTCCAACCGCAGCGCGACCCGTTGGCGCGCCTGGACGTGCTGGGCTTGCTGGAGGCCGAGGGCGGCTACTGGGACGGCGTTTGGATGCTGGGCCTGACGGACGACGTGTTGCCCGCATCGCCCAAACCCAACCCGCTGTTGCCGCTGGCCGTGCTGCGCCAGGCCAAGGCGCCACGCGCCACGCCCGAGCGCGAACGCGAATGGGCCGAGGGCATGTATGCCGCGCTGTGCCGCTGCGCGCCCGAGATCATCGTCAGCCACGCGCACATGGATGGCGAGCGCGAACTGCGGCCGTCGCCGCTGATCGCGGCGGCAATGCTGACGGATTGGACGCCCGCCGCGGCTGAAGCACTGCCGGCCTTGCCGCAGGAATCACTGGACGATGCGCAGGGGCCGGCGCTGGCGGCCGGCAACCGGGGCGGCGGCGGCCTGGACGTGCTCGATACGCAGGCGCGCAATCCGCTCTGGGCCTTTGTGCGGCATCGTCTGGGCGGACGCGAAATGGCGCCTTATGCCGACGCGGCGACTGTCAACGTGCGCGGCCAGTTCCTGCACAAGGCGCTGGAACTGGTGTGGGGCATGATGCCCGACCAGGATGCGCTGCACGAGGTCATGGCCTCGGGGCGCCTGCCAGCCTTGCTGGAGCAGGCAGTGGCGCAGGCCGCGGACGAGGAACTGAAGGACTACGCGCCTGCCTTGCGCACGCTGGAATGTCAGCGCGCCCAAACCGTGTTGGCGTCCTGGCTGGACATGGAGGCGCAGCGCCTGCCCTTCGCGGTGGCGCAGGTGGAAAAGAACCATCAATGGCAGCGCGGCGCGCTCAACCTGAAATTGCGCCTGGACCGCATCGACACGCTGGGCGACGGTCGCAACGTCATCGTGGACTACAAGACCGGCGTGGCGGCGGCCAAGCCCGAGCCGGACTGGTCGCGCAACCGCCCCGTGAACGTGCAACTACCGTTTTACGCATCGGTGCTGGCGGACGCCGCCGGCGGCGAAGTGGCAGGCCTGGTGCTGGCGCAGATCCATGCGCGGCAGGTCGCCGCGCAAGGGCTGGCCGACGAGGATCTGGGCGTGCCCGGCGTGACCCTCGCCAGCGACAGCAAATACTTCGAGGGGCTGTCCTGGCTGGAGATCCGGCAACGCTGGCGCACGGCCATCGAAGCGCTGGCCGACGAGTATGTCGCGGGCTACGCGGCCAACGTGGCCTATCGCCGCGACGATTTGAAATACTGCGATGCATTGCCGTTCCTGCGTTTGCATCTGGACGATGAGGACGCATGAGCCATGGCTGAACAAGAACGCTTGCCGCACGACCACGTTGCGCGCGCCGACGCGCTGGACCCGACACGCTCATTCCTGGTGCAGGCGCCGGCCGGCTCCGGCAAGACCGAACTGCTGACGGACCGGATTCTGGCGCTGCTGGCGACCGTGAACCGTCCGGAAGAAATCGTCGCCATCACCTTCACGCGCAAGGCCGCGTCCGAAATGCACGCGCGCGTGCTCAGCAAGCTGCGCCGCGGATTGGACGCGCCGCCCGATGCCATGCACGAGCGCCGCAGCTGGGAGCTGGCCCGCGCCGCGCTGGCGCGCAATGACGAGCAAGGCTGGCATCTGCTGGACCATCCGGCGCGGCTGGCCATCCGCACCATCGACTCATTCTGCGCGGGCCTGGTGCGCAGCATGCCGTGGCTGTCGGAGCTGGGCGGCATGCCCGAGATCACCGACGACGCGCGCGCCCACTACGAGGCCGCCGCGCGCGCCACCCTGGACCTTGCCGACGATTACGAGGCCGTACGCATCCTGCTCAAGCACCTGGACGTGGACGTGCAGGCGGCCAAGGAAGCCATCGCCGATATGCTGGGGCAGCGCGACCAATGGCTGCCGCTGCTGCGCCACGGTTCCGACCGCGAGGGCATGGAAGCCATGCTGGCCGAGGCCATAGGCGAAGATCTGGACGCGCTGTGCGAAGCCATGCCCTATGGCTGGGCCGAGGCGCTGTGCGGCGCGGCGCGGCTGGCCGCCGCCAGCCTGCAGGACGGTGAAGGGGAAAACAAGCTGCTGGCCCTGCTGGACTGGACGGAAGAACTGCCGCCTGACGCCGAAGCGCTGGACCAGTGGCAAGCCGTCGCGCACCTGCTGCTGACCGGCACCGGGACCTTGCGCAAGACCGTCAACAAGAACCTGGGCTTTCCGGCCAAGTGCGCGCACAAGGAACCGTTCGTGGCGTGGCTGGAAGCCGCCGACGCGGACGCCGCCTGGGTGCGCCGCCTGCATGCGGTGCGCGACGTGCCCGCGCCGCATTTCACCGACGCACAATGGGAAGTGCTGGGCGCGCAGCTGATGACCCTGGCGTTGGCGGTGGCGCAGCTGCGGCTGCGCTTCGCCGATACGGGCGAGGTCGATTTCATCGAGATCTCGCAGCGCGCCGCGGCCGCGCTGGGCAGCGCCGACGATCCCGGCGAACTGCTGCTGAAGCTGGACGCCTCGATCCGCCATTTGCTCATCGATGAGTTTCAGGACACCAGCCAGACCCAGCTCGACCTGCTGCGTACGCTCACCTCGGGCTGGCAGCAGGGCGACGGCCGCAGCCTGTTCCTGGTGGGCGACCCGATGCAGTCCATCTACCGTTTCCGCAAGGCGGAAGTGGGCCTTTTCCTGGAAGTCGCCGACAAAGGCGTGGGCGAGCTGCAGCCGGATTTTCTCAACCTCACCGACAACTTCCGCTCGCAGGCCGGCATCGTCGAATGGGTCAACCAGTCGTTTGCACAATTGCTGCCCCGGCGCAGCGATGCGGCGGCGGGAGCCATCGCCTACAGCCCGTCCACCGCTTTCCACGAGGCGTTGGCGGAACCCGCGGTGCGCTTCCATCCGGCGTGGTCGCGCGAAGGCGCGGCCCCGGCCGAAACGCAGGCCGAGGACATTGCGGTGGCCTTGGTGCGCCAGGCGCTGATCGACCATAAGGGCGCCAAGCATCCCGTCGCCGTGCTGGTGCGGGCGCGCAGCCATCTGGGCAACCTGACCCGCCGCCTGGCGCAGGAAGGCATACGCTGCCGCGCGGTGGACCTGGTGCCGCTGGCCCTGCGGCCGGTGGTGGCGGACCTGGTGCAACTGGTGCGGGCCTTGTCGCATCCAGGCGACCGCCTGGCCTGGCTGTCGGTGCTGCGCGCACCGTATTGCGGCCTGACGCTGACGTCCCTGCAGCGCTTGTTCGGCGACGATCAGATCACGCCAGTGCCGGTGCTGCTGGAGCGCGCGCTGCGCATCACGCCGCAGACCGCGCCTGCGGCCGCTGCCAGCGCGCCTCAAGGTTCATTGTTCGACGCGGCGCCCGCTGCGCCGGAAACGCCATCGGCGCAGA
This sequence comes from Achromobacter pestifer, assembly GCF_013267355.1. Lineage (NCBI taxonomy): Bacteria > Pseudomonadati > Pseudomonadota > Betaproteobacteria > Burkholderiales > Alcaligenaceae > Achromobacter > Achromobacter pestifer. The sequence continues at coordinate 4,373,715 of NZ_CP053985.1, forward strand.
GCGTGCTCGGCCCAGACGAGTTCGAACGCTTGCGGCAGGTCGCGGGTGTCTTGCTCGACAAGCGAAACGCCTCCGGCGCCATGCCGTTCGCGGCCTGGGTGGAGTCGCTGTGGCGCCGCCTGGGCGGCCCGGCGCTGTACGCCGGCCTGTCCGTGGCCAACGACGCGGAAAGCCTGTTCCAGCTGGTCGAGCGCCTGGCGCCGCATGGCGCCATCGACGCCGCGGCGCTGGATTCGGGAATCGCGCGGTTGTTCGCCGCGCCGGATGCCGCGGACGAAGACGCGGGCGCGGTCGAGATCATGACCATGCACAAGTCCAAGGGCCTGCAATTCGAGACCGTCATCCTCTACGGCCTGCACCGCGCGCCGCGCGGCGATCAGGCGCCGCTGGTGCGCTTCGAGCAGAGCGGCGGCCGCGTGCTGTTCGGCCCGGTCAAGCCGCGCGCAGAAACCGAGGCCGACCCCTTGTCGCGCTACCTGGGCGCGCGCGAGGCGCGCCGCGCCTCCTACGAAATCGACCGCCTGTTGTACGTGGCGGCGACGCGGGCGCGCAAGCGCCTGCATCTCGTGGGCCACGTGTCGGTGGACGAGGCCAGCGGCCAGGTCAAGACGCCGTCGTCCGCCAGCCTGCTGGGACGCTTGTGGCCATGCCTTGCCGTGCCGGTCCCGCCCTCGCTCGACGGCGAAACCATGGGGCAGGAAGCCGACGGCCCCGAGTGGCAGGGCGAGCCCTTGCGGCGCGTCGATCGCGCCGGCCTCGCGCAATTGGCGCGCATGGCCGACGTGGCGGTCAGCCCCGGCTTTGGCGCCACGGCGCGCGGCGCCTGGGGCGATGGCGGCGAGCATCCCGCCTGGCAGCTGGAAGCCGGCTACGACGCCGCCATCGGCACCTTGTCGCACGCCTGGCTGGCACGCATCGGCCAGGACGGCGTGCACGCCTGGTCCGCCGACGCGCTGGCCCAACGCCAGCCCGCCATGCGCCGCCAGCTGACGCGCGCGGGCATCCCCGCCAGCCAGGCGGACGAGGCCTCCGAAGCCGTGCTGCAAACCCTGCAAGCCACCCTGGCCGACGAACGCGGCCTGTGGCTGCTATCGCAATCCGGCGCCCGCCGCGAATGGCCCCTGATCGACGCCGCCGGCAAAGTCTCCGTGATTGACCTGGCCCTCAGCACCGAAGACGGCTGGCTCATCGTCGACTACAAAACCGGCCGCCCGCACCCCGGCGAAACCCCCACCGCCTTCGCCACCCGCATGCGCCAGCGCCACGGCGACCAACTGCTGCGCTACTGCGCCCAAGTCACCGCCCTAGACGGCCGCAGCGCCCGCGCCGCCCTCTACTTCCCAAGAGCTCGCGCCTGGATCGACCTGAAGGAATAGCACCGAGGTAACGCAAACCCCAAGGCCTTCAACTCAGTACGAAAATCCAGCAAGCAAGGCACAGCGAGCCAGCCTAGCAAGGCAAAGCGTAGCGAGCCGACAGGACCAGCGAAGCGACGTCCTAACCCCCTCCCCCCCGGGGGGAGGGCTGGGGAGGGGGCTCACATACTGCCCCCTGGGGCCCGCCGGCCGAGAGGCTAGCAAGCAAGCGAAGCGCAGCTCTGCTAGAATCTCGGCTGGCGGGCCCCTCCGCATGGTTCGGCGGTGAACCTGGTCAGGTCGGGAACGAAGCAGCCATAGTCGTTTAGGGTCAGTGCCGGAGTAAGGCTCGCCAACCGGATTCTTCAAAGCAACGCGTCATGACTATCCATGATGTCGTCGCTTTCAAGGGGGACGGGGTTATTTTCCAAGGATACGTTCCACGGGAATAAACCCGTCCCCTTTGCGTTTCAGGCCGCGCGGAGCATGGATGTCATGCTCCTGCGCCGAACCCCACGAGCTGGACCGGCCATTTCGGGCCAGCTTGCGAAACAGGCTCTACAATCCACCCATGACTTATCTGGTACTGGCCCGCAAGTGGCGGCCGAGATCGTTCGATACCCTCGTGGGACAGGATCACGTGGTGCGCGCGCTGACGCATGCGCTCGATACCCAACGCCTGCATCACGCCTGGCTGTTCACAGGAACCCGCGGCGTGGGCAAGACCACGCTCTCGCGCATCCTGGCCAAGTCGCTCAACTGCGAAACAGGCATCACTTCCAAGCCTTGCGGCGTCTGTCGCGCCTGCACGGAGATCGATGCCGGACGTTTCGTCGACTACCTCGAACTGGACGCGGCTTCGAACCGCGGCGTCGAGGAAATGACGCAGCTGCTGGAACAGGCGGTGTACGCGCCGGGAGCGGGGCGCTTCAAGGTCTACATGATCGACGAAGTCCACATGCTGACCGGGCATGCGTTCAATGCCATGCTCAAGACGCTGGAAGAGCCGCCACCGCACGTCAAATTCATCCTCGCGACCACCGACCCGCAGAAGATTCCGGTGACGGTGCTGTCGCGCTGCCTGCAGTTCAACCTGAAGCAGATGCCGGCCGACTCCATCGTCGGCCATCTGCAGGCCGTGCTCGGACAGGAAGACGTGGGCTTCGAGGTGCCGGCCCTGCGGCTGATCGGGCAAGCGGCTTCGGGCTCCATGCGCGACGCCCTGTCGCTGACCGACCAGGCCATCGCCTATAGCGCCGGCAATCTGACCGAGGACGCCGTGCGCGGCATGCTCGGCACCATCGATCAGCGGCATCTGGTGCGCCTGCTGGATGCCTTGTCCTCCGGCGACGCCAAGGGCGTGCTGGCGGTAGCGGACGAACTGGCCATCCGCGGCCTGTCGTATGCCGGCGCGCTGGCCGACCTGGCCGTGCTGCTGTCGCGCGTGGCCATCGAGCAGCGCGTGCGCGGCGTGACGCCGGCGGAGGACCCGCTGGCCGGCGACATCGCCCGGCTGGCGCAGGTCCTGCATCCCGACGCCGTGCAGCTTTTCTATTCGGTGGCGGTGCATAGCCGCAGCGAACTGACCCTGGCGCCTGACGAGTACGCGGGCTTCATCATGGCCTGCTTGCGCATGCTGGCGCTCAACGGCGACGCCGGTCCTCAGACTGCGCTTGAAGCGCCCGCCGCGCCGGCCCGCCAGACGGCCGACGCGGCTGTAGCCGCCGCGCCGGTTGCCGCGCCTGCGCCCGTCGTGGCGCAAGCCCAGCCTGCTCCTGCCGCGGCCGCCGCCCCCGCTCCGACGACTGCCGCAGCGGCAGTTGCTGCGCCGGCATCCGCGCCCGCTCCCGAGTCCGCGCCCGCAGTCCAGGCATCGCCTGTTGCTCCGCAAACGCCTGTGGCCGCCGAGTCTGTCGCTCCCGCGACCGCCGCGCAGGTCTCCGAGCCCGCGCCCGTTGCAGCAGAGCCCGAACCTGTCGCTGCGGCGCAAGCCCCGCAAGCCGCCCAGGCCGGCGGCGTGCCGCCTTGGGAAGACCTGCCGCCCGATGCGCCGGCGGCGTCCGAGTCCGAGGCCGGCAAGACCGCCGGTTCGGCGGCGCTGGCGGTCACGCCGGCTACCGCCGCGGCCATTGCGCCCGTGCCCGCGCCGCAGGCCGACGATGGCGGTGGCCCGCCCTCCTGGGTCGACGAAGAAATCCCGTTCGAAGCCGAAGGCGGTTTCGCGCCGGATAACGGTTTTACGTCGGACCCCGACGACGATGATTTTGAAACCCTGGCCAGCGCGCCCTCGGCTGCGCCGCCCGCCGCCGCGCCTGCCCGGCGCGAAGGCCCCGCGCCCGCGCGCAAGCGGCAGTCTTCGCGCGCCCGCCTGACGGACATGACTTCGGAAACCTGGCCCGAGCTGGCCGCCCGCCTGCCGGTCACCGGCCTGGCGGCGGAGCTGGCGCGCCAGAGCGCGTGGGCCGGCGTGCAGGGCGATGCCGTCATCCTGCGCGTCGCCGTCAAGACACTGGCCGAGAGCGAAAGCCGCGTCCGTCTGCAGACGGTGCTGTGCGAACATTTCGGCCAGGGCATCCGGCTGGACGTCGAGGTTGGCGTGACGGGCGAGGCGACGGCGCATGCCGTGGCCCAGGCCGAACGTGCCGCCCGCCAGCAGGCCGCCGAAGACGCGGTCGCCGTCGACCCCTTTGTACAGGCGCTCGTCGCCGATTTCGGCGGCCAGGTCGTGCCCGGCTCGATCCGCCACGTCGATTCCCCCGCCGCCGCTGCCTGAAGCGGCGGCTATCTCTTATTCCCCTCGTTCAAGGAAGCATCGATCATGATGAAAGGACAACTGGCCGGCCTGATGCGCCAGGCGCAGCAAATGCAGGAAAACATGAAGAAGGCGCAGGACGCGCTGGCCGATATCCAGGTCGAAGGCGCCTCCGGCGGCGGCCTGGTCAAGGTCACCATGACCTGCCGCCACGACGTCAAACGCGTCGCCATCGACCCGTCGCTGCTGGGCGACGACAAGGACATGCTGGAAGACCTGGTCGCCGCCGCGTTCAACGACGCGCTGCGCAAGGCCGAAGCCACCTCCCAGGAAAAGATGGCTTCGGTCACCGCCGGCATGCCGCTGCCCCCGGGCATGAAGCTGCCGTTCTGAACGCAGCCCCAAGGCCGCAATGGACCCGCTACTGCCTGAACCCGAGCCGCTCGTCTCGCTGATCGAGGCGCTGCGGCGCCTGCCCGGCGTGGGCGTGCGCTCCGCTCGGCGCATGGCCTATCACCTGCTGCAGCATGATCCGCAAGGCGCGGACATGCTGGGGCGGGCGCTGGCGGGCGCGGTGCATGACTTGAAGCATTGCGCCCGCTGCAACAGCTTCTCGGAAGACGAGGTCTGCGGCACCTGCGTCAATCCCAAGCGCGATCCCTCGCTGCTGTGCATCGTCGAGACGCCGGCCGACCAGAACATGATCGAGTCCAGCCACGGCTACCGCGGCCTGTACTACGTGCTGATGGGCCGCGTCGCGCCGCTCGAAGGGATCGGTCCGCGCGAGCTGGATTTCGAGCGGGTGATCAAGCGCGCGACCGACGGCGCGGTGCAGGAAGTCATCCTGGCCACCAACTTCACCGCCGAAGGCGAAACCACCGCCCACTTCCTGGGCGAAGCGCTGGGCGAGCGCGGCCTGCGGGTCACGCGGCTGGCGCGCGGCGTGCCTGCCGGCAGCGAACTGGAATACGTGGACGCCGGGACCATCGCCTGGGCCCTGATGGAGCGCAAGACCACCTGACTCCGCAGTACCAGAACGCCTTGCCGGCAATGTATCGGCAAAGGCAAAAACAGTGAGGTAGACAAACCATGTCAGCGCTGACCGGACTGAAGGTCCTGGAACTCGGCACGCTCATCGCCGGTCCTTTTGCCGCGCGCATCTTCGGCGAATTCGGCGCCGACGTCATCAAGGTGGAAACGCCCCACGGGCCTGACGGCACGGGCGGCGGCGATCCCATCCGCAGCTGGCGCCATCTGCACGAGGGCAATTCCCTCTGGTGGACGGTGCAGGCCCGCAACAAGCAATCCATTGCCCTTAACCTGAAAGACCCGCGCGCGCGCGAAATCGCCTGCAAGTTGGCGCTGGACGCCGACGTGGTGGTCGAGAACTACCGGCCGGGCGTGCTCGAGAAGTGGGGGCTGGGCTACGAACAGCTACGCGCGATCAACCCCGCGCTCATCATGGTGCGCCTGTCCGGCTATGGGCAGACCGGTCCCATGAAGGACCAGCCCGGTTTCGGCGCCATCGGCGAATCCATGGGCGGGCTGCGCTACGTGTCGGGCCATCCCGACCGGCCGCCCCTGCGCGTCGGTATCTCGATCGGCGATTCCATCGCCGCCCTGCATGGTGTCATCGGCGCCATGATGGCGCTGCGCCACCGCGACGCCACGGGCGGGCGCTGGAACGGCAAGCAGGGCGCGGATTGCCAGGCGGGGCAGGGCCAGATGGTGGACGTGGCGCTGTACGAGGCCGTGTTCAACATGATGGAAAGCCTGGTGCCCGAATACGACGTGGCCGGCGTGGTGCGCGAGCGCACGGGCGGCGCGTTGCCCGGCATCGTGCCTTCGAATACCTACACCACCCGCGATGGCCAGAACATCGTCATCGCCGGCAACGGCGACGCGATCTTCCACCGGCTGATGCGCGCCATCGGCCGCGACGACCTGGCCACGGATCCAGGGCTGGTGCGCAACGATGGCCGCGCCAAGCGCGTGGAAGAGATCGACGGCGCCATCCAGCAGTGGTGCGGCGCGCGCGGCATCGAAGAGGCGCTGGGCGTCCTCAAGTGCGCCGACGTGCCCGTGGGCAAGATCTACAGCGTGGCCGACATGTTCAGCGATCCGCAGTTCCTGGCGCGCCGCATGATAGAGCAGCATCGTTTCCCCGACGGCACGCCGGTCAAGCTGCCGGCCGTGGTGCCCAAACTGTCGGAGACGCCCGGCGAGACGCGCTGGGTGGGCCCGGTATTAGGGGAACATACCGAGGAAGTCCTGAAATCGCTGGGGTATGATTCAGCGGCTATAGAAGAGCTGGCAAAGACCGGCGCTATCGGTCTGCCCGACAACTAGGAGACAACCACATGTCAGTCACTCGCCGTGATCTGCTCAAGATGGCCGGCGCCGCCGGCGTCATGGGCATGGCGCCCGCCATCGTGCGCGCGCAGAAGCTGGAGAAGACCAAGGTCCAGATCGCAGTCGGCGGCAAGCCGCTGATCTACTATCTCCCCTTGTCCATCGCGGAAGCCCGCGGCTACTTCAAGGACGAAGGGCTGGACGTCAGCATCGCCGACTTCGCGGGTGGCTCCAAGGCCTTGCAGGCCGTGGTGGGCGGCAGCGCCGACATCGTGTCGGGCGCCTTCGAACACACCTTGTCCATGCAGTCCAAGGGCCAGGCCTATCGCGCCTTCGTGCTGCAGGGCCGCGCGCCGATGATAGGCGTGGGCGTGTCCAAGAAGAACCTGCCCAACTACAAGGGTCCCGCCGACCTGAAGGGCAAGAAGATCGGCGTGACCGCGCCGGGCTCGTCCACCAACATGGTGGTCAGCTTCTTCCTGGCCAAGCACGGCCTGAAGGCCTCGGATGTCTCCATCATCGGCGTGGGCGCGGGCGCCGGCGCGGTGACCGCGCTGCGCAGCGGCCAGATCGACGCCATCTCCAATACCGACCCCGTGGTGTCGATGCTGGAAATGCCGGGCGACATCCAGATCATCGTCGACACGCGCACGCTCAAGGACACCAAGGACATCTTCGGCGGCAACATGCCGGCGGGCTGCCTGTATGCGCCGCAAGCCTTCATCGACGCCAACCCCAACACCACCCAGGCCCTGGCCAACGCCCTGGTGCGCGCCGACAAGTGGATCCAGAAGGCCGGCGCCGACGAAATCGCCAAGGTCGTGCCGGAAACCTATCTGCTGGGCGATCCGGCCGTGTACAAGGCCGCCATCGCCAAGAGCCTGGAAGGCTTGTCGCCGGACGGCATGATTCCCGAGGATGGCGCGGCCACCGCGCTCAAGGCGCTGGCCGCCTACCAGGCGGATTTCGACGGCGCCAAGATCGACCCGTCCAAGGTCTGGACCAACGACTACGCGCGCCGCGCCAACGAGAAGTACCCCAATGGCTGAAGCCGCGCTGTCGCTGGAAAACATCAGTTGCACCTTTGTCTCCCGCGACGACCGGTCGCAGCGCTACACCGCTGTCAGCGACACCACCCTGGCCATCGAGCCGGGCGAGTTCGTGTCGGTGGTGGGCCCGACCGGCTGCGGCAAGTCCACCTTGCTCAACGTCGGCGCCGGCTTGTTGGCGCCGTCGTCGGGCCAGGTAAAGGTCTTCGGGAAGCCGCTGTCCGGCATCAATGAGCGGGCCGGCTACATGTTCCAGGGTGAGGCCCTGCTGCCCTGGCGCAACGCGCTGGACAACGTGGTGGCGGGGCTGGACTTCGCCGGCGTGCCGCGCCAGCAGGCGCTGGAGCGCGGCCGCGAATGGATGCGCCGCGTCGGCCTGGGCGGCTTCGAGAGCCGTTATCCGCACCAGATGTCGGGCGGCATGCGCAAGCGCGCGATGCTGGCGCAGACGCTGATCCGCGATCCCGACATCATCTTGATGGACGAGCCGTTCTCGGCGCTGGACATCCAGACCCGCCAGCTCATGGAGAACGAGGTCCTGGACCTCTGGATGGCCAAGCGCCGCGCCGTGCTCTTCATCACGCACGACCTGGACGAGGCCATCGCCATGAGCGACCGCGTGGTGGTGCTGTCGGCAGGGCCCGGCACGCATCCCATCGGCGAATTCGTCATCGACCTGCCGCGTCCGCGCGACGTGGCCGAAGTGCGCTCGGATCCGCGCTTTGTGGAGTTGCACGCCGCCATCTGGGGCGTGCTGCGCGAAGAAGTCTTGAAGGGCTATGCCCAACAGAAGCGAGCCTGAGCCATGTCCAAGCTGATCAAACCCGGTTCGGCCAGCCTGCGCTTCTGGCAATTGCTGCTGCTCGTCATCATTCTTCTGGCGTGGCATTTCGCATCGCGCGATCCCAAGGTGGCGTTCTTCTTCGGCGAACCGCTGAAAGTGTGGGGCCGCATCTGGGCCTGGTTCGTCACCAACGCGGATATCTACACCCATCTAGGCGTGACGTTGACCGAGACCGTGCTGGCCTTTTTCATCGGCACCATCGCCGGCCTGGCCTTCGGCCTGTGGCTGGGCCTGTCGCCCGGCGCCAGCGCGATCCTCGATCCCTACATCAAGGCCGCCAACTCGATGCCGCGCGTCATTCTCGCGCCCATCTTCGGCATGTGGTTCGGCCTGGGCATCTGGTCCAAGGTGGCGCTGGCGGTGACGCTGGTGTTCTTCATCGTGTTCTTCAACGTCTACCAGGGCGTGCGCGAAGTCAGCCCCACCTTGCTGGACAACGCCAGGATGCTGGGCGCGCGCCGGCGCCAGCTGCTGCGGCACGTGTACCTGCCTTCCGCCACCAGCTGGGTGTTCTCCAGCCTGCATACCTCGGTGGGCCTGGCCTTCGTGGGCGCGGTGGTCGGCGAGTACCTGGGCTCGGCCAGCGGCGTCGGCTACCTGATCCTGCAGGCCGAAGGCACCTTCGATGTGAACACCGTGTTCGCGGGCATCATCGTGCTCACGGCTTTTGCGCTGGTGCTGGACGCCGTCGTCGGCATGGGCGAAAAGCGGCTGATGAAATGGCAGCCCAGGTCCGGCGAAACCGAAAAGATCTGACCGGAGTTTTCCATGGCCCGCCTACCCTACGCCGACCTGACCCACCCCGAAGCCAAGCCCTTGGTGGACCGCATCGTCGCCGAGCGCGGCAGCGTCCTGCACCTGTACCAGATGCTGCTGCACAGCCCCGCCGTGGCGGGCGGCTGGCTCAATTACCTGACCTCGATCCGCCAGCTCAGCACCTTGCCCGGCGATCTGCGCGAACTGGTGATCATGCGCGTGGCGGCCATCAACGGCGCGCCCTACGAGGCCGACCAGCATGCGCCCATCGCGCTGAAGGAAGGCGTGTCGCAGGCGCAGCTGGATGCGCTGAACGCTTGGGAAAGTTCGGACCTGTTTGACGAACGCGAAAGGGCGGTGCTGGCGTATACCGACGCCATGACGCGCAATGTGCAGGTGCCGGAACCCGTGTTCCGGGCGGCCCGCGCGGCCATGGGTTCGGAAAAACTCATCGTGGAACTGACCGCGACGGTGGCGGCCTACAACATGGTGTCGCGCTTCCTGGAAGCGCTGCAGGTGCACTCGCACGATCACCGCTGATGCGTACGCGCGGCCCGTCGGGGCCGCGCGCATGTTTGCCGATATCGTGGCGGAAAATCCCGCTCAGGCGCGTTGCGCCTCGATCAACGCATCCAGCTTGACCGCGTCCGCCACGAACAGGCGGATGCCTTCCGACAGCTTTTCACTGGCCATCGCATCTTCGTTGAGCAGCGTGCGGAACGTGACTTCGTCCGCGCCGATGCGCGCGATGCCGGCGGGAATGTCGTCGGCGCGCAATTGCGCGGGCGCGTCGCCCTCGGTGCTGGCCAGCTTGGTCAGCAGTTCCGGGCTGATGGTCAGCAGGTCGCAGCCCGACAGCGCCAGGATCTGGCCCACGTTGCGGAAGCTCGCGCCCATGATCTCGGTGGGCAGGCCGAAGTGCTTGTAGTACTGGTAGATCCGCGTGACGGACAGCACGCCCGGGTCGCGCGCGCCGGCGTTGTCGGCTTCGACCCAGTTGGCGCCGGCGGACTTCTTGTGCCAGTCGTAGATGCGGCCGACGAAGGGGGAAATCAGCTGCACGTGCGCGTCGGCGCAGGCCACGGCCTGCGGCAGCGAGAACAGCAGGGTCAGGTTGCAGCGCACGCCTTCCGATTGCAGCGCGCGGGCGGCCTGGATGCCTTCCCAGGTCGAGGCGATCTTGATCAGCACGCGCTCGCGCGGCACGCCGGCAGCTTCGTACAGGGCGATCAGGCTGCGGGCGCGCTCGATGGTGGCGCGGGTGTCGAACGACAGGCGGGCGTCGACTTCGGTCGATACGCGGCCCGGAACGATGTCCAGGATGGCGCGGCCGAAGGCGACCAGCAGGCGGTCCATGAGCTCGGCGGTGGGCGCGCCGCGGTGTTCGCGCGCGGTCTTTTCCAGCAGGGGGCGGTAGGCGTCCTGCTGGACGGCCTTGAGAATAAGGGACGGATTGGTGGTGGCGTCGGTGGGACGCAGCGCCTTCATGGCTTCGAAATCCCCCGTGTCGGCGACGACGGTGGTGTGATTGCGCAGGGCGTCAAGTTGGCTGGACATGGACGGTACGGCTCGCAGCTGGCTAGGGTTGAAGGTGCCCTAGCGTATCACCGAGGCCGCCAGGCCGCCGTCGGCCGGACGAGGGAGGGGGGCGGCGGGACGCGGAAAAACAGGCCAAAACCCCGTTTCCGGCCTTATTTGGCGCGGTTCGCCGGGAAAAGCGGCCGCTCAAGGTATAATCCGAAGGTTTGATTATCGATTCTAAAACCGGGGTTTACTGTGCTGCCGCAACTCTTTCCCGAGGGGATCAACCGCTTCCCTCCTGCAATTCTGGCTCTGGCGGACGGTACCATTTTTCGAGGCGTGTCGATCGGTGCGTCTGGGCATACCGTTGCCGAAGTGGTGTTCAACACCGCGATGACCGGGTACCAGGAAATTCTCACCGATCCCAGCTATAGCGGCCAGATCGTCACGCTGACCTATCCGCACATCGGCAATACCGGCGTCAACGCCGAGGACGTGGAAGCCAAGCGCGTCTTTGCCGCCGGCCTGGTGGTCCGCGACTGTCCCGCCCGCGTGTCGAACTTCCGTTCCACGCAATCGTTGCCTGAGTACCTCTCCGAGCAAGGCGTCGTCGCCATTTCCGGCATCGACACCCGCAAGCTCACCCGCATCCTGCGTGAAAAGGGCGCCCAGGGCGCCTGCATCTTCGTCGGCACCGACGCCGAGCGCGCCGTCGAGCTGGCCCGCGGCTTTGCCGGCATGGCCGGCCAGGACCTGGCCAAGGTGGTGTCGATCAAGGATCGCGCCGAATGGACCGAAGGCACCTGGCAATTGGGCGAGGGCTTCTCCAAGCCCGACCAGTCCAAGTTCCACGTCGTGGCCTACGACTTCGGCATCAAGACCAACATCCTGCGCCTGCTGGCTGACCGCGGCTGCCGCCTGACGGTGGTGCCGGCCCAGACCAGCGCCGAGGAAGTCTTCAAGCTCAACCCCGACGGCGTGTTCCTGTCCAACGGCCCCGGCGACCCCGAGCCCTGCGACTACGCCATCGAGGCTACCCGCGCCTTCCTGGACAAGAAGCTGCCGGTGTTCGGCATCTGCCTGGGCCACCAGATCATGGGCCTGGCGGTGGGCGGCAAGACGCTCAAGATGAAGACCGGCCACCACGGCGCCAACCACCCCGTGCAGGACCTCCAGTCCAAGCGCGTGTTCATTACCAGCCAGAACCATGGCTTCGCGGTCGACGCGGCCAGCCTGCCGGCCACCGCGCGCGTGACGCATGTCTCGCTGTTCGACGGCACGCTGCAGGGCTTCGAGCTCACCGACCGCCCGGCCTTCTGCTTCCAGGGTCACCCCGAAGCCAGCCCGGGTCCGCACGACATCCTTGAACTGTTCGACAAGTTCATCGCCCTGATGTCCGGCCAAAAGTAAAGATTGCATCATGCCCAAGCGTACAGACCTAAAAAGCATACTCATCATCGGCGCCGGCCCCATCATCATCGGGCAGGCCTGCGAATTCGACTATTCCGGCGCACAGGCGTGCAAGGCGCTCAAGGCCGAGGGCTACCGCACCATCCTGGTGAACAGCAACCCGGCCACGATCATGACGGACCCGGAAACGGCCGACGTCACCTACATCGAGCCCATCACCTGGCAAGCCGTCGAAAAGATCATCGAGCGTGAAAAGCCCGATGCGCTGCTGCCCACGATGGGCGGCCAGACCGCGCTGAACTGCGCGCTGGACCTGGCCCACCACGGCGTGCTGAAGAAGCACAGCGTGGAACTGATCGGCGCCAACGAGCACGCCATCGAAAAGGCCGAGGACCGCCAGAAGTTCAAGCAGGCCATGACCGACATCGGCCTGGAATCGGCCAAGTCGGGCGTGGCCCACAGCATGGACGAAGCCTGGGAAGTGCAGCGCCGCATCGCGGCCGAAGTCGGCACCTCCGGCTTCCCGGCCGTGATCCGCCCCAGCTTCACCATGGGCGGTTCGGGCGGCGGCATTGCCTACAACGCCGAAGAATTCGAAACCATCTGCCGCCGCGGCCTGGAAGCTTCGCCCACCAGCGAACTGCTGATCGAAGAGTCGCTGCTGGGCTGGAAGGAATTCGAGATGGAAGTGGTCCGCGACAAGGCGGACAACTGCATCATCGTCTGCTCCATTGAAAACCTGGACCCGATGGGCGTGCACACCGGTGACTCCATCACCGTGGCGCCGGCCCAGACGCTGACCGACAAGGAATACCAGATCATGCGTAACGCATCGATCGCGGTATTGCGCGAGATCGGCGTGGATACGGGCGGCTCGAACGTGCAGTTCGCGGTCAACCCGCGCGACGGCCGCATGATCGTCATCGAGATGAACCCGCGCGTGTCGCGTTCGTCGGCGCTGGCCTCCAAGGCCACCGGCTTCCCCATCGCCAAGGTCGCTGCGCGCCTGGCCGTGGGCTACACGCTGGACGAACTGAAGAACGAAATCACCGGCGGCGCCACGCCCGCCTCGTTCGAACCCTCGATCGACTACGTCGTCACCAAGGTGCCGCGTTTCGCCTTCGAGAAATTCCCCACCGCCGACGCGCGCCTGACCACCCAGATGAAGTCCGTGGGTGAAGTCATGGCCATTGGCCGCACCTTCCAGGAATCGTTCCAGAAGGCGCTGCGCGGCCTGGAAGTCGGCGTCGACGGCCTGAACCAGAAGACCACCGACCGCGAAAAGCTGCAGGTTGAACTCGGCGAACCCGGTCCGGAACGCATCTGGTACGTGGGCGACGCCTTCGCGCAGGGCTTCACGCTGGACGAAGTGCACAACATCACGCACATCGACCCGTGGTTCCTGTCGCAGATCAAGGAAATCGTCGACATCGAACTGGCGCTGGAACAGAAGACGCTGGCCGACCTGGATTACGCCACGCTGTGGGAACTCAAGCGCCGCGGCTTCTCTGACCGCCGCCTGGCCTTCCTGCTGGATTCCTCGGAATCCGAAGTGCGCAAGCTGCGCCACCAGCTGAACGTGCGTCCGGTCTACAAGCGCGTCGACACCTGCGCCGCCGAATTCGCCACCCGCACGGCCTACATGTACTCGACCTACGAGGAAGAGTGCGAGGCCGCGCCCACCGACCGCAAGAAGATCGTGGTGCTGGGCGGCGGTCCGAACCGCATCGGCCAGGGCATCGAATTCGATTATTGCTGCGTGCACGCTGCGCTGGCGCTGCGCGACGACGGGTACGAGACCATCATGGTCAACTGCAACCCGGAAACCGTGTCCACCGACTACGACACCTCGGACCGCCTGTACTTCGAGCCGCTGACGCTCGAAGACGTGCTGGAAATCGTCCACAAGGAAAATCCGGTCGGCATGATCGTCCAGTACGGCGGCCAGACCCCGCTGAAGCTGGCGCGCGCCCTGGAAGCCAACGGCGTGCCCATCATCGGCACCAGCCCGGAATCCATCGACGTGGCCGAAGACCGCGAGCGCTTCCAGAAGCTGCTCAACAAGCTCGGCCTGCGCCAACCGCCCAACCGCACCGCGCGCACCGAAGGCGAGGCCCTGGCCCACGCGGCCGAAATCGGCTATCCCCTGGTCGTGCGCCCCAGCTACGTGCTGGGCGGCCGCGCCATGGAAATCGTGCACGAGCAGCAGGACCTCGAGCGCTACATGCGCGAGGCCGTGAAGGTCAGCAATGACTCGCCCGTGCTGCTGGACCGCTTCCTGAACAACGCCACCGAAGTGGACGTGGACTGCCTGGCCGACGGCGAAACCGTCTTCATCGGCGGCGTCATGGAACACATCGAGCAGGCCGGCGTGCACTCGGGCGACTCGGCTTGCAGCCTGCCCCCGTACTCGCTGTCGGCGGAAGTCATCGCCGAAATCAAGCGCCAGACCACGATGATGGCCAAGGCATTGAATGTCAGCGGCCTGATGAACGTGCAGTTCGCGATCCAGGGCGGCGACGTCTACGTGCTGGAAGTGAACCCGCGCGCCTCGCGCACGGTGCCCTACGTCTCCAAGGCTACGGGCCTGCAACTGGCCAAGATCGCCGCGCGCGCCATGGCCGGCCAGACCCTGGCCGCGCAAGGCATCACCAAGGAAGTCGTGCCGCCTTACTTCTCGGTCAAGGAAGCCGTGTTCCCGTTCGTGAAGTTCCCGGGCGTGGACACCATCCTGGGTCCGGAAATGAAGTCGACCGGCGAAGTGATGGGCGTGGGCACCAGCTTCGGCGAAGCCTTCGTGAAGTCGCAATTGGCCGCGGGCGTGCGCCTGCCGGAATCCGGCACGGTGTTCATCAGCGTCAAGAACCAAGACAAGCCCCTGGCGGTGGAAGTGGCGCGCGGCCTGCACGCGCTCGGCTTCAAGCTGGTCGCCACGCGCGGCACGGCGGCCGAGATCGAAGCCGCCGGCATCCCTGTGCAGTTGGTGAACAAGGTCAACGAAGGCCGTCCGCACATCGTCGACATGGTGAAGAACGGCGAGATCGCGCTGGTCATCAACACCGTCGAAGAGCGCCGCAACGCCATTGCTGACTCGCGCACCATCCGCACCCAGGCGCTGGCCGCCCGCGTGACCTTCTTCACGACCATTGCCGGCGCCCGCGCCGCGGTCGAAGGCATGCAATACCTGCGCCAAGGCCTGGGCCTGCAGGTTTATCCGCTGCAGGAGCTGCACGCTTCCTTGCAAGGCTAAGCCGGCAAGCGACACAATAGGGCACGCGAGAGCGTGCCCTATTTTTTTGCAACGCGATTCCGCAACGCCACCACAGGCATCAGGCACACATGGAAAGAGTCTTCATCACCGGCGCCAGCAGCGGCCTGGGACGCGCCCTGGCGCAGCAGTACGCCGCCGCCGGCGCCACCCTGGGCCTGCTGGGCCGACGCGAGGACGCCTTGCGGGAATTGGCAGACAGCCTGCCCGGCGAGCACCGCTGCTACGCGGTGGACGTGCGCGACCGCCAGGCCCTGCATGCCGCCGCCCAGGATTTCATCGCGTTCTGCCAGGGGCGGGTGGACGTGGTCATCGCCAGCGCCGGCATCAGCGCAGGCACCTTGACCGAGCATGGCGAGGACTACGACGTCTTCAAAGCTATTGTCGACACCAATCTGCTGGCCACCGTGGCGACCTTCGAACCCTTCATCGCGTCCATGCGGGCGGCAGGATCGGGCAGGCTGGTGGGCATCGCCAGCGTGGCTGGGGTGCGGGGGCTGCCCGGCGCGGGCGCCTACAGCGCGTCCAAGTCGGCGGTGGTCACCTACTGCGAAAGCCTGCGGCTGGAGCTGGCCGCCGAAGGCGTGGATGTGGTGACGATCGCGCCCGGCTACATCAAGACGGCAATGACGGCCCACAACCCGTATTCCATGCCTTTCCTGATGGAGGCGGACGCCTTCGCCCGCCGCGCGCGCAGCGCGATCGGGCGGGGCACGTCCTATGTGGTGATTCCGTGGCAGATGGGCATCGTCGCCAAGCTGATGCGACTGTTGCCCAACGCCGTCTACGACAGGCTGGCGCGCAACGCGCCGCGCAAGCCGCGCCGCGCGCGCTGAACGCTCAGGGCACGACGTCGTTGCCGACTTCGTCGCTCACGTGGCCCACGTCGCCCCAGTCCAGCACCTGCCATTTGCGGCCCTGCACGCCGACGCGGTTGATGCTGACGTTCAGCAGCGAGGCATCGCGCGGTCCGTTCAGCGGCACGCCCGAGGCATGGCGCCAGATGATGTCCAGCACGCCGCCGTGCGTGAACATCAGGATGCGTTCGTCGTCGTGGCGGCTGGCGATGTCGTCCACGGTGGAAATGACGCGGGATTGGAACTGCCCCAGCGTTTCGCCGCCGTCCAGCGGACGCAGTGGGTCGCGACTTTTCCAGGCGGCCGCGGCCTCGGGGGCCAGCACGTCGATGCGTTCGTGGTCCAGGCCTTCCAAGATGCCAAAGCCGCGCTCGCGGATGCCGGGCTCCACGCGCACGCGCAGGCCGAGCTGTTCGGACACCGGCACGGCCGTGGCATGGGCACGCTGCAGATCGCTGCTGTAGATGGCGTGGATGGGCGTGTGGCGAGCTTCCTCGCGCATGCGCGCGGCCAGCAGGCTGGCCTGGTTGACGCCGAATTCGTTCAGGGGGATGTCTTGCCAGCCTTGCAGGCGCCGTTGGCGGTTCCAGTCGGTTTCGCCGTGGCGGATGAACCAGATTTCAGTCATTGCGGTCTTGATGCGGGTTTAGAGCTGGGCGGGCGCGATGGGTGCGCGCGGTTTCCAGATGGTTTGAATGATCGAGCTTAACGCGACCAGCGCGGGCTCGCTAGCGCGCTCGTAGGGCAGGATGAATCCCAGCATGGCATCCACGCGCGCCTGGCCCCAGACGATGAAGTCGTTCGAGGCCGCGCCCGCCAGCGCGGCTTCCTCGCGCAGCAGGGCGCAGCCGGCGCCGGCGCGCACCAGCGCATCCAGGTTGGCCTGGTCGTCGTTCTGCATCACGATGCGCGGCGACAGGCCGTGGCGTTCGAACATGTCGCGCAGCAGCAGGTGGGTGTGGCTGCCGGAAGGGCCGTCCAGCCAGGGCAATTGCGCCACCTCGCGCCAGCCGCCGCGCTTGAGCACGGCGGCGTGCTCCTTGGGCATGGCGATGCGGTAGCGCACGCTGCGCAACGGCTGCCAGAGCACGCCGCGCGGCGGATTGGCGGCGATGATCAGCGCCGCCGGCAGGCGGCCCGTGCTGACCTGCTCAGCCAGGGTGGCGGCGGGCAGCGTCTGGGTCTTCAGTTCGACCAGCGGCAGGCGCTGGGTGACGGCCGAAGCCAGTTCGCCCAGGCGCAGGAAATCGGGTTTTTCGCTGGGCACGCCCAGTTCGACCGCGCCGTGCAGGCTGCCCTGCAATTGCTGGGCTTCGGATTTGAATTGCGCGCCCAGCACCAGCAGCGACTCGGCGGTGGGCAGCAGCACCTCGCCCGCCTTGGTCAGGGCCAGGCGGCCGCCGCTGCGGTCGAACAGCGCCACGCCCAGGCTTTGTTCCAGCGCCTTGATCTGCGCGGTCACGGCGGGCTGGGTCAACGACAGCGCCTCGGCCGCCTTCGTCAGGTTGCCCAGCCGGGCGACCGTGACGAAGGCGCGGATCTGATAGATTTCCATGGCCCCGAGTTTAGGCTGCCAAGAGCCGCACTTGGGTAGGTTCGAGGCCGATGGAAACGGGAGCGCCGACGGGGAAGGGGGACAGCCCGGCCAGATGCGATTGGTCCGCCGTCAGCCGCTGTTCGCCGATCTGCACCTGATAACGGGTGAATTCGCCCAGGAACTCGCTGCTTTCGACGATGCCCGGCAGCCAGACATAGCGCGCATCGCCCAGCCCGTCCGCCATTTCGATCTGCACCGTATGCGGACGGAAGCTGGCCGCCAGCCGCGACGCGGCTGGCGCTTCGCCCGTCAGAGGCAGCCGCAGGTCGCCCACGCCTTCCACCGCCAGGACCACGCTGCCGCTGGTGCGTTCGCGCACATTGCCTTCCAGTACGTTCATCGTGCCCACGAAGTTGGCGACGAAACGGTTCACCGGATAGTCGAACAAGGTGCTGGGCGCGCCGATCTGCTGGACCACGCCGTGGTCCAGCACCGCCATGCGGTCGGCGGTGGTCATGGCCTCTTCCTGGTCATGGGTGACGAAGATGGTGGTGATGCCGAGCCGGCGCTGCAGGCTGAGCAGGTCCTGGCGCATCTGCACGCGCAGCTTCTTGTCCAGGTTGGACAGGGGTTCGTCCAGCAGCAGCACCTGCGGTTCGATCACGATGGTGCGGGCCAGCGCCACGCGCTGCTGCTGGCCGCCGGAAAGCTGGTTGGGGCGGCGCTTGCCGTACTGGGACAGGCCAACCAATTCCAGCGCGGCTTCCACCTTGGCGTGGATCTCGGCGCGCGGCAGCTTGCGCTCGACCAGGCCGAAGGCCACGTTGTCCCACACCGTCATGTGCGGCCACAGGGCGTAGTTCTGGAACACCATGCCGATGTTGCGGTTCCAGGGCGGCGTGCCGCTGATGTCCTTGCCGTCCACCAGCAGCTGCCCGGCGCTGTGCCGGTTGAAGCCGGCGATCAGCCGCAGCAGCGTGGACTTGCCCGAGCCCGACGGCCCGAGCAGCGCGAAGAACTCGCCGGGCTCGATGCTGATGTTGACGTCCTTGAGCACTTCCGTCTTGCCGTAGGACAGCCGGATGTTGCGGCATTCGACGCTGACTTTCTTCATGCGGATTCCCCTTCATTGCGAGCCGGGCGCTGGCGCACCTGGGCGCGTTCCACCAGCAGGTGCGATACATACGTGCCGATGGCCACCGCGGCCACCGCCAGGACGCCGAGCGCGGCGCCGGGACCCCGGCCCGCCGCGCTCTGCATGTACAGATAGATGCCGTAGCTCATGGGCGCCTGGCTGTCCTTGGTCACCAGCATGATGGTGGCCGACAGCTCCACCGCCGCCGTGACGAAGCTGGTCACGAAGCCCGCCAGCATGCCGCCCGCCATCAGCGGCACGACCACGCGGCGGATGGTGCTCATGCGCGTCGCGCCCAGCGATTGCGCGGCCTCTTCCAGCGAAATGTTGATCTGCTGCAGCGAAGCCACGCAGGAACGCAAGGCATAAGGCAGCCGCCGCACCGAGTACGCGATCATGATGATGATCCACGACGAGGTCAGCAGCGTGCCGGTGCCGGGCAGCTCGATGCCGCGGAAGGTGCGCAGAAAGCCGATGGCCAGCACGATGCCGGGAATCGCCAGCGCCGCGGAAGCCAGGAAGTCCAGCCACTGCCGCGCCGGCAGCCGGGTGCGCAGCATCAGGTAGGCGATGGCGGTGCCCAGGATCACGTCCACGCCGGCGGCCAGGCCGCAATAGAGCAGGGTGTTGGCGATCATGCCCTGCGATTCGGAGAACACCGCGGCGTAATGCGCCAGGGTATAGCCGTCGGGCAGCGGCGCGAAGCTCCAGACGCTGGCCAGCGACAGCAGCAGCACGCCCATGTGCGGCGACAGCACCAGCAGCAGCACCAGGATGATCCAGCCATAGGCCAGCACGCTTTCCATGGGGCGCAACTTGCGCTTCTGGATGGAGTTGCCGCCCTTCTGCAGGGTAGAGTAGTCGCGGCCCTTGAGCACGCGCGCAGACAGCCACAGCGCCAGGATCGAGAACCCCACCATGATGACGCTGATCACATAGCCCAGCGGATCCTCCAGGCCCACCTGCGTGATGCGCAGGTAGGCTTGCGGCGCCAGCATGTTGGTGGTGCCCAGGACCAGCGGCGTGCCCAGGTCGTCGAAGACCTTGACGAACACCAGCGATGTGCCGGCCACATAGCCGGGCAGCGCCAGCGGGAAGATCACGCGGCGGAACAGGCGAAAACCCCGCGAACCCAGGTTGAAGGCCGCTTCCTCCATGGCGCCGTCGATGTTGCGCAGCGCCACCACCAGGTTCATCAGGATGAAGGGGAAGTAGTGCAGCGATTCCACAAAGATGACACCGTTCAAACCTTCCATGAACGGGATGGTGAAGCCGAACCAGTCGTTGAGCAGCAAGTTCACGCTGCCCGAGCGGCCGAAGATCAGCTGCATCGCGACCGCGCCGACGAAGGGCGGCATGATCAGCGGCAGCACGCCCAGCGTCTGGATCAACAGCGCGCCGCGGAAGTCGAAACGCACCGTGAAGTACGCCAGCGGCACGGCGATGAGCGATGCCAGCAAGGCCGACCAGCCCGCCACGTACAGGCTGTTGAAGAAGGCCTCCTTCATCAGCGGCTGGTTGAAGAAGGCGCCGAAGTGGCCCATGGTGAAGCTGCCGTCGGCGTTCACGAAGGCGGTGTAGAACACCGTGCCCACCGGCACGGCCAGGAACAGCAGCAGAAAACCGAACACCAGTAGCGCCGTCAGCAAAGGGCCGACGGGCAGGCGCGAGTGGCCCGAAGAATTCATCGAGATTCCCGAAATCGTTGCCAGGGGAAACCGCGGCGGCGGACGGGAAGGGGCCCGCCCGGTCCGCGCGCGTCCTGCGGGTGCCGCGGCCTAGAGCGCCGCGGCCTGCTTGGCGAGCTTGACGGCTTCTTCGTAGTTCGCCTTGGAACGGCCGTTCCATTCGCCTTCCAGCTGGGTGATCTGCTGGTTCACGGCGGCGTCCTTCTTGTTGCCGGCGAAGATCGCCAGGAAGGCCGGGTCGGCGGCCTTCTTGCCGTCGATGAGCGGCGCCCAGGTCAGCTTGCGGGCCTGCGCCAGCAGCTCGGCAGCGCGGCCGCTCTTGGCCTTGTCGCCCAGCTTGGCTTCGGCGTCGTAGATGGCCTTGGTGGCGGCCTGCAGTTCCTTCAGGCGGAACGTGACCGTCTGGTCATACAGCGATTGCACGACGTAGTAGCGCGACTGCGACAGGTCGGCATTGAACTGCACCTTGCTGCGCTTGGCGATTTCAGCGGGGTCGGGGTAGCCCTGCGGAATCTTCCCGGCCAGCATTGAGTAGGGCAGCACCGGCAGGCGCGAGATCTTGGGTTCCAGCAGCAGCTCCTGCCCGGCCTGGCTGAGCGTGAAGGCGATGAACTTCTTGCCTTCCTCCGTGTTCTTCGCGCCCTGGATCAGCGCGATGTTGGCCGGCACGATGGCCGTTTCGGAGGGGTAGACGAACTCCACCGGGAACTTGGAATACTTGCTGGACAGGCCGAAGAAGTCGATCACCGGCCCCGCGCCGAACTGTCCATTGTTCACGCCGTCCGGCACGCCGAACGAGCGCTCGGTGACGGCGCTGCTGTTGCCCGACATGCGCAGCAGCGTGCTCCAGCCTTCGTCCCAGCCTTCGCCCTGGAGGATGGTTTCCACGGTCAGGTGCATGGTGCCCGAGCGCGACGGCGAGGTGATGCCGACGTGGCCGAACCATTGCGGCGACAGCAGGTCCTTCCATTCCACCGGCGCGGGGATCTTGTGCGCCGCAATGTAGCGGGTGTTGTAGATGATGCCGTAGCCGGCCAGGGCCTGGCCCAGGTACATGCCGCCCGGATCGTTGATGGGGTAGTTGCCGATCTTGTCCGGCACCTGCTTGTTGGCCACGTCGGCGGAGCTTGCCAGCAGCTTGTCGCGGCCCAGTACTTCGAAGGCATCGGGCGCGCTGGCCCAGAACACCTCGGGGCGCTGGCCGGCGGGCGTTTCGCGCACATAGGCGATGCCCGACACCGTGTTCTTGTTCAGGACTTCCAGCGTGATGCCGGGATTGGCTTTTTCGAAGGCCGTCTTGTAGGCCTGGGTGAGGTCCTTGGGGAATGACGTGATCACCGTGACGGTGCCTGCGAGGGCAGGGGCCGCGCAAACGGCCAGCACCGCACCTGCAAGGGCTGTGCGCATTGCATGCATGGTTTGTCTCCGTGGTTTTAGATTTGTCCGGAGACAGTACTGGCCGGCCTGGGCAGCGTCCAATCAGAAATTTTGATGCGCGCCATCAATGCGGGCGCCCCGGCCGCGCGGGGGCCCGGCCTTGCCTGCTAGGCCGTGGCGGATACGCCGCCTTGCATGGCCCGGGCCTGCTGCTCCATCACGTCAGTGATCTGTCTCTGGATCTGCACCGCCTGGGCATTGAGCGCCATCAGTTGCTGGGCCTTCATTTCGGCCGGCATGCCGCTGGCCTTGACCTTGGCGATCTGGTCCATCACGCGCTTGAGCTGCTTCTGCAGTTCCTTGATCTGGCGCGTGTAGGCGTCGTCGTTGCTGGAGTCCTCGGTTTCCGCGGCTGCCTGCGCGTTGCCCACCTTCAGGCCGCCGGGGTTGTTGATGCGGATCTTGCCGTCCGGGGACGCCGCGCTCGCTTCTTCGCCGGAGGCGCTCTTGGCTTCCTTGTTGGCCTGGATTTTCTCGGCCCACATGTCCGCCAGCGTGGTGGCGCGGGAGATGCCGCCGATGGGATTGATAGCCATGATTGTTCCTGCCTTCTCAAGGGGTCGGGGTTTTCACTAGTACGGCATTCCAGCGGCGAACTTAAGCATTGCCGCCCCTTTGCGGCCCCCTTTACACTGGCGCCCGCTCACACCCAACACCTATTTTGGGATATCCATGTCCAATTCCTACTTTCCGCGCTGGCGCCTGGCCGACGACACCGAGCCCGGCGTCATCATCGCGCCCGACGAAAGGCTGTCCTGGCCCAAGAACGTGGCCATGGGCGCGCAGCACGTGGTCGCCATGTTCGGCTCCACCGTGCTGGCGCCGCTGCTCATGGGCTTTGACCCGAACGTCGCCATCCTGATGTCAGGCATAGGCACGCTGATCTTCTTCCTGTTCGTGGGCGGCAGGGTTCCCAGCTACCTGGGTTCCAGCTTCGCCTTCATCGGCGGCGTGATCGCGGTGACCGGCTATGCCGGCGGCGGGGCCAACGCCAATATCGGCGTGGCCCTGGGCGCCATCATCGCTTGCGGCCTGGCCTACACGCTGATCGGCCTGATCGTCTGGTTCGTCAACGCGCGCGCCGGGGGCGGGGCGAACTGGATCGACACCTTGATGCCGCCTGTCGTCACGGGCGCCGTCGTCGCGGTCATCGGCCTGAACCTGGCGCCCATCGCCGCCAAGGGCGCGATGGGCGCATCGGGCTTCGACAGCGTGATGTCCATGGTCACCATCCTTTGCGTGGGCGGCATTGCGGTGTTCACCAAGGGCATGGTGCAGCGCCTGCTGATCCTGGTCGGCATGATCCTGGCCTGCGTGGTGTACGGCATTCTCGCCAACGGCATGGGGCTGGGCAAGCCCATCGATTTCTCCGGCGTGGCCGCCGCGGCCTGGTTCGGCCTGCCGCACTTTGCCGCGCCGGTGTTCAAGGCCGAGGCCATGGGCCTGATCGTGCCCGTCGCCATCATTCTGGTGGCCGAGAACCTGGGCCACGTGAAGGCCGTCAGCGCCATGACCGGCCAGGACCTGGACCGCTACCTCGGCCGCGCCTTCGTCGGCGACGGGGTCGCCACCATGGTGTCCGGCGCCGTGGGCGGCACCGGCGTCACCACCTATGCCGAGAACATCGGCGTGATGGCGGTCACGCGCATCTACTCGACGCTGGTGTTCGTCGTTGCGGCTCTGATCGCCATCGTGCTGGGCTTCTCGCCCAAGTTCGGCGCGTTGATCCAGATGATCCCCGGGCCCGTGCTGGGCGGCATGTCGGTGGTGGTGTTCGGTCTGATCGCCATCGCCGGCGCCCGCATCTGGGTGGTCAACCAGGTGGACTTCAGCGACAACCGCAATCTCATCGTGGCCGCGGTCACGCTGGTGCTGGGGGCGGGCGACTTCACCATCAAGCTGGGCAATTTCACGCTGGGTGGCATCGGCACCGCCACCTTCGGCGCCATCATCCTGTACGCCTTGCTGCGCCGCAGGAAATAGGCGGCGCGGCCATGCGCGGACTCCGTGTCCCGCGCATGGCCGGCTGGCGCATCTAGGTGCGCGACAGCCGCGAGGCCGCGGCCGTGCCGGTCAATGCTACCGGCGCCGCCTCGATCACCTGTCCCGATTGCGTCTTGAATACCGAGGTGGCTTCGGCCAGGCGCCGCGCCTGTTCCTCCATCGCGGCCGCGGCGGCCGACGCCTCCTCGACCAGCGCCGCGTTCTGCTGTGTCACCTCGTCCATCTGCGAGATCGCCAGGCTGACCTGGTCTATGCCGCCGGCCTGCTGCGTCGAGGCGGCCGAGATTTCAGCCATGATCGCGGCCACGCGCTGCACCGAATCCACGATTTCCTGCATGGTCTGCCCGGCGGCGGCGACCTGGGCCGATCCGGCGGCCACGGTGTCCACCGAGGCCTCGATCAGCGTCTTGATCTCCTTGGCGGCCTGCGCGGCGCGCTGGGCCAGCGAACGGACCTCGCCCGCGACCACAGCAAAGCCCTTGCCCTGTTCACCAGCGCGCGCGGCTTCAACGGCGGCGTTCAGCGCGAGGATGTTGGTCTGGAAAGCGATGCTGTCGATCACGGACACAATGTCCGAGATCCGCCGCGAGCTGTCCGAGATGCCGTGCATGGTCGCCACCACCTGTTCCACGTTCTGGCCGCCGCGCTGCGCCACGTCCATGCTGACCGCCGCCAGCTGGTTGGCCTGGGCGGCATTTTCGGCGTTCTGCTTGACGGTGACCGCCAGCTCTTCCATGGTGGACGCGGTTTCTTCGAGCGCCGCGGCCTGTTCTTCGGTACGCACCGACAGGTTGGAATTGCCGGCCGCGATTTCCGCCGCGCCCACGTTGATCTCGTCCACTCCCTGGCGCACGGACGTCACCGTGCGGGTGAGGCTCTCCTGCATGCGTTTGAGCGAAGCGAACAGGACGCCGATCTCATTGTTGGAGCGGGTTTCCACGCGGTTCGTCAGGTCGCCGGCCGCGATGCGATCGAAGTGCCTGCCGGCCTCCTGCAGCGGACGGAGCACGGCGCGGCGGATGAAGGCCCAGCACAGCGCGGCCAGGAGCAGGGCGGCCGATATCAGCGCGACCGCCGAGATCCGGGCGGTGGAGTAGGTCTGCTCGGAGCTTGCCAGCACGCCGTCGCTGCGCTCCTGGACCCGGCCCAGGAAGGCTTGCATGTCTTTCATGAAGTAGGCGTCGGCCTGGGGCAGCCGCCCCTCGTCCTGGCGGTACTTGGCTGGCGAACGTTCCTTGAGGTCGGCTTCCAGTGTATCCAGGATGGCGGCGTACTCGGTGAAGCGCCCCTGCAGCGTTTGGGCCAACTGCTGACCACGCGGGCTCTTGGGTACGGCCATGTAGCGGGCGAAACGCTCGCGCGCCTGCTTCAGATGGCCGGCGGCTTCCTCGCCGGCCAGCCCGGCCTGGTCCATGCCGCCGGCCTGCATGGCAGCCATGCCCGCACCGAGCGCCAGCCGCGCGCGCAGCAGGGCGGCGTTGGCCTCGTAGAGCGGGTCGACCTGATGGACCGCGACATTGTTCAGGTCCTTGATCTCGGTCACGCTTTTCTCGGCGTTCATCCAGCTCAGGCCGCAAGCCAGAGCCAGGGCGACGACGAAGCAGCCCAGAACCAATAGCATTCCGGTACGGACTTTCAGTTTTTCCAGCATGAGAGCTCCTCGTTCTTGAACGCGATCCGCGACGCGCGGGAGCGGGCCAGGCCGCCCGCCGCGCGGCGGAACGGCGAACGTCGCGCCGGATGGCTGCGATGCGTCCGCCACACCACTGCAAATACCCGCAAAAACATGTCTCTTGCGTCTTGCACGTGCTTGCGGTCTGCCAGCCCTGGCCAGACGATAGTTCGTTGAATCCAAAATGTATTTAATTGTTATTAATGACACAATTTGTTGTTTTATACTGCGTCAGTCTGATTTTTCTGGCGTTTTTGAGAGTTGTGCTTTGGCTGTGTTGCAAAAAACTATCGAAGAGTAGTTTTTATGCAACATGTCAGCCACGAAGGCGCGGCCACGGGCCATGCCGCCCGGTTCTCGGGCGGATTGGAAAAAAACCGTAAAAAATGACGGGTTTTAGCGGGTTACAGCGGCGAAATGCGGCGAAAACGACGTTTTCTCCGGCGGCTTGCAATTCGCGTGGACTTTGACCACAATATGGCCTTGATTGCCCCGGTTCCGACCCGAGCCGGGGTTTTGTTTTGGTCGGCCGCGCCGCTCGCCCGTATTGCTTTCACCCGGCTGCCTGCGCGCGCCAGGATTCCGACCTTCACCGAGAACGCTCCGTCCGGGGCGTTTTCTACTTTTGTTTGGGAAACGACATGTCTGCCATTCCTTTGACCGTGCGCGGGGCCGAGCGCTTGCAAGAAGAGCTCCAGCGGCTGAAAACCGTGGAACGTCCTGCCGTTATCAACGCGATCGCTGAAGCGCGTGCGCAGGGTGATCTGTCGGAAAATGCCGAGTACGATGCTGCTCGCGAGCGCCAAGGCTTTATCGAGGGCCGGATTGCCGAGCTTGAAGGCACGCTTTCCAATGCCCATCTGATCGATCCTACCGCCCTGGATGCCGAAGGACGCGCCGTGTTTGGCGCTACTGTCGACATCGAGGACCTGGATTCGGGCGATCGTGTGACGTACCAAATCGTCGGCGACGTTGAAGCCGACATCAAGTCGAACCTGATTTCCGTGTCCAGCCCGGTGGCGCGCGCGTTGATCGGCAAGAGCGAAGGCGATGTGGTCGAGGTCAAGGCCCCGGCAGGCGTTCGCGAGTATGAAGTCCTGGGCGTGCGCTACATCTGACGCCAACGTAGTAAGCTGGAAACTGTCAAAACACCATAGTCCGAACCGTGCGTTCGACTGAATTCCGCGGTTTAATGCGGATCGCTATGGTGGACCGGGCGCGTAAAGCGCCCGTTTTTGTGCCTGGCGCTTACCTTTTCGACGACTTGCGGCTGGTGCCGCTGCGTGCTCCGGCCCGCAGGCTGAGCGCGCTGCCCGCGCGGCGGGGAATGCCGTGACCGCTGGCGGTGGTCTTCTTGGTACCGGGGCGCATGGGCTTGCCGTTCTTGTTGAGCTGGTCCTGGGGCACGAAGCGCGTCTTCGGCTTGGGCTCCTCGGATTCGCTGCGGCGCGGACGCTTGGCCAGGGTCTTGCCTTCGGCGGCCAGCTTCTTGGGCGTGTGCGGCTCGGAGGCGCGGCGCTTGGCAGGGCGTTCGGGTTCCATGGCGGCCAGCGCGGCGGGCTTGATATTGCCGGCCAGCGGGCGGAACAGGATCAGGGTCTTGCCCAGGTGGTGCACCGGGGCGCAGGAAAGCGTGTCGCAGATGGTCGACAGCATTGCGTCGCGGGCCTCGCGGTCATCACCGCCGGCGCGCACCTTGATGAGGCCATGCGAAGTCAGTGCCAGGTCGATTTCCTTGAGCACGGCTTCGGTCAGGCCATTGTCGCCAATCAGGACGACAGGGCGCAGAGGGTGAGCGGCAGACCGAAGGTCGCTGCGCTCACGAGAGGTAAGTTCTAATATAGGCATGCGTGGAATTGTACGGTAATGGCCAAGAATAAATTCTCTAAAGACTGGATTCACCAGCACATCAACGATCCCTATGTGAAGCTGGCGCAACAGAAGGGCTACAGAGCCCGCGCCGCTTTCAAGCTGATCGAGATCCTGGACACCGAGAAGCTGATGCGCCGGGGCGACCTGGTGGTCGACCTGGGCTCGGCGCCCGGCAGTTGGTCCCAAGTGGCGCGCGAGCGCCTGGCGGGGCCGGGCGGCATCGTGGACGGCCGCATCATTGCGCTCGACCTGCTGCCCATGGAGCCCGTCGCGGGCGTCGAATTCATCCAGGGCGACTTCCGCAATGATGACGTTTTGAAACAATTGGAAGACATGGTCGGATCGCGCGCGGTCGACCTTGTTATTTCCGACATGGCCCCCAACTTATCAGGGGTGGGTATTGCCGATTCCGCGCGCATCCAGCATGTGTGCGAGTTGGCGATGGAATTCTCCTGCGCCCACCTGAAGCCCAACGGGGCGCTGATCGTCAAGGCTTTCCACGGCAGCGGCTTTTCGCAAATCGTGGAGTCCTTCAAGCAGCGCTTCAAGCGGGTGGTCGAACGCAAGCCGAAGGCATCGCGGGACAAATCCTCCGAAACCTTTCTGGTTGCGCGCGATCTGAAGTAGCCCGGGTTCGGGGCGCGCCGCCTCGGACTCGAAAAACTCACAGCCTGCCGGAACAACGACCAGAAAATTCGCGAATCAGACAAAACCTAGAGGGGCTCAGCCATCCCGGGACGCAATCTGGTCTGACAGGGTAGAATGAGCTATTGACATACTTGTGACTGTGCCATACGCGGGTGCATGGTCACGGGTCGGAATCGAAAGCAGGAGATCGACCTTGAATAATTCATTTTCGAAAGTCGCTGTCTGGATGGTGATAGCCCTCGTGCTGTTCACCGTCTTCAAGCAGTTCGACGGACGCGCTCAGACCCAGGACGGCGTGACCTACACGCAGTTCATGGACGACGCCAAGGCGGGACGTATCCGCAAGGTCGACGTCCAGGGCGACGTGTTGTACGTCACCCCTGACGCGGGCCGCGCCTACACGCTGACTTCGCCGGGCGACCTCTGGATGGTCTCCGATCTGTTGAAGTATGGCGTCCAGGTTTCGGGCAAGCCGCGCGAAGAGCAGTCACTGCTGATGAGCATCTTCGTGTCGTGGTTCCCCATGCTGTTGCTGATCGGCGTCTGGGTATTCTTCATGCGCCAGATGCAGGGCGGCGGCAAGGGTGGGGCGTTCAGCTTCGGCAAATCGCGCGCCCGCATGCTCGACGAGAACACCAACCAGATCACCTTCGCCGACGTCGCCGGCTGCGACGAAGCCAAGGAAGATGTGCAGGAGCTGGTTGATTTCCTGCGCGACCCCAGCAAGTTCCAGAAGCTGGGCGGCCGCATTCCGCGCGGCGTGCTGATGGTCGGTTCTCCGGGTACCGGCAAGACGCTGCTGGCCAAGGCCATCGCGGGCGAAGCCAAGGTGCCGTTCTTCAGCATCTCGGGTTCCGACTTTGTTGAAATGTTCGTCGGCGTGGGCGCGGCCCGCGTGCGCGACATGTTCGAAAACGCCAAGAAGCACGCTCCCTGCATCATCTTCATCGACGAAATCGATGCGGTGGGCCGCCAGCGCGGCGCCGGCCTGGGCGGCGGCAATGACGAACGCGAACAGACGCTGAACCAGATGCTGGTGGAAATGGACGGCTTCGAATCCGGCCAGGGCGTCATCGTCATCGCCGCGACCAACCGTCCCGACGTGCTGGATCCCGCGCTGCTGCGCCCGGGCCGCTTCGACCGCCAGGTCGTGGTGCCGCTGCCCGATATCCGCGGCCGCGAGCAGATCCTGAAGGTCCATATGCGCAAGGTTCCGCTGTCGCCCAACGTCGACGCGACCGTTCTGGCGCGCGGCACCCCGGGCTTCTCCGGCGCCGACCTGGCCAACCTGGTCAACGAAGCCGCGCTGTTCGCCGCCCGCCGCAATGGCCGCACGGTCGACATGTCGGACTTCGAAAAAGCCAAGGACAAGATCATCATGGGTGCGGAACGCCGCTCCATCGTGATGCCCGAAGAGGAACGCAAGAACACCGCGTACCACGAGTCCGGCCACGCGATCGTCGCCCGCCTGCTGCCCAAGACCGACCCGGTCCACAAGGTCACCATCATCCCGCGCGGCCGTGCGCTGGGCGTGACCATGCAGTTGCCTGAGACCGACCGCTATAGCATGGACAAGGGCCGCCTGCTGTCCACCATCGCCGTGCTGTTCGGCGGCCGCATCGCCGAAGAACTGTTCATGGACCAGATGACGACGGGCGCTTCGAACGACTTCGAACGCGCCACCGCCATCGCCCGCGACATCGTCACGCGCTACGGCATGACCGACGAGCTGGGCCCCATGGTCTATGCCGAGAACGAAGGCGAAGTGTTCCTGGGCCGCAGCGTCACCAAGACCACGCACATGTCGGAAGCCACCATGCAGAAGGTGGACACCGAGATCCGCCGCATCATCGACGAGCAGTACCGCGTTGCGCGCAAGATCCTGGAAGACAACCGCGACAAGGTCGAAGTGATGACCGCCGCGCTGCTCGAATGGGAAACCATCGACGCCGATCAGATCAACGACATCGTCGAGGGCCGCCCGCCGCGTCCCCCGAAGACGCCTCAGGGCCCGTCGGATACTTCCGACACGCCGCCCACGGGCCTGGCGGCAGGTGGCAATACGGCTGCTGCTGTCTGAGGTTGTTCATCCTGAGTTATGGCAAATAACTTCCTTTGCGGGCGCTTCGAGTTCGATCTCGAGCGCCCGCTTGTCATGGGTATCGTCAATGTCACGCCGGATTCCTTTTCCGACGGCGGCCAGCACGACGATACGGATTCCGCGGTGGCGCACGCGCGCCAGTTGATCGCCGAAGGCGCCCAGATCCTGGACCTGGGCGGCGAGTCCACGCGCCCCGGGGCCGATCCGGTTTCGGTGGCCGACGAGCTGGCCCGGCTGCTGCCGGTGGTGGAGGCGCTGCGCGATTGCGGCGTGCCCCTGTCCATCGATACGTTCAAGCCGGAAGTCATGCGCGCCGTGCTGGACGCCGGCGCGGACATGATCAACGATATCTATGGCTTCAGGCAGCCCGGCGCCGTCGAGGCAGTGGCGCATTCGCGCTGCGGGCTCTGCGTGATGCACATGAAGGGCGAGCCCCGCACCATGCAGGCCGCCCCGCCCGAATACACCGACCTGATCGGTGAAATCGGGCTCTTCCTGGGGGCCCGCGCGCACAAGCTGCGCGCGGCCTGGATCGATCCTCGCCGTATCGTGCTTGACCCGGGCTTCGGCTTCGGCAAGACGGGCGACCAGAATTTCCAATTGCTGCGCCGGCTGTCCAGCCTGCGCAGTGCCGGTTATCCATTGCTGATCGGCTTGTCGCGCAAAACCATGATAGGTCAGGCTACCGGCCGGCCCGTGGGCGACAGGCTGCCCGGCAGCATCGCCGCGGCGCTTGCTTGCGTGGCGCGTGGCGCTTCCATCGTGCGTGTGCACGATGTGGCGGCCACGGTCGACGCGCTCAAGGTATGGCACGCGGCAGAACAAGGAGCAATCAGTTCATGATTCGACGCAAATATTTCGGCACCG
This sequence comes from Achromobacter pestifer, assembly GCF_013267355.1. Classification (NCBI taxonomy): domain Bacteria; kingdom Pseudomonadati; phylum Pseudomonadota; class Betaproteobacteria; order Burkholderiales; family Alcaligenaceae; genus Achromobacter; species Achromobacter pestifer. Next base: position 4,404,840 of record NZ_CP053985.1, read on the forward strand.
ATGGCGTGCGCGGCGAGGTCGGCGGTGCGGTGATCAACGCCGAATTCGCCCTGCGCCTGGGCTATGCGGCCGGCCGCGTGCTGGCGCGCGAGCACGCCGTGCGCGGCGGCAGCCGTCCGCAGGTCGTGATCGGCAAGGACACGCGGATTTCCGGCTACATGCTGGAATCCGCGTTGGAAGCCGGTCTGTCGGCCGCGGGCATCGACGTTTTGCTGGCCGGCCCGATTCCGACGCCGGCGGTGGCCTACCTGACCCGGGCGCTGCGCTTGGTGGCGGGCATCGTCATCAGTGCTTCGCATAATCCGTACCAGGACAACGGCATCAAGTTCTTCTCGGCGCAGGGCATGAAGCTGCCCGACGAGATCGAGGCCGACATCGAAGCCGCCCTGGATGAGCCACTGGGCTGCGTGGGCTCGGAAGCCCTGGGCCGCGCCCGCCGCATGGGCGACGCGCAAGGCCGCTACATCGAATTCTGCAAGAGCACGTTCCCCAACGATCTGGACCTGAACGGCATGACGATCGTGGTGGACGCCGCCCACGGCGCCGCCTACAACATTGCGCCCCATGTGTTCCGTGAACTCGGCGCCGAAGTGCACGCCATCGGCGTCAACCCGGACGGCTTCAACATCAACAAGGGCGTGGGTGCGTTGCACCCCGAATTGCTGGCCAAGGAAGTAAGCGCCCGCGGCGCCCAGTTGGGTATCGCGCTGGACGGCGATGCCGACCGCCTGCAGATGGTGGACGGCGAGGGCCGCATCTACAACGGCGATGAACTCATGTACGCCATCGTCCGCGAACGCATGCAGCGCGGCAAGGTGGACGGCGTGGTGGGCACGCTGATGACCAACTTCGGCTTCGAGCGTGAAATGCAGCGCCTGGGCGTGGGCTTTGAGCGCGCCAACGTGGGCGACCGCTACGTGCTGGAGCAAATGCAGGCGCGCGGCTGGCTGTACGGGGGCGAAAGCTCCGGCCACCTGCTATGCCTGGACTGCCATTCGACAGGCGACGGCATCGTCGCCGCGCTGCAGGTCCTGACCGCGCTGCGCCGCAATTCGGTCGGGCTGGCGGAGTGGCTGAGCGATCTGCGCATGTATCCGCAGAAGATGATCAACGTGCCGCTGGCCCCGGGCCAGGACTGGAAGACGCACGCCGGCCTGAGCGCCGCGCGCAAGGCGGTCGAAGCCGAGCTCGACGGCCGTGGCCGTATCCTGATCCGCGCCTCGGGCACCGAGCCGAAGCTGCGCCTGATGGTCGAGGCCGAAGATGAAGTTCTCGCCGTATCCTGCGCCGAGAAGCTTGCGGCCAGCCTGGGGTAAATGCCGGCTTCCGATTCCGAGCGAGGCCACCCGGCGCGTGACGGGTGGCCTTGTTTGTTCAAGGCCTGTATATATTTGTAAAGCTTTGTCGATTTTGGCGGAAGATTGATTTGTTTGGCCCGAACTAAACTTCATAGTCACGTAACATATTGGTCAAGTCTTTGACATACAGGGCGTCCACACTGGCTGGACTCTCTAGGAGCTTCGCGCAATGCTGGAATTAGCACGCATCAATCCGAGCCGTAATGCCGCAGAACCTTGGACCGGCGCCGCCGCCAAGGTGCTGGTGGTGGGCTTGGCGCGCACTGCTGAAGAAATCGAGCAGATTCAACGCCTGCGCTATGAGGTCTTCACCGAGGACATGGGCGTGGTGTTCCCCGATGCCCAGGACGGCATCGAGCATGACCGCTTCGACCCGTTCTGCGAACACCTGATGGTCCGTGAGCTCGATACGGGCCGCGTGGTCGGCACCTACCGCATCCTGACGCCGGAAAAGGCGCGGGAGGCTGGCGGTTATTACTCGCAGTCTGAGTTCGACCTGTCCGGGCTGGGCTCGATCCAGGATGAGCTGGTCGAAGTCGGCCGTTCCTGCACCCACCCCGACTACCGCGGCGGCGGCGTCATCATGTTGCTGTGGTCCGGCCTGGCGGAATACCTCCGCCGCGGCGGCTACCAGTACGTGCTGGGCTGCGCCAGCGTCAGCCTGCGCGACGACGGCGTCACCGCCGCCGAAGTGTGGCGCACCATTTCCAAGCAACTGCCGCAGGGCGACGAACCGCGCGTGACGCCGTTGCACCGCTACCCGGTGGAAAAGCTCAACAGCACTTTGCCGGCGCGCGTGCCGCCGCTGATCAAGGGATATCTGAAGCTGGGCGCCAAGGTCTGTGGGGAGCCCGCCTGGGACCCGGACTTCAACGCCGCGGATTTTCCGGTGCTGCTCAAGATGGACCGCATGGACGAGCGCTACCGCCGCCACTTCGGGCTGGACCAGCCCGCAACCGCCAGCGCCCAGCGCTGAGGCCATCATGCGCCGCCTGTTGCGCCGCATGAAGATCAGGCTGATACGGCGGGCCACCAGGCCTTTGCGCATGGAACTCAAGCGGCTGGATCGCGAAACCGATCTGTCGCCGTTCTAGCGCGCCGGCCCGGCAGCGCGGAGCCGGGCGCAGGCGGCGCAGCGGCTCCGCCTGATTCTCAGAACTCCAGCAGTTCGAACGAAAAACCGACCTTGTTCCACTCGGCTTCTTCCGCGCGCAGCGTGAAGTCGCTCAGGGGATGCTGCGCCAGCCATTCGCGGTTGACCCGCACCACGATGGAGTTGTCGCGTACCGACGCCGTCAGCGGCAGCGGCTCGATCTCGTTGCGGCGGCGGAACAGCAGTACCGCCAGGCGCAGGCTGAGGATGGCCTTCCATTGCGGACGCGAACGCACCAGGGGCTCCAACTTTGTCAGCTTGCCCTGGTGGCCCAGCGCCAGCAGCGCCAGCAGCTGCTGGTCGGCGCGCGAGAAGCCCGGCATGTCGGCGTTTTCCAGCACGTATGCGGAGTGCTTGTGATACGCGTTGTGGGCGATGGACAGGCCCACTTCATGCAGGTCGGCCGCCCAGCCCAGCGCGGGGCGCAGCTCGGCGCGTTCCGGACCGTCCGGGAACATCGTGTCGAACAGGGTCAGCGCGGCGTGGTGCACGCGACGCGCCTGGTTGACGTCGACGTGGTAGCGCTTCATGAACTGGCGCACCGACTCGTCGCGCTTGTCATGCTCGTCGTCGCGGCCCAGCAGGTCGTACAGCACGCCCAGGCGCAAGGCGCCGTCGCCGGTGTGCATGACGTCGATGCCCAGTTCGTCGAACAGGGCGCTCATGATGGCCAGCCCGCCTGGCAGCACGTCCGAGCGTTCGACCTTGATGCCGGGCAGTTCCGACGGAATCACGCGGCCCGAGCGCACGATGCGGTCCTTGAGCTTGGCCAGGCCGGCGCGGGTGATGCCGCGGTCCGAGAAGCGGCATTCGGTCAGGATGGCGAACAGCGCCTTGGCCGTGCCGGAAGAACCGTAGGCTTCCTTCCAGCCCATCTTGCGGTACTGCTTGGCGATGACTTCGATTTCGCGGCGGGCGGCCAGTTCGGCCTGCTTCATCTGATGCGCGTCCACCACGCCGTCCGAGAAGAACTGGCGGCTGTAGCTGACGCAGCCCATGTAAAGCGAGGACATCAGGCCGGGCTCATGGCCACGGCCGATGATGACTTCGGTGGAACCGCCGCCGATGTCGATGACCAGGCGCTTATTGGGCGAGGGAGGCAGCGTGTGGACCACGCCCGAGAAGATCAGGCGGGCTTCTTCACGGCCGGCGATGACTTCGATGGGAAAGCCCAGCGCGGCTTCGGCGCGCGGCAGGAAGTCGCGGGTGTTGCGGGCGACGCGGAAGGTGTTGGTGGCGACGGCTCGGACCCGGTTGGGGTGGAAGCTGCGCAGGCGGTCGCCGAAGCGCTCCAGCACGGCGATGGCGCGGTCGATGGCTTCGTCGCCCAGCCTTTTTTCAGAGTCCAGGCCGGCCGCGAGCCGGACGGTTTCCTTGAGGCGGTCGATCTGATAGATCTGGGGCGTACCGTCCTGTTGAACGATGCGTCCGATGGAGAGGCGGAAGCTGTTGGACCCGAGGTCCACCGCGGCCAGAAGTTGATCCATGCGGCTCGTAAATATTGTCTGAGAGGTGGCCCGATTATAGAGACCCCATGTGACAGCGCTCCCACGCGCGGTTTTTTTCTTATGGAACAGGGGCTTGCGGCGCTTGATCGGCCTGCTATACGTCCCGGTTTTAGCGTACGCTACGTTTTTGGCGTAGTGTCATGGAACCGTCACTTTTTTGCAGTAAAACTCCACGCTCTCCCCACGTATGGAATCCGGTATGCCCTCACGCCCTCCTGCCGAGCCTTTGCTTCTGAACCGCGAGTTGTCGCTGCTGAAATTCAACGATCGCGTGCTGGCGATGGCGGAGAATACCAAGACTCCCTTGCTGGAACGGCTGCGCTACGTGTGCATCGTCAGTTCCAACCTGGATGAGTTCTTCGAGATCCGGATATCCAGCCTGAAGGAGCAGCAGCGCCAATCGCCCAACCTGGTGGGGCCGGACGGCATGACGCCGGACCAGGCGTTCGAGAACGTGCAGCAGGCGGTGCACGCGCTGGTCAACCGCCAATACAACCTGCTCAATGACGAGATCCTGCCGGCCATGCACGCCGAGGGCATCTCGCTGCACCATGCGTCCGAGTGGAACCCGCAGCAGCAGGAGTGGGCGCGCGAAGTGTTCAACCGCGACGTGATGCCGCTTTTGACCCCGATCGGGCTGGATCCGGCGCATCCGTTTCCACGCGTCTACAACAAGAGCTTGAATTTCATCGTGTCGCTGTCGGGCGCCGACGCCTTCGGCCGCCAGGCCTCGATCGCCGTGGTGCAGGCGCCGCGCGCCTTGCCGCGCCTGATCAAGATGCCGCAGGAGCTGTCGGGCCAGCCCGAGGGCTACATCCTGCTGACCTCGCTGCTGCGGGCCTTCGTGGGCGAGCTGTTCCCGGGCCTGGAGATGCTGGGCTGCTACCAGTGGCGGGTCACGCGCAACAGCGACCTGTTCGTGGACGAGGAAGAAGTCACCAACCTGCGCCACGCCTTGCAGGGCGAACTTTCGCAGCGCAACTTCGGCGCCGCGGTGCGCCTGGAGATCGACAAGCTGACGCCGGTCGAGCTGGAGCACTTCCTGCAGCGCGAGTTCTCGCTCAAGGCGGAGGACACCTACCGCGTGCCGGGGCCGGTGAACCTGTCGCGCCTGATGCAGTTGTGCAATTCCGAATCGCGGCCGGATCTGCTGTTTCCGGACTATCGCGCGCCCGTGCCGGCGCCATTCGACCGCGTGGGTGACAAGCCTGCCGAGCTGTTCGAGGCCGTGGCCGAACAGGACCGCCTGCTGCACCATCCCTACCAGTCGTTCCAGCCTGTCATCGATTTCCTGACCGCCGCCGCGCTGGATCCGGACGTCATGGCGATCAAGCAGACCATCTACCGCACCGGCGAGGATTCCGAGCTGATGAAGATCCTGCTGGCCGCCGCGCGCGCCGGCAAGGAAGTGACGGTGGTGGTGGAGCTGATGGCCCGCTTCGACGAGCAGACCAACATCAACTGGGCCTCCAAGCTGGAAGAGGTGGGGGCGCACGTGGTGTACGGCGTGGTGGCGCACAAGACGCACGCCAAGATGGCCGTGGTGCTGCGCCGCGAGAAAGGGCGCTTGCGCCGCTATGCTCACCTGGGCACCGGCAATTACCACCCGCGCACGGCGCGCTTGTACACCGATTTCGGTCTGCTCACCGCCGATCCAAAGCTGTGCGAGGACATGGACAAGGTGTTCGCGCAGCTGACCGGGCTGGGCGCGCGCCGCTCGCTCAAGGCGCTGATGCAGTCGCCCTTCACCATGCATGACGGCATGGTGGCGCTGATCCGCGCGGAGGCCCGCGCGGCCAAGGCCGGCAAGCGTTCGCGCATCATGGCCAAGATGAACTCGCTCCTGGAAGAGCAGATCATCGAGGAACTCTACAAGGCCGGCCAGGCCGGCGTGAAGATCGACCTGATCGTGCGCGGCGTATGCGCGCTGCGCGCCGGCGTGCCGGGCCTGTCCGAAAACATCCGGGTGCGCTCCATCGTCGGCCGCTTCCTGGAGCATTCGCGGGTTTTCTATTTCTATGCCGACGGCGAAGAGACGGTATACCTGTCGTCGGCCGACTGGATGGACCGCAATTTCTTCCGCCGGGTCGAGATCGCGTTCCCGATCTACGACAAGACCCTGAAGAAGCGCGTCATCGACGAAGCCTTCACCTACGCCCTGCGCGACAACCAATTGGCCTGGCAGCAGCAGGCCGACGGCGACTACGCCCGCGTCAAGAGCCGCCGCGAGCCCTTCAACCTGCACCAGTACCTGATGCAGAAGCTGGGCGTGTAACGTCTGCCGCCCCGCCCCGGGGCGGCTCCCCAAGCAAGGCCATCCTTTCCTCCACCTGTTTGCTCCGGCCCCCTTTTCAAGGTCGCGTTCGAAGCAAAGCGTCCCCCAATCCAGGCCGCGCGGATCCGGCTCCGCCGGTCCGCCAGCGGCGCCCCCTGGGGGAGGCGCTGCGCGCCTCGGGGGGGAATCATGACTGTCACTATCCTGTCATGTGGGGCTTCTATTATTCGAAGGTCGCTGAAAGACAGGCAGTTTTCCAAGCCTGCCAGACTCCTCCAACGAGCACAGAAGGAACCCTGATGTTCAAACGTGTCTTCAAACAAGTTTCCCTGGGCGTCGCGCTGAGCGCCGCCGTGTTTGCCGTCCAGGCCGCCGATGTGACCGGCGCCGGCGCTTCGTTCCCGTACCCGATCTACGCCAAGTGGGCGTCCGACTACAAGGCTGCCAGCAACAACGCGGTCAACTACCAGTCCATCGGTTCGGGCGGCGGCCAGCAACAGATCATCGCCAAGACCGTTGATTTCGGCGCCTCGGACGATCCCATGAAGGCAGCCGACCTGGAAAAGAACGGCCTGCTGCAGTTCCCGGCCGTCATCGGCGGCACGGTTGCCGTGGTGAACGTCGACGGCATCGAACCCGGCAAGCTGAAGCTGTCGGGCAAGGTCCTGGCCGACATCTTCCTGGGCAAGATCAAGAAGTGGGACGACGCCGCCATCAAGGCGATGAACCCCGACCTCAAGCTGCCGTCGGCCGACATCATTGTCGTGCACCGTTCGGACGGCTCGGGCACCACCTTCGGCTGGACCAACTACCTGTCCAAGGTGTCGCCGGACTGGAAGTCGACCGTGGGTGAAGGCAAGGCCGTCAAGTGGCCCGTGGGCCAAGGCGGCAAGGGCAACGAAGGCGTCGCCGCCTACGTCGGCCAGCTGAAGAACTCGATCGGCTACGTGGAATACGCCTACGCCAAGCAGAACAAGCTGGCCTGGACGCAGCTGCAGAACAAGGACGGCAAGTTCGTCCAGCCGGAACAGAAGGCTTTCGCCGCCGCGGCCGCCAACGCCGACTGGAAGAGCGCGCCGGGCATGGGCGTGGTCCTGACCGACGAGCCGGGCGCCGATTCGTGGCCCGTCACCGCCGCCACCTTCATCCTGATCCACAAGTCGCAAGACAAGCCGGCTCAGGGCAAGGCCGTGCTGGAATTCTTCGACTGGGCCTTCAAGAACGGCGCCAAGTCGGCTGAAGCCATGGACTACGTGCCGCTGCCGGAAGCCGTGACCAAGGAAATCCGCGCCGCCTGGGGCGAGGTCAAGGCCGCCGACGGCAAGGCCGTCTGGCAGTAATGGATGGAGCGCGGGGGGGACCGGGTAACAATCCCAGTCTTTACCGCGCAAGCCGTATCAGCGGCCGTCCCTTGAGCTTTCGCACGAGCGGAACGACAGGGACGGTCCGCCGCAGGACCTTCGAAGTTCTTCCCCTGGTTTCCTAAGGAAAGTCCATCCATGAGCGCGGTAATGGATAATAGTGTGCCGCTTTCGCCCAGCGTGGCGGACTCCGTGACTACCGGCACGCCTTCGCCTATGAAGCAAAACAAAAACGCGCTGATGGATGCGCTATTCAAGAACCTGACCCGCCTGTTCGCCTTCCTGGTGTTCATCCTGCTGGCGGCGATTCTTGTTTCCCTGATCTACGGCAGCCGCGAATCGCTGGCCAAATACGGCCTGTCGTTCCTCTGGCTCAACGACTGGGATCCGGTCAATTCGAACTACGGCGCGGTGGTGCCCATCATCGGCACGCTGCTGACCTCGGCCATCGCCCTGATCATCGCCGTGCCGGTCTCCTTCGGCATCGCCATCTTCCTGACCGAACTGTCGCCCACCTGGCTGCGCCGCCCCTTGGGCACCGCGGTCGAAATGCTGGCGGCGATTCCGTCCATCATTTACGGCATGTGGGGCCTGTTCGTCTTCGTCCCGGTTTTTCAGCAGTATGTGCAGCCCTTCATGATCGCCACATTGGGCAGCGTCCCCGTGATCGGCGGCATCTTCGCGGGCCCGCCTTTCGGCATCGGCATCTTCACCGCGGGCTTGATCCTGTCCATCATGATCATCCCGTTCATCGCCGCGGTCATGCGCGACGTGTTCGAGCTGGTGCCGGCGATGCTCAAGGAATCCGCCTACGGCCTGGGCAGCACGACCTGGGAAGTGATGTGGCGCGTGGTGCTGCCCTACACCAAGTCGGGCGTCATCGGCGGCATCATGCTGGGCCTGGGCCGCGCCCTCGGCGAAACCATGGCGGTGACCTTCGTCATCGGCAACGCCTTCAAGTGGTCCGGCTCGCTGTTTTCGCCGGGCAACTCGATCGCCTCGGCGCTGGCCAACGAATTCAATGAAGCGGGCGGCATACAGAAGTCGGCGTTGCTGGAACTGGGCTTGATCCTGTTCCTGATCACGACCATCGTGCTGGCCCTGGCCAAGGTGCTGCTGGTTCGCCTGTCCGCCGGCGAAGGCAAGAAAACCTGACCCGCCGCGAGCACAAGGAAAAGATCATGGCTGTATCCGTACTCAATATGCAGAACGGCACCTATCGCCGGCGTCGCGTGATCAACCGCATCATGCTGGCCGTGTCGCTGGGGACGCTGGTGTTCGGGCTGTTCTGGCTGTTCTGGATCATTCTGACGCTGTTGGTGAAAGGGGCGCCCGCGCTCTCGTACACGCTCTTCACCGAAATCACGCCGCCGCCGGGGCAGACTGGCGGCCTGATCAACGCCATCTTCGGCAGTGTGATGATGGCCGGCGTGGGCACGCTGATTGGCACGCCCGTGGGCATCCTGGCCGGCACCTACCTGGCCGAATACGGCCAGCGCGGCTGGCTGGCGCCCGCCACGCGCTTCCTGAACGACGTGCTGCTGTCGGCTCCGTCCATCATCATCGGCCTGTTCATCTACGCCGTGTACGTGGCCCAGGTCGGGCACTACTCGGGTTGGGCCGGCGCCATCGCGCTGTCCATCCTGGTGATCCCGGTCGTGGTGCGCACCACCGACAACATGCTGCTGCTGGTGCCCAACAGCCTGCGCGAGGCCGCGGCCGCGCTGGGCTGCCCCAAGTGGCGCATGATCACCTTGGTGTGCTATCGCGCCGCCAAGACCGGCATCATCACCGGTGTGCTGCTGGCCATCGCCCGGATCTCCGGCGAAACGGCGCCGCTGCTGTTCACCGCGCTGTCGAACCAGTTCATGTCCTTGAACATGAACGGCCCGATGGCCAACCTGCCGGTCGTGATCTACCAGTACGCCGCCAGCCCCTTCAAGGACTGGAACAACCTGGCATGGGCCGGCGCCACGCTGATTACGCTGCTGGTGCTGGGCATCAACATCATTGCCCGCAACATGTTCCGCAAGTAAAGATCGCTTTGCCGGCGCGCTGGGCGCGCCGGAGCCAAGGGAAACCAAATGGAAAACACCGCTAACGCCGTCAAGAACAAGATCGAGGTCAAGAATCTGAACTTCTACTACGGCAAGTTCCATGCGATCCGCAATGTGAACATGTCGATCCAGGAGAAGAAGGTCACCGCCTTCATCGGCCCGTCGGGCTGCGGCAAGTCCACGCTGCTGCGCACGTTCAACCGCATGTTCGAGCTGTACCCCGGCCAGCGCGCCGAGGGTGAGATCATCCTGGACGGCGAAAACCTGCTGACGGCCAAGACCGACATCTCGCTGATCCGCGCCAAGGTCGGCATGGTGTTCCAGAAGCCCACGCCGTTCCCCATGAGCATCTACGACAACATCGCCTTCGGCGTGCGCCTGTTCGAGCGCCTGTCCAAGGGTGAAATGGACGAGCGCGTGGAATGGGCGCTGAGCAAGGCCGCGCTGTGGAACGAAGTGAAGGACAAGCTGCACCAGAGCGGCAACAGCCTGTCGGGCGGCCAGCAACAGCGCTTGTGCATCGCGCGCGGCGTGGCCATCAAGCCTGAGGTGCTGCTGCTGGACGAGCCGTGTTCGGCGCTGGATCCGATTTCGACCGCCAAGATCGAAGAGCTGATCGCCGAACTGAAGAACGACTACACCGTCGTCATCGTGACGCACAACATGCAGCAGGCCGCGCGCTGCTCGGACTACACCGCCTACATGTACCTGGGCGAGCTGATGGAATTCGGCCAGACCGACCAGATCTTCGTGAAGCCCTCGCGCAAGGAAACGGAAGACTACATCACGGGCCGCTTCGGCTGATCGCCGGGTTTCGGTTCTGCACAAAAAAACGGCGCGCTTCGAAAAGCGCGCCGCTTTTTTTTGCTGCTGCAGGGCTTGCTTGGTCCCCGCCGCGGGCTGTTCCTGGACGTTGCCCGCATGACGGCCAGTTCTCCGCGGCCGGGTGGACATAGGCCGCACGGCCGGGATCTGGTATAGTTGCCACCCTTCGGGGCGTAGCGCAGCCTGGTAGCGCATCTGCTTTGGGAGCAGAGGGTCGTGAGTTCGAATCCCACCGCCCCGACCAATAAAATCAAAGGCTTAGCTCAAATATTGAGCTAAGCCTTTGTTCTTTGGGGGGCCAGTAGGGGGGCCAGCGCTAGGCGGAATCCTCGGCGGGGTGCCATGTCCTGCTGTGCGGCCTACTTTCCAGCCACGCTGTGACTTCGCGCGCGCGCCAGCCCACAGAGCGGGCGGTTAGCCTTACCGGCGAAGGGAAGTCTTTCCGCTGGATAAGCTCATAGATTGTTGTCTTCGACAGGTTGAGGATCCTGACCAGATCCGCGAGGCGGTAAACAAGTTGGTCGGTCATGTGGAACGCCCGAGTGCATCCTGGTCCCGGTGCATGGATGCAGCCCTATCGGATACATGCTGCTGCTGATTGGCGGCATGTGCCAGGAGGTTTCGGGTGGTTTCCAACTGGGCGCGGGACAGTGGAACAAGCAGCGTGAGCGCATCGACCATTCCCATCACGCGTGAGTACGTGTCTACAAGGGTTTGATCGTTCAGCCTGTACCTATCCGTGAGCGCCTGCCGATACTTTGTGGCGCGACGACTAATGAGGCCGGCTCCCGCGCTGGCGGACTGCTGTGCGTCACGCGAAAACGGAGCCAGTAGATCAACGGGGACCATTCCAAGTTGCGCACCTGCATTTTTCGACCGATGACAAAGCTGTACGTTGACCATCCGATGTTGCAGTTCGGCTGGAAGTGAGTGCTGTGACGCGGGTATAAACAGGGCCGCGCCATCGAACCAGTGTTGTTTGGCGGGCTGGCCCGAAGTGTGATCTGCAACCTCATACGGGCGATTGCCTGCAAACACGTTGATCAGCTCGACCCCTTCCGGGTCCGAATCGAGCTCAATCAGTACAACGGGCCGACCGTCGTTGTCATCGAGCTGTCGGGCGAGAGCGGCGGCCGTCATCTTGTGCGGCATCCAGCCTAGATAGCTGGTTCGGCCCAGCAGCTTCCACAAGAATTCAACGAGCGTTTCCTTACCCGTGCCGGTCTGCCCATAGACTTGCATGAGGGGGAAGCGCGTCCATTCTTGCAGTAGGCAGTTGCAGCACTGTACGCCGTACCAATAGGCAAGGGCAGCCATGCCTTCGGGGCCGAAGGCATCCCAAAACAGATTGGCGCAGATAGCGGGGTAATGATCTTTTTTCGTGTTCATGGATTCACTCTTCTGTATCTGCTGCACTTGCGCGCTTGTAATCGCGGGGCAGCTTAGTGTAGGGGGATCTAGCGGCGGACAGGCGCAGCGGCGGCGCTGCTGGTGGGGGCCGAACTTCACCAGCTCGCGGGTGGGCGAGCGCCAGGGCGGTGATTTCCAGGCAGCGGGCCAGCACGGGCGAGCGCATGGCTTCGGCCAGGCTGCCGTGTAGATCGGCTGCAGCGTGGGCCTGGGCCAGCATTGCGGGAGAGGGCTTCACCATGCTCATGCCCCCCTCTTGAAGACCCAGCAATGCACCGTCGATGCTTTGCTGCTGCCGGCCTGACTGCTGTTCTGGCGAATCCGGCTCTTGACCGTCTTCACTTCCAGAAACTTGTATTGGCGGCTGGTACGAAGAACTTTCTTCAAGTCGCGCAGCGCCGGAACCTGCTGGCGATGGTTGGCCGCGACCTCGATAAATTCGTTGAGGTTGACCGCTATCACGTCCGCATCGCAGGAGTGATTGAGCTGGGGTAGCTGATCGTCATCGCCGTTCAGGTATGCATACGCATCCCAGAATTCCTGCACGATGGGATGGTCTGCATTGATGACCAGTTGCCGCTCAGCGGCCATGTTGCTGATGAGCTGGATTGCCGCTGTGTATTGCTCATCGGTGAGCTTCACGACAAGCCGCAGGGCATCCACGATGGCCATCAGTTGCGCGTGACACTTCAAGATGCGGGACATCTTCACGTCGCCACGGTCGCGTATGGCGTCGTGGTGGGCCTGATAGCGGTTCAGGATCGTTTCCATGATCGACGCTTCTCGCTTGGTGGCGGCCAATGCAAAACCGGACACTGCGCTGGTGGGCGTCGTTTCCAGCGCGACAGCGGCGGCGAGCGTCTTGGCGTTCTGGCCGGCCCGGTCGATGTTGATATGCACGATCCGGGAAAGAATCGCCTCGGAGGCGTTCACCTCATTGTTTTGCGAAATCACGATGGATCCGCGAAACGGTGGCTCATAGGTTTCGTTGCCGCCGTTGGCCACGCCGCGCGATCGGATGCTACGGCCGTTGTAGGCCGTTTTCAGCTCGTCCCAGTCGAAAGACTTGACGTGGGATTTCTCTTCGCCCAGGCGCTCGCGGTCGGACTCGATGAGAACGACGGGCAAGCCAGCCACCTGCGCGAAGTTGCGCGCACGCGCTGGCGTGGTGGATTTGGACGGGTCGAAGCCTTCGTAATCGTTGCGGCCAAAGAGTTTCCAGAGAAATTCAATGAGGGTGGACTTGCCGGATCCGGCTTCACCCACGACTTCCAGGAACGGATAGCTCTTCTGCCTTTCGCGTATTTGCTCCGCGAACAATGACCCCAGCCAGAAGGCAATTCGACGCGGAAGTAATACCAGCTCTCGTCCGTGAGCTTGTTTTCTTGGAAGTAGAGGGGTGTGGGATAGCAGTTGGAAATCGGCCGGATTCCGCCTGCTTCGCGCAGCGCGAGCGCGCGCAGCTCTTCTGATGAGAGTTGTTCCTTGGCCTCGTTGCCGATGCGATCCATCGCCTTCTGGTACGCGTCGATGTCCATGCGGAACCAGTACAGGCGCTTGCCGAATTCAAAATCAAACTCGGTGCGGCTGTTGTCATGCTCATATAGCAGCAAGGCCTTTTCGGTGGCGGATTTGGCCAGCAGCACGGCGCCATGGTGCAGATACAGCTTGCGCCCTTCGGCAGAAAGTCGGCGTTTCGCCGGATCCTCGGTGTTGCGGTCGAGCTGATAAAGGTCGTTCCAGTCCCGTTTCAGGCGCCCGTCCTGCGGAATGAGAGCGGCCCTGCTGGTCCAGCCGTCATCGTCCGCGCGCTCTACAAACTTTCGGATAAAGCTGCGGCCCGCGCTATCGCCGTCGAGCGCCCAAACTAGGTGCGGCAAGTTGTTGGGGCGTGCATCCGCGACCGCGCGAAGGGCAACGCTGGGGTAGTTGTTGCAGGAGAGCAGGGCGGCCGCGTGAACGCCGACCGACCAGAGCGCGATTGCGTCGAATATGCCTTCAACAAGCCACAGCTCGGAAACCTTGGCGATGTCGAATTCGGGCGGGGTCCACCACTCGCCCATGTAGCTGCCGCCATACTGGAAGCGCGCCTTCTTCTTGCCGAAGCGACTGGGCTGATCTATCAGGCGTTCCCAATAGGTGCGCGCAACGGGGAAGCGTACCGTTGCCGACGTGATGCCCTTTTCGCGGTCGTGGTAGGTCTCCTGCGTGTAGCAGCCGCGCAGCTTCGAAATGTCGAAGCCGCGGGCGTGCATGAGATACGCATCGGCTGCGGCGTTGGGATTCGTCTTCGCCTCTTCGGCGTACCGCGTAGACCAGTTATCGAAGATATCGGAATACAGGTCTTTGACATGCCCCTCATAGCCGCAATTGTTCAGGCGGCCACAGCGCAAGACCCAGGGATGCTCAGCGTTGGTGTACAGCTCCTTCTTGCCGCAGGCAGGGCAGCGGCCTTGGCGCAGCCAGCCCTTGACCTCCTTGAAGTTGAATTCCGCCAAGCGCTCGATGACGTCGCGGTGAATATCCTCCTTCATGACTATTCCGTCAGGTTGCGTTCGCGCAGGGTGCGCATGGCGGCAGCGTGGACGGCGCAGGCAGCGGTGAGCATGTGGCCGGACATGGCGGCATCGCCGGCGGCGGCAGTCAAGAAGAGGGATTGGCCGGGTTCATCGGCGCCTCGAACAAGGTACTCGGTGAGCTTGGCCAAGGCCTTTACCTCGTCGTCGTTCATGTGTGTTTCGATGCGGGCGTGCACGGGAATGGCGGGCATATCAATTCCTTTGGAAAACAGTTACCCGTGGCGGGCGCCAGAACGCCCGCCAGCAAGACGGAAAGCAGGGGATAGGGGGTTAGAGGGTCCGCGTTTGGCGGAGCGCCTGTGCGGCGTTGTGGGCGTCCAGAATTGCCGCCAGCTCGGCAGCAGAAATCACGCGGGTATTGCCGGAAGCGCGTTCAACGACAAACAGGGCGTGGCTTGTGCTGCGGTCCATGTCCAGGCTGACGCGGCTGCGGGCGCTGGAAATTTCCGCGATTGCTTGAGCGGCTTGCGTCGCGGCCGTGCGCTTGGAGCAGTTGGCCACCGCCATCAGGTGTGCGGTGCAGCGCTCAAGTAAATGGTTGTCGCGGAATGCGGCGGGGCGGGCGCCCTGTTCCAGCTCAACCGCCAAGAATTGATGCGCTTGATCCGCCAGGAAAGGGCGGTTCCAGTCAACGGACGCCGACACCAGGGAAAGGGCAGATTTATTCATCGTTGTCTCCAAACATGCTTTGCTGGCGAGGGTCGGCCTTGGTGGCCGACAGAAGGCGGAGGTTTTCGCTTTTGGGCGAAATGGGGAGATTGATCGAGGGACGCGCGACAGCTGACGGCGTAATCGTGCAGACCATTTCGAGATGCGATTTCCAGGTGTGCCCGCAGAAGAGGGCGCGGCACTGGAAGTAAAGGGCGCGGACGGTGTCGGACATCTCAACGCTGTGTCTGACCGTCGCCCAGGTATTGCAATGCGGGCAGCGCTGGCCTAGCTGATTCATTTGATGGCCTTAGCGTCGGCGGGTCGGTCTAGCGGGGCGTTCAGCCATCCATGCTTCCAGGCCACGGAGGTACATGAGGTAGGAAAACTGAGACGCCGACCGGTTTTCCACCGCCGCAAACTCTCGGCATTGTTGGATTTCCGATGCACTCATACGAAGCGAAATCATCTGGCGCTTAGGCGCTTTTGGCATGTCCTTTCGCCGGCTTGGTGTATGTTCCATGTGTGTGACACCTTGAATCATGTTGCGACGGTTCAAATATAGATTCAATTGAATCTATTGTCAATGTATATAGGATTCATATGGAACTATTCGAGCGTTTGAAAGAAGAGCGAATCCGTCTTGGAATGAGCCAGACAGCCTTCGGTGAGCTGGGCGGCGTGAAAGTGCTCGCTCAGCGGAACTACGAAACTGGCAAGCGCAGCCCGGACGCGAGCTACCTTGAAAGGCTCGCTGCGATGGGGGTGGACGTGCTTTATGTGGTGACGGGTGCGCACGCCCTTACCCAACAAGATCTGGAAGCCGATCTAGACCGCTACGGCAAAGCCTGGGAAACCCTGGAAATGGCTCTTGAAGCGACGGGCCGGGAGATGAGCGCGGCCAAGAAGCGCAAGGCAGCAGATGCGCTTTTCCGCGCCAGCAAAGAGCAGATGGCGCCGACCAATGACCAGCTCGTGAACCTGGTTCTAGAGCTGGCGGCGTAGAGCGTCGACGGGGCTGAGGCAGGGGGGGGAGACGCCCTCATAAGCCGGCAAGGGCTGCGGGTGTTCCCGGTTTGAATGCCCGTATGGAGCTGGCATCGCACAGTAGGAAGAAAAGCAATGCAAAAGCCTCATGACCCCGGTTCGAACGTTCATTTTCTTGACCAGCGCCACAGCGGGAGCCCGCAGGCGGATGTGCTGGGCGTACTGCACGCGGCATTAAAAACCGCGAAGGAAAAGCGCCCGGAGCGCCCCGCCTATGACGGCGCCAGCGCTTCCCAGACGATCGAGGGAGAGGGGAATACTCAGATCTCGGGGGAAGCTGCGCCGCGCCAGTCGATCACAGGCAACAACAATATTCAGATCGGCGCAGTGCAGCTGGTGGTGCAGGTGATGGTGAACGTTCAGCGGTAGGAGCGCGCGGCGCTTAGTCCGCGTCCTCGATGTCTACCGCAGGCAGGTCGCCGCCGGGTTGGGCCTCGTCCTCTGCGCGCGCGTCTGCCGCTTCTGCGGTTTCCGCTTCCAGCTTCGTTGTCAGGCCATTGCCGTCAAGCTGATGAACCAGCTTCACGTTGAGCCATGTGTATTCGTTGAGCGGTGCCTTGATGGACGGGAGCCGGATCTTGGTCTGCGGGGACAGGTCCGGGCGGCCATAGGCCAGGTCCATTTCAAACGTGGCCATACCGCGTCTGATGCGCGCCCACTCCGCGCGCGCGGCTTCCAGTGCGTCAGTCTCGCTCGCGTACAGCTGGCGCAGGCGCTTAGCATTGCCGATCACGCCCGCCAGCACATGCCGGCGCTTGGCCTTGCCCTTGTCCTGCCAGGACGCGCGCACGCCGGTATAGGAATCGCGGTCAGCGATGTGAAACCGTATGCGGTCGCCATCGCGGCGCGACAGGGTAACGGTGGGCATGTCCTTGCCGCTGGCGGTCTTGCCGTGTTCGATGGGCAGGAATAGCAGCCGCTGATCTTTGACCGTGGCCACGGCGTCGTAACGTTTGCCAATGCGATTGAGAAATGCGAGGTCCGATTCGTCGGTCTGGTCGATGTGCTGCACCTTCGTATTGCCGAAGGTGCCGACAACGGCAGTAAGGCCATGCGCCTTGGCGATGGTTTCCACGATGGCTTTGATGGTGGTGCCGTGGAAGCTGCGCGCGGAGCGCGTGCGCAAGGCCGATTTCATGTCGGCGCTGCGAGCGCGCAGGGTGATGACATCGGGCGGGCCGCTGAATTCCACCTCGTCGACTTCGAAGGTTCCCTTGTCCACCAGCCCCGTGCTTTCCCAGCCCAGCAGGACGCGCACAGAAACGCCACGGGCGGGCAGCTCCAGACGGCCGTCATGGTCATCAAGAACTAGGTCGAGCTGGTCCGCCTGGTCGGATCGGCATTCCGTGATGGTCAGGCTTTGGAGGCGAGGCCGAACCTCGCCCGTCACGTCCTGGCCGGCAACGATCACGCGCCAGATGGGGCGGGGATAGCGGTAGGCCTCGGGCTGCTGGCTAGCGGCCGCGGACTCTGCGGATTGAGCGGCAAACATCAGACCCCCCAATTCATGACAGAGCCGTCCATCTTGTCGATGGGGATCTGCAGGTCATCGAGCAGGCCGCGCGCCTGGGAATCGTCCACGCATTTTAGGGTGATGGTGAAGTCCGTCTTTTGCGCCACGCCGTTGATGACGAACATGGATCCCTCTTCTTCCAGCCGCTCGATGATGAATGCGCCGTGCACGGTTCCCAGGCCGTCCACCATGACATAGGCCTTGCCCGTATTGCCCATGCGCCGCAGCAGCTGCAGCGAACCGGACGAACCCATAATCTGCGGAATGACGATCCCGCTCAACGTAATGGTGTCTTCGCCCGGCCCCACGTACTGATAGGCGGGCCGCGTGCCCATCCGGGAATTGGACGGGTGGCGCCATTCGGTGCTACGGCGCAGCGACTGATACGCGACCGTGGGCAGGCCGAATACGAACATGCCAAGAGCCATCATCATGGCGAAATCTCCTAGTCTCGGTCGATGTAGGCGGAGCGGAAGCGCGCATCCTTGTCCGCCTGGGCGCGGCGCAGGGCGGCTTCCACTGCGCGCTGCAGGTCCGCCTGCGTCAGTCCGGCGCCTTGAATTGTGATGTTGATGGTGTCGCCCTGGACGGTGATCTGGCGCGGTGCGCTTGCCGGCGCGGTGGCCATGGGCGTGCGCATATCAAACCTGGCCCCAATTGTGGATTGATCGGTGTCGATCCCTGTAGGCAGGGGGGGCATGGTGGACATCGCCGGCAGGACGGGTGACGCCTGTACGGCAGCAGCGACGGGTATGGCTGCCATGGACGCAATGGCGGGCGGGGTCGGAACCACCGGCATAGGAGGCATGACCGGCGCGGCATATGCGCCCATGGCGCCACTGAGCGCCACCGACGCGGCGAGCGCCTGGGCGGCCTTCATGGCCTCGGGCTGCTGGGACTTGATGCCCACAGCCGCGCCCTCCGACACATAGCCGCCCATGTCCGCAAAGACGCGGCTAGGCGAATGAATTCCTAGCTTTTCCTTGAACCAGCTGATAACACCGCTTCCCATATTGGAGATGGATTCCTTCAACGCGCCGGCCATGCTGGTGATGCCGTTGATGAGACCTTGGACCAGATTGGAGCCGAATTCCGAGAAGTTGCCCGGAAGTGCCACACCCAAGGACGCCAGCGCGGCCGCTATCGGCTGATACAGCAACCCCAGCGGGGACCAGTTGAGCAGCTGCGCACCGACGCCGGCCAGGCCACCGTCAAAGACCTGCGCGACCGATTGCCAGATCTGGTCAAAGAATCCCGATACGGCGCCCCAGGCCGCACCCAGGACCGATAGCGGATCCCAGCCCGCCAGAAGCCCGGAAAGCCATTGCACGGCCGAGTTAAAGGTGGCGGTGATACCAGACCATAGGCCGCTGAAAAACCCGCTGATAGGTTCCCAATAGCGGTAGATCGCATAGGCGGCCAAGCCAATGGCCGTGACGGCCAAGGCTATGGGGTTGGCCAGCAGCAGACGGCCAACAAACATGATGGCGCTGCCCAGCAGGCCGAAGCCACCGCGCGCGAGGTTCACCAGGACGCCCAACAAGCCGCCGGCCTGTATGCCCAGCAGCGACAGGCCATAGCGGACGATGATGAATGGCCCCAAGACACTGGCCAGCGCCAGCGTGAGCGCGCCAAACGCCGCGACCAGCACGGCAAGGCCGCCCGCCATCGCGGTGAGGGTGCTGGCAAGCTCAGGGTTGGCCGCTGCCCAATTCTTCACGCTGCCGATAAGGTCCGCCAGGCGAATGACCATCTTGCGCAAGGCGCCGTCGTGTTGCTCGTACACCTGAATGCCCAGGTCTTCCCATGCGCTGGAAAGCTCGTCCAGCGAGCCGCGCATGTTGTCGGCCATTGTCGCGGCCGTCTTGTCGGCCTCGCCCGCGTTGGTCTTTAGCGTCCCGACGAACTTCTGCAGTTCTCCGTTGCCCGCCTGATCGGCCAGCACCTGCAGCGCGCTGAACGCTTCCTCGCCGGCGATGTGCTTGAAGTAGCCGGCACGCTTCGCCGATCCCATTTTCTGGGTCTTCTTGTCGATCTCGGCCAGGATGGTGGGCAGGTCGCGCAGGTTGCCTTTCGCGTCCTTGGTCTTTACTCCCAGCTCGGCCAGGGCGTCGGCCGCAGCCTTGGGCGGCGCGGCAAGGCGCCCAAGGATTGCGCGCATCGCCGTGCCTGCCATGCTGCCCTGGATGCCTGCGTCGCCCAGCTTGCCCGCCATGGCGGCGGCCGTCTCGATGTTCACGCCAAGGCCGGCGGCCACGGGCGCCACATATTTCATCGTCTCGCCCAGCATGTACAGGCTGGTGTTTGATCGCGTGAATGCGCCCGTCAGCACGTCGCCGACGCGGCCCATCTGATCGGCCGGAAGCTTGAAGCCGGTCAAGATGTTTGAGCCGATATCCGCCGTTTGCGCGAGGTCGGTATCGCCGGCCTTTGCTAGCGAAAGCATGCCGGGCATGGCCGCGAGAATCGCCTTCGGCGTGAAACCCGCCATGGCAAGAAAGCCCTGCGCGTCGGCGGCCTGGCCAGCCGAAAACATGGTGTCCGCGCCCAGGTCGCGGGCCTGTTTGCGCAGCGCCCGCATTTCTTCGTTGGTCTTTTCCAGGCGGGCCAGCGCCTGAACCTTACTCATGCTCGCGTCAAAATCGATACCCGGCATGACGAACTTGCTCTCGGCGTACAGCATGCCGCCGCCGGCGGCGAGCGCTGCCGCGCCCGTGCCAGCAGCGGCGCCCACGGCGGCGCGCCCTGACCCGTAGCGATCTTTCGCGGCGGCTAAGCGCTGCTGATGCTTCGCTGCCGCTTGCAGCTTGGTGGTTTGCCTGTCCAGCGCCTGGGAAGTCTGGTCGATACGCTGGCGTAGGCCGCGCTCATCGCGCGCAAGGTTTGACGTGGATACACCCGCGCGCCCCAGGCTCTCGCGCAGGCGCTGCAGCTCCGTGGACTGCTGCCCGTGCTTTTCCTTGAGCTGCTGGGCCGTCCGTACCGCTCTATCGAATTCGCGCGTCATGGCCCGTGTGGGCGATGCGGTGGTTTGCATCTGCTGTGCCAGGCCGGCCACGCGCTGCTGGGCCGCCGCCAGCTCTCCGCGCGTGCTTTGCAGGCCCCGCGACACTTCCCGGAACCTACCGATTTCACGCTGGGCATTATCCAGCGCCTTGAGCTTGCTGCGCAGGTCCGCTACGCCCTGAGCGGAAGCCGTGGACGATCCCTTGATCTTGTTGAGCGGCCCTGAAAGTTTGTCCTGCAGGGCCGCGATGACGCGCAGCTGTAGCGCCTTGTCCATGGCGTAAACCTATTCACTCTCGATGCGAACGCGGGCGCGCTCGCGCCAGTTGGCCAGATCCTGCAGGTCCATCGGATACATCGTGGCTGGGGGCCAATGAAACACGGCCGCGATATCCGCCATGGCGTCTTCTACGACGTTTGGAAGGCGGACTTGTCCGCCTTGCTCAGAAAAAAACTGGCCACCGTGGCGCCAATCGACATCAGGTCGGCCGGGTCCAGGTTGTCGATCTCCCCGGGCGCGAGGATCGGGTCACAAATGCGGGGCAATACGACTTTGAGCGCCTGCACGTCGATCTGCGCCAGGGCCATGAGCGTGACGCCGCGCAGCGCGCCGGCCTTGGGCTTGCGGATGGTCAGCTGGGTGATGTTGCCGGAGCTGCGCGTGATGGGGCAGTCCAGCACAACAACCTGCACATCGGGATTGTTGAGGGCCGGCGCGTCGGCAGGCTGCTGGGCTTCGATGATCGGCATGGGTTTGGTGGTGTTGGTCATGAGGGTTCCAGATGCAATAGGGGGGAGGGGTTACAGGCCGATGGC
Source organism: Achromobacter pestifer (assembly GCF_013267355.1). Taxonomy (NCBI): domain Bacteria; kingdom Pseudomonadati; phylum Pseudomonadota; class Betaproteobacteria; order Burkholderiales; family Alcaligenaceae; genus Achromobacter; species Achromobacter pestifer. The sequence continues at coordinate 4,426,396 of NZ_CP053985.1, forward strand.
GCGGCGCAGGGATTCGGACACGTCCACGCCGCCGACCATGTGAATCATGTTGAGCAGGTCGATTTCGTAGAGGGTTTCGCCGTTGAGCGTTTCCTTGTAGTAGACGCATTCGGTGGTGATCTTCACTTCCGTGTCATCGCCTACCTTGGCTTCCCCTCGGTCGATTTCGGAGTGGCGGCCACGTACGATGATTTCCACGGCATCCACTTCTTGCGTGTCGTCGCGCTGGTACGCGGCGGCGAAGCGAAGTTGCACGCCGTCAACGCCCACCGCGCCGTACTGCTGCAGGATCTGCTTGACGTAGCCGCCGATGGTCCATTCCATCTTCATGGCGTCATCGTCCAGACCGAAGTCGGCCTTGGCAGAGCCCAGCATGCCGCCGGCGCGGAACGCTTCCATCTTGCGCGTGAGCTTCGGCACAGTGACGGCGGTAACGCGGCCCATATAGCTCTGGCCGTCGTTGAAGAGGTTCATGTTCTTGAGCTTGGAAGGCATGCCCATGTTTGATGCTCCGGGAAGTAAGAGGCGACGGCGCTTGAGTGCGCCGCCGGAGGGTTAGGCACCGATTCGTTGCGCGAAGTCGAGCAGATAGCGATCCGTGATGCGCTGGCGGAAGCCCAGGTTTTCGAGCGGTGGAACCGGCGTGTAGTCGTAGTCGATGGTGAGCTGGCCGGCCTTGAGTGTTTCCTTGGTGTTCGGCTCTTCGTCGTACCAGGCGCTGCCGTCGATGATGTAGCCGTTGGCCTTGAGGCTGCGGAACTTCGAATTGATGCCTTCGATAATGTCCTTTGCCAACGAAGGATTCAGCGCGGCGTCAACCGCCCACATATGACCCTCGGCCATCGTGTCAGCAATGATCTGGGCGGTGCGGGTGTAGTTCTCGAACGGGAACAAGCTCTGCGGGCCTGCGCAGGTACGAGAGCCCCAGAAGCGGTAGCCCGTGCGGTTGATCAGTGTGGTGACATCCTTGGCGTTCAGATAGCCGGCGTCGGTGTCAGGGTCTTGCAGATCCCAGAAGACATCCCGGCTGATTCCGGTGGCGCCGTTGACCACGACGTTGGACAGGGTCTTGTGCCAGCCCACTTCTTTGTCCAGCTTGGCGCGCAGACCCAGGGCGGTCGCGGACGCGGTGATGATGCCTTCTGCGTTGGCGCGCGTATCCCAGCCCAGGAAGTCGGGCCAGATCAGCATCAGCTCGCGCTGCCCCAGCCCCTCGCGGAAGGCGGCGGCCTCTTCCTTCGTCGGGCAGTCGGGAATGCTGGCGTAGGCGAAGCCGCGCAGCTTCTGCGCGATCTCGGCCATGGCCGCTACGACGGCGGCATTCTCCAGACCCGGCGCGCCCAAGATGCGAGGTTTCAGCCTCGGTCCCGTGTTCTGTGCGGCCAGCAGGGCGCGCATGCCGGTGTAGCGGCCGTCGGGGTCGGTGCCGCCGATGACATTGGAAGTGGTTTCCGCCGGCGTGGCCCCTTCGGCTACGCGCACGATGATGGTGGCGGGGTTGGTCTGGGCGCCGATGGTCTGCAACGTCCGGGCAAGCGTCCCCTTGGTGCCGGCCTTACCGGCAGCGGCGGCGATGTTGGTGGCCAGCACCGGAGTATTCAGCGGAAAGGTGAGCGGGTCAGCGTCTTCGGCGGTAGCCACGAAGCCGACGACGGCGGTAGATACGGTGCGGATCGGCCGGGTGCCGTCGTCGGTTTCGACAACCCGGACGCCGTGGTGGTAGGAGTCAAGTGCAGCCATGGAAAGCCCTCTGTGATGGTGAGCAGATATCCCGCTCGACATCGCGCGGGGTATGTGATGCTCAGTCTGAGGGCATGCCCTCGCGCGCGCACGGGGCTGGTGTTGTCGATGAGGCTGCTACATGCGCTGAAAGGTCAGTTGTGCGCCGTGACCTTAGATCGCTCCCATCGGCTTGGCCAGCGTGAGCCAATCCGGCAGCATTCCCCAGCCCGGGTAGCTCGCAGCGGAACCATTCACGATGGTCTTGGTTCCCGTGACGTAGAGCGCACCGGTGGAGGTCAGCCAGAGATCGACATGACGGTAGTCCGCGGACAACGTCCAGGCATCCCGCATTCGTATGGCCACCATGCCCGCAGGAGCGATGGGCGGCGGATCCTCATACGCGCCATAGGGGACATTGAAGAAGCCTTCGGCCAGCGCCAATTCATTGGCCTCCAGCTCATAGAGAAATAGTCCGTTCTGGTCGGTCTGATACACAGTTTTCGTTTTGGGCATGGATATCTCCAGTTCAGATAGCTGCACCACTCGATGTCTTCGAGTTTGCGGCGCTCGCTGCATTAGGCATGAATTCGAGGGTGATAGGCCACGTTCATCGAACGGGTTTCCGAAGACGAGCGCGTCACCCTCGCGGAGTCAAAGCCGGTCCGCCGCGTTGGCTTTTCCTGGCTGATGATGTCCTCAATGGATGGTGCAGTGAGTCCGTTTCCTCCATCTATGAATACGCCGTCTTGGCTCCACACAACAGGAAACTCAGAGTTGAAATCTGAGATGGCGTGAAAGCCGCCGGTAATCCGTTGCAGAGCGTCCAGCTGACGGCTTCCGGACCAGCGCGAGCTTGTGGTGTCGGCATCGGTTCCGGTGTAGCGGCGGAACATATTGCGTAGGTCAGGCACGCGAAACTGAGTGGAATTCACGTCTACGAAGTAGTGAGCGCCGATATTGGAGGACCAAGTTTCTTGACTTGCGACAAGTCCGTTTTCTTGCGCATATCCCCACAAACGACCATACGCGGCCTTGGGCAGCAGTCCGCCCAACGCGTCAACTTCGCTTGCGAGTGGCGCGACTGTGTGACCGTCTACCGGGCGGCCGCATAGCGGCGAACGGTAGCCTACAAAGTAAGCGGTTTCCTGCCATATCCACACTTCGGAGACTTCCGCTACGACAATCGGCCCCACATCCTCGGACGGCAGTGCGGTGATGGAATGGATCAGCGGAAAGTGGCGCGCGGGGATCATCGAAAAAAACGTGGCAGTCCGCATTTTTCCATTAGGCGCGCCGATGAGAAGGTGTCCATCGGGAACGTCGGTCAAACCCGTTCCTCCACGGGCGACCGGCAGGGTGCCCTTCGCGGCCTTGCCCATGTCCAGATCGGACAGCTCCAGGTCAATATCTTTCTCGCCGTTGAACTCCTTCGCGGCGGCCTTGGCGGCGCCGGACACTGATATTTTCCGGGCCGTGGCCAGCTTGGTGGCGGCTACGGCCGTTTCCGTCTTGCCCAGCTTCTTGGCCGTTTCCTCGTCCACGTAGCTGCGTGTGGCCAAGACCACGGCTGGGTCAATCTTGAGCGTGAAGTTGGCGGTGCTGGATACCAGCAAGACCATGCGCACCACCTGAGTGCGCGCAGACCCCTCGGCCAATTGCGGTTTGTAGGTCGGCGGGCAGTTGGCCACGGCCACCAGATCGCCGTCGGCATCACGCAGGCCCAGTTCGCGGATCCACCAGCCGCCGAATTGTTCGGGAATGACCTGTTCAATGACAAGCCAGTTTGGATTGACAGGATCGACGAACTTGCGATTGATTGCGGCGCGCCGCTTTGAGCCAATCAGCGCAGTCTGTTCCCGATCCGGGACCGGAAGAACGCCGCCGCCATCGCCAACTTCAAGCTCCGTAATGTGTACGGGAATGCCCAGTGCCTTGGCGTTGGCCTCTTTGGCTTCGCCAACTTTGGTCAGAATTCCGAAATAGGTAGTCATGGGTATACGGTCAGAGTGTCGATGATGTGGGTGGTCAGGCCGCCGCCGATGTCGGCCGGGACTTCTACGGGTGAGGGTTGATAGGGGTAAACGGTCATCACGTCGCCGTCATAGGCCGCGATGGCGTAGTTCAGTGGCGCGCGGATTTCCATCGCGATGGCGAGGCCGATCATGTGCTGGCTGAGGCGCTTCGTTCCTTCGATCAACCGCCCCAGTTCGTTGTACATACCAGAGGAAGCGGGCGGCGGTGGCGACGTAGACCAGCGCGCACGCCACGGCCACGGCGGAAAGGGTAGGGGCGACGGTCAGAGCGTTCATTTCTTTTCCCCGTTGCGAGGCAGGCGCAGCAGTGCCCCCAGGTCGATATCGGGCGCGATGGCCAGCAGCTTGAGCGCGAACGGCACGATGACCAGGGCGCCGATGAGCGCGGGCAGGAAGGTTTCCTTGGCCAGCTCGCGGGCGACGATTTCGCCGGCGCCGCCGTAACCGCAGAACGCGGACAGCAGAAAGGAAACGAAGCGCTTCCAGGCGGTCAGGTCCTTTTTCGTGCTGGCCACCAGCGCTGCGCCGATGACCGCGCCGAATACGGCGTTTGCATCAACGAGAGGCAGGATTTGCGCTATGGCCGCGCCCGATATGAGCGTGGTGGCCATTGCGCCGGTAACGGTCGAGGGTTCGGCCATGCTTTCAGTCCCAGAGGGTGACGGTCTGCGCCGTCGAAGGTTGAGGGGCCGAATCTGGAAGCGTCAGCAGCAGACCATGCGGCAGCACTGGCCCCAGATCCGCTAAGCCGGGATTCAGCTCATAGGTTTGTTCCACCACGTCGCGCGTGGTGCCAAGGTGGCGCCAGCAGATTGCGTCGACTGTGTCGCCTTGTTGCGCCCGTACCTGCATCAGATCAGCTCCACGACGGTGCGGCGCCGGTCCTGAACGTCGGCGACGGACCAGCGCGCATTGCGTCGGTGATCTTCCGGTGTGTCAGCCAGCCAGTCCGCACGCTTCTGGCCCGCTGCGGTCGTGTCGTAGTCGGCCATGCGTTCGATGAGATCGGCCTTGGCCAAGCTGTAGACGGCGCGCTCGTAGGCGATTACACGGCGCGTCCTGCCGTCGATCTGCGCGCCTGCCGGCACGTCCGCCAGGGACGCGTGGCCCTGGCCTTGCATGTCCTCTTTCCAGGCGGCCAGATCGTTGGCGACTTCCAGAATGGCGCCCAGTAATGCGTGGCGTAGGCGCGGGTTCGTCACTGTGCCATCAAGCCGCAGGGCAAGCCGCGCGGCTTCCATGTCGAAGTCAGGAAAAAATCCGTCATTCTTGATGACGGTCTTCCGTGAATCGCTGTTTGAGTATCAAAAGGTCTGGTTGCGGAATGCCGATGAGCGCACACGCATGATCTTGAAGTCTCGGCAGATCGGCGCTACTTGGTACTTTGCGCGCGAGGCGCTGGAAGACGCGATACGCACAGGCCGGAATCAGATCTTTCTGTCCGCGTCGAAGGCGCAGGCCCACGTCTTCAAGCAATACATCGTGCAGTTTGCACGCGAAGCCGCGGACGTGGACTTGAAGGGCGATCCCATCGTGTTGCCCAATGGCGCGCACCTCTATTTCCTGGGGACGAATGCGCGGACGGCGCAGAGCTACCACGGCAATTTCTATTTCGATGAGTTTTTCTGGGTGCCGAAGTTCGGCGAGTTGAACAAGGTGGCCAGCGGGATGGCGCTGCATAAGCGCTGGCGCAAAACCTATTTCTCTACGCCGTCGAACATGGCGCATGAGGCGTACCCGCTTTGGACTGGGGACGCGTTCAACAAGCGCCGAGCTAAGCGTGAACAGGTGGCCATCGAGCTGGCGCATTCGATCCTGAAAAATGGCCACCGATGCGATGACAAGATCTGGCGCCAGATCGTCACCATTCTGGACGCGGAGGCCGGCGGCTGCGATCTGTTCGACATCGACGATCTGCGGCTTGAGTACAGCCCGGATCAGTTCGAAAACCTGCTGATGTGCGGGTTCATCGATGACACCGCGTCCCTCTTCCCTCTGGCGATGTTGCAAGGGTGCATGGTTGATTCAATGGTTGAGTGGATCGACGTGCAGCAGTTCCTGCAGCGGCCCTACGGCTACAACCCGGTCTTGGTCGGCTATGACCCGGCACTTTCGGGCGATTCAGCTGGTTGCGTGGTACTGGCCGCTCCCTTGACTCCGGGAGGGAAATTTCGCGTGCTGGAGCGTCACCAGTTTCGGGGTATGGACTTCAAGGCACAGGCGCAGAAGATCAAGGAAATTACGGAGCGATACGCCGTCGTCTACATCGGTGTAGACGCGACCGGGATAGGGCAGGGTGTCTATCAGTTGGTGAAGCAGTTCTTCCCTAGTACGCGTGCTTATACGTACTCGCCCGAAGTCAAAGGCCGCCTTGTCATGAAAGCGCTTGATGTCACTAGGGACAAGCGACTGGAGTTCGACGCCGGCGCCACGGATCTGGCGCAGGCCATGATGGCAATTCGCAAGACGATGACCGCGAGCGGCCGCAGCGTGACGTATGACGCGGGCCGCGCCAATGACACAGGTCATGCGGACCTGGCCTGGGCGCTCATGCATGCATTGGACTTTGAACCGCTCGAAGGTGCGAGCGGTGCACAACAAGGATTTATGGAGATCTACCAGTGAAGCGAGGAAAGAACATCCGCCGCGATGCGGCCGAGCGCGCGCAGGCCGCGCAGCATGCGACGGCACCAGCAGCGGTCGAAGCGTATTCCTTCGGTGATCCTGAGCCGGTGCTTGATCGGCGGGAAATTCTGGACTATCTGGAGTCCTGGCGAAACGGAAAATGGTATGAGCCGCCTGTGAACTACAGCGGCCTGTCCAAGTCATTCCGCGCGAGCGTTCACCACAGTTCGGCGATCTACTTCAAGGCCAACATCCTGGCGTCAACGTTGGAACCTACGTCACTTTTCTCGCGCGAGACATGCCACAAGATGGCAATCGACTATCAGATATTCGGCAACGCCTACGCGGAACGGCGCGACAGTCTCACGGGCAAGCCGTTGACGCTGCAGCACGCGCTAGCCAAGTACACGCGGCGCGGCGTGGAGGAAGATCAATTCTTCTTCGTGCCGTCGATTGGTCTGGAGCATGAGTTTCCGCGCGGCAAGGTGTTCAGCATCCTGCAGCCGGACCCTGACCAAGAAATCTACGGTATGCCCGAGTATCTGGCGGCGCTGAATTCGGCTTGGTTGAACGAGTCGGCCACCTTGTTCCGCCGCAAGTACTACCTGAACGGCAGTCATGCCGGCTTCGTGATGTACGTGACCGACACGCTGCAGGATCAGAAGTATGTGGACGGGATCCGCAATGCGATGAAGGATGCGAAGGGGCCGGGCAACTTTCGCAATATGTTCGTGTATGCGCCGGGCGGCAAGAAGGACGGCCTACAGATCATTCCCATCAGCGAAGTCGCGGCGCGTGATGATTTTTTCAACATCAAGAACGTCAGCCGTGATGATGTGCTGGCAGCGCACCGCGTGCCGCCGCAGCTCCTTGGTCTGGTGCCGACGAATAGCGGCGGCTTCGGGACGCCGATAGCCGCCGCCAAGGTTTTCGCTCGCAACGAGCTGGAGCCGCTACAGGCCAAGTTTCTGGCGCTCAACGATTGGCTGGGCGTCGAGGCGGTCCGGTTCAGGCCCTACGTGATCGAGGGCGACGACGCCTAGAACCGGTGGACTGCTGACCCTTAGCCCGCCTTGCATGGCGGGCTTTTTTTATTGCGCGTCGTCAGCGCGCCGACTCGGGCTTGTTGCCACCGCGCCGCTGGCCAGGGCGCACCGCCATTGGCTCATTCAAACAGGGTTCTGCCTGGACGTACTCGCGCAGTTCGTTCACCCGGTCGAGGATGTCTTGCCGATGACGCAGCCGGGCGGCGTGCGCTAATCCCGCTTCTAGCGTCACGATAACGCGCTGTAGGCGCCAGATCTCCCAGGCCATAGCTCGGGCCTCGTCCGTGGGGTTTTGCGCGTACAGCGTGCGTATGCGAGCCGCAGGCATAGGCGCGGGCGGCGGTCGGTCGATGAAATCCATGGGGTACCTCGAGGCACTGTACAAATATACAGTAAAACGAGGGTGTGCACCCCCTGGCGCGCAGTCTTCCCCCCTCCACGCCTGCGCGCTAAATAGGCGACAAAAGACTCACCCTTGAGTCACCCCTTGCCGCTAGGCTTTAAGTGCCTCAGCGACTGGATTGAGGCCATTGCCGCCTGACGCAATTCGATGCGGTAAAGACGCCGAACTTAGAAGCTGGCGGCTACCCGTTCAATGTCGAACGGCTTTTGACCTGCTGATGCTCTTACCCCCGCCATTAGTCCCCAAATTGCCGAAGCAAGCAAGTTGACGTCCACAATGCCTAAGGGGCGTCCAGGGATGTGAGTTGCTCGAATTTCAAACAAATTGGCAACGAAGTCGCGCAATTCATCGTGACACTTACGGGACCGGGGAATGGCCCTTACCATCGCATAAGAAATCTCATTTGCAAGCACCTCCAATGCTGCGTGAATTCGGCGGATGTAGAAGTCATTTTCTGCAAGTGCTGCCGTGGCGTTGTCCCAGCGACTTTTACTGTGCGCAGGGTCTACAACGTGCTGGAAGTACTCGACAAAACCTTCATCCGTTACGACAGCCGCTCGTGTAGCACTGAAATTGTGCGGCTTGGCAGCGTCGAGCAAGACTGTCGCCAAGTCGCTTCGACACTGTTTGTATGCGATCTGGATGCCATCGCGAACCATCGCGCGCGTTTTCCGCTCGGGTAGCTCCACGACTAGAAACCAGAAGACGAGGGTGATGAACAACCCGCTCCCCAGGTTGAATAGGATGGGGTTGCCTATGTGAAGCGCATACAACGGGCCTTCTAGAGAGGTGCCTTGAAGCCCACTGGGCAGAGGAACATCGGCCCCCGCGATGGTGAAGTACAGCGCGATCGCTATCACGACACTGATTACAAAATTCCGCTTGCCATAGCCATGCATGTGCTTCCCCAAGATGTTCGAGTCGGCGGAGTTGTATCACGCCGCGTTGGCTTCGCCCATCTTTGTCTCTACTCATAGGGCTGTACCAGAAGTTGATTAATTTCTGCGCAGATCGGGGGAGGGGCTGGGAAAAGCCTAACCTTCCTAACCAGGCCTGAAGGTGATGTTTAAGTCATTGATTTATATTAATAATATTGGTTAGGTCTAAAACCTAACTTGGCCTAACCTAAAACCTAACCTCGACGTAAGCCATTGATTTATTTGGATATCTATTTTTTATAAGGTTAGGGTATAGAAACCTAACCAGGTTAGGCTTTGGTTAGGAAAAGGTTAGGTTTCTGCAAAGTCCGGAAACTCGCATGAATAAAGGCTCTCCGGTCAATTCGGCATATTCGGTTAGGAAGGTTAGGTTTTTCCCAGCCCGTCCCAGAAATTTTGATCTTGACCACTCAAGCTGTGTAAGCTGGCAGCCAGTTCATTGACCACAGTACATACATCATGGCCCATGAAGTTTTCCATAATGGCAAGAAAGTAGGTGAGTTCGACGCTGAATCGCGTTGGGCTAATTCGCCTGCGGATCAGGCAAGGATTGCAGATATCTTGGCTCCCTTCGCGACAGCCAAAGCGCCAATTAGTCAAGCGGAGCGCATGGCTAGCCATGCGCACGCGTTTGCCACCGTTGCACTTCATCTGTACAACAACCACCGCACATCAACGATGCCGGGTATGCCGTCTTTTCTTCGGCCAGAATTTCTTTCGCCGTTCTGCGTCAACGCAAGCTTGGCCATAGAACTTATGCTCAAAGCCCTGGCTGAGATTCATGGAACAAATATTAAAAAAGTGCACGAGCTAGATAAATTGTTCAACGCTCTGCCCGTCGCTGCGCGGGCGCAACTGAATGCTGAAATTCGGAGCGTTGATGTGGACGGCCGACATTTCCCGGGGGGGCTTCAAGCGGCGTTGCCACAGATCAATAGGGCGTTTGTTGAGTGGCGATATGCCTATGAGCACTCGAACATAAGTCCCTTTCCCATGGACGGTGCTAGAGTGATCTTGGAGGCGTGCCGGCGTGCTCTAGTCGTCGCCTTTCAAAAAAGAGGAATAGCGTCGGCAACGGGAGGGAAAAGTGGGAACGAAAAATAGGCGCTTGCAAGCCTTTCTTCAAGAGCATCCTTTGTGTTGCTACTGTGGAGGCAATGAGCCAGCGACAACGGAAGACCATTGGCCTCCGAGATCTGTGTTCAACGAGAGGAAGTGGCCTGATGGGTACGTCTTCCCGGCGTGTGATCGTTGCCAGATGGCGACGCCAAATGATGAGGCTCTATTTGCGCTGATTTGCCGAATGACCGCGCCAGGGGAACAGTCTTCCGCCTTTGGTGCAACTAATAAATTGATGAGGGCGGTGGCGGAGCGAGAGCCAGAGATTTATAGGTCGTTTCTGATGCCCGCGAATCAGAAACGAAAATGGCTGAAAGAACGCGACATCACCCTTCCACCAGGATTGGGAACGAGCGATGTCCCGGTTGTCTCGTTGGCGCATCCTAATCTGAAGGCCCGCATTCGACGGTGTGCGACAAAGTTGTTTCTCAGTCTTCATTACTTACACACCAAGAAGATTCTGCCTTCCACAGGGGGAATTGTCCTCTCCGAGTTTAGCAACGTCGCTACGATAGAGCAGCAGGGGCTTGAAGTCTTCTCCCAAATGGCAGTCAATGTTCCTGAGATCAGATGGCAGCGGATGGACGTAACTCCGCAGTTCAAATACCGCTTTAGCGCAGATGCCCGCTGGGGGATAGGGTCCGTTTTCTTGGTTCAATTCAACGATGGAGTTGGGTTTGGCGCTATCTGCATTAGAGACTTGGCTCATTGCCCACCTGCTCAAGATAACGATCTCGTCCGTCCGTTCAGTTGGGGGGGATGCCATCGTTAATGTGAGAAGGGTCGATGTCCGGCAGCCAGTCCTGTGGGTCGCCAAGGATCTGGGTTAGGTGTGCACCAAGGGCTTCAAAGGCATCCTGCCTTTGGCTCAGCATGGTCTGACGTTGATAGGTGCGCGTCACTTTCTTCGGCTCCTTGTGATTGAGGCAGCGATCGATCACGTCTTGGGTGAAGCCGAGTTCGCCCATGATGGTCGCCGCAGTGCGACGTAGATCGTGTTGCGTCCAATGGCCGCCGGGTAGATCTAAGTCGGTTGTGTTCTTTCGTCCGCGGATGGCCTTGGCGCGCCTTTGCCTGTCGGTAAGGCGCCGGGTGACTTCCTTTTCTGAGATGTGCCCGCCTTCTTTACCCGGAATGAGATATTCCCCAGTGCCTGGCAGCTTTAGCATTCGTTTCCAGACGGCTAAGGCAAAGTCGCTGAGGTGAACAAGGTGCGGTTTCCCATTCTTTGACACTTCGGCCGGGATGGTCCAATTCCTGGCTCGGACGTTCACGGCGCCCTTGCGACGGACTGAGGCCACTTCAATAGGGCGCGCTGCCGTGGCTAGTGTCCACCAGACCATCAACTCAGTATGCACGGGTAGCACGCGACGGCAGGCGACGTAGTAGCGTGATTTCTGAACCGGGGGCTTGGCCAGCATGCTGCGTAGCATGGGCAGCTCCGCGTCCGACAGCACGCGCTCGCCTTCATTCTCTTGCCCACCAGCCTGCTTGCGCGCGATGGCTGCGGTGGGATCGCCTTGCATCCACTCGCGGGCGACAGCGAACCGGAACATCTGGCGCAGATTGGCCAGCACAAGATTGGCCGTCCGCATCTTCTTTTCCAATCTGGCTTTGTCGATGGCTTTCATCACATGGCCACGGCGGACCATGGAAAGAGGCACATCGGCCAGGAACGGAGCGACGTAGATGAGGTATCGGCCCTTGATGGATTTGTGGTCGTTTTCGCTTTTCCGGTTGGTCTCGATCTCCTGGGAAAACCAGACATTGAACAAGCGGCCTACAGTCTCCGGAATCGCGTCGCCCTCAGCATCGAGAAGGGCGGCGGCGTGCTTGGGGTCCATGCCTTTCTGTAGCATTTCCTGGCGCGCCTGGCGCATCTCTCTCGCGGCCTTTAGGCTCAGCAGCGGATAGGCTCCTAGATAAATGCGCTCCCTCTTGCCCGTGGTCGGCCCGGTGTAGCGAAAGATCCAGGCCCGCCGGCCATCAGGCCGAATGCGATGGATGAGGCCGCCTCCATCGTTCAATTCGATTTCCTTCTCGCTGGGCCGCGCATTGCGTAGTGCCGTGTCGGTCAGTAGGTTGGTCGCCATCGAAAGCCTGGATCTTGGGGGGCCATTTGGGGGGCCAGCGTTTTGCGGCTGCTGGCGGATGCTGGAAGACCTTGGCGGACCTCAAATGGCTAGAAAGCCAATAAAGACGCGAGTGTAGCGTTTCCCGGCGGACGTGGGCGGACTTCGGCGGAAAGGTTCTTTTTTGCTTTGGGAGCAGAGGGTAGTGAGTTCGAATCCCACCGCCCCGACCAATGAAGAAAGGCCGTCAGCGACATGTCGCTGACGGCCTTTTGCTTTCCGTTGGTGAAACAGGCCGTGGCAGGGCCGCCGCCAAAAACTGCCTGCTTTTAGTCCAGCCGCAGCAGCCGCCGCATTCTTTCGGTCAGTTGCGGCTTGATGGCATCGTCCGCAAGGTGCATCGGGCCCGGGGCCGTCAACATCATCGAGCTGAGCGTACCCAGCAACATCTGCATCGCGATCTGGATTTCCGCTTCAATGTCTTCGCCTGCCCGGGCCTGTATTTTTCGCAGCAGGGCAGGAACGAACAGGGCATGCAAGTGACGATTCAAGGCGAACAACAGGCTCGATTCCCGGTTGTCCAGCGAAAAATCCTTGATCACAGCCCGGAATGTCCCCTGATTTTGGCGGCAGCTGTCGACGTAATAATCGACCATGGCGGCGATGATCTCCGACGCGGTGCCCTCGGTCCAGACGACGTTTTGCCACACTAGGTTGTCTGCCTCCGCCTGGGATTCCGCGACCGCCGCTTCCAGGACGGCCGCAAGAAATGCCTCCTTGTCCTGAAACCGGCCGTAAAACGCGCCAATGGATGTGCCCGCCAGGCGTATGACGTCGCCGATCAGCACCAGGTCCAGGTTTGCGTGTTGTTCGATCAACTCGCGTCCGGCCCGGATCATCTTGGCCAGGGACTCTTCGCTGCGCAACTGCCGCGGAGGACGAGGCGGGGCTATGGATCTTGGGGCTGCACCAGCCGCCTTTCGTTCGCGGGGGGACTGCGCCGTCTTGATTTTTTCTTCCGGCGTTAAGGGGACGGCCATGGCAGCAACAATCCTAGTTTGAAGCAGTGCGGAACATTATGCCGTAGCCCGCAGCAGGGGCGGACATGGCAACAAAATTCCAAGTCAGAATAATTAGAAGCATTTAGCGTTCGTGGCTGCGGTGGCCCTTGTGTCGATCTTGCATGGGATGCCGCCGCTTTGGGAGGAGGCGCCGCTTCCGCGGCGGAAACTGGAGCGTGGCGTCACGCTGCTATCCGACCTAGGGAAACCACGCATTGAAGGCGCATGAGTGTATCTCAATAATGGAATCAGAATTTGAATTCTAATTTAACGGCAAGTTGTGCCGACAGGATCGTCCCTGTCGTCCAGTCAGGCATTGCCGCCCCGAACCGACCCTAACCTTCTCGTCCCACATCATGAACCATACCGATTTCGATCTGCCCGGCGATGTCGCGAAAGCCCTGGTTGATGCACAGGCCTATGCTGACATTGACGAATTGCACGCCACCTACGCATGGGCGCGCTCCAACAACCCGTTGGGGCGCGCGGTCAATGACGGATTCGATCCCTTCTGGGTAGTAACCAAGCACGCGGACGTGGCTGCCATCTCGCGCGATACCCAGACTTTCCGCAACGGTGACTACGCGGTTGTCTGCGCCCCCAAGGCGATGATCGAGCAGATGACGGCCACGTCCGGGAGTCACAACGGCGGCATCAGATCGATGGTTCATGTCGACGGCGACGAACACAAGGGGTTGCGGTCGTTGACGCAGGCTTGGTTCATGCCTAACAACATACTCAAGCTGGATGAGCGTATCCGCGACCTGGCCGGCCGCACCGTCGACAAGCTTGCGGCGGCTGACGGCGAGGTCATCGACTTCGCCACGGACATTGCGCTGCATTATCCGCTGCACGTCATCATGGACATCCTGGGCGTGCCGCCCGAGGACGAGGGCAGGATGCTGCTGCTGACGCAGGAGCTGTTCGGCAGCGAAGACCCCGAACTCAAGCGCGCGGGGCAGGCACAGGTCAGCGATGCTGACGAGCTGGCCAAGAGCACGCTGGCCATCGTGGCCGACTTTCGCGCCTACTTTGAAAAAGTCACGGCCGACCGGCGCGAGACTCCGCGCAATGACGTGGCGACGCTGCTCGCCAACGCGGTCGTAGACGGTGCGCCCATCAGCGAGGACAGCCGATTGGGCTACTACGTGATCATCGCCACGGCGGGACACGACACGACTTCATCCTCGACTGCCGTCGCCATGTGGGCGCTCAGCCAGTACCCCGAGTTGTTGCCCCGTCTTCAGGCGAATCCTGGCCTGATCCCGCAGTTCATCGACGAAGCGGTGCGCCTGGCGTCGCCGGTACGGCATTTCATGCGCACAGCCGTGGCGGACACCGAAATCCGCGGCCGCCAGATCCGCAAGGGTGATTGGCTGATGCTGTGCTACGGCTCGGCGAATCGGGACGAGGAAGTCTTCGAGAACCCCCTTGCATTCGACATCGACCGTAAGCCGAACCGTCATCTGTCATTCGGGCTCGGGGTGCATATCTGCTTGGGGCAACACCTGGCAAAGATGGAGATGCGCATTCTGTTCGAAGAGATGATTCCAAGGTTGCAGCGAGTGGAGCTTGCGGGCGAGATGATCATGAGCGCCTCGTATTTCGTCGGCGGCCCCAAGCATCTGCCTGTTCGATGCGTCATGAACTAGCTGTTCCTCGTCTCCTTCAGTAGAGCATTCTCAATGCAATGTCAGTCAACGAGTTCGGTGCGCGTTGCGCATCGGCGTCAGGAAACCGAAGACATCATCAGTCTGGAGCTGCAGGCATTGGACGGCGGCATCCTGCCGCCCTTCGAGGCAGGAGCTCATATCGATGTACACATCGCTCCCGGCTTGGTGCGGCAGTATTCGCTGTGCAACGCGTCGTCGGAACGCCATCGCTACGTCATCGGCATCTTGCGGGATCCTCAGTCGCGTGGCGGTTCGGTGGCGATCCATGAACGGTTGCAACCGGGGGCCATCGTCGTGATCGGCGCGCCGCGCAACCATTTCCCGCTCAAGCTGCAATCCCCGAGCCTCCTGATCGCCGGCGGCATCGGCGTTACGCCCATGCTGTGCATGGCCGAAGCCCTGCATGCGGCTGGGACGGCATTTACTTTGCACTACTGTGCCCGCGATCAGGCCAGGGCGGCTTTTCTTGATCGCGTTGTCCAATCGCCGTTCCGTGAAAACGTGGTCTTTCATTACGACGACCAGGATGATGAGCAGAGATTGCATCCGGACGAACTGTTCTCTCAACTGGGAACCTCCGAGGAAATCTACGTCTGCGGCCCTGCCGGTTTCATCGAATGGGTCTGCCTGGCGGCGGACCGGGCGGGCATTCCGAAGCACCGGGTGCGGTACGAGCACTTCAGCGCCAAACCCGTGGATACCTCGCAGGACGGCGCCTTCGACGTAAGAATCGCCAGCTCCGGCCAGCTCTTCCATATCCCTGCGGACCAATCCGTGGCTTCCGTGCTGCTCGCCGCGGGCGTCGACATCTATACCTCCTGCGGCGAGGGCTCCTGCGGTTCGTGCGTCATGCGCCTGCTGGAGGGCGAGGCTGACCATCGCGACGTGTTCCTGACTGATGAGGAGCACGGATGCGGCAATCAGTTCACCCCATGCTGCTCGCGCGCGAAATCGCCGCTGCTGGTGCTTGATCTTTGAACTCTTTTCCACAGCGCTCGGATGCGAGGGCTGTCTGCCAACGCGCGGCCGATCGAACTTCGCCCGGCCCACAACATTGAGGTCCGAATCACCATGGAAACTCCTATTGAGTTCAGTATGACCATCGATGGAAAGGCCGTTCATGCGCCAAGGCGCTTCGACGTGCTCGATCCGGCCACCGAGAGCGTTGTGGCCAGCGCGCCCGATGCCGGGGCAGAACAATTGGATGAAGCCGTAGCCAGCGCAAGGCGCGCCGCGCCGGCCTGGGCCGCGCTGCCACTGGAATCGCGCCGGCAGCTTGTCGTCCGTATCAGTGAAGTCCTCCTGTCCAACCAGGAAATGTTGGCGGAGTTGTTGATGCGTGAGCAAGGCAAGCCGATCGCGGCCGCCCGCCAGGAAGTGCAGGCGGCGGCGCATTGGTGCGTCGAGATGGCGGGGTTCGATCTGCCCATGGAGGAGACCATCGAGTCGGCCGAGGAGCGGGTCAGGGTGCTGCGTGTGCCGCTAGGCGTGGTGGGCAGCATCGTGCCGTGGAACTTTCCGGTGGTGCTGGCGGTATGGAAGGCTGCGCCGGCCCTGCTCACGGGCAACACGCTGGTATTGAAGCCTTCGCCATTCACGCCCTTGACTACCTTGAAGCTGGGCGAGTTGTTGCGCGACGTATTGCCGCCGGGGGTGCTGAACGTCGTGAGTGGGGGCGATGCATTGGGTCCGTTGATGTCCGCGCATCCCGGCATAGATAAACTCAGTTTCACCGGTTCGACCCAGACCGGCCGCGCCGTGATGGCTTCCGCCGCGGTCAACCTGAAGCGCCTGACGCTGGAACTGGGCGGGAACGACGCGGCCATCGTCCTGCCGGATGCCGATGTCGACGCGATTGCGCCCGCCATCTTCTGGGGGGCGTTCTACAACAATGCCCAGTTCTGCCTGGCCATCAAACGCTTGTATGTCCACGAGGATGTCTACGACCGGATGGCGCAGGCGCTGGCCGAGTTGGCGCGCACAACCCGGGTCGGACCCGGGGATGCCGAGGGCGTCCTGCTCGGCCCGGTGCAGAATCGCCGCCAGTTTGAACGGCTCAAGAATCTGCTTGAAGACACGCGCAGTCAGGGGTGCCGCTTTCTGACTGGCGGCGAAGTGCCCGAGGGAAAGGGATATTTCTTTCCCGTTACCTTGGTGGACAACCCGCCAGATACGACGCGTGTGGTGCGCGAGGAGCCTTTCGGTCCGATCTTGCCGCTGCTCAAGTTCCGCGATGTGGAGGAGGCTATCGCGCGGGCCAACGATAGCGAATACGGCTTGGGCGGATCGGTATGGGGGGGTGACGCCGAGGCGGCCGCAAAGGTTGCGCTGCGCTTGCAGGCCGGCACCGTCTGGGTCAACCAGATCCACACCCTTAAAGCCGGAAAGCCCATGGCCGGCCACAAACAATCGGGCATAGGCGTGGAGAACGGCGTGGACGGCGTGCTGGAGTACACCGTAACCAAGACCGTGTCATCGAAACGAGCGCACTGAAAACCACAACAAGGTAGCCAAGGAGGAAGCCCATGAGCGATTACATCTCAGGCAAGACCATAGTCATTACCGGTGCTGGCGGCGGTTTCGGACGCCTCGTCGCGCAGAAGGCCGCCGCGCGCGGCGCGCTGGTGACATGCGGAGACGTCAATGTGGCGGCGGCGGAGGAGACCGTCGCGGGCATTGTCGCGGCCGGCGGCCGGGCGCAGGCCATTGCCGCGGATGTCCGAATTCTCGATGATCTGAAACGTCTCGTCGAAGCCAGCGTTCGGGAATACGGCTCGGTTGAGGTGATGCTCAACAATGCGGGCATCATGCCGCTGGCCTTCGTCGCCGATCACGCCATCGCCTACGATGCCTGGATGCGCTGCATCGACATCAATATGAAGGGCGTGGTCAACGGCATGATTGCCGCGCACGATGTAATGATTTCCCAGGGGCGCGGTCACTTCGTCAACATTTCGTCCATTTACGGAAATTTCCCCGTGGTGGGCGCGGCAATCTACGGCGCCACCAAGGCCGCCGTCAATTTCATGTCGGAAGCCGTGCGGATGGAAGCGCGCGGAAAGATCAAGGTCACGACGATCAAACCCACGGGCGTGCCCAGCACCGGGCTCGGCGGGTCCGTGGTCAACCAGGCGGCCGTCGTCGGTATCGTCGGGCCCAACATGGAGCAATTCCTGACCATGGCAAAGGGCCTGCAGGAAGGTTCCTTGCCGTCCGATCTGCGCGATCCGGAGAACATATCGCATATGCCGCTGGAGCCCGAATCCATCGCCGACGCGGTACTGCTCGCCATTGATCAACCCTGGGGTGTTTCGCTCAGCGACATGACGGTACGCGCTTCGGCGGATTGCTTCGTGCTTTGAGGGGAACGTCTGTTTCCGGCTGGCGGTGCAAGAGTGCGAAAGAGGGGCTGGGTCTTGGTCAGATCAGGGATGTTGGATTAATATCGCGAGGCGACAGATATAATTAGACACAACTGGTCGGAGGGCGTAATGGCTTGGGCGAACGCTTGGATGAAAACCAGAGAGATGTGGCGGCGTAGGGGCGCGATCTCGTGCGTCACGCTTGGATACTTGATCGCTGTCCATCAAATCTTGGCCGCCACCGATGCCTACGAGCAGGTTCGCAGCGTCCTGATTGAACACGAGCACTTTGAACTCGACGAACTGGTGCTTCTCGCAGCGCTGGCATCCCCCTTTGCCTGTGTCGCGCTCTGGATCCAAACCCGTCGCTTGCAGCAGGAAACACTGCAACGAAGGGCGCTGGACGAGCTCATGACCGAGCTTTTCAAGCGAACGCAGGAAAAGGAACGGAGCATGTGGTAGCGATCGTGGGGTCAGTTCAGTTTCTGAGCTGACCCTTCGTGTTTTGGGACAAGACGGCAAAACGCTGGCTGTGTTTCCCTCAGCGCGTCCGCAAGGCATCCACCGGTCCGGTGACCGTGATCACCAAGGGCACGCCGTTTATCTCATTGGGCAGGCGCGCCGCTACTTGAGCGTCCAGCACGCCCACCGCAAGCGCTTCCTCTCCCGGGCGGCCGGTGCTAATGCCGACCGAGACGACGCCGGGAATGGCAAGCAGTCGCTGGCCGTCGCTGGCCAACAGCGCTTCGGCTGCTCCGCCTGGCGGGGTTTCAACTGGGTTGTATTCGACAGGTCCCGCACCCGAAAAGTCCGGCCCTGGTTTTTGGATGTTGCTCATGGCGTCAACTCCTCTGGCCTCGCCGGGATTTGGGAAACACCGGCCGCTGCGATGCACGAGCGGCCGGGACCACGGTTACGGCAGCAATCTGATGTTCAACGAGGATAGCGCGGCGCCAATCGGGTTGGCAAACGTGGTGCCGCCACCGCCCGCGAACAGCAGGCCGACCGGCCGCACGCCAGTCGCCCAGTGCCAGATCAGCGAGCCGGAATCTCCGCCAGCGGAGAAGGGGTTGGCATTCACCGATTGGATGGCAATCTGGTTGCGGAAGAGCGCGACGCGGCCGCCGCCGTAGTTCACGTTGACCGACACGCCGATCTGCGTCACGCGGCCTTGGGTGAGTCCTGTCGTGCGGCCGCTCTTGCCAACGATGAGGCCGAGCGAGGCGGCCAGGGGGGCCGTGCCGGTTCGGTAGTAGGCCGCTCTGCCGCCCGACAGATAGTATTGCTCACCGCGGATCCCCACGCCCACGATACCTTCGGTCGAAGGCGCTTCGGAGAGTGTCGCGAACTCGCCAGACGCCGCGAGCAAGGTCGCTTCGACCGCGTCCCTGAGCGCCAGCAGGTCCTTTGATACGCCGGCCTCGGTAAGCGTGGCCTGCTGTTCCGCTTCTTCGCTCAGCGCGTCCAGGCCGGCGGAGTCGGAATCGGGGTTTTCGGGGGAGCCTGCGGCGGATTTACCGCTGGCCGGGCCGCTGTCATCGCCTTCGCCCGGGTTGTCCACGCGTGTGGAATTGCTGTTCTTTTCTGACATGACTATATCCTCCAACGAACAAGCGTTAGAAAAAATCGTGCAGATTGAGAAAGGTAGTCAGGCACCCATGGGACTCGCGAGCCGTGGCCAATTGTCCGCAGGGTTCAAGAAAGTCGTACTAATCAACTGGCATTACTACTGCGGGCGTTTTGCTGCCGATAGTGATTTTCTCGAGTTGGGGTATCCGTCAGGCACTACCCGCTGTGCCGGACCGATCTGGCCGCGCGAGCGCAAGTCTTGCGCCGCATTCAAGCAGCATCCATCCGAGCGGCGGTCTGCGGAGCAAGTAGATCCCCCAAGTCAGGTGCTCACGTCAGACATCCGATCGTCACCAAGCGTTGGATGCCGCTGAATAGTTCAAGCCAGGCGAGTACGGTAATCCTGGTAGTAATCCTGTTGAATGCCTCATTTTGGGTATGGGCAGGGCATCTCTCCTACCACTGCTCAAGCGTTTGCCGTGCTCTGAAAGGGGCAGAAGGATGGGACGCCAACATCACTGATTTCAGTGATATGCGCGGATGTAAATATTGGTTAGAGTCTGCAAGTTTTTTCAGACCAACTCTCAACCAACGGTGTAGCAATGAAAGTCAGGCGTTTTGCGATTGCGGCTTTGGCATGTGTTCCCATGGCCGCCTCGGCAGCGGATGTTGTTTTCGTCAATCAGTCATCCTGGGAAATCCACGAGATCTACTTCTCGCCCGCCAAGCAGAAAAGCTGGGGCGAAGACCACCTGGACAAGGAAGTGCTGCAGAAGGGCGATTCACTCACCCTGTCTGGCGTGAGCCGGGGCAAGTGGGACGTCCGCGTCGTCGACGAGGACGGCGATGAGTGCGTGCTCGAAGAGGTCCAGATCGACGGCGCCGACAAATGGGTGATCACCGACAAGGAGCTGTTGGCCTGTCAGGCTGCCAGCTGATCGCGCGGCTCGGACTCTTCAGTCAGCATGGGCGGGCCGAGCCTGATGGGCCGGCCACGACTCCAGCGGAATCTTGGCGCCAGCAGGGTGGCCCAGATGTGCATTGCATGCGGGACCGCCCATGCTGACTTGCTCCGGTAGTGCAGGCGAGGGATTCCAGGGACGGCGGATAGCAGTGGGAAACCGTAAAAGCAGGATTGGTTTTCCCACGGCGGGATTAAACGCCGCCCGTGGATTATCAGCCGTCAGTTCATCTGGATCTTGACTTGCTTGAGCAGGCCGCCGACCCGGTCGTACTCCTTGCGGATTTCCTTCATGGTCTCTTCGCCGCCGACATACTTGACGACGACACCGAGATTCGAGAAGCTTGCCTTGACCTCCGGATCGGCCACGGCGGCTTGAAAGGCCGTAGCCAACGTTGCTTGCACGGTCGCCGGGGTTTGCGCGGGCGCGAACGCGGCCACCCAGGCTACCATCTCGGCGCCGGGGAAGCCGGCCTCGCTGATGGAGGGTACGTCGGGCAGCTCTGGGTAGCGTTGTGCGGAGGTCGTCGCCAGGGCGCGCAATTGCCCGTTCTTGACGCGGGACACCGATCCCACGGCCGTATCAAAACCGAAATTCACCTCACCCGCCAGGACGGCTTGAACAGTCAGCGCGCCGCTCTTGTAGGGGACCTCGACGATATCGACCTTGGCGCTGGCTTTGATCGCCTCGCCGGAGATTTCTGCCGTGCTGCCGATGCCAAAGGACGCATATGAGAGAGTCCCTGGCGATTTTCTGGCGGCTTCGATCACGCTGGCCAATGTTTTGAATGGCGAGTCGGGCTTGACCAGGATCAGGTTGGGAAAGGACGCTATCGTGCCTATGGCAGCGAAACTCTTGAGCGGGTCGTAGTTCACCTTCGGCATGATCTGCGGGCTGATGGTGAAGGCGGCGTTGGACCCAAGGAAAATGGTGTAGCCGTCGGCATCGGCGCGCGCCACGGCGTCGGCGCCGATGGTGGTGCCGCCGCCCGCGCGGTTTTCGACAATCACGGGCTGCTTCAGCAATGCTTGCAGCTTGGGGCTCAGGATGCGGGCCATGTTGTCGATCGTGCCGCCGGCAGCATACGGCACCACCAGTTTGATAGGGCGGCTGGGGAAGGCGTCCGCCGCCCAGGCGGGGACGGTCGTCAACATCATGGCCATCGCGGTTGCGCCGAGGGTGCGCAGTGCAGCTCTTTTATTCATGGTTGTCTCCTTTGGTGTATGGGGTTAGAAACTGCCGTCGGCCTCTGCCAACTGGCGCAGCAGATCCGGTGGCGAAAAGCGATCCTGGCTGTAGGCGCCGGCCAGGTACTCAGCCCGCCTGACGGCGTTTTTCAAGCCGTACTGGTTGAGGAACTGGAATACGCCGCCCGTCCATCGCGGAAAGCCGATCCCAAGGACCGAACCGATGTTGCCGTCCCCCGCGTTCTCCAGCACGCGTTCCTGCAGGATGCGTACCGATTCGATGGCCATGCAGAACAGCAGGCGGTCGATCTTGTCCTGCTGTGGAATTTGCGCTTCTGGTTTGAGGAAATGCTCGGCCAGGCCAGGCCAGAACACCTTTTGGCCGTCGGCGGGGTAATCGTAGAATCCTCCTCCCGCGGCACGGCCCTTGCGGCGGAATTTCTCCAGCATGCGTTCCATGACCTGGTCGGCGCCGTGAGCGGGCAGGGGCCGACCTTCGGCCGCGTATGCCTTGATGGTTTCGAGGCGGTTGTTGTAGGACAGGGACAGGCTGACTTCGTCCAGTACGGCCAGCGGACCGACCGGAAAGCCCGCGAACATGGCTGCCGCTTCAATCGAGGCGGGATCTTGCCCTTCACCCAGCATGGCAACGCCTTCGCGCGTGAAGGTGCTGAAAACGCGGCTGGTGAAGAAGCCGCGGCTGTCGTTGACGACGATCGGCGTCTTGCCGATCTGCATGACAAAGTCCAAGGTATGCGCCAGCGTTTCATCGGACGTCTCCGCGCCCTTGATGATTTCCACCAATTGCATGCGGTGCACCGGCGAAAAGAAGTGGGTTCCGATGAACCGTCCTGCTCGGCTGGACGACTTGGCCAAGTCCGTGATGGGCAGTGTCGAAGTGTTGGAGGCCCAGATCGCCTCATCGCGCAGCAAGGGTTGCAATGCTCTCGTGATATCGGCCTTGAGCGCGGGATTCTCGGGCACCGCTTCCACGACCATGTCGACATGGGCCAGTTCGTCGTAGCCAGCCGCCGCGTGGATGCGTGCAAGGACGTCCTGGCGCCGGGTCTCGGTCATTTCGCCTTTCTCGACGCGCTTGGCCAGCAGCTTGTCGGCGTGGGTTCGGGCGCCTTCCGCCTGTGCCAGCGTGGCGTCCTTCACCCACACGTCCATGCCGCGCAGGGCGGCGACATAGGCGATGCCCTTGCCCATCATGCCAGCGCCAAGAACGGCCAGGGTTTTAATTTCCCTCTTGGGAATCCCTTGGGGGCGCTGTTCGCCCGCCTTGATCTCATTGGCGCGGAACCAGAAGGTCTTGATGATGCTTTTGGCCACGGGGCCTGTCACAAGCTTGACGAAGTAGCGGCTTTCGATGCGCGCAGCCGTATCGAAGTCGACCTGCATGCCCTCGACGCAGGCGCACAGAATGGCTTCGGGCGCCGGGTAGCAGCCCTTGGTCTTGGCTCGTACCTGCGCCGCGGCCGTCGAAATCCAGCGCTTGGGCTCGGTAGCATCGTTCCAGCCGCCGGGCGGCTCGTAGCCCGTCTGGTCCCAGGGCTGCCGGTAGACGGGGTTGGCCAGGATCCACGTCTTGGCCAGTCGCAGCATCTCATCGGGCGAGCTCGCAAGCGCGTGGATCAAGCCATGTTCCAACGCTTCGGCCGCCGACATCAACTTGCTGTCTTGCAGGTAGGGTTGCGCGGCCGCGAGACCCAGCAGACGCGTCATGCGCACGGTACCGCCCGCGCCCGGCATGAGCCCCAGCGAGGCCTCGGGCAGGCCGAACTGCGCTCGGGGTTTGTCCTGTGCAATGCGGTAGTGGCAGGCCAGGGCGATCTCGAAGCCGCCGCCAAGCGCGGTGCCATTCAGTGCCGCCACGACCGGCTTGCCCAGGGTCTCAAGGCGCCGCAGCGTCCGCTTGCCCTGTTCGGTGGCGTGGAACAGCTGCGGCGCATCGGCGGGCTGCATGTTGTAGAGGCGCTTGAGGTCGCCGCCCGCGAAGAAAGTGTCCTTGGCGGAAGTCAGGATGACGCCGACGATGGCGTCTTTTTCCGCGATCAGCTGTTCCACGCACTGGGCGAAGGTCTCGCGCATGGCGTCGGACATGGTGTTGACGCTTTGCTCGGGCGCGTCGAAGGTCAGCGTGACGATGCCGTCCTCGGACTTGTTGTAACGGATGGGGGCTTGCACCGGAACTACTCCTTAAACGCGTTCAATCACGGTAGCGACACCCATGCCGCCCGCAACACAGAGAGTGGCCACGCCATAGCGCAGCTGGCGGCGCTCCAACTCGTCGATGAGCGTGCCGATGAGCATGGCGCCGGTAGCGCCGATCGGATGTCCCATGGCGATGGAGCCGCCGTTGACGTTGATTTTTTCCAGCGGAACACTGAGTTCCTTGGCGAAGTACAGGGGGACCGCGGCAAAAGCCTCGTTGACCTCGAACAGGTCGATCTGGTCCGCGGTCAGGCCTGCCTTTGCCAGGGCCTTGAGGGTGGCGGGGACAGGCCCGGTCAGCATCAACGTTGCTTCGACCGTGCACAGGCCGGTTCCCAGAACTCGGGCGCGCGGACGCAAGCCGAGGTCGCGCTGGACCTGTTCGGTTCCCACAAGCACGAGGGCAGCGCCATCCACAATGCCGGACGAAGAGCCGGCGGTGTGGACGGCCGGGATCTGATGCAGCTGCGGGTATCGCTGGCGGGCGACGGTAAGGTTCGCCGCGGCGGACGCGCCGCCAAAGGCTGGCTTCAGAGCGGCCAGGCTTTCTATCGACGTATCGCCGCGCACATACTCGTCGCTGCTCAGGACCGGCAAGCCGTTGAAATCCCGTACAGGGACAAGAGAGCGGTTGAAGTGGCCAGCTTCGCTCGCTCTGGCCGCCAACTTTTGCGATCGCAAGGCGTAGGCGTCGAGCTGCTCGCGGTCAAGGCCATTGAGGGCTGCCAGCATGTCGGCCGCGTAACCCTGGGGGACGTAGTTGATGCGCATGCTGGTGGCCGGATCGTAGATCCACGCGCCGCCGCTGGCGCCCAGCCCGAGCCGTGACATGGACTCGACTCCCCCCGCCGCGATCAGGCTGTGCCAACCCGATTTCACCTTTTCGGCAGCCATGTTCACCGCTTCAAGACCCGCTCCGCAAAAGCGTTGAAGCGCCATGCCAGGAACATGTTCCCAGCCTCCCGCGCCAGACAGCGCGGCGATCCGGGGCAGGCAAGAACCCTGATCTCCCACTGCGGAACTGACGCCCATGATCAGGTCATCCACGCGCGACGGATCCAGGGTGTTGCGCTGGCGCAGGGCGTCCAGCAAGGTCATGACCAAATCGATAGGCTTCGTCTCATAAAGTGCCCCTCCTCCTGGCTTGCCTTTGCCTCTGGGGGTGCGAATGGCGTCAAATATCAGTGCGTCGGACATGGTTTCACCTAAAAAGTGAGTCGATTGTCTTGATAAAATTTGATGATGTCAATTTATTGGCGCATAATATTTAAAACGGTGCAGAAAAAATGAACCTAGAGTCTCAATTTCAAGTTGATGGTGCGGATGCCGAGAAGGGCAGTGGCGGCGCGTTGGCCCGTGGCATTGCCTTGTTGCAGGCGTTCAGCTCCGAGAGGACTCGTCTGACCGGCCGGGAGCTGATGGCGCTGACGGGCTTGCCCAAGCCCACGATGTTCCGCCTGCTGACCACGCTGTGCGAGGCGCACTTGCTCCGCTACAACGAGGCGGATGGGTGCTATGTGCCCGCTGCTGGTCTGGCGAATCTGGCCGCTCCGGTGCTTGCGCGCACGTCTATTCGTCAACTGGCATTCGGTCCCATGCAAGCGCTGGCCGATCGTTTGCGGGCTCAGGTTTCACTGGGACTGGGGCACGGATTCGATCTGGTCTTTATCGAACTGGCGCAGTCCAAGGATTGCGTCACGGTTCGTCCCAGCATGGGCAGCCGTATTTCCTTGGCTCGGACCGCAACGGGACGGGCGTATCTGTGCGCCTTGTCCGCCGAAAAGCAGCAGGAATATTTGAGTCAGCTGTCTCAGAACGACCCAGCCATGGCAGAGATGTTGAGGCAGCGCCTGGCCAAGGCGCGGCAAGACCTCGAGCAGCGCAGCTTCACGGTCAACCTGGGGGACTTGAATCGCCAGATTCATGCGGTGGCGGTGCCTCTGCGCTCCGTGCCCGGTTCCGACGAGGTATTTGTCATCAACTGCGCGGTGCCCAGCTTCGAATTGCAGCCCGACCAGCTTCTGGACGATGTCGGGCCGCGCCTGGTTACGTTGGCCCGCAGCATTGAGGCCGCCTTGGGGCTGCCCCCGCTTTACGCCGTGGACGGTTTCCCTCAGTCCGCGGATTTCTTACCCACTTCCCCCCCTCCCCGATAGGCGCCATGAACTTTGACCTGACACCCGAACAAGACGCGTTGTGTGATGCCGTAGCTCGAATTTGCAGCCAATTCGATGATGAATATTGGCTAGCGAAGGATGAGGAAGGCGGTTTTCCGTTGGAGCTGCACAGCGCGTTGGCGCAAGCGGGCTGGCTTGGCATCTGCATCCCGGAGGAGTACGGCGGTTCGGGTCTGGGCATTACCGAAGCGGCTCTGATGATGCAGACGATCAGCCAGTCGGGAGCGGGGATGTCAGGCGCTTCGGCCGTCCACATGAATATCTTCGGCCTGGAGCCAGTGGTGCTATTCGGGGACGCCGAACAAAAAAAACGCATGCTGCCGCCTCTGGTCGCGGGTAAGGAGAAGGCGTGTTTCGCGGTGACCGAGCCGGATGCCGGCTTAAATACGACCCGCTTGAAGACGCTGGCGGTCCGAGATGGCGATCACTACGTCATCAATGGTTCGAAAGTATTTATCTCCACCGCGCAGGTGGCGGAGAAGATGCTGATACTGGCGCGCACGACGCCGCTGGACCAGGTAAAGAAGCCCACCGAAGGTCTGACCTTGTTCTACACCGACCTGGATCGCCGTTTTGTCGAGGCGCGCGTCATCGACAAGATGGGGCGCAAGGCGGTGGACACCAACCAGCTATTCATTGATGGGCTGAGGGTCCCGGTAGAGGACCGCATCGGCGAGGAAGGCAAGGGCTTTCAATACATCCTGCACGGAATGAATCCGGAGCGCATCTTGATTGCATCGGAGGCGATCGGCTTGGGCAAGGCTGCGCTGCGGCGCGCCTCCCATTACGCCAATGAGCGCATCGTGTTCGACCGGCCCATCGGCAAGAACCAGGCCATTCAGCACCCTCTCGCGGAGTGCTGGATGAATCTGGAAGCCGCAAATCTGATGATGTTGAAAGCCGCGGACAGATTCGACCGCGGCCTGCCTTGCGGCGCCGAAGCCAATGCCGCCAAGTTCCTGGGCGCGGAGGCGGGCTATCAGGCATGTTTGCAAGCCGTCATGACGCATGGCGGCTATGGCTATGCCAAGGAATACCACGTTGAACGCTACCTGCGTGAAAGCATGATTCCCCGGCTGGCGCCCATCAGTCCACAGCTGATCCTGTGCTTCATCGCCGAGAAAGTACTGGGATTGCCAAAGTCCTACTGACGTAAGGGATAACTAGAATGGAGACATACAGCAACGCCATTGACCGGTTGGCGCATTGGGCGATGGTCGAGCCGGACCGGGTGGCAGTGCGCCTGGTGGATGGCGCAAGCACGACTCATCTGAGCTATGGAGAGCTCGATGCTCGTGCAAACATCATGGCCCAGTGGCTGCTTGGACTGGGCCTGCAAGAGGGCGACGGCTTTGCTTTCATCATGGAAAACCAGCCCGAGCTGTTTGCGCTGGCCTGGGCCGCGCGCCGAACGGGCCTGTACTACACGCCGATCAGCACCCACCTGCGCGCCGAAGAGATCGCCTATGTCCTCAAGGACTGTGGCGCGCGCATGGTGGTCGCGACGCCGCAGACCATCCCATTGATTCCGGAAGCCTCGCAATGGGACGGTTTGCGCTTTGTCATGGCCGCGGACGCGGGACCCCAGCCCGAATTCGTTCCCGTGATTCCTGTTCTGGAGGCCTTGCAGGCGAGGCCCCTGCCACAGCGCAAGGTCGGACGGGATTTTCTCTATTCCTCCGGCACCACGGGCAAACCCAAGGGCATCAAGCGCCCGATGGCAGCCTACGAAGACCGCTTCAAAGACGCCTACGACGCTGTGGTGTGGCGTGAGTTTTTCGGGTTTGGGCGCGACTCCGTCTACTTGACCATGGCGCCGCTGTATCACGCCGCGCCGTTGCGCAGCGCCATGCGCAATATCGATTGGGGCGGCAGCAATATCGTTGCCAGCCGCTTCGACGCCGCGCAGGCCCTGCAATTGATCGAGCAGTATCGCGTCACCATCAGCCAGTGGGTGCCGACCATGATGGTTCGGCTGCTGGCGCTGCCAGAGACGGTGCGCAACGCCGCGGACCTTTCCAGCATGCACGCGGCCATTCATGCCGCGG
This sequence comes from Achromobacter pestifer, assembly GCF_013267355.1. NCBI lineage: Bacteria > Pseudomonadati > Pseudomonadota > Betaproteobacteria > Burkholderiales > Alcaligenaceae > Achromobacter > Achromobacter pestifer. The sequence continues at coordinate 4,454,610 of NZ_CP053985.1, forward strand.
CTCCTTGTCCGCCGGACATCAAACGGCGCATGATCGATTGGTGGGGGCCGGTCTGGTATGAATACTATGGAGGCTCGGAAGGCGTGGGGCTGACGGCGCTGGACAGCCGGGAGTGGCTGGAGCGCCCGGGTTCGGTAGGCAGGGCCAAACTCGGATCGATTCACATCAAGGACGAGCAAGGGCGGGAGTTGCCCGCTGGCGAACAAGGCAGTATCTACTTTTCCGGCACGCCGCGTTTCAGCTACCACAACGATCCCGTCAAGACGGAGGCTGCCTATGACGCCAATGGCTGGGCAACGTTCGGTGACATCGGCCACGTGGACCAGGACGGCTATCTCTACATATCCGGCCGGCGCGTCGATCTGATCCTGTCGGGCGGGGTCAACATCTATCCTCAGGAAATCGAGAATGTGCTCGCGGCTCACCCGGCCGTGGCCGACGTGGCCGTCATTGGCGTGCCGCATTCCGAGTACGGCGAGGAGGTCAAGGCAGTGGTGCTCCTGCACGACGCAAGCCTGGCCAGTCCCCAGCTGGGCCTTGCGCTCATCGAACATTGCAGGCGGCAGATTTCGAACTTGAAGTGCCCGCGCAGCGTGGACTTCGTGTCATCGCTGCCGCGCTTGGAGAACGGCAAGATCTACAAGCGTCTGCTCATGAACCAGTACGGCAGGCAAACCGTTGTCCACTAACCCAAGAGCCCTATCCATCATGCGTACTGCGCTGCGAGAAGATCACGAGCATTACCGCGACCAGGTCCGGAAATTCGTTCAACGCGAGATCGCGCCTTATCATCAAGAATGGGAAAAAGCCGGCATCGTTCCCCGCGAAACCTGGCTCAAGGCCGGTCGCGACGGATTGCTGCTTCCTGCGATTCCGGAAGAGTACGGCGGGGGCGGCGGCGATTTCGGCCACTCGATAGTCGTGATCGAAGAGTTGATGCGCGTCCTGGCCACAGGTCCGGGCTTCCCGCTGCACTCCGACATTGTTGCGCCCTATCTGCTGGCATATGGGACCGAGGAACAGAGACAACGCTGGCTTCCACCCATGGCCCGAGGCGAGAAGATCGGCGCGATTGCAATGACCGAGCCTGGCACCGGCAGCGACCTCAAGGCCATGCGCACCACGGCGCGCAGAGATGGCGATCACTATGTGATCAACGGCGCCAAGACTTTCATCACTAATGGTTCCAACTCGGACCTGGTAATCCTCGCGTGCAAGACCGACCCGGAGCAGGGAACGCGCGGCATCAGCCTCATCGTGGTGGAAGCCGGCGCCGCGGGATACACCAAAGGTCCATTGCTGGAAAAGATCGGTCTGAAGGCGCAAGACACCTGCGAACTGTTTTTCGATGCAGTGAGAGTGCCTGTCGGCAACTTGCTGGGCGACGAAGGCAAGGGTTTCGGCTATCTCATGCATCAACTGGCGCAGGAGCGCCTGATGGTCGCCACGCGCAGTCCCGTCGTCATGGAAGCCATGTTGGAGGAGACGGTCAACTACACGCGCAATCGCAAGGCCTTTGGGCAAGCCATTTTTGATCATCAGGCCACGCGCTTCAAACTGGCTGAGGTCAAGGCCCGGGCGACCGCTTGCCGCGTGTTCGTGGACCATTGCATTGCGCTGCACTTCAAACAGCAGCTGACATCCGAGATGGCTGCGATGGTCAAGCTCTACGCCACCGAATTGCAGGGCCAGATCGTGGACGAGCTGCTGCAGTTGCACGGGGGCTATGGCTTCATGCGGGAATATCCGATTGCCCGCGCGTTTGTCGACAGCAGAGTACAGCGCATCTATGGCGGCACGTCCGAAATCATGAAGGAAATCATCAGTCGCACTCTATAAGCAGGTACGCCACCCGCCAGGCGCCGGCGGGTGCGCGCTTCCCGGATCTCGCACGCCTGCTGTCCGGTCTCCATGAGCGCTACATCCTGGTCGGTTCCGCAGTTGACCTCATTGAGGTCGAGGATGCCGGGACGGGCGACCACGCCCAATATGCCGATGGCTCCCGTCTGACGAGGCTAAATGTTGCCTGTCGATTTTTCCCGCTAGCCGACCCATCGCATTAATGCGGAATACGTCAATTTATTGCAATGTTATCAGTTGTAACTCAAAAAAAGCCCTTATGCCATAAGCAGATATACCTAGTTTCAGGTATAGACGAAGAGTTTCAATCCTCGTCTAATGCTTGCAGTCAATAGACAAAATGATGCATTGACTTGAGCGAAAAAGGCTGCTTATCAGCAACAGTGTATGCAATCTTTACGCGATGCTCGGGTTGGTGAATGGCGAAAAAACAGGCAAGGAGGGTAGAGGCATGTCAGCGACTGTGTTTTATGAACGGGCTGTGGCGCTGGATCGGGCGGCGCACCAGGACACCAAGATCCAGATTCAGCCGGATCATTACGCATTCGCGCAGGACACGAATGCTTTGCCCATCGCCGCCAGCGAGTTCGCGGATGCCGGCCGCCACTATCCCATCGTGTTCGTGGGTGACGACGCCGGTAATTTCCACGTGGCCGTGCTGCTGGGGCTGGAAGACAAGTCCAATCTGTTCGTGACCGAGCTGGGCACCTGGAAGGCCGACACCTACGTGCCCGCTTTTGCCCGTCGTTATCCCTTCGTGCTGGGCACCACGGCCGAGGCCGACCGCCTGGCCGTGTGCATCGACGAGTCCTATCCCGGCGTCAATGCCGCGGATGGCGTGGCCTTGTTCGAGGACGGCAAGGAAACCGGTTACCTGACGCAGATGATGGAATTCCTGCGGGTGTTCCAGGGCGAGATGGAACTGACCAAGAACATGGCTCAGCGCCTGAACGAGCTGGGCTTGCTCACGGCCAAGACCATCACGATTTCGCAGGCCGACGGCGACCGCTATCTGAGCGGCTTCTGGGTCGTGGACGAGCAGAAGTTTGCCGGCATCGATGACGCCCGCGTGCTCGAACTGCACCGCGCCGGCATCATGCGCCTGATCGAACTGCATCGCGCCTCGCTGGGCAACGTCCAGCGCCTGGCGATGCAGCTGGACGAGCAGCGCCGCCTGAAGGCACAGCAGCAGGACGCCGCGCCCGTCGAGTCCGCGGCCTGATTCCCGCCGCTGGGCCATGCTGACCGCCACATTGACTCCCGCGATCGGCCCGGCCCCCAGCCAAGCCGGCGCCGAACCCGAGATCCACATCCCCCTGCATACGCTGCGGGGGGAGCAGCGGATCTGGGCGGACCGCCTGCTCGCGGTCTTCAAGGATAGGCGGATCGACGGGGTCGAATGGTCGATGAAGTTCTCGGCCGCGGGCCTGGTCGGCAATCGCTTCATGCTGGGCATACAGCGCGAAAACTGGCGCCAGCTGGATCTGGCCACCTTGTCGCGCGCGCTCGCCATGCCTCAGTCGCTGTGGATGCGGGTCGCGCAGGACATGGAGCACGCGCGTGCCATGTTCTTCGCCTACGAGCCCGATGGCGCGGCCGGCACGTACCGCGTCTACCTGGAGTTCATGCCCACGCCCGAGGCGTTGCGCCAGCACGGCGTCCTGCCCCTGGGCTGCGGCTACAAATGGCATCCGGCGACGCAGCGCGAGGCGGCGGTGACGGCTTACCGCATGCGCTATCTGCAAGACCGTGCGGCATTCGATGCGCACCTGGAACCTTATCTGGCCAGGCTTGCCAACCCGGTGCTGCGGCAGGTCGCGCAAACCATCGTGGCGCAGGCTTGCGGGCAGGCCGATCCGGCGGGCTTCATGTTCCTGGAAGTGGACGAGGCCGATACCCGGCGCGATTCGTTCACGGTGACTTTTCGTGGGGCTGACCTGCCGTTGCGGGCGTTCATTCCCGATCTTCTGCGTCTGGCCGCCAGTCTGGCTTTGGCGGAAAGCGATGTTCTTGGTTTCCTGCTGCCCGACGAACCCCGCAGCCTTTACAGCCTGGCTGCGGGCGCCGCGCGCGACGGACATGAATTCTTGACTGTTTACTATGACTGATAACGACAAGTTTTTCTTCCGTCCGGCGCTCGCGCGGCAGGGCATGCTGGTGGCGGCGGTCATGGGCGCATTGAGCATGGCGGGCTGCGCTTCGCGCGGCCCGGCGACGCCGGCGGCATCCGCGCCAGCCACTGCGACGACGCCGGCGGCTTCTGCGGCGCCGCAAACCGAAAGCGGCCCGCTCAAGCTGGGGGAGCCCACGCCCCAGGAGGATTCCGGCTTCGGCAAGACGACGCCCAGCGCCCAGATGGACGAAGTCGCGCCCGCGCCCGCGCCGCGCTTCGACGAGAACACCGTGTTCCCGGCGCCCGCGTCGTATCTGGCGCAAGACATGCCGGCGTACAACGGCGCGCAGCTGCCGGACCAGTCCGATCCCATGACGCTGGACCAGATCTACATGATGGCGCTGCAGAACGACCCGCAGATGCAGGGGGCCTACCAGGAACTGCAGGCCGTGGGCTATGGCGTGATCTCCGCGCGCGCGGGCCTTCTGCCCAGCGTGAGCGGCGAAGTCAATCGCAGCCGCGTCCGCCAGAACGTGGTCGACAGCGAAAACACCGTCTACCAGACCGGCCGCGCCAACTGGGCCGAGAATGGCTGGGCGCTGACCCTGAACCAGCCGATCTTCGAGCTGGGCGCTTATCACAAGTGGCGCCAGTCGCAGGAGGCCGAGCGCAAGGAAGTGGCCAGCTACGCCTACGCGCAGCAAGACCTGATGCTGCGCACGGCAACCGCCTATCTCAGCGTGCTGGCCGCGCAGGACCAGATCGACCTGACCGAGGCGGAGCGCCGCACTACCCAGAAGCAGAAGGAGCTGGTGCAGGCGCGCTTTCACAGCGGCCAGGAAACCCGCGTCGGCCTGAGCGAAGTGCAGGCTCGCCTGGACATCCAGGATGCCAACACATTGCTGGCAAGGAACGACTACCTGGACAAGCAGCAGGCCGTGCAGGAGATCGTCGGCTACGGCAACCTGAAGCTGCGTCCGGTGCGCAAGGACCTGCCGATGACGCTGCCGGTGCCCAACGATCCCCAGACCTGGCTGCGCACGGCGTTGGACCAGAACTGGTCGATCCGCGCGGCCTCGGCGGGTGTGGCGGTGGCGGAAAAGGAAGTGTCGGTACAGAAGGCTGGCTACTACCCCAGCGTCAATCTGCGCGCTTCCACCGGCCGCAACGAAACCGGCGGCAGCCTGTTCGGCGGCGGCAGCACGGTTGCCGACACCCGCTTCACGGTGAATCTGTCGGTGCCGATCTTTCAGGGCGGCTACACGTATGGCATGAGCCACGCGGCCGCGAGCCGCCTGAGCGCGGCTTCGTCCGACCTGAGCCTGACGCGCCGCAAAGTGCAGCGCCAGGTGTTCTCGTCGTTCCAGAACATCGTGATCGGCATCGATCGGATCAAGGCGCTGAACAGCTCGGTGGAATCGTTCGAACTGGCGCTGAAGCTCAAGGAAGAGGGCTTCCAGGCGGGGCTGAATGACATCGTCAGCGTGCTGGACGCATCGCGCAATCTGTACAACGCCAAGCGTCAACAGGCCGAGGCTGGGTACAACTTCTTGCTGGATGGGCTGAAGCTCAAGCAGGCGGCCGGCACGCTGAACGCGGCGGACATCGCGGCGATCAGCCAGCAGATGCTGTAGCACAAGAGGGGGGCTTGCGGCACGACACGCAGGCCGGGGTGGTACGCAGGCAAGACAACAGCAGGGCCATCCGGCGGTCAGCCGGATGGCTCGGAATCGTTTAAATCAGGGCGTTTCATGCGCCCGCATAAGAAATGTCGAGCGACGATATGAGCATGAAGAAACTGGCGCGCAAACTCTGGACCGGCCGTTCCTCCCGCGAGGTGCAGCAGTCCCTGTTCCGCAGGCGGCCGCTCTTCGAGGCGCTGGAGCGCCGTTATCTCATGTCGGCCGAACTGCTGGTGCCGCCGCCTCCGCCCACGAGCGACCAGGCTCCCGTGGTGGCGCCCGCCGACCCCGCGGCCGGCGCCCAGGGCAAGAAGCCCAGCGCGCCCGGCTCGCATCCCTATCTGGTGGAACGGGCTGCCTTCAAGGCCGTCACGCAGCACAGCGAGATGCTGACGCTGGAGCAGTACGCCAAGGCCAACGCCACGCGCCAGGGCGACGCCAAGGCCTGGCTGCCTGGGCAGGAGTCCAGCCAGCCCAAGCCGGCCGCGAATATCCCCGGCTACACCACGAACTCCGAACAGACGCCGGTGCGCCAGATCATCTTCGTGGATCCGGCGGTGGACAATGCCGAGCAGATTGTCCAGGGCCTGTACGGCCTGATCAGCGGTAAGACGGAAGGCCTGGACGGGTTGGCCAGGCCCACCGGCGATGGCCCGCAATTGCAGGTGCTGCGCAGCCACGACACCGAGATCATCGTGCTGGATGGCCGCTATGACGGCGTGGACCAGATTACGCAGGTGCTGGGCCAGCACCGGGACCTGGCCGCGGTGCAGATCATGAGCCACGGCAGCGTGGGATCCCTGACGCTGGGCACGGCCACCCTGGGTTCGGGCCAGCTGGATGCCTACAAGAACCAGTTGCGCGCCTGGGGCGACGCCATGTCGGAAGATGGCGACATCCTGCTCTACGGCTGCAACGTGGCGGCCGGCCGCGGCGGCATCGCCTTCGTCGACAGCCTCGCGGCCATCACGCGCGCCGACGTGGCGGCGGCCACCCACACGGTGGGCAGCGCCGCGTTGGGCGGCGACTGGGCGCTGGATTACCGCAACGGCGTGATCGATGCCAACACGGTGACGGTTGCCAGCTGGAACGGCGTGATGGCCAGCGCTGCCGGCCTGCAAAGCGGCGGCTCGACCCTGCAGGGTGTGGCGGTCAATGACCATTTGATCGGCTACGGCAGCAATAACACATTCGTGTTCGACAACAATTCGACCGCGGCGGTGACGACGATCGAAGTGCGCCAGGGAATGAAGCTGGAGAACGGCGTCTGGGTGCGCAACGAAGACGACGACAACAGCAACAACACGCTGGATTTCTCGGGCATCCGCGGCAACGTCACGGCTCTCATCAGCAACAACGATGCCTACCAGATCACATACTCGACGGTCGACGCTGGCAACAATTGGACCCAGCGCGTCGTCAACGTGGTGTTCAAGTCCGCCGATGGCTCGCAAAGCCTGAAGATCGGCGACAAGACCTTCAACCTGATCGGCACGGCCCAGAGCGGCAAGACGATACTGGACTACAGCGGCTATGCCACCGGCGTGACGGTGGACCTGTCCGGCCCCACGGCGGACTCCAATGGCGAAGAGATTCCGCCGCCGCCGCCGACCGGGTTCGGCTATGTGCGGGCGATCAGCGGCGTCAAGGGTTCCACGCAAGGCGGCAACAGGATTACCGTGGTGGGCGACACCACGGTCACAATCAACAGCTCGCAAGACATCATCAAGGGTAGCGGCGGCGGCAACACCTACATCGCCGCCGGCGGCACCTTCGGTTTCAACCTGACCCAGCAGGCCGGCCAAAGCGGCAACACACTGGACCTTTCCCAATTCGGTGCAGACGTCACGGCTCGCGTGCAGACCGGCGGGGGCATCAGCGTTTTCATGGGCGCGGGCCTGGCGGCCGACGCAAGTGTCAACGGCCTGACGACCGCGCTGGTCAGCAATCTCGACGTGCAGATGTTCTTCGGCGTGGCGGGCAAGACCACGCTGGATTATTCGGCCTATGAAGACAACGTCACCGTCAACCTGAACTTCCAGGACGGCAATACCGGCCTTTACGACGCCAGTGGCCTGGCGGGCGTGCTGAACATCAGCAACGTCATCGGCGCGGGCGGCGAGTACGGCAACGACATCGTCGGCAGCCTGGGCGACAACATCATCACCGTGGCCAATAGCCGCGGCCAGAACCGCATCAGCGGCGGCGGTGGCAACGATCTGGTGATCGGCAACCTGGCCGTGGGCGGCGCAACCGAATACATCGCGGGCCTGGAAAGCGACGCCCTGCTCAGTGGCGACAAGACCTGGGCCACGTTGACGAATACGCAGCCGGGCGCGGGCAGCGCGACCACGGTGACCCTGCGCGGCGTGAACGCCGTAACCTTGCAGGACTACCGCACCATCGACGCCGCGGCTGCGGCGGGCAGCAGCAATCACGCCGCCACCAGCGTCACGCTGGACGGCTCGAATTACCGTGGCGACCTGACCCTGATCGGCAGCGCCGGCGCCAACGTTTTGCGCGGCGGATTGGGCCACAACGTTTTTACCGGCTACCAGGGTGCGAACGAACTGTGGGCGCAGGCCGGCGCACTCAGCAACACGCTGGATGAAAACGGTCAGTGGAACTACACCCTGACCAACACGCAGCTATCGACGAGCTACGCTTCCGACGGCACGCCCTTGGGTACCGGGCTGCCGGTCCCGACCTTGAGCAACTCGCTGCATGGCACTTTCAGCGACGCGCGACTGAACGGCGGCCTGGGTTCGACGTTGATAGACGCGTCGGCCTTCAGTGGCAATACCGTGCTGGTCAGCGGCCTGATGGCGGGCGGCGTGATCCGCGCGGGCTCGGGCGACAACACCCGGCACCAGATCATGCTGCTGGGCGGCCGTTACGGTGTTTATGGCGGCGTGGGAGCCAATGCGACCACCGAACTGGCGGTGGCGGCCGACGGCCTGACCGGCACGGACGGCACGGGATACAAGGCGCAGTTGGATATCAGCGGTGGCGTGGGCTATGTGTCGTTCCAGCAGGCGGGAGCCGCCGGCTGGATCAAGCGGACGTCCGACGAGACCCAGGCCACGGCATCGACGTATGCCGGCATCACCAGTGTGCGCGTCATCGGCGGCGAGTATGGCAACTGGATCGATACCTCCAGGTTCGCCGGGACGGCGGTGCTGGACGGCACTGCGGGGCTGTCCAACTATTTCATCATCAGCAACGCCTACGCCACCCAGGTGATCGGGTCCGCGGGGGCGAACACGATAGAGCTGTCCACGGGCGGCAAGAGCGTGGCCCTGGACAACAGCCAGGTGAAGATCGGCTCGGTCGGGGCGCAGATCGGCAGCGCCTACACCAACGTCAACGACTTCCGCTTCGTGGTGGAAGGCAGCAGCGCCAACACGGTGGACACCACGGCCTACACGGGCGTGACCACGCGGACCTACCTGTCGAATCTGACCTCGGGCTACACGCCGGCGGAAGGGCCGGCGCTGGCGTTCCTGTTTCCCAACCACGCCAACGCGCGGGTCGACGTCGGCCTGGAAGGCGTGCGTACCATCCAGGATCTGCTCGACGCCATCGGCGCCGGCATCATGGTCAACGCGGCGGGCGAGCCGCTGCGCATCGCGGTCGGCGGGTCCAATGCCGGCAAGCTGATTCCGGCCAGCGACAGCACCACGCCCTGGGATTATCTCTACGCGCTGACGGCCAGCCTGGACGCGCAGGGGCGCCTCCAGATCGGCTACAGCCAGGCCGCGATCGCGGCCGGCTTCTCCGGTGTGTTCTCGCTGGCCCCTGGCATGCAGACGGCGCTGAATGCCGACGGCACGGTGTCGAACTCCACGGTCAGCCTGTCGGACGCAGCCTACAAGCTGGGCCTGATCGCCCAGGGCCAGGTGCAAAGCAGCTCCGACGGCGCCGGTATCCTGACCGGCGCGGCGCTCGCCATCGGCCATCAGACGCAGTTCGTGCTGGCGGGTTCCAACTCGGCCATCCGCTCGGGCGGCGGCGACAATACGTTCGTCGTGAATTACGGCCAGCCTGCCCTGAACACCGGCGTCGGCAACAGCATCGCCACGCAAGCGGGGGCGCGCAACAGCCTGTTGGTCAGTACCAGTGTCGGCGCGGTGCTGTCGAATGGCAACGTGCATTACGTCGACGGTGGCTCAAATGCGAGCCTGGTGACGTTCGCGGGCGCGCTGTTCTCGGACGCCACGGTCATCGCCACCAACACCAGCGGCGCGACCACGCTGGACGCCAGCGCCTGGACCCCGGCCGTCACACTGGCCACCCGCGGCGGCTATGACACGCTCAAGGGCAATACCAACAATGTGTCGTTCGTGGTGACGCAGCCGGCGGACACCGCCGGCGGCAGCGTGACCGTGACGTTGGCGTCCAACAGCGGCAGCGGCAACAGCCTGCAGGTCATGGCGCTGGGCGGCAGCGCCGCCTTGTCGAACCTGATCTCCACCACCGGCACCATCGCCGGGGTGACGCTGGGCGCGAACACGGACAAGCTGGACTACGTGCTGGACATCGGTAGCGGCACGCTGGATCAGGCGCTGACGGTCGGCGGCCGCAACGTGATCATCCGCGGCCAGTCGTATTCGGTGCTGCAGAACATCACGCTGGATGCGGGCTACGCCCTGCGTCTGGAAGGCGAGAAAATCACCGTCGGCGCCAGCAGCGGCGCCAACATCGTGCTGGCGGCCGGCGCGGTCGAACTGGCCGCGCAGCGCTACCGTCCGTGGCGCAGCGCGGTGGCCCAGATCTACAAGCTGGATGCCGCCATCACGATCAACAACGCGACCTTGTGGGCCAAGGATACGGGCGGATCCGGCGTCAGCCTGACCAGCAAGATCGACAGCAAGGACTACGACCTGGATCCGCTGATCAAGAACGGCGCGAACCAGGGCGGCGTGCTGGGCACGCTGGCGAGCGGCGTGAACTCGGCCTTCGACGCCTTGCTGAAGTTCCTGGACGGCGCCGGCGCCATGGCGGCCTGGGCCGGCATCGAATACAACTCGTCGATCAAGGTCGGCACGCAGGCGCGCCTGGTGTCCAACGGCGATGTGACCATCACGTCCACCACGTCGGCCACGGTCAAGCTGAGCCCGCTGGTCGCCAAGATCGCCGGCATCGCCGTGGGCGTGCTGCAGAACAAGTCCACCATCGATGTGCAGGGCACGGTGATCGCGTCCCGCGCGATCACGATCAAGTCCGACCTGACCAACGAGATGGAGATCGGGTTGCTGCCGGGCCACGTGGGCGCGGTGCCGGCGGTGATAGGCGTGGGCGTGGCGGTGATCATCAGCGAATCCACCGTGCACATAGGCACGGGCGCGAGGCTGGAAACGGGTCTGCTGCATACCGCCAATCCGGACACCGGCACCGTCAGCGGCGTGGGCGGAGACGTCACGATCCAGGCGCTGACCAGCCACAAGAGCACGATTTCCATAACCGCCGCCGGCGCGATGGCCGAAAGCGACGACACCAAGCCGGTGACCGGCGCCGACGGCAAGATCGATCCGTCCAAGGAGACGGGCAAGTACAAGGCCGGCTACGCCAAGGTCGGCGTGGCGGTGGGCTTTGCGTACAACCGACTGACCACCGAAGCCTATATGGACGGCACGGTGGTGACGCGCAATGCGGGCAAGGTGACCGTCGAGGCCCGGGCGCAGGACGCCGGCAGCGCGATCGCCGTCAAGACCATCCTGGGCGGCCGCGCGGCCACCGGCAGTGACTTCCTTACGGCGGCGCAGACCGAGGCCAAGAACGCAGCCATCGCCAAGACCGTCAGTCCCGTCGTGGGCGGCGCCGTGAGCGGCCTCGGGACGGGCGTGCAGTACGTCAAGAGCTTCTTCGGCGCGCTGGTGTCGGAAAGCCGGGGCGGCAAGTTCGGCGACAAGATCAAGCAGATCAAGCAGGAGAAGGATTTCGCGGACCGCGCCGAATACGATTCGGACATCCAGAAGGAAATCGACAATCCGTCCACCGAGTTCCAGATCGGCGCGGCGCTGGGCATGTCGATGAACAACATCACCACGACCTCCCGCATCGGCAACGGCGTGACGGCTGCCACGGTCAGCACCGCGGGCGGCGACGTCACCGTCAACGCGCAGACGCAATACAACACCCGGCTCACCATCATGAGCGGGGTGGACGACCAGGCGATTGCCGACAAGCAGGCGTTCCTGAACAAAAAGAACAACCTGACGACCAATCAGCCCGAGCGTGCGGCTGGCCCGGACGGTTCCGATTTCGGCGCGGCGGCGGCCGTGGTCATCGGCATCGACGACGTCGCGACGCGAGCGACCGTCAACCCGCTGGCCACCATCACCACCCAGGGCGGCGACGTGGCGGTCACCGCCAGCACCCTGAACCAGATCGACCCGAAGAAGCTGTGGCTGGTCAATCTGTACGCCCCGTTCGACGGCATCAACACCAAGTGGAACGATGCCGACGGCACCAAGGCCAAGGCAGAGGTCGCGGGCAAGGCGGCCGCGTCCTTCCTGAACAATCTGCAGGCCACGCTGACCAGCACGGGCGGCATCTCGTCCAGCTTCAGCAGCTGGGCCAGCGCCACGGCCAAGAGCAAGAAGCTGGCCCTGTCCGGCGCGTTCACGGTGCTGGTGCAGGACACCAAGACGCAGGCGCAGGTGGCGGGCAAGATCAATACCACCTTGTCCGGCGGTACGGCGGGCGATGTGACAGTCCAGGCGGAGAACTCCTCGCAGCGCCTGAACCTGGTCGGCAACATCATCCTGCCGTCGATTTCCCTGGGCGGGGCCAAGTCGCTCCAGCAGGCCGCTCCCCGTGGCCCGTCCGAGAGCCGCTTCAGCTATGGCAAGGACCGGGTCAAGGGCTTCCTGACTCCGAAATTCCAGGGTTTCGATTACGGCAGCAGCTCCAAGGAAGGGTCGGCCATTGGCGTGTCGGTGTACGTCAACGCGGCCAAGCACGAAACCCGTGCGGTGGTCAGCGACACGGCCGAGATCAACTCGGGCAAGTTGACGGTCGATGCGGACAATGAACTGATTTCGGTGACGCTGGGCGCATCGGGCGGCCAGGCCAAGACCCTGGCGCTCAACGGTGTGGTGCTGGTCAATTCCACCAGCGCGACCACCCTGGCGCAGGTCGGCCGGGGCGCGCGGATCGCGGCCGCGGGCGCGGCGGACATCCAGGCGACGGACGCGACCTGGGTCGGCACGGTGGCGGGCGCCGCCGCCGGATCGCAGGCCGTGGGCGTGGGCATGAGCGTGTCCATCAATGACGTCAACCGCTGGACGCAGGCCCTGATCGGCGACACGCTGCGCGTGGCCGATGGCGCGCCCACGGGCTTGCCGGTAGGCTCGTTCTCGGCGGCTTCGCTGACGATCCGGGCGGAGAACAAGGGCTTCGTCGGCAATCTGGCCGTGGCGGGTTCGCGTGTGTCCAGCCCGGTGGCCGGCGCGGGCGGCGGCGCGGGGGCGGGCGCCGGCGGCACGGGCGGCGCGGGAGGCACGGGCACCAGCATCGATGACATCAAGCTGCCCAAGGGCCAGGGCGATCCCGCGCCTGCGCCGAGCACGAATCTGGGCGACAAGCTGGAAGGCCTGAGCGGCCAGGCCACGCAACTGACGCAGGACGCGGGCGCGGCGCCGGGTAGCCCAGCGCCAGGAGGCGGCGCCGCCAGCCAGCAGTCCAAGACGGGCGTGGCGATTTCCGGTGCCGTGGCCGTGAACATGGTCAACGACTTCGCGCAGGGCTATGTGAATGCGGCCGGCATGACGATCACGATAGGCGGAGACGCCAAGATCGAGGCGCTGAACGGCACCCATGGTCTGGCGCTGTCGGGTTCGGCCGCGCTGGCGCAATCGGATACGGCCAAGTCCAATGTGGCTGTCGCGGGTGCGTACAGCATGAACATGCTGGGCGGCGAGGCGCGCGCCCAGGTGCTGGCCGTGGGCGAACTGGTGGTGGCGGCGGATCTGGCGCTGGCGGCGCGACGCACAGGCGTGGCTGTGACCATCGCCGCCGGCATGGCGGGTGCCAAGGGGCAGAAGGGCGTGGCGGTGGCCGGTTCGGCCGCTGTCGGCTTGGCGGACTACGCCAACATCGCGCTGCTGGGCAATGCGGCCAAGGTCAGCGCGCGCGATGTGACGCTGGAGGCCCGCGACCTGAGCGTGCTGGCCACGGTGGCGGGCGCGGTCGCCAGTTCGGACGGCAAGGCGGGCGTGGGCGCGGCGGTCGCGGTCAATGTCAGCACCAGCAAGGTCGAGGCGGGCATCCACCAGGTGACCGAGCTGCTGTACACGGGCCGTGTCGATGTGTCGGCGGAATCGACCCAGGTCGCGGTGGGCTTCGCGGGCGCGCTCGGCGCGGCGCGCGATGGTACGGGCGTGGGCGGATCGGTATCCGTCAACGTCATGTCCAACCGCGTCGAAAGCTATCTGGTCAACAGCAAGGTCGTCTACAACGGCGCGGCCAGCGGCAGCCACGACGTCACCGTGCGGGCGCAGGACAAGACCACGCTGGTCGCGGTCACCGGCGCCGCGGGCGTAGGCAAGAAGGCGGGCGTGGGCATCGCCGTCAGCTACAACGAGATCGGCAACGCCGTCATGGCCGGCATCCAGGGTTCGACCGTGGATACCGGCGGGCATGGCGCGGTAAAGGTCAGCGCCAAAGATACCTCCTCCCTGGGTGGGGGCGCGGTCGGCGTGGGCGTGGGCATGGGCGAGGCGAAGTTCGCGGGCGCGGGCTCGGTGCAGGTCAACCGCGTCGGCTCCGCCGTGGCGGCCTATGTGCTGCCCAGCCGCGACATCAACGGCGCGGTCACGGCGCGCAGCCGCATCGACGCCTCGTCGCTGACGGTCGAGGCGACCGAGAACAATACGCTGGTCGCGGTGACGGGCGGGGTCGCGGTCACGGCCGGCGGCTCGGTGGCCGTGGGCGCGTCGGTCAGCGTCAACGAGTTCAGCTCGCGCACCAGTGCGCTGGTCGAGCATGCGGATGTGGACGTTACCGGCAAGGTGGACGTATCGGCGCATTCGTCGCCGTTGCTGGTATCGGTGGGGGCGGCGGGCGCATTGTCCAAGAAGTTCGCGCTGGCCGGCGCAGTCAACGTCAACATGATGCGCGCGGCCACCGAGGCCCGCATCGGCGACAGCACCGTCAAGGCCGGCAGCCGGGCAGGCTTCACGGGCGACGCCGTGCGCGTCAATGCCTCGGACGCCTCGGCGCTCTACGCCATCACGGTGGCGGGCGCGATCGCGACCCAGGGCGCGGCGGTGGGACTGGCCGTGGCTGTCAATATCATGGGCGGCAACACGGCTTTCGACCGCAATCTGCTGGCCTTCGATAACACGACGCTGGCCGATTCGGGCGCGGCCGTCACCACGGTGGGCGTGGCCGACAACGGCGGCGCCGCCGCCAATCCCAAGGTCGCGGCCTCCATCCTGCGCAGCGACGTGCATGCGGTGCAGGGCAACGTCAACGTATTCGCCGGCTTGGTGGACCCCATGGCCGCGGGCGGCAATGCCCAGCTCAACGGCGGTGGCCAGTTGCCGGTGGGCGACGGCGATATCCGCGTGGACCAGGGCGGCAGCACGCTGACCTTCACCGGTCAAGCTGCGGCCGTCATCAACGGCACCAAGGACGACAGCGGCAACGCCGGCATGCCGGCGCCAGCCGGCGCCACGGGCGGCGAGTTCTCGGGTTGGCAGACCGGCGATGGCGTCTACCTGAGTTCGGGCGCGGGCAACATCACGCTGGCCAACGGCACGGCCTTGCGCAACGACCGCGTGTATTACGTGATCCGGCGCGAAGCCCCCAACGGCCAGGCCATCATCCAGCTGGCGGACACCCAGGAAGACGCGCTGCGCGGCAAGGCGCTGCAATTCGGCAGCGTGGCCAACCTGTCCGCCATAGGCTTCGCGCATGTGCGCATGCAGGAGGCCACCAGCGTCAACCTGCAGCCCTTCCACGGCGTGGACGCCGGCGTGACGGTGAACGCCGCCACCCATACGCTGACCCTGGTGCAGCCGTTCGCGGGCGTGCAGGAAGGCTCGGCCATCGTCTACAGCGGCTCTGTCGGCGGCAACGGCCAGATCGAGGACGTGCTGGCCAATCGCATCCTGGCCCAGGGCAAGGATGTGCTGAAGGTCGGCGTGACCTACTACGTGTTCAACCTGAGCGCAGACCAGCGCTCGTTCCAGCTGCGCGACGGCCAGGGCAACCTGGTTGATTTCAGCGGCGCGGCCGTGGGCGGCGCCTTGCAGCGCTTCAGCGTCAACAATCCGGCGGGTGCGGCCCTGAACCCGGACGGCAGCCTGACGCTGCCCAAGGCCCATGGCCTGGCCACGGGCGACAAGGTGGTCGTCAACCTGGCGGCAAACGGCGTGCTGACGGGCCTGTCCAATGACCACGTCTATGTGGTCGAAGTCGTCAACAGCACCACGCTGCGCTTCAAGGACGTGAACGGCGCGCCGGTGGCGCTGGGGGCGCAGGGTTACGTGTCGGAGTTCAACGCCGGCACCAAGCGTTACGAGTATTTCCTGGCGGACGCCAACGGCGTCAAGCAGCTGGACGCGCAGAACAAGCCGATTTCGGTCAACCCGGACGCGATGATCGCGTTCACGCAGGTGGCCCTGGTGCGCCAGACTTCGCAGACCTCGACCAGCACGGGCAGCGACGGCACCCAGAACACCAGCATCACCCAGGGCACGCCGACCGACGCGACGCTGTCGGCTTCTGCGGCCCAGAGCCAGGTCATAGGCGAAAACAGCTTCTCGTTCGCCAGCGACGCGGGCCTGGCCACGGGCGACGTGGTCATCTACCGCAGCCAGGGCGCGAACATCGCCGGCCTGGTCGATGGCCAGCGCTACTACGTGATCAACGCCTCGCAAGGCGGCGCCTTCCGCTATCAGCTGGCGAGCTCGCTGGAAAATGCCCGCGACGGCATCGCCATGAAGCTGGGCGCGGCCACGGGCGCGGGCGGCATCAGCCTGCAGAAGGCGGTGGACCGCATCACGTCCGGCGGCCTGATCTCGCTGGACATCGGTTCGCTGACGCAGGGCCATGCGCTGAGCAACAGCATGCTGAGCATCACGGTGGCCGGCGCGGGCGGCAAGTCGCTCGGCGGCGCGGGCGCCGTGGGCGTGAACATCTCGCGCTCCGAGGTCAGCGCCATCATCGACAACACGGGCGCGGCGGCCGGACAGAAGGTGCGGGCCGAGGCTGGCGCGGTGTCGGTGTCGGCGCAGGACGCCAGCCGCATCGTGACGGCCACGGGCGCGCTGGGCATCTCCCTCACCCAGGGAGCATCGGCCGCCATCGGCGCGTCCGTGAGCGTGGCGGACATGCGCAACGATGTGCGCGCGGCGATCGCGCAGGCGAGCGTCGAGGCCCAGGCCGTGCAGGTGCGCGCAGAAGAGCGCGCCAGCATCTACAACGTCTCCGTTGGTCTGGCCGGCGGCGCGGGCGTGGCGGTCAGCGGATCGCTGGCCGTCAACACGATCAAGAACACGGTGCATGCGCAGATCCGCGACTCGTCGGTGACGGCGACCTCGGGCGATATCCGCATCGCGGCGCGCGACGTCGCCAGCATTGCGGCGCTGGCCGGCAATGTGGCGGTATCCGTGGGCGGCCGGGTGGCCGCCGGCATGGCGTTCGCGGTCAACCAGATCTTCGATACGGTGTACGCGGGCGCGCTGCGTTCTTCCCTGTCGGCCACGGGCGATATCGTGGCGCTGGCCACCTTTGCCAAGCCCGATGACCTGTCGCCGGGGTTGAACGCGCAGATTTCGGCCATGGCGGTCAGCGGCGCGGTCGCGGCCGGCGGGTCCGGCGCCAATGTGGGTTTTGGCGGATCGGCTGTCCTGAACTGGATTGCCAATAGCATCAAGGCTGAGATCGGCGAGACCGCGGCCGGGCAGGACATCACGGCTGGCGGCGACATCGTGGTCCAAGCCAGCGATGAATCCACCATCAACAGCCTGGCTGGCGCGGTGGCGTTGGGGCTGGGATCGCAGGGCGCGAGCGTCGCGGTGGGCGCCAGCCTGTCCTACAACTATCTGGGCGGCGCGCCCGCGGGCAACGCGCGCGAGCATTCGATTTCGGCGCAGATCCGCGACACGCAGGGCGCTGTGCGCGGCGCGCACGTGCAGGTAGCCTCGCTCTTCAAGGGGCAGATTCATAACGTGACCGTGGCGGGCAGCGTGGCCGTGGGCACGGCGGCGGTGTCGGTGGGCGGCGCGGTGTCGGTGAACCGCCTGAACAGCAAGAACGAGGCCGGCATCCGCAACGCGCGCCTGGTCGAGGCGCTGTCGGCGGGCGGTGCGCCGGGCGTGGCCGTGCAGGCGCGCGACGACGGCTACGTGCTGGCCGTGGCTGGCGGTCTGGGCGTGGCGGTGTCGCCGGGCAGCGGCGCGGGCATCGCGGCCGGCGTGTCGGCTACCCACAATGCCGTCAACAACCAGACCCGGGCCTATATCGATGGCAGCAGCGCCGGCAACGGCAACCTGAACACGGCCATAGGGTCGGCGCATGGCATCGCGGTGGACGCGATCAACGAATCGCGCATCGTGTCGGTATCGATAGGCGTCGCGGCGGCAGTCGCCGTGGGGCAAGGATTCGCCGGGGCGGGCGCCGGCGCGGGCAGCGGCAATACCATCGGCGGATCGGTGGAGGCCACGCTGAAGAATGTGGTGCCGCTGAACAATGGATACATCGCCGGAGACGTACGCGTCAACGCCGAAAACACGGGCAGCATCGTGACGGTCGCAGGCGCTTTGGCGGTGGCTGTTTCCGCCGGCGGCATGGGCGCGGGCGCGTCGGTGGGCGTGTCGGTGGCGATCAGTGAAATCAGCACGACGGTGCGTGCGCTGGTCGAAAACGCCGTGATCTGGACGAATGGCGCGGGTCAGGGTGTAACGGTATTGGCGTCGGACCGGGCCACGATCACGGCCATCGCAGTTGGCGGCGCGGTCAGTGTGCAGGCCGGCAGCGCAGGCGTGGCGATCGCGGTTGGCACCAGCGTCGCGGTCAACAAGGTTTTCAATACGGTGCACGCCAATATCCGGGGCGGCAACATCCAGACGGCAGGAGCCGGGCTGTCCGTCAGGGCGAGCCAGCAGGCCGACATTCTGTCGGTGGTGTTGGGCGCCTCGGTGGCGGTGTCGGTGGGCGACAGCGCCAATGCAGCCATTGGCGGAGGTGGCGCGCTGGCACGCAATGTCATCTCGGCCAGCGTGCAGGCGGGTATCTCGGATGCATTCATCAGCACCGAGGGCTCGGGCGGCGCGAAGGGCGCGCTCGATGTGCAAGCGCTGGGCCTGTCGCAGATCAACGCGGTGGTGCTAGGCATGTCCGCGTCTGTCTCGGTCAGCCACTACGCCGCGGCTTCGGCATCCGTCGGCGTGGCGATGGCCGAGAACGTCATCGGCTACGAGGTCAACAGCGCCGGCCAGGTGGTCGCGCTGGGCGCGGGCCGTCCGGCCAATGAAATCGCGGCGTCGATCGACCGCAGCACCGTGACCGCGGGCGCGGTCACGGTGAACGCCGGTAATGTGAAATTCAAGGCCGACGGCAGCGTCGACCGGCAGCAAGGCATAGACGCCGTGGTGGTGGCGGGCGCGGTGGCGGTATCGGTGGCCTACGCACCGCCCATCGTCGACGGCGCCAGTCTGGCGGTGTCGGGCGCGGGCGCGGGCGCGCGGGCGGTCAACAAGATCAAGACCGCCATCACCGCCCGCATCACCGACCAGAACCAGACCCATGCCTGGAACGCGGCCAGTGTGTCCGTCATGGCGACGGATCAGTCGCGCATCGATAGCACGATCGCCGCGGTGGCGATCTCCGTGGCGGTGTCGCTGGGCGCGACCGCGTCGCTGTCGGTGGCTGTGTCGCTGGCCCAGAACGAGATCGCCAACGACACGCTGGCCAAGGTGGACGGCGTGAATTTCACCGGCGCTCCGGTGATCGCCGTCAAGGCCGACAGCAAGGCCGACATCCATACCGTTGCGGTGGCGGTGTCGATCGCGGCCGGCGTCAGCCTGGGCGGAATTTCGCTGGCGGGCGGAGGCGCCGATGCGCGCAACGTGATCGGCTCGTCCGCCGTGGCGATCATGGAAAACTCGCGCGTCAGCGGCGATGGCGCCAATGCGCTGACGATAGACGCCGACATGAGCGGCACCATCAAGGCCACGGTAGTGGTCGCCAGCGTGGCCTTCACGGTCGCGGGCGGATCGCTGGCCATTGGCGCTTCGCTGGCCGAGAATGAGATCACGCAGGCGGCAGGCGCGCGCGCCAGCCTCGTCAACACCCGCGTGTTCCACCTGGGCGCCATCAACGTCACTGCCGATACCGTGCAGACGCTGGAAGCGGTAGTGGTGGCTGGCGCCGTGGGGATTGCGTACCAAGGGGCGGCGCTCGCCGCAGCCGGATCATCGGCCTACAACACCTCTCGCGCCGTCACGCGCGCCGAGGTCAACGGCCTGACGCAGGTCGACCCCAACGTACGGGGCGCGGCAAGCCTGAGCATCAGGGCGTCGAACCAGTCCACGCTCAAGGCGACTGCCGCGGGCGCGAGCCTGGCGGGTACCTCGCAAGGGCTGGCGCTGTCGGTTGGCGTGGCCCTGGCCAGCAACAAGGCGCTGGGCGCAGTCGAGGCGGCGCTGTCGAACTCGGTGCTGAGCGCCGGCGCGGGCGCGCAGATGACGCGGGCGGCCATCACGGCCGTGGACACCACGACGCTGGAGGCCAAGGCCATCGGCGCATCGCTGGCGTTCGCGATGCAGGGCGGATCGCTGTCGGTGGGCGCCTCGGTGGCGCGCAACGTCGTTGCCATGAGCGTGCAGTCCTCCGTGACCGGGTCGACACTGAACGTGTCGGACGCCGTGATGGTGTCGGCCAAGGAAACGGCGACGCTGGACGGCGTGTCGGTCGCGGCATCCGTGGCCGCGGGTTTTGCGGGCGTGGCGGTGTCTGGCGCGGGAGCGGAGAGCACGCAGACGGTTGCCAACGACGTGGGCGGCTACATCAGCGGGTCCGCCGTCACGGCCGGCACCGGCGTGTCGGTCAAGGCGGACAACAGCTCCAGCATCAAGGCGGTTACCGGCGCGGTGTCGGTGAGCGCCACGGGCGCGGGCCTGGCGGCCAGCATAGGGGTGTCGATCGCCCGGAACACCTTCGGCGTCCATGCCGGCGACGGCGTGAACCGCGCCAACCGCGCGCTGGCCTATATTGAAAACAGCGCCATCTCCGTCAACCGCGGCAATGTGGACGTGCTGGCCACGTCCAGCGAAACGCTGACCAGCGTCAACTTCGCCGGCAGCGTGGCGGTGGCGGGCTTCGGCGGATCGGCCGCCGGGTCCGGGGTGCAGGTCAGCAACCGCTTTGCCACGGCCACCTCGGCCTATGTCGCGGGTTCGCAGGCCATTGCCGGCATCGCAGGCGGGGCCGGGTCCGTGAATGTACGTGCCCAGGACAGCAGCACCATTCTGAAGTCCGCCGCTTACGGCGTGGCCGTGGCGGCTTCGCTGCCCGTGCCGGGCAATTTTGGCTTGAACCTGGCCCTGGCGGTGACGCTGGTGGATAGCGTGGCGGCCAACGAAGTCAGCGCCTATATCGAAACCGCCAACGGCAAGAATGTTGGCGCGCAAGACGCCGTCTCCGTCGTGGCCGTCGAGAAGACCGACTTCAGGGGCCTGGACGCGGTCACCGCCTCGGTGGCGGTGGGCGGCGGCATCGCAGCCGCGGGCGCGGGGGTACGGGTGACCAACACCACCCGCAATAATGTCAGCGCGCGGATTACGGGCGCAGGCAAGGTGGGGGCGCTGGGCAAGGTCGAGATCAAGGCCGATACCCAGGTCCGCGCCGAAATCGACCTGACCCAGGTCAGCGTGGCGGTGGGCATGGTGGGCGCGGCGATCGGCGTGGGCATCGCCGAAAACATCGCGCGCGACGTGACCACGGCGGCCGTGGATGCAGCGACCGTCAGCGCGCCGCTGGTGGACATGAACGCGCTGGTCAGCGTGGACTTCGCCCAGACGCAGACGGCCGGCGTGGCCGCCACCACCGGCCTGGCCGTCAACGTGAACAAGGCGCTGGTGGACATCGCCACGACGACCCTGGCCGAAGCGCGCAACGGCGCGACGTTGCAGGGTCTGTCGGTCACCATGCCCGGCCTGGGCGAGACCCCGGGCATGGTCAATATCAATGCGCAGGGCACGTACTACGGCCGGGCCTATTCGAAGGCGATCACCGGCGGCGTGATCGGCGTGGGTGTGATGAGCGCCGAAACCCGCCTGGGCGGCTCGCTCAAGGCATCGGTGGACAATGCGACGTTGCAGGGCGCCATTATCGGCGTGACCGCGAAGGGAACCACCGAGCGCAACGGCGAGGCCGGCTTGCTGGCCGAGGCCCGTTCGCTGGAAGTGGGCGGCGTGACGGTATCGATAGACAGCGCTACGCTCACGACCACGCTGGACACGCGCGTGCAGATCGGCAACAACGCCCGCATTGACGGCACCCTGCTGAGCATCACGGCGGACCAGGTGCAGTCCGTGGACGTCAAAATGGACGCCGGCACGATCGCGCTGGTGGCTGGACGGCAAGGCAAGGTCGACGTCGACCTGGGCGGCAAGGCCGCCATCGACATCGGCGGCGGCGCGCACGTGATCGGCAACAAGCTGGACATCCGCAGCAACAACACCGTGCGCGGCACGTCCACCCTGAGCGGCTATTCGGTCAGGGTGGCGGGCGCCGACATCAGCAAGCACACGGTGACGATCAAGCCCGAGTCGAGCATCACCGTCAGTGGCGCGCGGCAGGCCAATAGCACCATCGATACGGCGGGCATGACCGTCGTGCAGGCGCGGGGCAATTTTGATACGCCGGGCATGCTGGACCTGGTGGCGACCAACGACATCATCTACACCCAGCGCAACAAGATCACCGGCGTGGCGGGCGTGTCCGTGACGCTGTCGACCAACAAGCTCAGTACCGACGGCGCGCTGGCCCAGGTCAAGGTGAACGGCGCGTTCCTGCGCAATGCCTTCGGCGACGTGGTCATGGCCGCCAACACGCGCGGCGTGACGACCACCATCAGCGATCTGCTGGTGGTGTCCGTGTCCAGCTTCAGCAAGTCGGACAGCAACAACAATCTGACGGTGCGCAACGCCATCCAGATCGACAACGCCTCGATCGAAGGCGACAACATCCTGGCGCTGGCGGGCAACGGCAAGGCGACCGATCCCTTGTCGACCGGCTATCTGCTGGCCAACGACAACGTATCGTTCACGCTGGTGGGCATCGCCCAGGTGCCGGCGGTGGACAGCGGCGCCAAGGCGCGCCAGATCAACACCGTGCTGATCGACGGGGTGGCGGCCAACGGTTCGTTGCTCAAGGCCCAGCGCAACGTGCGGCTGGAGACCAATCCCTCGACGCTGGACCAGGCGCGCGTGAACGGTTCGGTGCAGGTGATCGGCCTGAACCTGAATCCCACGGTCAAACTGGCCGACGGCGTGGTGGACACCACGTCCAGCAGGGTGGCGACGGGCGCGGCCACGCGCATCATCGCGGGCGTGAACAATGCGGCCAACCTGTTCGTCATTCCGGCGGAACTGCTGGAGCAACTGGGCTACACCAGCGCCACGTTGCCCGCCGCGGGCGCACCGCTGCGGTTCGACTCGAATTCGCCCGCGGTCAGGGCGATCCTGGAGAAACTGTTGGGCGCGGGCAAGACCAGCCTGGACGGAGCGCCGGGCACGGTCAACATCGACGTGCGCTATGAGCTGACGGCATTCAGCGCCAGCGACATCAAGGTCAACGTCACGGCCGGGATGATCATCGAGCACAACGGCAGCTACTACCGGTACAACAGCCCGAACAGCCGCGACCTGGACTTGGCGGCGGAAGACTACGTCAATAACAGCTATTGGATGCGGCTGAGCAATCCGACGCAAGCGCAGAAGGAAGATGCCCTGACATCGGGCTTCGGGGCGTTTGCCGCCGGCAATGTCGGCAGGCTGTATTTCGTGTTGAAGACGGTGGATATCGCCCAGCCCACGCTGCGCTACGCCAGCCAGCAGAACGTCATCAGCGAGCAGATCCGCACGCTGACGCGGATGCAGGCCGAGCATGCCTCGAATCCGCAGGCCGTGGCGCGCTATCAGGCCAATATCGCCGCTTTGCAGCAGCAGCTGCAAAGCATCCAGATGGGCGTGAAGCTGCAGAACGGTCAGATCCGCTACCTGGATTCGTTCAGCACCTTCTTCATCGACATGCCGGACATGTATGCGTCCGGCGGTTCGGTCTATGTCAACGCGACCGATACCGGCGGCGTGTACCGCTCGGGCATCGACGCCCGCGCCAACACCCAGATCAATATCGTCAACGATTCGCCGATGCTGATGAACGTCAGGGACGCGGTCGTGCTGGACGGCACCATCATCCGCCCGGGTTCCGACGGCCAGCTCAAGGTCTTCAAGACCGGGCACCTGTACGTCAACGACGTGTCGGTGAAGGGCGCGTCGGGCGCCGAGACGGCCGAGGTCAGCATCAGCCAGCTCAAGAACGGCTGGGCCGCGGACCCGTTCGGCGGGGCCCTGAACGACCCGGCGGATCCGACCAACAGCGTGGCGAAGATGATTGCGAACGCGCCGGTCGACCTGAGCCTGATGGGCGCGGTGGTCAACCCGCTGGGCAAGGTGTCGGTGATCAACGCGCTGGGCAGCATCAACGTGTCGGGCACCATCCAGGCGCTCAGCCTGGACATCGTGGCCAAGGGCAACTTCAGCCTGCAAAGCGAGGGCTGGTACAACTCGGGCGCCGATCCCACGTTCCTGAACGACAAGTGGCAGAACGTCATCAATGCGCTGAAGAACAACGGCGCGAGTACTGGCATCGACGACACGATGCAGAATGTGTTGTTGAAATGGGGCTACACCAAGCTCGATCCTTTCTCGAAGTACCTGAACGACAACTCGGCGGCGCGGGATTCGCGCATTTTCGCCCTGGGCGCCATCAGCATTTCGGCCTTGACGCTGAACATCGACGGCAAGATCCAGAGCGGCGTCACGGATGCCTACATCAAGATCGACAGCTCTTTCCGCGGCGATCAGGACAAGGCCTTGCAGGACGGCAATGGCTACGCCATCAATGGCGTATCGTTCAGCGCGGACGGCTCCCTGAACCGCTATGGCGCCATCACGGGCCGCTTCGATTACGCCACGCAGACCATCATCCTGGACCCGATCAGGCTGGCGGGCGGCAGCATTTCACTGACCGGACAGATCGTGTCGGTGGGCAACGGCAACCTGGTCGTGGCCAACGGCTACGCCTCGGTCCATATCGATAACCAGACCACCTATGCGCTGGTGACGCACGACATCGACGTCAGCACCTACCGCCGTGGCCGCATCGAAATCATCGATACATCGCGCGGACAGAAGGATCTGTACGAGCTGCAAGGCTTGAACAATGTCGTGCATACAGTCTGGAACAAGTTCGTGCAGGTCACGCCCGATCCGGCGGATCCCCTGGCGCTGAGCTGGATCTGGGTCTACGAGAACGGCGCCGGCCAGCGCAGTGCGGCGGGGTTGCAGAACTCCGCCGGCACGCTGCAGGACGGCCGGACGTTGACCTTGTCATACAAGCCGCAGACCGGCCAGATGATGGTCTGGGTCATGGGCTGGACGTCGGGAGAGACCACCACCACGGTCTACACCACCAAGCGCTTCAATCTGTTCGGGGATTGGGACCCGCTGGGCTGGCTGACGGACAACGACACGACCAAGTCCGGCCCGGTGACGGTCTACGAGACGCCGCGCCCGGTGCTGGTGTCCACTGTTCTTGCCTACGATGGCATCAATTCGGTGCCGGACGCGCTCAAGCAGCAGTTGCAGGCCAGCGGCAAGCTGAACGAAGCGCTGCTGCCGTCCACGATCGAAGGCAGCGGCACGCAGAGCCTGGTCGAGGACGCCAACGGCGACATCGTCGGCCCCGACGGCAAGCACTACCGCCTGGAATCGTCGGGCGGAACGGCGCTGGACACATCCGCGTTCAGCGTGGCCTACCGCAAGTTCAACACCGGCGTGATCGTGCGCAACGACGGCCCGCACACCAGCGGCGGCGGCTGGCTGCGCACCAAGACCACCACGCTCACGCAAGTGGTCGAAAAGAAGCAGCAGGAACTGTTCACCTTCTATGTGCCGGCGTCGCAGGAGATCACGCTGAGCTTCCTGGGTTCCAGCAACAGCGACAACGCCATCTACATCCGCAGCAACGGCAACGTAACGCTGGCCGGCAATCTGATCGTCGGCAACGGCAAGACGGTGCATATCGAGGCCGTGTCGGCTTCCAAGCCGACCTCCATCACGATGCAGGGCGAAGTCGGCATCATGGCGCGCGAGGCCAACGGCCAGATGCCGTCGGGCGCATCCGCCGTGGTCAACGTCGACGCCATCGCGCTGGGCGGCGCGATCAACCTGAACATCATGGGATCGAACGGCTATACCCGGGCCGAAGCGCGCAACGACATCCGCCTGAACTACTTCTCGGACGGCGGCGCCAGTTCCTGGGCCTCGCTGAAGAAGGTCGCCTCGTCGGCGGGCACGGTCTACATCGAAGCGCTCAACGGCATCTTCAGCCACGCGTCCGCCGGCAACGATACGGTGGTCTCGGGCAACCGGATCGAGCTGAACGCCGGTTATGGCGCCATCGGCACGGCGTCCAAGTCCTTGGTCATCCATGCGCGCCAGGGCTTCGCGGCCCAGGCGGGCCTGGCGGGCGGCCCCGCTGGCGCCGACAAGAGCATCTATCTGGCGCAGAACGTCCTGAACGCCGACCTCACGCTGGTCAAACCGGTGAACTGGAGCAACCCGCAGGCAGCCGTGTATGCGGAACTGGGCGGCGTGCACATCAGCCTGAACGGCGGCTCGCTGCTGGACGGCGAACTGGCCGACACGCGGACCGCGACGGAAAAAGCCTACCCCACGGTCACGGCCAAGATCCTGGCCGAACTGCGCGCGCAGCTGGCGCAGTACGACAGTTACTGGTCCGGCGTGCGTTCGCTGCAGACCGCCAGCGTGACGCTGGGCGGCGCGGGTACCTACCTGAGCACGCAGGCTGAAGGCGGCCAGTACCTGGCGATCAGCATGACGGCCGCCGAGTATGCCGCGGTCTTGCAGGCGGCCGTCGACGGTCATCGCCTGGTGCGCCTGGCGTACAACAACAGCCTGAACGGCAACGCCCGCACCGAAATTCTGGGGTATCTGGGACTGGTGGCGGGCAGCGGCGCAAATGGCGTCTATCAGTTCAGCTTCACGCCGTATGATCCGTCCAACCCGGGCGCGGGCGCGGTGTCGCTGGCCTCGCTGGGCTATACCGCCGGCAGCCAGGGCGTGCTGTACGGACCGTCGTACGCGCTTGCGGGCGCGGCGGAGCAGTCCAACGCCAATCTGCCAATCTCCTTTACTTTGCCTACGGGCGCCCTGACCACGCAGCAGGGCTCCGACACGCTGCGCCTGCAGCTCACCGCCGATCAGATGACGAAGTTCGCCGCGAAGGCGGATCCAGCTATCGTCGATTACGCCCAGCGCGTGCTGGCGGGAATGCGCGGCTACACCACCATACTGGTGGGCGGGCAGGTGCTGGCGATCGACCAGATCTTGCCCACGGGATCGTGGTGGGGATCGAACAGCTTCGATACCGTCCTCATCCGGCTCAAGTCGCCGTATGTGGGCGATCTGACCATTGCCGATCCCAACGGTCACCGCGAACTGAACATCGTGCTGAGCAATGGCGCCGATACGGTCGGGGCCGGCAGCTACACCGGCACCACCGACACGGTGCGGCCAGTGGTGCCGGCCACGGGGGCCAGCGGCATGCCGCAGGCGGGGGACCAGGACATCACGTCGGCCATCGTCAACGCGATCCTGCAGCACAACCTGGCGAACCCGAACGACCAGATCGGCACGGGCGCAGGTTCGCTGTACGCCAACCTGACTGCCACCGCGCCGAACAGCGCATGGTCCGTCATCGAACGCTCGGTCGTTTCCAATCAGCTGCTGCTTTCCGGCACACAGCTGGGCTGGAGCATGCCAGGCAACGTCTCCTCGGTGCAGGCCTACAACCAGTGGATGAACAATGCCGGCAACGGGTTGATCGGCAGCGAGATCACCTTCACGATAGACGGCGTGAACTACACCCGCCGCATCGAGTCCCTGAGCCTGGTCCAGGCGGACGGTTCGCCCGCCAATGGCCTGTACAACTCGCAGAACCACGTGTCCGTGACCTTCTCCGGCGCGGCGGTGGAGACGAAGAACTACTACATCCGCAACGGTCTGGGCACGGTGGTCTCGACTCGCCTGCCGACGGAACTGGTGTACGGTTTGACCGGTCTGGGCATGGGTACGAGTTCGGGCGCGGCCTCGCTGGCCGTGGCCTACACGGTGCAGCGCGGCTTCGGCGCCTCGGCGCTCAAGCAGGGCGTGCTGACCTCGGACACGCCGACATCCTACTGGGGCTGGTACGGCAGCAACCTGTTGCCCTTCCACTCCTATACGGAAAAGTCGGGCACTGGCGCGGGCTACGCCGAATACGTGGACATGGGCAACAGCTTCAGCTGGGATCTGACCAGCGCGGGCTTGAGCGACAGCGCACGCACGCAGCTGGCCAACAGCATCAAGGCGCTGCTGCAGAGCGGGCAGTCGATCTCGCTGGCGGGCCTGGAGCTGTACATGACGAACCAGAATGGCGCCTTGCAGGGCCACGAGCTGGGCGTCTACGACAACGGCACGCTGCACATCCTGACCGTCGTCGACGCCAACGGCAATCCGCTGACGTCCTCCAGCTCCGATAGCGACTGGCTGACCGGCCGCATCACCTTCAGCGGCAAGGTCTACGCACAGAAGTCGCAGTTGATGGACCTGGACGTATACAAGAACACCAACGTCCACGACCCGGCCTCGACCGGCGCCTATACGCCGACCCTGCAGGGCAAGACCGTCAACGCGGGCATCCGCCTGGTCGATTCGGGCTTCGCACAGCAGTCCTTGACGCAGTTCGGCGTGGCCACGCTGACGCTGCCGGGCACGGACCGCCTGGTGCAGGGCCAACGCGTCGAACTGAGCTTCGCGAATTCGACGCAGATCGCCATCTTCTACGTGCAGAGCGTGAACGGGCGCGTGGTGACCCTGTCCGACAGCGTGGACGGCGCCTTCAACGGCGGCGACCCCGTCACGCTGGGCAAGATCCTGGCCCTGGCGGGCAACTCCCCGGGAGCGGTCACCGTCAGGCTGCTGGACGCCGCTGCCAGCGGCGCTTCGGTGCAGGCCGACAACGTCATCACGCTGACCGACATGAACATCGTGCCGGTCACGGATGCCAACGGCCAGGTGACGGGCTACCGCGGCTTGCAGGACTTCGACCGGGTGTACCTGAATGACGTGCGCCTGCAGACGGGCAAGGTGTCGAGCCTGCAGACCAACGTGGCCTATTACGTGCTGGTGGGCGCCAACAACACGATCCAGCTGTTCGCCTCCAAGGAACAGGCGGTGCTGTACCAGCAGATCCAGGCGCTGAACCAGACGGCGGAAGGGCGGGCGCTGGCCAAGGCGCTGTTCACGGATGCCGGCATCACCGGCGAATTGCTGCGCGGCTTCGCGGCGGCGGACGTGCGCGGGATGTTCACCGTCTCCACGCATCTGTTCCAGACGCAGGCGGCGGGTTCCACCGAAGGCCTGAGCGCCCAGCTGCAAGCGCTGCATGAACAGTTGCGCAATCAGGGCTTCGATCCCAACTACCTGCCTGCCGCGCTGGATATCGCCGCGGCCAAGGACCTGGTCAAGTCGACGCGCAATCAGGTCGTCTACGACTATGTGGTCGACAAGGAACTGGCGCAGACGGCCGAGTACCACAACTACTGGCGCGATCGGCTGGAATCCACCGTTGGAACGGCAGTCTCCGGACTGATAGCCGTGGCCGATGGCAGTTTCAAGCTGGCCAACATGAACATCGTCGATGACGGCACCGGGCAATTGCGTGCCTTGCGCACGGGCGACGAGATCTACTTCCGGCACTCCGTGGGCGACGTGCGGGCGGACACGGCCTACTACGCCATCGTTGGCGCGGACGGCACGATCCGGCTGGCGGCATCGTTGGCCGACGCCATGCTCTACCAGACTGGCGCGGGGCAGAACGACGGCCTGCTGGCCCTGTACCCGAACATGGGCCAGGCCATCACGCTGGCGTTCGACGCGTCCAGCCTGAACGGGGCGGGGGTGGAGGCGTACACGCGCGTCTACTCGATGCGTGCCGACGCGCCCGCGCAAACCGCGCAGGAGATTGCCCTGTACGGCCAGACGTATGACGCGGGCCATTTCTTCTATTTCTCGACGGCAACGCTGCGCAATATCGAGAACAACCTGTTGTATCCGGTGTCGGCGGCCATTAACGAACAGGTCTTCGATTTGGAGGGTAGCGGCGAGGGCGCGCCACCGGCCGATCGTTTCCTGAATGTGAAGGCGGGCGCGGACATCGTGCTGCGCACCTCGGGCCAGGGCTCGATCGGCGCCGAACTCGGCGACTACACCTTGCAGCTGCCCAGCTTGGGCGGGCTGTCGGAAGCCGACCGCGCCAACGTATTCGACTCGTTGCCGGAGGCCGACAAGGCCATCTTGTCGCGCGCCAATGCGGTCAATCTGGCGGGCGTCTACCACACGCTTTACCGCTACATCGGCCCGGCCGGCACCATGCCGCTGGACCGCGCCAGCGTCGATTTCTCCGACACGTCGCTGTGGCAGCGCTTTGAACCGCTGTTCTCCAACGATGCGTCGCTGATGCTGGGCAGGACGCTGGCGGCCAATGGCGCCGTCCAGTTCCTGTTTGCGGACCGTTTCGACCTGTACCAGAACAGCCGCGACGTCTTCATCTACAACAGCAAGATGCTGGAAGGCGCAACGGCCGGCCAGCGCAGCCAGCTGCAGGCCAATATCGATGCCGCGCGCGCCAACGGCGTGCAGGTGGTGGACATCGGCAGCGGTTTCCTGGATCCGGTCTGGAGCCAGATCAGCGTGCCGTACATGGCCCAGGACGGCGCCAGCCCGCAGGCGCTGAGCGCCGGCATGCTGGTGGGCGATATGCGTGACCCGCGCTATCTGACGCTGAAGCTGACGCGCTCGCTCGCGGTGCAGGCCGTCAATGGCGTGGTCTCCGCGTACAGTGACACCACGGTGGGCCTGGACTCGCCGCAGGGCAGCATCCGCCTGGGCGACATCCATGCCAAGGAAGGCATCACCATCACGGTCAGCGCGCAGGGCGGCTCCGTTATCGGCACGGACGCCGGCACGCTGGAGAGCGCCGGGCAGGTCAGCCTGGTGGCCGACAAGGACGTCGTGGGCAGCACGCGCGACGCCAACGGCATCTATCAATACGATGGCGAAAAGCATCTGCAGCTGAATCTGGGCGCCGGCCATTCCCTGTACGTGGAAGCGGGCGGCGTGGCGCGCGTGTCGCAGCTGGGCGGGCAGGACCTGAACCTGGTCCTGGCACACACCAAGGGCACGGCGGCAGGAGGCTCGTCCTACCAGGCGGATGCCAATCTGCTGGTCGGTCAGGTGGTGTCGGCCGGCAGCGTGACGTTGCAGGCGGGGCAATCGATCCTGAACGCCACGGCCGCAGGGCAGCGGCAGTATGCGAACGTGGTGCTGTCGGATCTGAGCGCGGCGGAGCTCGCCGCATTGGGCTACGCGCGGGAGGTGGTCCTGATCGCCGGCAAGTCCGTGGGCCAGTTGGGCGCGGACCTGTCGCAGCAGGGCACGCCGCTGTTGATCAGCATCTCGCAGGGCGACGCGCAGGCGGTGGTGCGCGCCTCGGCGGCGCAAGGCGTCAATCTGTACGGCATGCACAGCCTGCGCCTGGGCGGCATCGATGTGGTCGATGCCAACGGGGTTCGCGGGGATGCGCGCATCTACGCGCTGGATTCGATCCTGAACGGCACGCCGTCCGGCCAGGCCGCCATCACGGCGCGCAATGTGTGGTTGGAAACCCTGTCGGGCACGATAGGCGAGCTGGGCTCGCCGCTGCTGACGGACATGTCCGGCTATCTGGTGGCGTCGGCGCAGGGCTCGATATCGCTCAGCCAGTTGGGCGTCCATGACCTGACGCTGTCGCGGGTGGAGTCGCGCGCACGCGATGAGGTGCATCTGGCCAGCCAGGCCAGCATCGTCAACGACAAGACGGCGCATCCGGGAGTTTCCAGCAGCCGGACGGGCGCGGTCGTGACGGGCGGCAGCCTGTACTTCAGGGCGGGCGGCTCGGTGGGTGGCTACGCGCAATCCGACACCGCTGGCGCGCAGGTCAACGATGCGCTGATCGTGGCGGCGGTGGGGCCGCAGGCCACGATCAACGCCCTGGCGGGCGGCGATGTGGCGCTGGTGCAAGTGGGCGCGGCCGATGACGCGCAAGGCGTGTCGCAGGCGCTGTCCATGAACGTCGGCCGCATCGAGGCGAACAACGCATGGCTGGTGGCGCGCCACGAAGCCGGCCAGGCCACGGCGTCGGGCGACATCGTCCTGGCGGCGGATTCCGTGATCAGCGCCGTGGGCGTGCTCAGTCTGCTGGCGGGCAACAATCTGTCGGCGGCGGGCCGCGGCGGCTTGCTGCCGGGCGCGTTGATTCAGGCGGGACTACGCATGAACCTGAGGGTGGATCGCGACGACCGCGGCATGGCCGGCTACGGCAAGGCCGCGGTGGCGGACATCAATGGCCGTTTGCTGGCGCCGCAGGTCCATGTCTACGGCAGCCAGACCGGCGATAACACCATCATATTCGGCACCACCGCCGAGATCGGCGGCGGCGTGGATGGAAATGGGGCCTTGACCCAAGGCGTCTTGCTGGACGTGACCGGCGGTTCGGGCCGGGATCGCGTGATGCTGCGGGCGCAGTTGATCGATCAGCAAGAGACCGTTGTGCGCACCCTGGACGGCGACGATACGGTGGTGTTCGATACCGCCGAGCTGCGCGGCAATGCCCTGGTGCAGACCGGGCAGGGCGATGATGCCGTGTCCTTGCTGAACACGCGCATTGCCGGCTCGCTGACGGTACAGGCCGGAGAAGGCGACAATGCAGTGCTGCTGGATGCGACTGCCGTGGGCGGCGATACCCTGGTCGTTTCCGGGGCGGGCGTCGACCAGGTCATCTTGCGGGATAGCGGCCTGGCCGGCGCGTTGACGGTGGATGTGGGCAATGGCGGCAACGTTGTTCTGCTGGACACCGCGACCGTGGGCGGCAATACCGTCATCACGACCGGTACCGGCGTCGACCAGATCACCTTGCGGGATAGCGGCCTGACGGGAGCGCTGACGGTGGGCGCGGGCGATGGTGACAACGCCGTTTTGCTGAACACGGTGACCGTAGGCGGCAATACCGTCATCACGACCGGTTCCGGCGTTGATCAGATCACGCTGCGGAATAGCGGCCTGGCGGGGGCGCTGACGGTGGGCGCGGGCGATGGCGATAACATCGTTCTGCTGGACACCGTGGCCGTAGGCGGTAATACCACCATCAAGACCGGTGCCGGCGCTGACCAGATCGCGTTGCTGGCTAGCGGCCTGACCGGCATGCTGACGGTGGATGCGGGCAATGGCGACAACGCGGTGCTGCTGGACACTTTGACCGTGGGCGGCGACACCCTGATCACGACCGGCTCTGGCGTCGACCAGATCACCCTGCTGGCTAGCGGCCTGGTCGGCGCACTGACGGTGGACGCAGGCAATGGTGACAGCATCGTTCTACTGGACACCGCGACGGTAGGCGGCAATACCGTCATCACGACCGGCGCCGGCGTCGACCAGATCAGGCTACGGGCTAGCGGCCTGACGGGCGCACTGACGGTGGACGCGGGCGATGGAAATAACACCGTTCTGCTGGACACCGTGGCCGTGGGCGGCAATACCGTCATCAC
This sequence comes from Achromobacter pestifer, assembly GCF_013267355.1. Lineage (NCBI taxonomy): Bacteria > Pseudomonadati > Pseudomonadota > Betaproteobacteria > Burkholderiales > Alcaligenaceae > Achromobacter > Achromobacter pestifer. The sequence continues at coordinate 4,488,214 of NZ_CP053985.1, forward strand.
GACCGGTTCTGGCGTCGACCAGATCACGCTGCGGGCTAGCGGCCTGGCCGGCGCATTGACGGTGGATGCGGGCAATGGCGGCAACGTTGTTCTACTGGACACCGCGACCGTAGGCGGCAATACCGTCATCACGACCGGTGCTGGCGTCGACCAGATCACCTTGCGGGATAGCGGCCTGACGGGAGCGCTGACGGTTGGTGCGGGCGATGGTGACAACGCAGTTTTGCTGAACACTGTGACCGTGGGCGGCAATACCGTCATCACGACCGGCTCCGGCGTCGACCAGATCACGCTGCTGGATAGTGGCCTGACGGGTGCGCTGAAGGTGGGCGTGGGCGATGGTGACAACGCCGTTCTGCTGAACACGGTGACAGTCGGAGGCAATACGCTGATCACGACCGGCTCTGGCGCCGATCGGATCACTTTGCTTGATAGCGGCCTGTCCGGCGCACTGACGGTGGATGCAGGTGATGGCGGCAACGCCATTCTGCTGAACACGGTGACAGTCGCAGGCAATACGCTGATCACGACCGGCTCTGGCGCCGATCGGATCACTTTGCTTGATAGCGGCCTGGTTGGCGCACTGACGGTGGATGCGGGCGATGGCGGCAACGCCGTTCTGCTGAACACGGTGACAGTCGGAGGCAATACGCTGATCACGACCGGCTCTGGCGCCGATCGGATCACTTTGCTTGATAGCGGCCTGGTTGGCGCACTGACGGTGGATGCAGGCGATGGCGACAACGCCGTTCTGCTGGACACGGTGACAGTCGGAGGCAATACGCTGATCACGACCGGTTCCGACGTAGACCAGATCACGCTGCGCGATTCCGGCCTGACGGGGGCGCTGACGGTGGGCGCGGGCGATGGCGGCAACACCGTGCTGCTGCACACCGTGACCGTAGGCGGCAATACCATCATCACGACCGGCTCTGGCGTCGATCAGATCACCCTGCGGGATAGCGGCTTGACCGGTGCTCTTACCATGGATGCGGGCGAGGGCGACAACGCCATTCTGCTGAACACGGTGACAGTCGCAGGCAATACGCTGATCACGACCGGCTCTGGCGTCGACCAGATCACCTTGTTGGCTAGCGGCCTGGCCGGCGCACTGACGGTGGATGCGGGCAATGGCAACAACGCCGTTTTGCTGCACACCGTGACCGTAGGCGGCAATACCGTCATTACGACCGGCTCTGACGTCGATCAGATCACCCTGCAGAATAGCGGCTTGACCGGCGCTCTTACCATGGATGCGGGCGGGGGCGACAACGCCATTCTGCTGAACATGGTGACAGTCGCAGGCAATACGCTGATCACGACCGGCTCTGGCGTCGATCAGATCACTTTGCTTGATACCGGCTTGGCCGGCGCACTGACGGTGGACGCGGGCGATGGCGGCAATGCTGTGCTGCTGGACACCGTGACCGTAGGCGGCAATACCGTCATCACGACGGGTTCCGGTGCGGACCTGCTTACCCTGTTGGAGTCCGACTTCCTGGGCCATCTGGCCGTGGATGCCGGCGCGGGCGATGACAAGGTCTGGATGTCCCGGATCCTGCTGGCCCGGGGCGCCGCCGTGCAAGGGGGAGAGGGCGATGATTACATCTACCTGTCGGCGCGCGCGCTGGCGGGCGGGATTTCGCTGCGTGGCAACGACGGCAACGATCTCATCGTGCTGGATCAACTGCCGTCGCTGACCAGCCTGCAAGGCGCTCCAGGCGTGACGGACCGGGTGGACGTGGACGCGGGCCGAGGGGCCGATCACATCGTCGTGAACCTGAACGCGGCGCTGACCTCCATCATCGTCAACGTTCACGATTCCGACGACAACGGCCGCGAGAACCTGGCCGACGTCAACAAGCTGACCATCAACGGCACGGCGCAGGACGAGAGCTTCCTGGTCCGCGCCAACTACGTTGCCAGGATCACGCCGCAAGGCGTCGGCTACGCCGATGCGGTGCAGCGCGTGAACTATGACCGCAGCATGACGGGCGGCCTGCGCCTGAATGCGGTGGATGGCGGCAACCGCTTCTATATCGACGATACCGGCACCCATGTGGTTATCGACGGCGGCCTGGGCAGCGACCCGGCCAAGCGCAACGAGTACCAGGTCGGGCAGCTGTACGCGCTGGACCGCCAGCTTCCGCAAGTGGCGGCCGGCGACCAGATCGACACGGTGCTGACGACGCAGGGCTATCTGTCGCGCGGCAACAGCTATGGCATGACGCTGTACGGGGCGGAGAACAGCAGCAATGTGTTCCGCATCTACAGCAATGCCGCGCCACTGGCCCTGCACGGCGGCAAGCGCGACGACGAGTTCATGGTGTACGCCTTCAAGGAGGCGCAAGCGCAGGCCAACGGCGAACGCGGCTATGTCATCAATGGCCCGGTGGCCATCGACGGCGGCGCGGGCCTGAACACCTACACCATGCTGGGTTCCGAGGACGCCGACGCCTTTGCGCTGACGCAGGAAGGCATACGCGGCGCGGGGCTGAACACCAGCTACCAGAACATCCAGCGCGTCAATCTGGATGCGCGCGAAGGCAATGACCACATCTATGTGCTGTCCACCCGCAGCAACGTCATCACGACCCTGATCGGCGGCAGTGGCAGCGATACCTTCGACCTGTCGGGAGATGTGGCGGGCAACACCATCGTCACGGGCCGCAGGGGTTCGCGCGATGTGTTCGATGGCGCGCAGCCGGTCAGCATCACGGCGCAGCCGGGCGAACTGAACGCCGATGGCGGCAATACCTTGTCGCTGTCGGTGAGCCTGGACGCCGGTGTGCTGCCACGCCCGGCATCCGGCCAGGCCTACGTGTCCCTGAGCAGCGCCATGGTGGCATCGGCGCTGTATGGATCGGTGTCGCAGGGCGCCGGCCTGTCTTCGTCGGATGCGCTGGCGGCGGCCATGCAGAGCCTGCAGGGCCGCGGCGTGCTGTTGTCGACCGACGGCGGACAGACCTGGCACCAGAGCGTGGTGCTGGCGTTCGACGCGAATGGCGCAGGCGCGCACGCCTGGGGCGCTGCGCAGCAGGTGTTGATCAAGGTCGAGGGCGGAGCCGGCGTCGGCCTGCCGCCGCTGAGCCTGGCCGGCCAGGACCTGCATCTGTCGGCGTCGCTCTTTACTACCTTGCCGGGGATGCAGGACGTGGCGCTGCCGCCGATCCTGGTGCGCGTGGCGGATCCGGCCTATGCCGGTGCGGCCAACGAGCCGGGCAAGGTCCGCAGTCCGCGCGCCACCGACCAGGCGGTCATCGCGGTGGATCCGGCCACGGGCGTCAGCTATGCCAACTATGGCGATCAGCCGCACGACGTATCGGGCATCCAGGGCAGCCTCTTGGTTGAAGGCGGCACCCTGGACCGTCCGGGCTACGACGGTGCGCTGCACGCGGGCGTGGGTTTGCCGGGCGAGTCGGACGGCGCGCTGGCCGCGCGCGATCAGGGGGCGGTTTCGACCGCGCCCGTCAATGACCGCATCCGGATCTTCGACGACGGCACCACGGCCGGCAAGGCCGGCATGCAGGACCAGGTGGACAACCTGAGCGGCCTGGGCCGGCTGTACGACAACGCGCAGGCGGCCGATTTCGGCCGCATCACCGGACTGGGCATGACGCCGGGCCAGGGCGGCGCGGGCGGCACGGTGTCGCTGTCCGGCCAGGCTGGCACTCACGTGTACGACCGCGGCGTCATCTTCCATGGCGTGCAGTCGGTCAACACCATGCTGGGCCAGGGCGATGACACCTACACGGTGCGCCACGCCACGGTCGGGACGGTGACGCTGGTGCAGGGCGGCGGCGGCAACAACCTGCTGGCGGCCGAAGGCGGCACGGTGGGCGGCGCCGACCGTCCTGTGCTGCTGTTCGGTTCGACCAGCCAGGACGACGCCTACTACACCGCGCAGCCCGGCCAGCGCCAGGCGGGCCAGGCGTTGAGCTTCGGCGCGGCCGGCAACAACGTGCTGGACGCGCGCACGACCACGCAGGGCGTCATCCTGTACGGCGCCGCGGGCAATGACCGCATTCTTGGCGGCCAGGGCAACGACCTGATCGCGGGCGGCGGCGGCAGCAACGTCATCGATGCGGGCCAGGGCAACAATATCGTGTTCGGCAATGCCGGCATGAATATCGACCTGGGCGCGCCGATGGACATGGGCGCGGCGGCGCGAGCGGATCTGCAATCGCTGGCGGCGCTGACCCTGGCGCTGACGCCGGAGCAAGCCGCGGGCCTGGCCGTGGGCGGTGCGGCGGACAGGCTGGCCGCCGGTGGCAACACGATTACGGCGGGCGACGGCAACAACATCGTGTTTGCCAACTTCGGCCGCATCGTGACGGTGGATCCGGTGAATTACCTGCGCGACCGCGGCGACTTCATCGACGCGGCGGCGCCGGGCGTCGGTGCGCGCTATCTGGCGGGCGCTGGGTTGCGGATGCTGGAGACGATCAATCTGCCGGCGGGCGGGTTGAACACCATCACGGTGGGCGCGGGCCGCAATGCCTTGTTTGGCGGCATGGGCGAGGATGTCATCCGCGCGGCGGGCGCAGGCGGCTTCAACCTGATCGCCGGCGATGGCGCCCGGGCGCTGTACACCGCCGGTGGCCGCATCGCTCTGTTCGAATCCTTGTACCCGTCGGCGGGCGGCGCGGACAGTCTGTACAACAATGGCGAGGGCGTGATGCTGGGCGGGATGGGAGCCGACCAGCTGGAAAGCGGCGCCGGCAACAACGTCATGCTGGGCGATAACGGCCGCGTGGCCTTCGTCAACGACCGCGTCAGCCTGATCGAAACCACCGATATCGCTTTTGGCGGCGACGACATTCTGTTGGCGGGGCCGGGCGGCAACTACCTGCTGGGCGGCCTGGGCGCGGACAAGTTCCGCGGCGACTTCTCCAAGGATGTGATGGTGGGCGACTTCGCGGCGATCTACATCGACCCGGCGAGCGGTCGCATCATCAACCTGATCCGCTTCGGCCAGGGCGGCAATACGCCTGACCTGATCACGCGGGCCATGGAGAACCTGTACTCCTGGAGCGGCAACTTCGGCGACTGGCCGCTGCCCGCGTCCGGCGCGCTTGCCGGCAGGGGGGCCACGGACGGCCACCCGAGCGCGGATGGGCATGCCTTGGCCGTCCGCGTCAGCCTGGGCCCGGCGCGACCCGACATCGTGATCGATCGCCACGACGGCGGGCTTTCCGACTATGCTTCGTCGGCCGCGCCGCATCAGGTGTCGATGCGCACGGATCAGACGGTGCAGGATGGCGGCCAAGGCCATGCCGGCGGCGCGCAGGCTGCATCGGCGGTTCCGGCGCCGCAGTCCGAACCGGCGGCCGACTCCGTGCCACTGGATGCCGCGCCGGCGGCTGAGGGCGCGGCGCAAGCCGTGCAGCCGGACGCCAGGGCGCACGCCCAGGTTCCGGTGTCCGACGCTTCCGCGGCCGAGCGGGCGGCGATGGCGGCCGGGGTGGGCTTGCTGGGCTTGAGCGGGGCTTTGGGCGCGGCGGGCAAGGGCACGGTCGTGTTCAATTCGAAGACCAATACGTGGGAACCCAAGGCGGCCCGCAAGCGCGGATTGAGCGTGCGGCGCCAGGAACCCGAGCTGACGGAGGTTGGAAGCGAGGATGAATGATGCAGTCGTGCCCGCGCAGGTGAAGCGCGCGGACCTGGCCTGGTGGTCGGCGCTGTCGGCCGCCAGCGACCGCCAGTCTTTCCTGGACGCCTGGCTGGCCTTGCAGGCCGGCCAGTTGGCGGGTGTGCGTCATGCGGCGCTGATCCTGGGCGAACCGGATGCCGGTCCGTTCGAAGTGGCCTCGCAATACCCGCCGGGAAGCCGCGCCGGCGCGGTGTTCTATGGCGCGGTCGACGAATCGCTGCAAGGACGGGAGGTCGTGGTGTCGGCCGACGCGACCGGGCTGGTGGTCGCCTATCCCATCGTGCTCGATGGACGCATCCATGGCGTGGCCGCATTCGAAACCGCCATGCAGGCGCCCGAACCGCTGGTGCAGGCTCTGCGCTGGGGCGCGGGCGTGCTGGAACTCTGGTTGTTGCAACGCCAGGATACCGACAGCGCGCAGACGGTCGAGCGGCTGATGGTGGTGATCAACAGCGTGGCGCGCGCGCTCAAGGAAGGGCAGTTCAAGGACGTGGCGCTGACGCTGGTCACGGATCTGGCGACCCGCCTGGAGTGCGATCGCGTCAGCATCGGCTTTCGCCAGGACGGACGCTCCAAGGTATATGCGCTGTCGCACAGCAGCCGGCTGGTGCAGAACATGAACCTGATGCGCGCCGTGGCCGAGGCCATGGACGAAGCCATCGACCAGAACACGACGCTGTGCCTGCCACAGGATGAAGCGCGCACCATCCAGCTGCGCGCGCATCAGAAGTTGGCGCGCGAGTTCGGCAACGGCAATGTGCTGACCGTGCCGTTCGCGCCCGAGGACGAGGCGCGCGGCGCACTCGTTTTCGAACGGCCGGACAAGCTGCCGTTCGACCGGCAGAGCGTGGAACTGTGCCAGAGCGTGGTGCTGCTGGCTGGCCGCGTGCTGTATCAGCGGCTGCGGCAGGAGCGCCCCTTCTGGCGCAAATGGCGCGATGGCACGCTGCGTGAAGCGGGCCGGTTGCTGGGGCCGCGCTACATCGGCCGGAAATTGGCCGCGGTGGCTCTGGTGGCCGCGGTGGCGCTGGGCGTGTTCGCGCACGGGCCGTACCGCATCAGCGCGACCGCCACGGTGCAGGGCGTGGTGCAGCGGGTGCTGGCGGCTCCTTTCGACGGCTACATCAGCGAGGCGACGCGCCGGGCCGGCGACGAGGTGAAGCAGGGCGATGCCCTGGCCGCTCTGGATACCCGCGAGACCGAACTCGAACTGCTGCGCGCCGGCAATCTGGAAGTGCAGTACCGCCGCCAGGCCGAAGAGGCCTCGGCGCGCGGCGATAGCGCGGCGGCCGCGATTGCGCAGGCGCAGGCGCGCCAGGCCATGGCGCAGATGCAGTTCCATCGCGAACAGATCCAGCGTTCGACCCTGCGCGCGCCGTTCGACGGCACGATAGTCAGCGGCGACCTGAGCCAGCAGCTGGGCGAAGCCGTCAAGCGCGGGCAGGAGCTGTTCAAGCTGTCGCCGCCGGACGGCTACCGGCTGTGGCTGGACGTGGAGGACCGGTTGATCGACGACGTGGCGGTGGGCCAGACGGGGCGGGTGGCGCTTGCAGCCATGCCCGACAGGCAAATCCCATTCACAGTTACGCGCATCGTGCCGCTGGCCCAGGTGCAGGAGGGCAAGACGGTGTTTCGGCTGGAGGCCAGCCTGGATGAGAAGGCGGCGCCCACGCTGCGGCCGGGCATGGAAGGCGTGGGCCGCATCGATATCGACGAGCGCCGCTACGTCTGGATCTGGACGCACGGATTTTTCGATTGGCTCCGCCTGAAATGGTGGGCCTGGTTCGGCTGAAGAGCAGAAGATGTCTGGTACCGCGCTCTATAGCAATTCCTGGCACCGGGTCAGCGCGCTGCGCCCGCGGCTGCGCTCGCACATCCACATCCACCGCCACGTGTACCGCGAGCAGGTCTGGTATGTGATGCAGGACCAGAGCAATGGCGAATTCCATCGCTATACGCCCGAGGCCAATCTGATGATCAGCCTGATGGACGGCCGCCGCACGGTGCAGGAGATCTGGGAGATCGCCTGCGGCCAGTTGGACGGCGACGCCATGCCGCAGGACGAGGTCATCCGCCTGATGGCCCAGCTGCACCGGGCCGATGTGCTGACCACCGACCGCGCGCCGGACGTGCGCGACCTGGTCGAGCGACGCAAGCGCCAGCGCATGCAGAAGATCAAGCAGTACATCGGCAACCCCAGCGCGCTGAAGATGCCGCTGCTGGATCCGGACCGCTGGCTGACGCGGGCGCTGCCGTATTACCGCTGGCTGTTCACCTGGCTGGGCGCCTTGCTCTGGCTGGGCGTGGTCGGCGCGGGCGCGGCGCTGGGCGCCATGCATTGGCAGACCCTGACGCACAACATCTGGGACCAAGTGTTCTCCACGGGCAACGTGCTGGCGATGGCGCTGGTTTATCCGGTGGTGAAGGCCATCCATGAACTCGGCCACGCCTGCGCGGTGAAGGCGCGCGGGGGCGAGGTGCACGAGATAGGCCTGATGTTCCTGCTGCTGGTGCCCATCCCCTACGTGGACGCCTCGGCGGCGTCGGCCTTCGCCGACAAGCGCTGGCGCATGCTGGCGGGCGGCGCCGGCATCCTGGTCGAGTTGTTCCTGGCGGCCGTGGCGATGATAGTCTGGACCCAGCTGGACCCCGGGCTGGGACGTTCGCTGGCCTATACCGTCATCGTCCTGTGCGGCGTTTCCACGCTGTTCATGAACGGCAATCCGCTGCTGCGCTATGACGGCTACTACGTGCTGTCCGACGCCATCGAGATTCCCAATCTGGGCCAGCGGGCCAACGGCTATCTGGGCTATCTGTTCAAGCGCTATGCGCTGGGCCTGCGCGGGGTGGAAGCGCCGCGCGCCACGCCGGGAGAACGCGCCTGGTTCGCGGGCTATGCGGTGCTGTCTTTCTGCTATCGCATGTTCATCATGTTCCTCGCCATCTTCATCATGGCCGGGCAGTTTTTCTTCTTCGGCGTGCTGCTGGCCATGTGGGCGCTGTTCAACACCATCGTCATGCCGCTGTGGCGCCTGGGCCGGCAGTTCTATGCCGACCCGCAGATCCAGGCGCACCGCTTGCGCTCCTACCTGATCTGCGGGCTGTGCGTGCTGGGCGCGGCAGGCCTGGTGGGCGCGGTGCCGCTGCCCTCGTCCACCGACACGGAGGGCGTGGTCTGGGTGCCGCCTTCCGCCCAGGTCAGGGCGCCGGTGGCCGGCTTCGTGCGCGCGCGGCAAGCGGCCGACGATGCGCCGGTGGGGCAGGGAGCGCCCCTGCTGACGCTGGAAAACGACGAGCTGATCCGCCGCGACGCCATGCTGGCCGCCCAGGTCGACGAGTACCAGGCGCGTTATGTGCAGGCCTACGCGCAGAACCAGGTGCAGGCGGCCATCATGCGCCACCAATGGACCAGCCTGCAGACCGAGAGACGGGCGATCCAGGAACAGGTCCAGGCGCAGCAGGTGCGCAGCCCGCACGCGGGGCGCTATGTGCCGGCACAGCCCGAGGACATGACGGGCCGCTACGTGCAGCGCGGCGAATTGCTGGGCTATGTGCTGACCGACGCCGAAGCCGTGCGCGTGGTGGTGCCGCAATCCAGCCTGGAGCGCATCCATCGATCGCTCAGGAACGTGCGCGTGCGGCTGGTGCAGGACAGCGGCGAGGAATTTCCGGCCACGATCGCGCGCGAGGTGCCGGCCGCCACCGATGAACTGCCCAGCCTGGCGCTCAGCCTGCAGGGCGGGGGCAGCATAGGGGTAGACCCGCGCAAGTCCCAGGAAGGGCGCGCCAAGTCCGCCGAGAACCTGTTCGTGATGGACTTGGCGCTGCCCGAGGACGCGCCGCGCGCCTACCTGGGCGCCAGGGTCTACGTGAAGTTCTCGCACGAGCCCCGGCCGCTGGCGTTGCAAGCCTACGACGCGGTGCGGCAGATGGTGCTGCGCCAGTTCCGCCTCTGATATGCGCGCCTTCGACGCCCTGGATCCCGACCCGCTCTATCCTGAAAAGGAAAGCGAGCGCCACGCCAACAAGCTGGAGGCCTGGGGTACGGCCGCCCTGCGCTGGTTGAGCCGCAAGCGCCGCCAGCCCCTGTGGCGCACCCGCCGCATCCTGGCGCGGGTGCGGCGCGAGACCCAGGCGCTGGGCGACATCGATCTGGCAGGCGTGCGCCAGCGGGCGGACGAGATCGCGTTCGACCTGCGCGCCAACGGCATCAACCAGGAAAGCGCGGCGCGCGCCTTCGCGCTGATCCGGCAGGCGGGCCGGCTGGCGCTGGGCAAGGCGCATTTCGACGTGCAGCTGCTGGGCGGCTGGGCCATGCTGCAGGGCATGGTGGCGGAGATGAACACCGGCGAGGGCAAGACGCTGACGGCTACCCTGCCGGCCGCCACGGTTGCCATGGCCGGCCTGCCGGTGCACGTCATCACCACCAATGACTACCTGGTCGAGCGCGACGCGCAGATCATGGGGCCGATCTATGAGGCGCTGGGCCTGTCGGTGGCCTGGGTCAGCATGGAAATGGACATACCCGCGCGGCGCAAGGCCTATCAGGCGGACGTGGTCTACTGCTCGAACAAGACGCTGGTATTCGACTATCTGCGCGACCTGATCGTGCTGGACAGCGACAAGGACGAAGACGCCCTGCGCCTGGAGCGGCTGCGCGGCGAACAAGGCAGGCTGGCTCAGCTGTACTTGCGCGGCCTGTGCTACGCCATCGTCGACGAGGCGGACAGCGTGCTGGTCGACGAGGCGCGCACGCCGCTCATCATTTCCGGCGTGCAGGAGGACGACACCGCCGAGGTGACGCGCCAGGCCATGGAGCTGGCCGGCGGCATGGCGCCGGAGCACTACCGCCTGCACCGCGGCGAACGCCGAGTGACTCTGACCGAACTGGGACGGGAGCATCTGCGCGGACTGTGCGCCGCGCTGCCGGCTCCGTGGAGCATTCCGTTCCGGCGCGAAGAGCTGGTTCTCAGCGCCTTGACCGTGCTGCACATGTACCGGCTGGACGAGCAGTACATCATCCGCGACGGCAAGATCATGGTCGTCGACGAGTTCACCGGACGCGTGATGCCGGACCGGTCCTGGGGCCAGGGCCTGCACCAGATGCTGGAACACAAAGAGGGGCTGGAACTGAGCGAACCGCGCGCCACCCTCAAGAGCATCAGCTATCAGCGCTTCTTCAAGCACTATCTGCTGCTGTCCGGCATGACGGGAACCGCCGCCGAAATCCGCGCCGAGCTGGGCCGCGTCTACGACCTGCCGGTGGTCCGCATCCCCACGCACCGCAAGTCGCGGCGGCGCCATGCGCCGGATGCCGTGTACCCCACGCTGGACCAGAAGTGGGCCGCCGTGCGCGACCGCGCGCGCACCCTGCACCAGCAAGGCGTGCCCATCCTGATCGGCACGCGCTCGGTCGCCGCTTCCGAGCAGGTGGCGCAGGTGCTGACCCAGGCCGGCCTGCCCGCCGTGGTGCTCAACGCCAAGCAGGATGCCGACGAGGCCGACATGATCGCGCGCGCCGGCGAACTGGGCAGCATCATGATCGCCACCAACATGGCTGGCCGGGGTACGGACATCCCCTTGTCCGAGGCCGCGCGCGAAGCCGGCGGCCTGCACGTCATCCTGACCGAGCGGCACGAATCCGCCCGCATCGACCGTCAGCTGGAAGGGCGTAGTGGCCGCCAGGGCGATCCCGGCCATGTCGAAGCCATCCTGTCGCTGGAAGACTCCGTGCTGGACAGCGTCGCAAACGGTGTCTGGGCCGCTCCCTCTCGGCTGCTGCGCGCACGAAGCCGGCAGGACAGCAACTGGCTGGCCGCACGCTGGCTGCGATTCGCGCAGGCCCGCACCGAACGAAAACTGGCCCGCGAGCGCCGCCAGATGGTGGCCGCGGATGAAGAACTGGAGAATTCCCTGTCCTTTTCGGGGCAGGGCGACTGACATGCAAAGACCCGATCCCATGACGACCCGCCATCGCTGTTTCCGCCCGCTCGTGTTGACCTGCATGCTCGCCGCCGCCACCGCATCGGGCGCGCAGGGCTTGCCGCCCGATGCCCGTTTGCCGGTGTTGGCCGAGCCCGCCTTGTCGGCGCAGGCCGGCAATCCGCATGCCCCCATGGCCTGCCTGATCGAACCCTTCCAGGTGTCCGAGTTGGGCAGCGCCTCGGCGGGCGTGCTGAGCAGCGTGCTGGTGCAACGCGGCGACGTGGTCAAGAAAGGCCAGGTGGTGGCCGAGCTGAACACCAGCGTCGACGAGGCCACGCTGGGACTGCGCCGCGCCGAAGCGGCCTACCTGAGCCGCGTCGTCGACCGCAACACCGACCTGTTCAAGCGCCAGTTGCTGCCCGCAGGCGATTACGACGAAATGACCTCGCGCAGTCGCCAGGCGCATCTGCAGGTGGCGCTGCAGCAGGCAATCCTGGCGGAACGCAGCATCAAGAGCCCCTTCGATGGTGTCGTCGCCGAGCGCTACGCCGGTCCGGGGGACCGCGTCAATGACAACAAGATCGTCAAGCTGGCGCAGATCAATCCCTTGCTGGTGAGGGTAGTGATGCCGGAAGGCCTGTATGGCCAGATCAAGGCCGACGCGCAGGCGCAGGTCAGCGTCAACCAGGCGATCACCGACAAGCCGCTGGAAGCGAAGGTCTGGCGGATCGACCGGGTGATGGACGCCGCCAGCGGCACCTTCACCGTGCTGCTGCGCGTGCCCAACGAGGGGAATGTGATTCCGTCAGGCATCCGCTGTTCGGTGAAGTTCTGAGTTCGCCTACCACCGATAGCTCACCGTCCCGATCACTCGCCTGGGCTCGCCGTAGAAGCACCCGTAGGTGCAATTCCCGATATAGGTCTTATCCGCAAGATTGGTGCCATTGAGCGCCAAGCGCCATGGGCCGGTGGTGTAGCTGATCATGGCGTCGAACAGTGTGAAGGCGGGCACCTCGGCGTTGGTTTGGCTGCGGGTGCTGCCGACATAACGCATGCCGGCGCCTGCCTTCAGGCCGGGCAGCCCGAGACTGCCGAAACTGTAGTCGGCCCAGAGCGAGAGCTGGTTGTACGGCACGCCAGGCGCGCGGAGCCCTTCCTGCTCGGGCTGCAAGGGGCTGGCTTGCGTGGTCCGGGCGTCGGTATAGGCGTAGGCGGCGATGAGGTTGACGTTGCGGGTCAGGGCCGAACGGACTTCCAGTTCGAAGCCGCGCGAGCGTACCTCGCCTGCCTGTATCGAGTGCGTCATCGTTGGATCGGAGGGATCGGCGACCAGCACGTTCTTGCGGGTGATCTGGTAGACGGCCGCCGACACCATGGTGCTGGAGCCCGGCGGCTGATAGCGCAGGCCGGCTTCGTATTGCTGGCCGGTGGTGGGCTTGAAGCGGCCGCCGCTGCGGTCGTTGCCTTCGGTCGGCTCGAAGGACTCGCTGTAGCTGAGGAAGGGCGCGAGGCCGTTCGGGGCGAGGTAGACCAGTCCGGCGCGGCCCGTAAAGGCCTTGCTCTTCTCGTTGTCGGCGGTTTTTTCTCCGGTGAAGAAATTGCTGGAGTCGAACCGTACCCAGTCCTGGCGTCCGCCGAGCAGCACGACCCAGCGATCCGCAATCTTCATCTGATCCTGGACGTACAGGCCCAGCCGCTTGGTATCGCTTTTCCAGGAGTAGGGGTTTTGCGTTTCGATGCTGCCTATCGGGCTGCCATACACAGGATCGTAGATGTCGATGTTGCCGAGTTCGCGCTGGTAGCGTTCGGATTCGTGGTGGGCGACGGAATAGTCGACACCGACGAGGAAGGTATGTTCCACCGGACCTGTGCGGGACTGGTACTGCAGCGATGTGTCGGAGACGACGCCCGTTGAACGATCCCAGCGCGGCGCCGCGCCGCGATAGGCGGTCGTGCGGCCGTCATCCTGCAGGCCGCTGATCCAGACCGAGCGGTATTCGTTGCTGGCATGCATGTAGCGCAGGCTGTTGCGCAGCTTCACCTGGTCGTTGAAGGCATGTTCGAACAGATACCCGGCCGAATAGCGTTCCAGGTCGAACTTGTCATAGCCGGGTTCGCCGGTAAAGCGTTCGCGGGGAATCTTGCCGTTGGGGTTGGGCAGGATGGTGCCGCTCTCGGGCAGGCCGTAGACATAGCCTGTCCTGTCCTTCTGATAATCGGCGAGCAAGGTCAAGGACGTGGCTGCGCTGGGCCGCCAGGTCAATGCGGGCGCCACGTAGGCGCGTCGGTCCGGAATGTGGTCGATAAATGTGTCCGCATCGCGGCCGAGAAAGGTAAGCCGGTATGACCAGACGCCTTCTTCGTCCAACGGTCCGCCGAAATCGCCTGATACCTGCTTGCGGTCGAAGCTGCCGGTTTCGACGTTTAGTTCGCGCAGGGCCGCGGCCGGAGGCCGTTTGCTGATGGTGTTGATGATGCCGCCGGGCGCAGCGGCGCCATAGAGCACCGAGGATGCGCCTTTTAGAACTTCGATGCGTTCCAGGCCATAGGGTTCCTGCTGGCCGTTGAAGATATTGACCGTGTACTTGGTGCCGTCGCGGTATTGGTTGCCGTTGCCATCGAGCTGAAAGCCGCGGACGATCAAGGTGTCCGAGGTGCGGTCCTGTCCTTCCGAGCGGTTGACCCCGGCGACATAGCCCAGCGCGTCCTGCAGGTTCTGCGGCTTGAGCATTTCGATTTCCTCGGCGCCGACAATGGTGATGGACTGCGGTGTTTCCATCAGGGGCGTGTCGGTCTTGGTGCCGGTGGCGCTGCGCGTGGCGGCATAGCCGTAGAAGGGGCCGGTGGCCGTCTCGTGCGCGCCGACCACCTCGACGGGAGAGAGCTCGTGGGCGCCGCTAGGCCTCAGTACATAGCCGCCGCTAGGCCTTGCGGTAGCCTCGAGGCCGGTATCGGCCAACAATGCCTGCAAGCCGTTGTGCGCCGTGTAGCGGCCCTGGATGCCCTTGCTCAGGAGGCCGCTGGTCTGTTCGGTCGAGAAGGACAGCATCAGGCCGGATTCGCGGCCGTAGCGGTTGAGCGCGGCGGTCAGTGGACCGGCGGGAATGTCGTAGTACCGTTGTTCATCCGAAATTTGCGCTTGCGCGGTCGGGGCGCTCAGGGCAAGCGCAGCGATGGCGGCGCAACCCAGCAGGCCGCGAGTAGCCATGCTGGTTAGGACATGCAGGCGCAAGCGTCTGCCGGTTGCGATGAAAGGCGTTGGTGTCGGGCGGTTCAAACCCATGTGCAGTTCCCCGGATGCAAGAGTGAAGGCAATGTGTGGTCCTACTCTTCTTGCCCCGCGAAAAGCGAAAAGGGATCAACCGCTGCGGAATTTTCCGGTCGGCCGGGCCGGACGAGGTTGCACGGTCACCCAATAGCGCGTGAGGTAGCTCACGGAGATGGGCAGGGTGTCGGCGAGTAACTCCAGGACGCGGTCGGTGTTGGCGGTGGGGTAGGTGCCCGTCACCTTGATATGGGCAAGCTCTTCGTCCCAGGCCAGGCGTCCAGGGCGATAGCGCCCGAGTTCGGCCAGGAATGCCGGCAGCGGCATATCCTGGGCGACGATGATGCCTTGCGTCCAGGCCAGCATGTCCTCGTTGGCCGAACCCGTTGCGACGGCCGTATTGCGCCTCAGCGTGCCCTGTTCGCCGGCCTGCAGGAGAGCCGGCGTGCCGCTGGCGGGTGTGAGTTCCACAGCGCCGTCGAACACGGCGACCAGGCTTTCCGCGCTGCTGCGTCCGTCCAGATCGCGCACGGAAAAGCGCGTGCCCAGGGCGCGGATGCTGCCCTGGCCGGTGCGCACGAGGAAGGGGCGAGGCTCGCCCAATGCCGGGTCCGGCGCGGTTGCGACCAGCAGCTCGCCGTTGATGAGACGCAGCGCGCGCTCCGTCGACGTGAACTGGATATCAATGGCGGTGCCGGCATTGAGCACCACTTGCGTGCCGTCGGGCAGGCTGCGGCTCAGGCGTACTCCGGCCGCGGTGCGGCTATCGGAGATCCAACGCCGCCAGGTGCGCTGCTCGTCCAGCATCGACGCCGCGCCGCCGGCAAACAAGGCCAGCGCCAGCGCCTTGACGAGCTTGCGCCGTGCTGGTGAACCAGGCGCCGTGAGCGCCGCGCGAGCCACAGGCGCAGGCACGCCGCGCAGCCGGGCCTGGAAGCTCTCGATGTGTTGCCAGGCGCGCTCGTGTTCGGGGTTCGCCTCGCGCCATTCCCGCCAGCGCAGGAGAGTGTCTGCGGCCACGCGGTCGGATTGCAGTTCGACCAGCCAGTGCGCGGCCTGGAGGCGGATGTCGGGAGCGAAGGGGGGCGACGGGCTCATGAGCCTGAGGGCCTCGAGTCCGGATTCAAGTGAAACAGCAATGGGCCAACGCGCGGGCGATGTGGCGCTTGACGGTGGGAATCGAAATGCCCAGTTCCGCCGCGATCTCGCCTTGGCGTTTGCCGTCGATCTGCGATAGCAGAAATGCTTGCCGCACCAGCCGGGGCAAGGCGTCAAGCAGGCGATCGATTTCGAGCAGGGTTTCGAACAGGATGGCCTGGGTTTCGGGCGACGGCATCTGGGGTTCGGGCAGGAGCGCGAGTGCCTCCAGATAGGCCTGCTCGATGCGCTGGCGCCTGCGCAGGTTCAGGACCAGTCCATGAGCGATCGTCGTCAGGAACGCGCGCGGCTCGCGCATTTCGGGCAGCGCGTCCTTTGAGAGCACGCGCACGAATGTGTCGTGCGCAAGATCGGCCGCCGTGCCGGCATCACCCAGCTTGCGCCGCAGCCAGCCTCTCAGCCACCCCCCGTGTTCGACGTACAGGCCTTCTATGCATTGCTGCGGTAATGCGTATTTGTTGGCCGCCATGGCGAATCCCCTTCCGCGCATCGGACCTGGATTTTATTGTTGCAATTGATTATGAGAATTATTATTGCATATAGAAATTCCGAACGCATGCCGCGCGGGCGGGCATGCCGTGATCCGGGACGCCCGCCAACCCTGCAGATCCTTGGCGCGAGGGGCTACTTCCGGGGGCGCTCGATGGCCGCCGCCTCATCCAGCAAGGCCCGCGCCGCGAGCTTTCCAAGATTATTGCCCGCGAAGGGACTGTCGCCCGTGAGCAGCTTGCGGTCCTGAAGGGTGCTCCCGTCGACCTTGGTGTTCGTGACGGTGATGCCCAGTCCCGCCAACTTTTCTCCAAAGAACCAGCGCAAGGGGCCGGGCATGTAGCCGATGTCCGGCGTCTGTTTGTCCATGCCATCGGGGAAGGCGCAGATGCGGTAACCATGGAACGGACTCGCGCCGTCCAGGCCGGTCGCCAGCAGCGCCGCGGGGCCGTGGCACAGCGTGATGACATGCTTGTCGTTTTGCATCGCCCATTGCAGCGCATCATTGACGTCCGCGCTGGACGGCAGTCCTATCAGCGCGCCATGGCCGCCAGGAATGAACACGGCCAGGTAGTCGGAATCGCGATCCAGCGCCTTGACGACGTCGGCAAGCACCTGCGGCTGCCGGAACTGCTGTTCATACTTCTGGTACAGCGCTGCAACCTTGGTGTCTTCAGAGGGGAATGCCCACCATTCGAACTTGACCGGATTGCCCGACAGCGTCGCGATGTCGATCTGGAAGCCCGCCTGGTCGAGGTGGTACATGGGCAGCAGGGTCTCGACCGGATGATTGCCCGTCGAGAAGAACGTGTCGTTGCCCGTGAGCAGGTAGCGCTCGTCGGCCGCGATCATCAGGATCTTCCAGCGGCCACCGCGATAGGCGTCTGGATAATCGGCGTCCGACAGATCCGACTTGGGCGAAGTGAACTGCGATAGCGAGTAGGGCGAAGGAAAAAAAGCGTTGCGCTCGGCGGGGTCCGGCGTGGGCTGCTTGCTGTCCGTTTGCTGTGCCATGGAAGATCTCCTGACTCGGTAGGCTGGGCTATCCAAGATAGTCAGAGCGGGCACATCTGCGCCATGGCGGAAATCCCCCGGGCCCTACGGCGTTCCCTGGCGGCGCTTGCTTCTTGTTTCCAAAAAGTCCTGGCGCCGCCGCCTGCCGTCATGCGGACCAGTCCGTCACAAACTCGTCACGGAAGCGCCGGATCCAGTCCAGCCGGGCGGCCGCAAGCACGCGGCCGCCTTCCGTCTGCATGGTTCCCGCGATGCGTGCGAGCTTCAATTCGATGTGATCCAGCGTATAGACGCCGTCGTCCAGTTGCCGGTGCGCACCCATGGGGTCGGTGGGGTGCGCCAGCGCGCGCCCCAACAGCCCGCCGACATGGAACATGCGGGCCAGTCCCACCGGGCCGAGCGCGTCCAGGCGGTCGGCATCCTGCACGATGCGGGCCTCGATGGTCCGGGGGCCGATGTTGGCGGAGTAGCTGTGGGCCTCGATCGCGTGATGCACGCTTTCGAGCCGGGTTGGCGGATAGCCGATGGCCTGGAGTTCGCGCACGGCCTGGCCGGCGGCCATGGTCGAAGCGCGCGCCCGGTCGGGATGGTTCTTGGGCAGGTTGACCAGGTCGTGCAGGTAACTGGCGGCCATGACGGTCATGGCGTCGGCTTCGGGATGGTGCGCCAGCATGCGGTTGGCGGCCTTCCACACGCGTTCCAGATGGCTCAGGTCATGCGCGCCGTCGCCGGTATCGGCGCGTTGGGCGATCTGTATGAGCTGCGGCCGCAATGCCGCCAAATCCACACGCATGTTCACTTCCTTCCACCAGGTTCGGGACTGGGGGAAAGTGTACACAGGGCGCTTTCGGGACGCGCCGGCGCGCGGCGCGGCCCGGGCGCGGCATCAGCCGCCTTGCGCCTGCATCCGTTCCGCCGCCGTGGAGCAGATCCGGTACACCAGCGCCGACACCACGAAGCTGGCCGGCGCGGCCAGCGTCGCAGCGAAACCTGCCATGTGCATCAGCGCGAGGCCGCAGATCGCGCCTGCGAACCAGCCGGCCAGGCCGGCGCGGTTGAATGCCGTGCCGTCACCGTGGCGCGGTGCGGACTCCTGATCGCCCAGGATGTGCACCAGCGCCACCGCCACCCACGACACCACGAAGATACCCTGATAGGCCAGGGCTTGCAGCAGGTACGAGAACACGTCCAGCAGCATCAGCGCATACGTCACCGCGCCCACGATGACCGCCCACATCGCCTTGGGCCAGCGCATGCCCGGCCAGCGCGCGAAGAACGCCTGCATGTTGATGGTGGCCAGGTAATAGTTGGCCGTGTTGATGCGGGTCTGCGTGATCCAGACGAACAGCAGTCCACCCAGCCCCATCAGCTTGAGGAGCGCAAGCACCACCGACACTTCCGACAGCGCGGCGTCGCTGGGGATGGTGCTGACCAGGTAGATGCCGGCCACGCCATTGAGCAGGAAGGTGACCAGGTAGAACGGCATGCCGAAGTTGTAGCGGCTGTGATACGCCTGGTCCTCGCGTTTGCCGAAGCGGGCGTAGTCGAAGGTGAACATCATCAGGACCCACACGCCCATGTAGTAGACGAAGGCGTCCCACCAGCCTCCCGGGACGGGGCCCTCGGGCGGGCCGAACGACAGCCAGGCGTCGCTGTAGCCGTATTCCTGCGTCGCCATCACCACGGCCAGCAACAGGCCCAGCAGATAGAACGGCAGCAGCACGCCGTTGAATTTGTCCAGCCAGCGCTGCACGCTGCCGAAGATCAGCAGCACGCTGTAGATGACCACCACCAGCGCCACCAGCCAGTACGGCACGGCCGGATAGAGATGATGCGCCGCGACCGACATCACCGCGCCTTCGAACACCGCGTAGTAGATGGCGGTGGCGAAGAAGATCAGCGTGGCCAGCGCCGCGCCCGAGGTGCCGAACAGCCGGCGCGAGAACAGCGCCACCGACAGGCCGGTACGGATGGCGTAGCGGCTGATGACGCCGTTGATCAGCCCGTAGCTGATCACGGACAGCACCATGCCGATGATGGCGTTGCGGGCGCCGTACTTCAGCGCCAGCGTGGCGCCGACGACGATGTAGAAGACGGCGCTGCACACGGCCCACCAGGCCATGGTGAGCGCATAGCGGGGCATGCGGTCGCTGTCGGCGACGGCATGCAGCGAGTTGTCCGTCTCATCGGACGGTTTGCGTGGGGTCAGATTGGCCATGGCGGATCTCCTGGCGGGATCGGATTGCGGTTCGACTGCGGAACGGGCGCGCGTCGCCCACCGGCCTTGCCATGGGGCAAGGCCGGAAAACTGGAAAAAGCGGGGATAGGACGCGGCCTTGCCGCGCCCCGGAAGGTCAGCCGCTGAGCGCCTGATGCAGCCGCTCGAAGCGGGCGCGGTAGTCGCGCCTGGCGGCCACCGCCTGCTCCAGCGTCACCCGCTCGAAATGGGCGCTCTGGTTGGGCTGCATCTGGCCGACCTTGTCCAGGTCGGCGCTGATGACCGTGCCTATCATCGCGTAGCCGCCGCCGGACACGGCGTCGCGGTGCAAGATGATGGGTTCCACGCCCGCGGGCACCTGGATGGAGCCGATCGGATAGCAGGCGTCGACGATGTTCGACGGGTCCGCGCCGGCGCCGAAGGGCTGCTCGCGGCCGCGAAAGCGCAGCGGACGGCCCTGCTTGTAGCGGTAGCCGATGCGGTCGGCCTCCGAGGTCACGGTCCAGGCGTCTTCATAGAAGGTGGCGGCGGACTCGGGCTCCAGGCGATGGTCGTACAGGCCCGGCAGCACGCGCAGCGTCTGCGTCTTGGGCGGGGCGACGGCCAGCGCGGCGGGCAGCTCGCGGCCCACGCGCGTGCGGATCGAGGCCCGGCCTACCGCCAGCCGGTCGCCAGCCTGCAGCTTGCGGCCTTCGTGGCCGCCGATGGCGCCCAGCGCATAGGTCGAGCGGCTGCCCAGCACCACCGGCACGTCGATGCCGCCGGCCACCGCCAGGCAGGCGCGAGCGCCCGCCTGCACGAAGTCGAACGACAGCCGGCTGCCCGCCTGCACCGCCAGCGCCACGTTGCAGGCCTGCGCCACGCCGTCGACCTTGGGGATCATGCTGGCGCCGGTCACGGCGATCACGGCGGCGCGGTGGAACAGCAGTTCAGGGCCGAGCAGGGTGCATTCCAGCACCGCGTCGCCGGCGGCGTTGCCCACCAGCAGATTGGCGGCCGCCAGCGCGTACTGGTCGAGCGCGCCGGACGGCGGAATGCCCAGGTGGTAGTAGCCTAGTCGGCCCGTGTCCTGCACCGAAGTGGCCAGGCCGGGCTTGATGACTTCGATGATGGGATCGTTAGGCATGGAGCGTCTCCAGCAGTTGGGCATTGCAGGCATCGGGCGCGCGCTGGAACTCGGCCAGGGAGAACGACACGGGCCGGATGCGCAGCTCGAAGCTGCCGGCTTCGACCTGTGCCGCGGCCTGGTCGTATTCGTCGCGGGTGATGGGCTTGAA